>NZ_AGFX01000012.1 GCF_000236805.1 Paenibacillus peoriae KCTC 3763 | reverse complement strand
ACGCGCGGGTATCATTGGGACAAGGACAGCGAGCTACATACCTTTGGAGAAGGTATCCTTCATTCCCTAGTTAGCGAACGGGATTTATCCGGATTAGATGCTTCGGCCGATATGTACCGCTTTTTGACGCTGTTGCGTAAATATGGGCAACACAGCTCGATGCCTTCTCTTTCGCATAATGTGGAGCGTTTAGCGCCTGTTCTGGCGTTTATGGAACAAAATTACGCGAGTCCAGATGTGGGACTATCTGATATGGCGATCATGATGAATGTAAGCGCCCGTCATTTAAATACATTGTTCAAGCAGGCTTTTGGCGTAACGTCCTATGCATACCTGATTGTGATTCGGCTGCGCAAGGCTAAAGAAATGATGACAGAATACCCGCATTTGACGGTTAAGGAAGTTTCGGAGCGGGTCGGATTTCGGGATGTCAGTCATTTTGTGGCAACTTTTCGCCGTGCTGAGGGAATTACGCCGGAAAGGTTCAAATTACTGTATACTTAAGGGTATTTTATCGAAATACTCTTTCTTGCTCGGGAATGCTCATTATAGGGAGCATTCCTTATTGTTTTTTTCAGGATGAGGGAGTATAAAATAATAGTTCATTTGTTTCATCAATCTGATGTACAGGTGACATAATAAACATACGATCCACAGTTCTTCTGCAAAACCCCCATCCAAGAAGGAGTTAACGAAATGCTGAGTAAAGTCAAAAGATTACTAATCGGTCGCCCTCGAAAGTCGACGGCCCTTGAAGAGGAGAAGCTAAACAAGCTCAAGGCTCTGGCCATTCTGTCCTCAGATGCATTGTCTTCAGTAGCTTACGGCACCGAGCAAATTTTGCTGGTTTTGATTACAGCTGGATTCGCTGCCCTATGGTATTCCATACCTATATCCATCGCAGTACTGGGATTGCTGGTCATTCTGATTCTGTCCTATCGGCAAACTATTTTTTCCTATCCCGGTGGCGGTGGTGCCTATATCGTCGCTCAAGATAATTTGGGCAAGGCCCCGAGTCTGATTGCAGGCGGTTCCTTGCTGGTCGACTACATTCTAACGGTTGCGGTCAGCTCGTCAGCGGGTACAGATGCCATCACATCGGCATTTCCATCATTACATGATCATCGGATTGCGATTGCTTTGACCATGATTATCTTTTTGACCATTATGAACTTGCGCGGGGTGACGGAATCCGCCTCGGTGCTGGCTGTACCGATTTACTTATTTGTTGTTGCCATTTTTGTTCTGATTATTAGCGGTATTATTCATTATGTGGCAGGGGGAGCTCATGCTGCAGCACCGCAATTTGGAGCTACGGTATCCAACGTCAGCCTGTTTCTCTTACTAAAGGCGTTCAGTTCGGGCTGTTCGGCGTTAACCGGGGTAGAAGCTGTCTCGAATGCCATCCCGAACTTTCGCAAGCCTGCTGCCAAAAATGCGGCCACCACATTGATGATGATGGGCTTGATTCTCGGATGCATGTTTATCGGGATCAGTTTGCTGGCTTATTGGTACGGTGTTCGTCCAAATCCGCATGAAACAGTTATCTCACAAATTGCGAATGCCACTTTCGGTCGCGGTGTCATGTATTACATTATTCAGGGTGTGACGGCGCTCATCTTGTTTTTGGCGGCGAATACCGCCTATTCTGCCTTTCCGTTGCTCGCTTTTATGCTCGCTAAGGACAAATACATGCCGCATATGTTCATGGTTCGTGGAGATCGGCTCGGATACTCAAATGGTATTCTGTTTTTGAGTATTTTCTCAGCATTGCTGGTCATTGTTTTTGGTGGAAATACCGGAAATCTGATTCCGCTGTATGCTGTAGGGGTATTTATCCCGTTCACGCTTTCGCAGCTTGGGATGATGATTCGCTGGATTCGGCTCAAGCCGTCCGGCTGGGTCGTCAAGCTTGCCATTAACACGATCGGCATGCTGACCACGCTGTCGATCACGCTTATCTTTATTTTTACCAAGTTCAGTCAGGTGTGGGTAGTATTTATTTTCCTGCCTTTGGTTCTGTATTTCTTTATGAAGATCAACGGTCATTACAAAAATACGGCTGAGCAACTGCGTATTGACATTACAAAGGATAAACCGATGGTCAAAGGCAATACCATTATTATTCCGGTGGCGGGCATTACGCGGGTCGTCATGAATACCATCAGTTATGCCAAGACCTTATCGGACAATGTGGTTGCAGTATATGTGGGTATGGATGATGAAGCGATTCATAAAATGGAGCAGAAATGGGAAGAGTGGGATGTCGGTATCCGCTTGGTGGTCTTGAGATCCCGTTATCGCAGCATTATTAATCCGCTCCGCAAGTTTATTGATACAGTGGAGTGGAAAAAAGCAGATGAGGATCATATTACTGTTCTCATTCCGCAATTTATTACCAAGCACTGGTGGGAAAATATTCTGCATAATCAGACCAGTTTGCTGATGAGAGCTTATCTGATCAATTACAAAGACGTGATTGTAACGACGGTTCCTTTTCATTTAAACAAATAAAATGCCTGCCACTTGGCTAACTATAGCTTAACAATTTGAACATCTTTTGGCCGCGGTCTGCGGCTGGGGATGTTTTTTTACATAAGGAGTTATTTACTTTGATGATACGTTTTGTGTATTATAGATACAAAATGTATCGAAAAGAATCGTTATGGAGGGATACGATGCCCGAAGCCGTGGGTGAAGTGAAACATGACAAGCTGCAATTTGTGGATACGCTGAGAGCGGTGGCCATTATTGGGGTTTTGCTGGTGCATGTCAGCCAGCACGTGGATGGTATCAACGGATGGATACAAAAAGGCTTGAGTATGGGTGCGAAAGGAGTCGCTTTATTTTATCTGGCCAGCGCTTTTACGTTGTTTCTGTCTCTGTGCAGACGTTCGGGGGACAGGAGGGAAGGAATTTTGGCTTATCTGATACGTCGTTTTTTTCGAATTGCTCCTTTATATTACGTAATGCTCGGGATCTATTTAATGGTGAACGGGACAGGTCCCCGATTTTGGCTTGGGGATCAGGAGGGGGTCACGGTCGCCAATATTGCAGCGCATGTCCTGTTTTTGAATGGCCTGAACCCATATTGGATCAACAGCATTATCGGTGTGGAATGGTCTATAGCGGTGGAATTTATGTTTTATCTGTTTGTCCCCTTATTATTTAAGCTGATCCGATCAGTCCGCCATGCTGCCTGGTTTGTCATGATTGTGCTTGTGCTAAGCTACGGGCTAAATACGTGGTTTGCCCAATATCCATGGATTAGTGACCATTCCTTATGGGGGCATTATCTGTATTTATGGTTTCCGAATCAATTACCTGTCTTTGGCCTGGGGATATTGTTATTTTTTATCTGGAAGAACGAGCGGCATTGGAAAAGCATAGACCGGGTCAGTGGAGGCTTGCTGCTTGGATCTGTACTATTTGCGTTTTTTGGAGGTATGACGGATTACCTCATAGGTGCCGGTCTGCTACTGGGAGCGTATGCCTTGTATCATTGGCAGCCGATGTGGTTGCTTAATCGGGTATGGTCGTGGATCGGCCGCCTCAGCTACAGCATGTATTTAACGCATATGCTGGTTCTGAGTCTGATCATTCAGATCAAATTCCCCTTTCCCCCGATGGTCAACTTCATTATGATGTTTACGATGACGTTGCTGTTCACCACTGGACTGTCCTGGCTCACCTATGCGTGGATTGAACAGCCTGGTATCCGTTCTGGGAAAAAGCTCATATCACGTATGAAGCCTACACGTTCACAGGGGGATTCTGTCAAGGAAAGCGTTGCTAAAAGCCTTACTTGAAGCTTACATCCGATAACATTTCGTTGAAGTGCTTGAAAAAATCTATCGAATCCTTGAAAAGATCTCTTGAAAAGTAGCTCCCAGCCCTTTATATTCGAGGTACAGCCAAGTTTTTTAATATACCGATGAGGTTTGTTGGAATTGTAAAGGAGATGCGTGCATGCTTGTGAAGCCGATCAGCTTTTTGCTTTTTTCAACGCTTGAGGGAGTGGCTGTTTTTGCACTAATTCTTAGTATTTTTCAAGTCAGATTGATCCCTTATCTGTGGCCAGCCATTTTTGTGAATCTGATTATGAACATACAAAGCTATTTGCTCCGAGAGGGATGGTCCCTCTCGTATTTGGTGCCTGTCATCAATATGCTGCTTTTTATTTTTTTACTCGCTACCGTGGTGAAAATCCCGATTGTGTGGTCAGGCATTATGACAGTAACAGGCTATTTTGCGTATGCTGTCATTCAGTCGGTGTTTCTAAAGATGCTGTTCGGCAGTTTGCTGATTTCTGAGCTGCAGGATGGTTCCTTGAAGGGCTATCTGCTGCAATCGATAAGCGCAATTGCAGGGCTGCTCATCTCATTTATGTTGTATCGAAAAAGGATCGGCTTCTCGTCTAATTTCAAAAAGCTCAAATTCAAAGAGGAATACGGTATTGTCATCACGTTGATTATTCTGTCTCTCATTTCAACCTCTATTGTGCTGTACTATAACGAGGTATGGTTAAATATGATGTTTTTTGCACTGGTTTCTGGCTTCTTCATCTATTATACGATCGGAAAGGAGTACCGGGATGATTGAAACGATGGCTTCCAAGCTTGCTAACCAGATCAAGGATACGGTGCCGGACCATCCGGCCTCTGTTCCGGTGCTTCAATATGCACTTGCTCTCATTATAAATGCATGCATGATTATTATTTTGACTCTATTCGCCTCTTTCTTCACGGGGCGGATGGCAGAAGCTGCAACGATTCTCATCGCATTTGCCCTGTTGCGCCAAATATCAGGAGGCATTCATTTGAAAACAGGCATGGCATGTGTGGTGGTGACCTCTGTCGCTTTTACATCCCTATCCTGCATCTCTTTAGACAGCTGGTGGGCAAACCTGTTTACCGTAATAGCTCTTGTGCTTGTTTTATGTTTTGCCCCATCCAGAATTGAAAAGCAGTCGCGTATTCCAGCCCGGTTTTACCCTCTCCTGCGACTGTTATCCTCCATACTTGTATGTACTAATTTTGTAATCGGTTCTTCTGTAGTGGCTGTTGCTTTTATGGTTCAGAGCCTGACATTGATTCGGGGAAGGAGGTGAGAGGAATGGTGAGAAAAATAGTATATGGTTTAGCGACATCCTTGTCTATGTTTGCAGCATTTGCTGTATCGGTAGCGAGTTATGTGTATGTTTATCAGGGCGATACACCCGAGGAGCTGCTTAAATGAACAAAATCCGAGAATAGAAGAAATGAAAAGATACATAAAGCTGCTATTGGGCAGCTTCTTTTTATGCAAAAAAATCAGGCGCTCCATGAAGGAAGCGCCCGAATGGGAGAGGAGAAACCGGACGAAGAGCTTATGGGGAAACGTAAGTCTTCTCCGCGGTTGTCTACGACATTGGTTGAATGCCGATATCCTAAGGATGCCCAGGGGAGGATTTTTTATACCTGCACGATCCTGCGTTTTTCAAACGGCGGTGCATGTGGTACGATAACGTCATAATCTTATATGGTTATGAACACATATAGAAAATAGGTGAGTTTCAGCGTGAGAGTGGTATCGGGTAGTGCCAAAGGAAGGCCGTTAAAGGCAGTTCCCGGCACAGGGACGCGGCCGACCACGGATAAGGTCAAGGAAGCGCTATTTAGCATGATAGGTCCTTATTTTGATGGGGGAGTTGCGCTTGATCTGTTCGCTGGTAGTGGTGGCCTGGGCATAGAGGCGCTTAGCCGGGGGATGGACAAGGCGGTTTTTATTGATATGGAATCGAAAAGCATTGAGGTCATTAAAGAAAATTTACGAAAAACCGGATTGGAAGGACAGGCAGAAGTGTTCCGTAATGATGCCGGAAGAGCGCTTAAGGCGCTCGCAAAACGTGGAGCTCTTTTTGATGCTGTTTTTCTGGACCCGCCCTATCGTCTCAAACACGGAGATGAATTGATGAGCCGTATGGCTGAATTGGACTTGCTTCGTTCAGAGGCAATCATCGTGCTGGAATATGAATCCGGACATGAATATCCGGAAAGCTTCGGGCCGTTCGAGCAGGTCAAAAAAGCGGTCTATGGTGAAACAGCAATATCCATCTATCAATTTGCAGCCGATGCTTTGTCGGACGCTGAAGAGCATACAGAGGCCGGAGTGGCTAAATCCGGCATCACCGAATCAGACGGGGAGGACCATCATGATTGAGCACAAACCACGTATTGCCGTATATCCGGGAACCTTTGATCCCGTGACGATGGGGCATCAGGATATCATTCAAAGAGCAGCCAGACAGTTTGATTTACTAATTGTCGCGGTTCTTAACAATATTAGTAAAAATCCGCTATTCTCACTGGAAGAGCGAATGGAGCTATTGCGGACCGTAACCCGTGATATTCCAAATATTGAGGTGGACAGCTTCCGTGATCTGACAGCCAATTATGTACGTCAAAAAGGGGCTCAGGTTATTGTTAGAGGGATACGGTCGGTGACTGATTTTGAATACGAGCTGCAATTAGCCTCTACGAATCATAAGCTGAACCCGGATGCGGAAACGATCTTTATGATGACGAATCCTGCCTATTCATATCTGAGTTCTAGTATGGTAAAGGAAATTGCCCATTTTGACGGCAAGGTCGTAGATTTGGTAGCTCCTGAGGTCGAGGACGCGCTGCGTTCCAAGGTCAACGCGATGCGCGGCGGCTCCACCATGAAGTCATAAAGGAAATGACCAGTAATAGTAGCACAATTGTAATCAAGAGGGTGGCGGACAGCACGGTCAGCTGCCAGGGATACATGGATGCACCCTCCAGTTGTATTAGAAGATTAGTGGCTTCTGTCATGACGGAGTGTGTGACCCTTTCATATCCGTCTTCTGCAAAGGAAGAAGCCGAACTGCCGCTGATGTAAGCTGGAATTGTATTGGAGATGCGAGCAAGCGGTGCCCATGCTACCAGCGTAAGTCCAAAGGCGATAAGCCCATGAAGCACTCGCGACAAGGTGAAGGTAATTCCTTTGTCGGAAGGTTTGGTGACTGCGGTAATTTGGAGCCAGCCGCATAGACCGCCCCATCCCAGCACGGCACTGATTAGCGCTGTTTGGGTGCGGAGATCGTAAGGCAAGCGGCTGATTTCATAGGAACCCAGATGGATTTCCATCCAGGCAGGCCATACAAACGAATATGCTCCTTGGCCCAAGTATATGGATATTAGTCGAATGAGTACGGAAAAGAAAATAATAAATCCACCTGTTACCATAAGCGTCTGTACAGCGTGAGACACGGTTTCGCCCAGCAGTTTTCCGAAGCTGCGGCCATCCCGCTCTCTGGCAGAGCGTGTGGCATCCCATGCGGATTGGATCAAGGTGGCGGAAGTACGGGAAACAGAAGTGCGCCGAAGGGCAGCTGGCGTTTCCCGTTTTTGCAATTCCTTTGACGTAGCAGGCAGTCTGGCTGTAATCCAGCCTGCCAGCAGCCCGGAGATCCAGTGAACAGCAAGTAACATCCCGCCTACAGTAGCATTGTGCAGCAATCCTGTTCCAATGACGAGCAGGATGGTGATCGGATTGCAGAAGTGAGCGATGGCGGTCAATCGTCTGAGTTGGAGCTCGGTCATGTCCTCTTGCTGCGCCCATTGGCGCACCGCCTCCGCAGCAGCCGGGAAGCCAGCGGTCAGGCCGAGGGCCAGCACCCAGCCGCTTCGTCCAGGCAGCCGGAACCAGAAGCGCATGAATGGCTCCAGCAGGACACCCAGCCCATGGACGAGACCGAAGGCGATGAGCATTTCGGATAACATCAAAAAAGGGAGCATAGCCGGAAAAATAATACTCCACCATAGCTTAAGTCCTTGGGCAGAGGCTTGAAACACCTCTTCTGGCGAGGTGACAACAGCCAATACAAGCAGGATGGCTCCGAAGCCAAGCAGCAGGGTTGTCCAGTAAGGGGCGGTATGGGCTTCCTTTTGTGTCAAAGGGTTCACCTCTCATCCATATACTAAGAGAGTCGGATGCTGTCGTCAGCGTACTATTCACGATGTTGTCGGTATAGGTTGTTCATATATGTTGTCTTGTTGTAAACAATGTATGCTTATTCGAAAGGCTTGAGAACAAGCAGGTGCGCAGGATTGATTGGCGGAGGATAGGAAGTCGGGCTGAAAGGGGGAGAAGCGATGAAGCGAATCAGCCGTAAAAGTGCTCTTTTTTCAATCGGTTATGTTTTGATGCTGACCGCAATGGTCTATGTGCTGGTCTATATGCCAACCCCTTATCTGATCTATGGACCAGGTGGGGCCAACGAGATTAAGCCGATGGTTACAGTCCAGGAAGGTGACCGTAACGAACGTGGCACCTTTATGATGACGACAGTATCGGCACGTTATGCCAATCTTATCATGCTGGGCATGTCCAGGCTGGATAGCAATTCGGAGATTCAGCGCAAGGAGGACCGACTGCACGGAAGAAGTGAGGACGAATACACAGCAGAGCAGGTATGGTATATGGGGGATTCCCAGTCTTCCGCCATGGAGGCTGCCTACAGCCGTGCCCATATCCCGTATCGGATTGTGCCGGATTATGTGTATGTGTTTAAGGTGCCCCGCTCAAACAGCGCGTTTGAGCCTGGAGATAAAATTTTGGAGTTGAACGGCACGAGGGTAACGAATAATCGCTCCATTCGGATTGCCTTGGAAAATGAGAAGGCGGGGACCAAAGCCCAGGTAAAGCTCAAGCGCAATGGCACCTTGCTGACGGTGCAAGCTCCGTTAACGACGATCACGGACAGTGAGACGGACAAACAACGTCCCGGCTTTGGCGTCAGCATTGCCACGGTGCAAAAGGTAGAGCCGAAGGATGGACGCAAGACGATTCATTTTACATCCACAGATGTTGGCGGGCCTTCGGCAGGTTTAATGTTTACGATGGAAATTTATAACCAATTGACGCCCGGTGATCTGAGTAAGGGATATCGTGTGGCCGGTACGGGAACTATTGATAAGGGCGGTCAGGTAGGAGCGATTGGTGGTGCAAAATATAAAATTGTCGCCGCTGACCGTCAGGGTGCAGAATTGTTTTTTGTCCCGGCAGATAATTATAAAGAAGCTAAGGCCAAAGCTGAGCAAATCGGAACCCGGATGAAGCTCGTTCCGGTGCGCACGCTTGACGATGCGCTGAATTATATGGAAAAGCTGCCCATTAAACCATAATGGGCGGTCGCAAGTAATCGGCATACATATCGCGGATGGCGGGATGCGGCATCCCGGTTGCATGTATGGCGGCAGCGGCCGTATCCCAATCCAGATGGGGATGTGAGCCGGCAGACGGCTTGACCCATACAGGAAGAGTTGCTGTCTGCTTCATTCGTGCCAGCAGCTCGCGTCCAGCCGCATTAAAGCCGAGCACACGGATATAACCGGGGCCTTTCGCCAGCTCAGCGGGGGACATATCGGCTTTGGCATGATTCAGCAAAATATGTGCAAGCATACGCTGAAGCTTCGTACGAGTATATCGCCTTGTCTTGACGGCGGCGAGTAATGCCTCGACCGAGGGCTGGGGCAGCGTGTACAGCGATTGCCGCAGGCGATGCTCCAGCCCTTCGGTGACCTCGTGCAGCTCCGCCAGCTGCTGCGGGCTGCGCGTGATCAGGGCGTTCAGCAGCGGCTGGCTGAACGCTTCCCATTGCAGCGGCGCGCGTCCGGCTTGCCACTCGCGCCGCAAAATCTCCAGTGTCGCCGCTGGTACATACGGCGACGCAGCCTCCGGCCCGCCGTCCAGCAGGAGACGGCGGATGGCCGTGGCGCTGGCGATGACTCCGTCCGCGGGCGCCACGGCTTCATGGTAGCCCGATCCGGTGCGGGCTACGGTGAAGGGCTTGAATGTGCTGCCCAGCCGTTCCAGCGCAATCAAGTAATGCAGCCCGAGCGAATTGTTGGGCTGCTGCATGAGGGCGGCGAGCGCAGCGCCGTCCGCCCCTTTGGCCGCGAGCGCGGATGCGGCTCCTGCGTAGGCGGCGGGATAGCTCGCGCCGCTGCGCAGGCGCTGCGCGATGCCGGCCTTGAGCTCGGCCGGCTCTGCCGCCAGCACGCGGGCCAGCGCGCGCAGCGGCGCGATGTCTCCGCTCTCGCTGCCGAAGCAGAGCGCGTCGACAACGCCCGTGGCGCGGAGCAGGGCGACCGCCCCGTGGGCAAACCATTCTGCGGGCTGAATGGCATAGGCCACAGGCAGCTCCACAACCAGGTCCACGCCCATGGCGAGTGCCATTTCGGTGCGGGACCATTTGTCCGTAATCGCGGGTTCCCCCCGTTGGAGGAAAGGACCACTCATCACAGCCACCGTGCGCTCTGCGCCAGTGATGCGAAGAGACTCCTTCCAGTGTTGAACATGTCCGTTATGCAGCGGGTTATACTCTACAATAACTCCGAGTGTTTTCAAGGCGGTATGTCGACTCCCTTCTTTATAGCTGATCCGGGTAACTATTCTGAACAAGTCATTGAGACCTGAAGCAAAAAGCTTTATACTCGCATTATTGTACACGAAGAGTGGCGGGGGTACGAATACGCTCAGGTACATGATCCGTGCAACGTATTTTCTCTTCCTCATAAAACGTGCTGTACCATTGGAAGATCAATGGGTTTGTATGTGGTGTAAAGTGAAAGGTGTTGACAAACGACTCGATCAGTCGGTATAATAATTTTTGTTTGTTTGGAGTGATAGTGATGCAACTATTTTTTCGCAAAGTAGCAACAAGTGACGGTCCTTTTCCGATCCGTGAATCTCTAAACGTGAGTGAATTGGTGGATGATCGTGCTGATGTTACGGCCGTTTCCCCGCTGGAGACCGATCTGGTCGCCGTTAGTCTGGGTCAAGGCTTGATGAGCGTGGAAGGCACGCTGACCGCAGGTCTGGACATGCTGTGTTCACGCTGTTTGAGCCCGATGCACGAAGATTTGAAGATTGAATTCCGTGAACGGTTCAAGCAAACCTCTTCAGGTAGTGAAGAGGAGGATGAAGATGGCGAATTTATCGCTGTGACGGAGGATTCCTTCGACATTGCACCGTATTGCAAAGAACTGTTTGTACTGAACGTGCCGTTTGCGCCTGTGTGCAGTGAGAATTGTCAGGGGATCGCACCAGCGGCTGGACAAAACTGGAGTATCGGCTCCGATGACAGTGATGATGGCAGTACGGACAAGATTGATCCGCGTCTGGCAGGGCTTAAGGATTTTTTTAAATAAGAATTGAGTTCAATTCTGAAAAAATCATCATCCGCTTGTGCTGGGGAGTTACAGAACCCGTGCATGGATGTTGCAGGCTTGATTCACCGGCTGTAAAGTAACTGCTTCCGCTAGTTACCTTCAGTCTTGAATGAGATAAGAAGTCATACCCGCTTTTGCGGGGTCGATTTGGTTAAGGAGGTGGGAATAATGGCAGTACCTCAACGGAGAACATCCAAAACTCGTCGCGACAAACGTCGTACTCACTTTAAACTGGCAGTACCAGGTATGGTGAAATGCTCCGAATGCGGCGAATTGAAACTTGCTCACCATGTGTGCAAAGTTTGCGGAACGTACAAAGCTAGAGAGATTATCTCTCAATAATGTCCGATAAGTGGATTCTTTGGAATCTTCGCAGGGAAAGTGGCGCTTCACTCCAGTGAGGCGTCACTTTTTTTATTTGCATGCTTTCTTTTTGTGTCAGCATGCTATATACTGTTTTAGTACCAGGTTCTAAGAAAGAAGGGCCGAAGGGGTTCCTTTATACATACAAGATAACAAACAGGCTCGAAGTTTTGCCGTTAGAACGTGAAGTAACCCGAACCGTCGGCTGAACGGCAGTTTATTGCAGGGAAAGGAGGCGTCACTGACATCGAACGTTTGCCGAAAAGACAGAGACAGCAGCGGCTGACTCAATTGATTGATGATAATCCGTTCGTAACGGATCAGGAATTGACGAGACAACTGAAGGTAAGCATCCAGACGATTCGGCTGGACCGAATGGAACTCGGAATCCCGGAATTGCGGGAGCGGCTAAAGCTGATGGCTGAGCGATCCTACGATCAGGTTCGTTCTTTGCCTTTGCATGAAGTGATCGGGGATATCGTTGATCTCCAATTGGACCGAAGCGGTATTTCCATCTTTGAAATCAAAGAGGAGCATATCTTTTCACGCACCGGTATTGCACGGGGGCATTATGTTTTTGCTCAAGCCAATTCATTGGCCGTCGCCGTGATTAATGATGAGATAGCATTGACCGCTTCGGCGGATATTCGCTTTGTCCGCCCTGTTCATTTGGGGGAGAAGTGTATTGCCAAGGCATATGTACGCTCAAATCCTGAGCAAAAAGGGAAGGCCAAAGTGGAGGTATTTGCCTACGTAGGGGAAGAAATGGTATTCCAAGGAAACTTTGTCATTTATCGCTCCACGGAGGAAGAGTATAGCGAAGGAGGAAGTCAGCATGCGGATCGCCATTGATGCCATGGGAGGAGACAATGCCCCTGAGGCGACAGTAGAGGGTGCGCTATCTGCGGCGGCGGAATGGAAGGATGCAGACATTACGCTGGTTGGTGACCGTGAACGGATTGAATCGGTTCTGAACGGTAGAACGCTGCCTGCGAACCTCAGCATTCGTCATGCATCTGAAATGATCGATGCGCAAGACGAGCCTGTAAAGGCAGTACGGCGCAAAAAGGATGCCTCAATGGTTGTAGCTGGCCGAATGGTCAGAGAAGGCGAAGCGGATGCCATGATATCTGCAGGCAATACCGGTGCGCTAATGACCACAGGATTGCTGGTGGTTGGAAGAATGGAAGGGATTGAACGTCCGGCTCTTGCCCCGATGATACCGACGATTGATGATCGGGGTGTGTTGGCACTGGACTTGGGAGCCAATATGGATGCCAAGCCCGAGCATCTCGCCCAGTATGCATTGATGGGGAGCCTGTATCGTCAGAAAGTTCACGGTATGGCTTCTCCAAGGGTAGGTCTGCTGAACGTCGGGACCGAAGCTGGGAAGGGTAATGAATTGACAAAACTGGCATTTCCTCTTATTGAGCAGTTGCCTGTCCATTTTGTGGGTAATGTGGAATCCAGAGATGTGCTAACCGGAAATTGTGATGTGCTGGTATGCGACGGATTTGCCGGAAACATCATGTTAAAATCGCTGGAGGGTACGGCCGGAGCGATATTTTCTCTCCTGAAACAGCAGTTCACCAAGTCTTTAAAGACCAAGCTGGCGGCGGCATTGATTATGCCCGAACTTCGCAGTCTAAAGGATAAGCTGGACTATAAGGAGCATGGCGGAGCTCCCTTGCTGGGGCTGAGCGGACTCGTCTTGAAAAGTCACGGTTCATCTGACGGTATTGCCGTCAAAAATGCGGTAAGACAGGCCCGCACGGCCTTGCAAAACCGATTGGTGGAAAGTATATCCAAGGAAATTAGCAGGAAGTGAGTGACGATATGAATAAATTACGGCCGGTTGGTATTATCGGAACGGGGAAATACGTTCCTGAGAAAATTCTGACCAATAAAGATCTGGAAGCAATCGTAGAAACCAGTGACGAATGGATTGTCAGTCGTACAGGGATTCAGGAGCGCCATATTGCGGCCCCGGAGCAGGCTACATCTGATTTGGCTTATGAAGCGGCGATTAAGGCGTTGAAGTCTGCTGGCATGACGGCAGAAGATTTGGATCTGATCATTGTAGCTACGGTTACACCGGATATGGCGTTTCCGTCAACTGCCTGCATTCTTCAGGACAAGCTGGGAGCAAAAGGTGCAGCGGCTTTTGATTTGTCTGCAGCATGCTCGGGTTTTGTGTATGGACTGGCAACGGCAACAAGCTTCATTAAGACAGGGATTTATAACAATGCGTTGATCATTGGGGCAGACTGTCTTTCCCGGATTACAGATTATACTGACCGCAATACCTGTGTTCTTTTCGGAGACGGTGCAGGAGCTGTAGTGATTGGTGAAGTATCTGAAGGAAGAGGATTTCAATCCTTTGATCTCGGTGCCGAAGGTGCAGGAGGCAGCTTGCTGAACCTGGCAGCTGGCGGTTCGCGTTTGCCTGCGAGTGCGGATACGTTGGAAAACAAACAGCACTATATTTACATGAACGGACGCGAAGTGTTCAAGTTTGCGGTCCGTGTAATGGGGACGGCCACGGTTGATGTATTGGAAAAAGCAGGATTGACCAAGGATGACATCGATCTGTTCGTTCCGCATCAAGCCAATATTCGCATCATCCAATCGGCAATGCAGCGTTTGGATTTACCAGAAGAAAAGGTAGTTATTAATGTTAATAAATATGCAAATACATCGGCAGCATCAATTCCTCTGGCTCTTGTGGAAGCAGCTGAGGAAGGCCGTATGAAGGAAGGCGACCGGGTATTGATGGTGGGCTTCGGCGGTGGATTGACCTGGGGGGCGTCGGTTCTTGTCTGGTAAGGAATCGGCCGATTTGATAGAATACTGAATTTCTGGTATTTTACAGGATAAGCATTGGATACAGAGAGGTGCATACAAGATGGGCAAAACGGCATTTATATTTCCTGGTCAGGGTTCACAAGCTGTAGGTATGGCTAAAGACGCTTATGAAGCGATTCCAGCTGCACAGGAAGTGTTCCGTCAAGCGGACGAGCGGTTGGGCTTCGCGCTAAGCACACTGATTTTTGAAGGGCCGGACACAGCCTTGAAACAGACATCGAATACACAGCCTGCGCTGTTAACGGCAAGCATTGCATTATATGAAGTGTTCAAGGAAAAAGGGATTTGTCCTGATTATGTGGCTGGACACAGTCTTGGGGAATACAGCGCACTTGTTGCTTCCGGTGTCCTCGCATTCGGGGACGCGGTTGAAATCGTTCGTGCACGTGGCGAGTTCATGGAACAGGCCATACCTGCTGGACAAGGCGGAATGGCTGCTGTGCTGGGAGCTGACCGTGAAGCGCTGGCAGCACTATGCCGTGATATTACGGAGTCTGGTCAACTGGTCGAATTGGCCAATATCAACTGCCCAGGACAAATTGTTGTATCTGGCACGAAGGAAGGTGTAGCTGCGGTCGCTGAACGTGTCAAGGAAGCAGGCGGCAAGCGCGCTATTACTTTGGAGGTCAGCGGTCCTTTCCACTCTTCATTGATGAAGGAAGCGGCAACCAAGCTTTCCGGCAAGCTGAAGTCTGTGGCCTTCTCTGAAGCTCAAGTTCCGGTTGTGGCTAATGTAACGGCAAAACCTGTGCGTGAGGGTAACGAAATTCGCCAGCTGCTGGTGGAGCAGGTCTATTCCCCGGTACTGTGGGAGGACAGCGTGGCATGGCTGCTGGAGCAGGGTGTTGACACCTTTATTGAGTTTGGGCCGGGAAGTGTTTTAACCGGATTGGTTAAAAAGATCGACAAAACGGTTAAGCTGTATAATATAAGCAGCCTGGAATCGTTTGCTACTGTAATAGAGGCCTTGGAGGCCCGCTAAAAGGTTTAGTGATTGCCTATATACTTGTTAGGAGGTACTATGATGTCTAAGCCATTAAGTGGAAAAACGGCGCTGGTTACGGGAGCGTCGCGTGGAATTGGCCGTAGTATCGCGCTGGCGCTGGCTGAAGCAGGCGCTAATGTGGCGGTAAACTATGCTGGCAGCGAAGCGGCTGCGGCTGAGGTTGCAGAGCAGATTCGAGCCAAGGGCGTGGAAGCTATTACGGTTCAGGCCAATGTCGGGCGTGCTGACGAGGCGGATCGTTTAATCAAGGATGTTATCGACGCTTGGGGCAAGATTGACATCTTGGTGAATAATGCCGGAATAACAAGAGATAATTTAATCATGCGTATGAAGGAAGAAGAGTTCGACCAAGTGATCGAAACGAATCTGAAAGGTGTGTTTAATTGCCTCAAGGCAGCTACACGGCCTATGATGAAGCAGCGTTCCGGTCGAATTATCAATATCTCTTCTGTTGTTGGTGTACTTGGCAATGCAGGTCAAGCAAACTATGTAGCTGCTAAAGCAGGCGTGATTGGTCTTACCAAATCTTCTGCCAAAGAGCTTGCTTCGAGAGGCATTACAGTGAACTGTGTAGCTCCCGGATTTATTGATACGGAGATGACGCAGGTGCTGGCTGACGATTTGCGTGATAGTATGCTTGGCAGTATTCCGCTGGCCCGTCTCGGACGGCCTGAGGAAATTGCGAACGTGGTGCTGTTCTTGGCCACTGACGCTTCCTCATACATGACGGGCCAGACTTTGCATGTGGATGGCGGCATGTACATGTAGTTATGTGTTGCCGATCCGCATGCCCCGATGAAGAGTAATGAATGAAAACTCTCTTCTATGGCATTTTAATTGTAATTTTCGTATAATACCTAAGGAGGAGGTGAGCCGGATGTCCGACGTATTGGAGCGCGTAAAACGCATTGTCGTTGACCGTTTGGGAGCCGACGAAGCCGAAGTTACACTTGAAGCATCTTTTAAAGATGATTTAGGCGCTGATTCTCTCGATGTAGTTGAATTGGTTATGGAATTGGAAGATGAGTTTGATATGGAAATCTCTGATGAAGATGCAGAGAAAATTACAACTGTAGGTGAAGTTGTAAAGTACATACAATCTCATACCTAATTCATGTCAACAAAGTCCCGTTCTGTTACAGGCGGGACTTTCTCCTAATTATACAGATTGAACTAAAGACGGAATTGCCGTGTATTTTGAGCTTGACTGGGCGTTACTAAGTCAAAGGCTGAAGATTATGCGGCATTACTAACTTTAGTTGATTCTATATTATTTCTGCGCACAAAGCGTGCGACCTTAAAATACAATTTGCAGTAGACATAGAGGTGATTATCTTTGAAACAACGAGTTGTCATAACAGGAATGGGTGTAATCACTTCGCTGGGACAGGATTTGAACACACTGTGGGATAATCTGATGGCTGGAAAATCCGGCATCAGCGCAATCGAAGCTTTCGATACAACTGAGTACCCAACGAAAATAGCCGCTTCCGTTAAGGATTTTAATCCAGAGGATTACATTGAACGCAAGGACGCACGTAAAATGGACCGCTTTGTACAGTTCGCGGTTGCAGCCAGTAAACTGGCGCTTAAGGATAGCGGACTTGTTATCGGAGAGAATGCGGAAGCTGAGCGTGTAGGTGTATCTGTAGGTTCCGGTATTGGCGGATTGGGTACTTGGGAGGATCAGCATCATACATTAATTGAAAAGGGACCTAAACGCGTAAGCCCTTTCTTTATTCCGATGATGATTGCCAATATGGGCTCCGGTCAAGTGTCCATTTCACTCGGTGCCAAAGGACCCAATACATCGCCAGTAACGGCTTGTGCCACAGGCAGTCATGCTATCGGTGATTCTTACCGGATGATTCAACGTGGTGATGCTGACGTTATGATTTGTGGCGGTGCTGAGGCGACGATTCGCCCGATCGGTATGGCTGGATTTTGTTCCATGCGGGCGATGTCCACACGCAACGATGAACCTGAAAAGGCAAGCCGTCCTTTTGATACGGAAAGAGATGGATTCGTGATGGGCGAAGGTTCTGGTGTTCTGATTCTGGAATCGTTGGATCATGCTTTGAAGCGTGGTGCACGTATTTACGGCGAAGTGATTGGCTACGGTCTTTCTGGCGATGCTCATCATATGACGGAGCCTGATCCAGAGGGCGCGGCGCGCTGTATCAGAATGGCGATCCGCGATGCTGGATTGAAGCCGGAAGAGATTGATTATATCAATGCTCACGGTACATCGACTCCAGTGGGTGATAAATCGGAAACGGAAGCAGTCAAGAAAACGCTTGGAGAGCATGCTTATAAGGTAGCAATCAGCTCGACCAAGTCAATGACAGGGCATCTCTTGGGTGCAGCGGGCGGCGTTGAAGCCGTAATCTGTAGTCTTGCTCTTCAGCATCAGACGATTCCGCCAACGATTAATCTGGATAATCAAGACCCGGAATGCGATCTTGATTATGTGCCTAATAAGCCAAGAAAAGCGGAACTGAATGTGGTTATGTCCAATTCCTTTGGTTTTGGCGGTCACAATGCTACGGTTATTCTAAAAAAATATGAAGCGTAAGGGGTCAGTTCGTTGAGTGGAGACTTGAAGCAATTACAGCAGAAACTTCATATTCAATTCAACAATCGGCAGCTTCTGAAGCAGGCCTTTACGCACGCTTCCTACGTAAACGAGCATAGATTCAGTCAGCATGCAGACAATGAGCGCCTTGAATTTTTAGGTGACGCTGTGCTGGAGCTGACTGTATCCGAGCAATTGTACAATCAATACCCTAACCGACCCGAAGGCGAACTGACCAAGCTGCGCGCAGCTATTGTCTGCGAGCCTTCTCTGGTGAAGTTTGCTGTCGGGCTTGAGTTCGGGCAATACGTACTGCTTGGAAAAGGTGAAGAGCTGACGGGTGGACGTACTCGTCCGGCTTTGCTCGCTGACGTGTTCGAGGCGTTCGTAGGCGCGCTTTATTTGGATCAGGGTCTGGAGGCCGTCCGGTCGTTTCTGGAACGTTATATTTTTCCTCAAATTGTGTTAAATGGCAAGCTCCAGATGAGTGATTTTAAAACAGAGCTTCAGGAACTGACGCAGCATCATAACATGGGGATGCTTGAATACAGGATTGTGGAGGAGCGCGGACCTGCCCATGAGCGCGAGTTTGTAGCCGAGGTATATATGGACAGCGAACGGCTGGGGGCGGGTACAGGACGCTCCAAAAAAGAAGCTGAGCAGCAAGCGGCGGCAGTAGCTTTAAACCGTTTGAAACTGGCTGAATCGTAATCGGCACCTGTGCGGCCCGGATGGGTTACGCAAGCAGGGGACACAAAGTAAGAGCAAAGGGCAGTCCGCGGGGGAGTCCCGGCCCGCAAAGGCGAATGGACTGCGTTTTGCTCTTTTTTCGTGGCTTGGCTGCAGTGCGTTGAACGTTGGTGTTGAACGTTGATAGTATGCTTTATCCAAAGTAGTCTTGTGCTACAATAGGGATAATTCATGCCCATCAGGTAACCGGTGTTGTACAAGCATATTTGAAATGTTAGAGGTGAGATTGAACATGTTTTTAAAGCGCATTGAGCTGGCGGGCTTCAAATCGTTTGCAGATAAAACGGAAATGGAATTTGTCCGCGGCATTACGGCAGTCGTCGGACCTAACGGAAGCGGAAAAAGTAATATTTCCGATGGCATTCGCTGGGTGCTGGGCGAACAGAGCGCCAAATCACTGCGTGGCGGCAAAATGGAGGATATTATTTTTGCTGGTAGTGATGCTCGCAAGGCTGTTAATTATGGTGAAGTATCGCTTACGCTGGATAATGAAGATCAGGCATTGCCTCTGGATTTTGGCGAAGTTACGGTAACTCGCCGTGTGCATCGAAGTGGAGATAGTGAATATTTCATTAACCGACAATCATGCAGACTTCGGGATATTACCGAGCTGTTTATGGATACAGGGATTGGTAAAGAGGCTTACTCCATTATCGGGCAGGGGCGTATTGAAGAGATTTTGAGTACCCGATCCGAGGACCGTCGAGGTATTTTTGAGGAAGCATCGGGTATTGTAAAATATAAATCACGTAAAAAAGAGGCGGTTCGCAAGCTGGATGACACGGAGCAAAATTTGCTGCGTATTCACGATTTGGTCAGCGAGCTGGAGGATCAAATCGGTCCGCTTAAGGAGCAATCGGAAAAGGCGATTCATTATAAAGAGCTGCGTAGCGAGCTGAAATCAAAAGAGATTTCGATGTACGTCCATCAAATTGAACAAATTCATACTTCGTGGAGCGATGCGACTTCCAAGCTAGCTTTGCTACAGCAGGAGCAGCTTCAGTTGTCTACGGTGGTATCCCGCCACGATGCGATGCTGGAGAGTGAGCGTAATGAATTGCGTCAGCTTGAGGAGCAAGTCGAACGCCTGCAAAGTGATTTGCTGCAGTACAGTGAGGCCACAGAAAAGAGCGAAGGCTACGGTGAATTGCTGAAAGAGCGTACTCGCAATCTGCAGGCTAACCGGGAACAGCTTATTTTATCGCTCAGCACGAGCGAGGCAAGGCATTCCGATCGCAAAAATGAACTGGATCAGCTGAATGAAAAGCTGTCTGCATTAATTGTAGAGCTTGAAGAGCTGCGTGCGAGGCTATCTGATGAAGAGGCCAAGCTGATTGGTGTCACAGGCGGCATCAGCCAGGAACAGGAGGAAAGCCTTAAAGGCAACCTGCTGGAACTGATGAACCAAATGGCACAGGCGCGCAACGAAATCCGTTATACCGACCAGCAGAAGGAAGCGCTGGAGCGGCGGGTGAACCGTGTAAGTGACGAATCCGGTAAATGGGAAGCACAAAAAGTCGAGCTGGATCAGCGCAAAAAGGGATTGGAAGCTGCAGTTCAGAAGCTGGGACAGGAAATCAGTAGTCTGCGCAGTGGATATATTCAGGGGAGTGAAAAGTACCAGGCGCTGCAAAAGCTACTGGAAGAAAGTCAAGGCACCATTCGTAAATGGGAACAAAAACGTGAGGCTCAAATTTCGCGCCGAGATACGATGAAGGAAATGCAGGATGACTTTGACGGCTTTATGCTGGGTGTCAAGGAAGTTTTGAAGGCTGCACGCAAAGAAACCTTGCATGGTGTACACGGAGCGGTGGCGGAGCTGATTCGGGTGCCTGAGCATTTGGAGCAGGCGATGGAAACGGCTTTGGGCGCTTCCGTACAGCATATCGTCATGGAAAATGAATCGGTATCCAGACAGGCGATCAGTTTTTTGAAGCAACGCCAATTGGGTAGAGCGACTTTTTTGCCTATGGATGTCATTCGGCCGCGCCAAATCGGTGCGGGGGAGCGCCAAATTGCGGAAAGTGCTGAGGGCTTTGTCGGAATCGGCGCGGATCTTGTTCAGTATGATGAACGGTATGCCGGAATTGTAGGCAGCCTCTTGGGGAATGTGGTCATAGCCCGTACGCTGGAAGATGCGAACCGGATTGCTGCCCGTTGCCAATATAGATATCGTGTTGTGACGCTGGAAGGTGATGTCGTCAATGCAGGTGGTTCCATGACTGGTGGTAGCCAGTTTAAGAAAAATGCCAATCTGCTTGGACGAAAACGTCAGCTGGATCAGTTGGATCAGGACATTTTAGATACGGAGCAGCAAATTGAGAGGCTGCGTCAAAGCGCCGTGGATACCAAACGTCAGCTGGAGGAGACACAGATCCGTTTGGAGGAGCTGCGTCAGGCCGGGGATGTGAAGCGCGGCGAAGAGCAGCAGACCGCAATGGAGCTCAAGCAGCTGGAGCATGAACTGCGTCATGTGCTAGAACAGGTGGCTGCGTCTAGTCAGGAGAAAAAGGGCTTCGACCAGGAGATAAAAGAGTTGGAAACTGCACGTGAAGAAGCGTTGGCCAAGTTGGCTGCGCTGGAAGAGGAAGAGAAGAAAACCCATCAAGCCATCCACGCCGCCGAATTTGCTCGTAAAGCCAACGAATCTGCCAAAGAGCAGCTGCAGGGGGAACTTACCAATCTCAAGGTTAGAGAAGGTAAGCTGGATCAGGAGCGTTTTTCATTGGAAGAGCAGCTGCGCAGATTGCGTGGAGATTATGATACGCTTGGCAAGGATTCGAGACAGAATAAAACCTTGCTTGCTTCCATCGAGGCTGATCTGCTGACCAATGAGCAGGAGAGCGTAAAGCAAATTGAAAATCTCAATCAATACCGTTTGAAAAAGGAAGAAGCCTCCCAGCAGCTGGAGTTCAAACGGGCTGCACGCAGCAGCTTGTCCAAAAAGCTGGAATTGGCTGAGAACGAGACAAAAGAGCAGCGAATCCAGCTTAAATCGGTTGAAGAGCAGCTTCGTCAAACGGAAATTGGAGTGAATCGGCTTGATGTAGAGCTGGAAAACGTGCTCAAAAAATTAAGCGATGATTATGAACTCAGCTATGAGCTGGCCAAGCAGCGCTATCCGGTACCGGAAGATATTGAAGGCACGCAGGCTGAAGTGCAAAGGCTCAAACGCAGTATTTCCGGGCTGGGCGAGGTCAATCTGGGTGCGATTGAGGAATATCAGCGTGTGCATGAGCGTTATACGTTTCTCGATGAGCAAAAGTCTGATTTGGTGGAGGCCAAAACCACGCTCTATCAGGTTATTCGTGAAATGGATGATGAAATGTCCAAACGTTTCAAATTTACGTTCGATGCCATTCGGCGCGAATTTGGCACGGTTTTCTCCAAGCTGTTCGGAGGCGGACGTGCCGATCTGGTGCTGCTTGACCCGGAACGTCTACTGGAGACGGGAATTGACATTGTAGCTCAGCCACCGGGCAAAAAACTGCAAAACTTGCAGCTGCTGTCGGGCGGTGAGCGAGCGTTAACGGCGATGGCGCTGCTGTTTGCCATTTTACATGTTAAACCTGTTCCATTCTGTGTGCTGGATGAAGTAGAGGCTGCATTGGATGAAGCCAACGTAGTGCGTTTCGCACAGTATTTACGGGAATTCTCGGAGCAGACACAGTTCATTGTAGTTACTCACCGTAAGGGCACAATGGAAGAATCCGACGTGCTGTACGGGGTTACGATGGAGGAAGGCGGGGTTTCCAAGCTCGTATCTGTCAAGCTGGACGATGATGAAGCTGAAATTGCCTGATATAAATGAACATACTTTCAGATCAACGGAGGGAATCTATGAGCTTCTTTAGAAAATTAAAGGAAAGCATTGCAAGCAAAACGGAATCCGTCACAAAACAGTTTAAGGACGGCCTTGAAAAAACAAGAAAAGGCTTTGTTGAAAAAGTGACGGATTTGATGATTCGCCGCAAAAAGATTGATGAGGAGTTTTATGAGGAACTGGAAGAAATTCTGATCGGAGCGGACGTAGGTGTCAACACAGTGATGACCCTCATAGAGGACCTGCGGGTAGAAGTGAAAAAACGTAAAATCGAGGATGCATCTGAGCTTCAGCCTGTATTGTCGGAAAAGCTATCCGAGCTGCTGCGGGGCAATGACAACAGTCAGCTCCAAATGAGCTCTAATGGAATTACAGTCATTCTATTCGTCGGGGTCAACGGTGTCGGCAAAACAACAACGATCGGCAAGCTGGCTCACCGTTTTAAACAAGAGGGTAAAAAAGTGCTGCTGGCTGCTGGAGATACATTCCGTGCCGGTGCGATTGAACAACTGGAGGTATGGGGTCAACGGGCAGGTGTCGAGGTCATTAAGCAGCAATCCGGTTCCGATCCGGCTGCGGTTATGTATGATGCCGTACAGGCTGCCAAGCAGCGTCAGGTAGATGTTTTGCTGTGTGATACTGCAGGACGTCTACAGAATAAAAGCAATCTGATGGAGGAGCTGAACAAAATTTTCCGTGTTATCCAGCGCGAAATTCCGGACGCTCCTCACGAAGTACTGCTGGTACTAGATGCCACGACTGGACAAAATGCACTGAACCAGGCCAAGCTGTTTGGAGAGAAAAGTGGCGTAACCGGGCTGGTGCTGACAAAGTTGGATGGTACAGCGAAGGGTGGAATTGTTGTGGCAATCCGTCAAGAGCTGAATTTGCCTGTTAAACTGGTGGGCTTAGGTGAAAAAGTGGATGACCTTCAACCGTTTGATTCTGAGCAATTCGTCCATGCATTGTTTGCAGGCTTGATTCAGGAAGAGGCTAGTGAAGCAAGTGCTGCTGGCGAGGAAGAGCAGCATTGATTTAGGTTGTGCGGGATGGACTGAAAGTATGGAGGACGTCTTGTAATCGTCTAGCTTATCAGGTCCGGGGCTTGGACTTGGCCTGTTGCTGCTCGAGATGGTGGAGATATATATCGTAGAGATATATAATGAGAGCAATGGGTCTGTCGATGCCGGACATATATTTTGGTATATAAAATATTTTACAGAAAGCCGGGTGAAGAACCGATGGTGAACACCTATACTTATTCCCGACGGGAGGAAGTAGCCAACGCCATTACACATGGAATTGGAGTCGTTTTAAGTGTGGCGGCGCTTGTGCTGCTCATTGTTTTTGCCAGCTTAAAAGGGACTGCTTGGCATGTCGTCAGCTTTACGATTTATGGGATAACCATGCTGCTGTTGTACACCAATTCCACGTTGCTTCATAGCCTCCGTGAGGGGAAATTGAAGGATTTGTTCGAAATATTCGATCATTCTTGCATTTACCTGTTCATTGCAGGCAGCTACACCCCGTTTATGCTTGTTGCACTGCGAGGGACCTTGGGCTGGACGCTGTTTGGAGTGGTATGGGGGATCGCTTTGGTCGGTGTGCTGTTCAAGGCGTTCTTCACCAAACGCTTTCTGTTCATGTCCACCGTGTTTTACATTGTGATGGGCTGGCTCATCATCATTGCCTGGAACCCTTTGGTGGCGGTAGTTCCCGCCGGAGGAATGACGTTATTGTTCGTAGGTGGTCTTCTGTACACATTGGGCACGATTTTCTATGTATGGCGGGCATTTCCGTATCATCATGCAATCTGGCATCTGTTTGTTTTGGCAGGCAGCATACTTCATTTTCTGGCAATTCTGCTGTATCTTACTCCAGTCAGGGTTTAAGGAACAGGGAGAAAAAAGTCGATCCGTAATTCCATTCAAGGGTTGTGGAGCGGCTTTTTTTTGTATGACAAGGGATAACGCTTGACATCTTCTTTTCTTTTATGTATGATAAGGAACGTTGAAAAGAACTGTAAAGTGTTTTTCCTTGACGATGGAGGCAATGGAGGTATTGGTGATGAGTCAGGAGAATCGGCTGGAAAAGACAAACCGAATTAACCGACTGTTTGACTTCTATGAACCTCTGCTTACGGAGAAGCAACAGATGTTTCTGAAATATTACTTCCATGATGATTTTTCTCTGGGAGAAATTGCTTCGGAATTTGAAATTAGCCGTCAGGCAGTGTATGAACATATTAAACGTGCTGAACAGGTACTGGAAATGTATGAGGAAAAGCTTGGATTGCTGAGCAAGCATGAACGCAGAAGCCAAGATCTGAAAGAACTAAATGCAGCGTTGCAGGAGGCATTCGGTAAGATGGGCGAGCCCCATGAAGGCACTCTGCAGCGTGTTCATCAAATTGTAAATCGCCTGCAGGAATTGTAGGTCATATAAATGAGTAATAAACAACCCTGGTAGACAAGGAGGTGCGAAAGTATGGCATTTGAAGGATTATCGACTCGCTTGCAAAATGTATTCAGTAAACTGCGCGGCAAAGGGAAAGTGTCTGAGGATGATGTAGCTCAGGCGATGCGTGAAGTACGATTGGCTTTGCTTGAGGCGGACGTTAACTTCAAGGTTGTAAAGGACTTTATTGCCAAGGTGAAAGAGAAGTCCGTTGGTAAGGAAGTCATGGACAGCTTTACGCCGGGTATGGTCATTATCGACATCGTGAACAAGGAACTGACCGAGTTGATGGGTGGCAGCCAGGCCAAGCTTGCCAAAGCTAACAAGCCGCCTACAGTCATTATGATGGTGGGTCTCCAGGGTGCAGGTAAGACGACGACGTCTGGCAAACTGGCGAAGCTGCTGCAAAAGCAAAATCATCGTCCGTTGCTTGTAGCTGGTGATATCTACAGACCGGCGGCGATCAAGCAGCTCCAGATTCTCGGCGAACAGATCAATGCACCTGTATTTACCCTTGGAGATCAGACAAGCCCGGTAGATATTGCAAAGCAGGGGTTGCAGCATGCCAAGGATAACGGTAATGATTACGTTATTATAGATACTGCTGGTCGTCTTCATGTTGATGAAGAGCTCATGGAAGAGCTGCGCCAGATTCATGCTAACGTCAAGCCAGACGAAGTTCTGTTGGTGGTAGATAGCATGACTGGGCAGGACGCAGTTAACGTTGCAGAGCACTTTAACAGTAGCCTGGAGCTAACGGGGGTTGTACTGACAAAGTTGGATGGCGACACTCGTGGTGGCGCGGCCTTGTCAGTTAAGGCTGTGACAGGATGCCCGATCAAGTTTGCTACATTGGGTGAAAAGCTGGATGCGATGGAGCCGTTTCATCCGGAACGGATGGCTTCACGGATTTTGGGTATGGGCGATATGCTGTCCCTGATTGAAAAAGCGCAGTCCAATATCGACGCTGACAAGGCGAAGGAAATGGAACGGAAAATGCGCAATGCTGAGTTTACTTTCGAAGACTTTCTGGAGCAGATGGATCAGGTTAAAAAGCTTGGCCCGATTGATCAGATTCTTGATATGATTCCCGGCATGGGCAACATGAAGCAAATGAAAGATATCAAAGTGGATGATAAGCAGATGGGCCGTATTGAGGCTATCGTGCATTCAATGACCACACAGGAAAAACAAAACCCGGATATGATTAATCATAGTCGGCGCAAACGGATTGCCGTAGGTAGTGGAACGTCATTGGCTGAGGTAAATCGTCTGATTAAACAATTTGACGAAATGCGCCGTATGATGAAGCAGTTCTCAGATATGATGGGGCCTAAAGGCGGCAAAAACAAGGCTCTGAAGCAGTTAAAAGGTATGGGTAAGGGCTTGAAGTTTCCTTTCCGATAAGGCTCTGAGGCCATTGGAATGATGGATAACATATACAGTCTACTTTTTGAAGGAGGTGAATTTTCATGGCAGTTCGTATTCGTCTGAAACGTATGGGTGCACATAAAGCTCCTTTCTATCGCGTCGTGGTATCTGATTCCCGTTCCCCGCGTGACGGTCGTTTTATCGAAGAAATCGGTTATTACAACCCTATTACAGTACCAGCGGTTGTAAAAATTGATGAAGATAAAGCGCTGAAATGGTTGCAAGATGGTGCACAAGCATCCGACACTGTTCGCAACTTGCTTAGCAAAGCGGGCGTGATGAAAAAGTTTCATGAGCTTAAAACACAGAAATAAGGTGCTGATACGGAGGGTCAACCATGGAAGAATTAGTGATAATCATTGCTAAGGCTTTAGTCGATCATCCGGATGATGTAACCGTGAAGACCTTGGAGAAGGATCGGCTTGTTGTATATGAGCTTAGTGTGCATCCTGAGGATGTAGGTAAAGTCATTGGCAAGCAGGGGCGTATCGCCAAGGCGCTTCGCACTGTGGTTGCATCAGCAGCCGTTAAGATGGATAAACGGGTTACCGTAGACATCATATCTTAAAGATATACGAAAGTGGGTTAGGATGTATGTCCTAACCCTTTTTCGTACATGATGAAGATGATATGGAGCGGACCGATTATATGCAGGAGGAACACGATGCAGCAATTGTTTAATGTCGGGAAAATTGTGAATACCCATGGAATTCGCGGCGAGCTTAAAATATTAACGACAACTGACTTTCCAGAGGATCGTTTTGCCAAAGGCAGCGAGCTATTGATTGTTCCGGCGGATGGTAAAACACCGGTTCCCGTAACTGTGGAGACAGCGCGTTTTCAAAAAAATATGGTTATCGTCAAATTTAAGGAATATCATAATATCAATGATGTTGAAAAATACAAAGGTACTTTGTTGAAGGTATCTGCTGAACGTCTAGGCGAGCTAGAAGAAAATGAATTCTATTTTCATGAAGTTATCGGCCTGGAAGTCATTACAGATGACGGAGAAAAGCTTGGTGTGGTCAAAGAAATTTTGACTCCAGGAGCCAATGATGTATGGGTAGTCAAAATGCCTAATGGCAAGGAACTGCTATTGCCATATATAGAGAGTGTTATTTTGAATGTAAACGTGCGTGAACAGCGGGCTACGGTACGGTTGATGGAAGGGCTGCTATAATGCGGGTGGATGTGCTGACTCTGTTTCCTGAAATGTTTGATGGCGTATTTAATGCAAGTATTCTGGGAAAAGCAAGGGATAAGGGAATAGTTTCACTACAAGCGGTTAATTTTCGCCAGTATGCCGGTAACAAGCATGGACAGGTAGATGATACGCCCTATGGCGGTGGTGGCGGTATGGTATTAAAGCCCGATCCTATTTTTGCCGCGGTGGAAGCGTTGTTGGATGAATCAGAGCGTCCCATATTAGAGGTTGCCGACGGAGTCGTCCATCATGAGAAGATCGAAGGAAACGCTGATTTGAAAGCTCCGCGTGTCATTTTGATGTGTCCACAAGGTGAGACCTTTACGCAAAAGAAAGCGGAGGAGCTGGCCCAAGAGGACCATCTTATTTTTATATGCGGACATTATGAGGGCTATGATGAGCGGATTCGCGAGCATTTGGTGACGGATGAGCTTTCTATCGGTGATTATGTACTGACTGGTGGAGAGCTGCCAGCAATGGCTGTTATTGATAGTGTGACACGGCTGCTGCCGGGAGTGCTGGGCAATGAAACAAGTGCAATTACAGACTCATTTAGCACGGGGCTGTTAGAGTACCCGCATTATACGCGTCCTGCTGAGTTTAGGGGCTGGAAAGTACCTGATGTGCTGTTGTCGGGGCATCACGTTAATATTGATGCATGGAGAAGACAGGAGGCATTGCGCCGTACGGTGGAACGCCGACCTGACCTGTTGGAGAAGGCTGAGCTGACAGGCAAGGAGCGCGTGTGGATTGGGGAGCAGCGCAAATCTGACTGTTCGGGGGACAAGTGATAAAGCGCTTTAGACATGAGTGGATTTGAAAGCAGGTAGTGACCTGTTCTATAATGAAGTCAATTAAATAATGTTTGGTCAAATCCCTTTTTGTTGTTGCAATGCGGTAACCTCCATGATACAATACATCTGTTGTGTGTAATACGGTGGTCCTCTGTGGATGATGAAGGAAACGGTTGTGTTTCCAGAAGAAACATGAACACCTGTACGGAAGGAGGGAGTCATAGATGAATATCGTCCAAGCGATCACTGAAGAACAACTGCGTAAAGATTTGCCTAACTTTCGTCCTGGTGACACTTTGAAAGTGCACGTGAAAGTTATCGAGGGAACTCGTGAGCGTATCCAGTTGTTTGAAGGTGTTGTAATTAAACGCCGTGGTGGTGGAATCAGTGAGACTTTTACAGTTCGTAAAATTTCTTACGGTGTAGGTGTGGAAAGAACTTTCCCGCTTCATTCCCCAAAAATCGATAAAATCGACGTGGCTCGCCGTGGTAAAGTGCGTCGTGCGAAGCTTTATTATCTTCGTGAACTGCGCGGTAAAGCAGCGAGAATTAAAGAAATTCGTCGTTAATACAACGAATAACGAAAGGGGCTTGGTTACAAGCTCCTTTCGTTTTTTCTACGTACATAGGGAACTGTGGATTATTGACCGTAAAGAGAGGACAGTGAGCTATGGAGCAAGAAGTAGGACAAGGAGCTGTGCAGCAGCCAACCGATCAGGATGATAAGTCCAAGCGTAAACCAAAAAAAGAGATTTTTGAGTGGCTAAAGGCCATCATTATTGCGTTAGTGCTTGTCTTTTTAATCCGTTGGCTTCTCTTTAAGCCGTTTATTGTGGATGGACCGTCGATGCAGCCTAACTTTCATACGGGAGAACGTGTCATTGTAAATGAGATTTTATATGATTTTCGTGACCCTAAACCGGGTGAAGTGATTGTGTTCCATGTCCCGGAAGAAGGAAGAGACTTCATCAAGCGCGTCATTGCCGTTGCGGGTGATACGGTCAAGGTAGAAGGTGACACGATCACAGTGAATGGTAAGCCGATTCAGGAACCTTATCTCAAGGCTCCCGTGGCAGAAGCACATCAAAATGGCGAGCTTTACAACAAGTTTACCAATTTTCCAAATGAGAAGTTTAAGGATGGAAAAGTTCCAGAAGGGCATATTTTTGTTATGGGCGATAACCGTTCCAATAGCACAGACAGTCGGATGATTGGATATGTTGATTTGAAGGAAGTCGTGGGCCGAGCTGACGTCATTTTCTGGCCAGCGAAGGATATGCAGTGGATTAACCACTAAAATAACTAATATGCAGCATAGCTGCCGTAATTCTAGCCAGGAGCCTAAAAGGTAAAGGCAGGAGTTGCGATCAATGAGGTGATGACGGTGACGATTCAATGGTTTCCTGGTCATATGACCAGAGCGCGCCGCCAAATTGAAGCAAAATTAAAGCTGATTGATTTGGTAATTGAGCTGATTGACGCTCGATTGCCGCTTTCCAGCCGAAATCCAATGATTGATGATATTCTGCAAGGAAAGCCGCGAATGATTATTTTGAATAAGGCAGATTTGGCGGACCCGGTCGTATCGCAGCAGTGGATTGCCTACTTTAAGGAGCAGGGGCATATCGCCTTTCAGGTGGATGCCACGACAGGGACAGGAATGAAGGAAATTCCGGTCCAGGCCAAGCTGTTGCTTAAGGAAAAAATAGATCGGCAGATCTCCAAGGGAATGAATCCGCGTCCTATACGTGCCTTGATTGTCGGTATTCCGAATGTTGGCAAATCGACACTGATCAACCGAATGGCAGGACGTAATATTGCAGCTACGGGTGATCGTCCGGGGGTAACGAAGGCACAGCAGTGGATCAAGACCGGAGAAATTGAGTTGCTGGATACACCGGGCATTTTGTGGCCTAAATTTGAGGATCAGAACGTCGGCTATCGTCTGGCAGTGACTGGTGCGATCAAGGAAGAAATTCTCAATGTTGAGGATATCGCCTTTTTCGCGACAAAATATTTTGTCCAATATTATTGGGATGCCATGGCAGAGCGTTTTGAGCTTACCGAACGTCCTGAGGATACAGAAAATCCTGATGATGTTGTCAGCGTTATGGAGGCTATCGGACGTAAACGTGGCTGTATTGTTAGTGGCGGACGTGTAGATCTCGAAAAGGCGTCAAAAATTATTTTGCGCGAGTTGCGTGCAGGGAAGCTGGGACGTTTCAGTTTGGAAGCTCCTTACTGATTGGGGTCAGGTGCCCAAGACAGAACATAGCAAATTGCGGCAAGGAAGAACCTTCCCCATCTCTCCGGAGAGGTGGAAGGTTTTTTGGTATGTGGCATGAATGAAGTGTAAAACTACATATAGATGGGCAGGTATTGAGTATGGAAGATAAAGAGGTAGTGGTGAAGGATATGCTGCATTATGAAAAAAAGTGCTGGGAGCAATCCTGTGAGCGAATCGCTGGTATTGACGAGGTAGGCCGAGGCTGTTTGTTCGGGGATGTCGTGGCTGCAGCCGTTATTTTACCAGTAGGTGAGCTGCTGGAGGGCGTGGATGATTCCAAAAAACTGACGGACAAGAAGAGAGAAGCATACTACGAGTTGATTATGGAGAAGGCCATTGCTGTAGGAGTAGGCTATGTAAATGCGCGGACGATTGATGAGATCAATATTAAACAGGCAGCTCGTTTGGCGATGAAGCAGGCTATTGAGGCTTTGTCTGTATCTCCTGATTATTTACTTGTGGATGCTGAGAAGGTGGATGTCCCCATTCCTCAGCTGTCCATCATTAAGGGAGATGCGAACAGCCAATCTATTGCGGCGGCTTCTATTATCGCGAAGGTTACCCGTGATCGGCTGTGCAAGGGCGAATGGGATGCAAAGTATCCTGAATACGGAATCGGTATACATAAAGGCTATGCTACCAAGCTGCATAGGGAACAAATTTTGGCGCTAGGGCCTACGGAGATGCATAGACGCAGTTTTTTGGGCAATTTGCTGACAGAGCAGCCGACGCTGTTTGATCTGTAAAGCCTTATTACGAAACGGGACTATGCCGATATAATGTATACCTAATAAAATAGACCCTTTTGATAGAGGGATGAAGGAGAGGAGGGGCGATATGAACATCGGATCTGTATTTCGTGGATTACTTGGTGATGTGAAGGCGGGAGAGGTCAAAAAGCTCGATATGCAGCCAGGTCAAGTCGTAAGGGGCGTCGTATTAAAGGTGTCTGAGGACGGTGGTGAGGCTGTGCTGCAAATACAAGGCTCTCAAGTCAGGGCAAAGCTGGAAACCCCTCTTCAGCCTGGACAGACTACAACATTTCAGGTACAACCGGCTTCGCCCAGTGGAATGACGGTGCTTAAGCCTTTGAACGATGCAGCTAATGCACCACAGCAAACCGTAGCTCTCGCAGATGTATTGGAATCAGTGGGACTGCCGGATACGGCTCAAAACAGAGCACTTATCCAGGCCATGCAAAAAAATGGTGTGCCATTGACATCGGAAAATGCCTCTTCTTTGCAAAATGCCTTGGCAAAGCAAGCTGGAAATGTAGAATTAGGAACGTTTGTACAGGCGGCGGCCGTTGCTTTTCAGAGGGGACTTCCATTGACGGCTGAAAGCATTAACGGCTTGCGGCAAGCGATGTTTGGTCCTCCTTTAAATGATTTGCTGTCATCGCTGGAGCAGGAGCTTGAAACGGTGTTAAAGCAGCTAGGACAGGGAGCAACATCTACAGACCAGCCTGCGAGAGAAGCAACAGCAGTAAAGGGAGCTGACCGAGCATCAGTTAGTTCGGCAGGTTCCTCCATTATTGGGGGTGCTGATGCACCGGAAGGCCAAACGCCTGTATTGTCCAAGGATGCCTCTGCTGCTGCTAAGCAGGCAGAAGCTGGACAAGCAGCAGGAGGCAAGGAGATGCTGAAAGGGACTCAAGCAGCCAACCTTGTTGCTGCTGCGGGGAATGAAGCGAATGCTTTGGCTACTGAACCGGATACTCCGACCAGGGCTGCAGTTGGGGCGCCAGGGACTGCTCCAGAAGATGCAGAGGCAGCTAAGGGGCGTGGAGCGACAGTCGCTTCGGACGCTGGCGTACATGCGTCTGAATCGGGCGATAACACATTAAGCGGCTCCCGTGCCAAAGCAGAGCAGTCGCAGCAAGCTGCCACAGCAAGCACGCAGCTTAAGGATGCTGATGGCGCTTCAGCGGCGGCAACGACAGAGCCTGCTGGCGCGAAGCCAGCGGCAACCGCTGCTACAGCTGAACGCGCAGCTGCACAGCCGGCTGGCGGCCCTGTGCCGCAATCCGCGGCAGGCAACGCCGCTGCGCCGGAGGCACCGCTCCAGCGGCTGCGCACGCTGCTGCAAGAGCTGCGCGCTGCCGTTCCGCCCGCGCTGGGCACGGCTGCGCCGGAGCAGCCCGCAGCGGAAGCGTCGCAGCTGGCCGCGAGCGCTCCGCGGGCTACAGACACCGCTGCTTCGCAGCCAGCGGCGTCTGTAGCGGCCAGCACGCAGCCCACCCCCACGGAGGATGCGTGGGTGGGCCGCGTGCTAAAGCTGCTCGGTGCAGAGCACGAGCAGCAGGTGCACCGCGCGGCTGCGCAGCCCGCGCAAGGGGCGGCGGCACGTTTGGAGCCGCCGGAGGGAGCACCGCAGCCGCTGCCGGGGCTAGCAGCTGCGGCGGGCGGCACGGTGTCAGCAGATGCAGACACCGTAAAAGGGGCGCTGCTCCAGCTGATGAGCAGCGATGATCTGCCGCCCGCTTTGAAAGAGGCGGCTCAGCAGGTCGTACAGCACCTGACGGGTCAGCAGCTGCTGCTAAATACCGATCGGACGGCCCCTTTTGCACAAGTACACATGTTTATTCCGTTTGTCGGACCGGACGGTCGTGAAACAGCTACCATTCAGATTCAGTCTCGTCGTGGCAAACGAGGGGAGCTGGATTCATCCAACTGTCGTCTTTGGTTTGATTTGGACATGAAGGGGCTTGGGCCGACGTTGGTGGACGTACAGGTCGTGGACCGAATTGTGAGTCTCAAGCTCCATAATGATCAGGAGTGGGCCGCTTCGTTGTTGACCAGCGGACGTGAATCCATTCATGCGGCGCTGGAGTCATTAGGATACCAGCTTCTATCGCTTCGTACCGAGCCTATGCCGATCAGGACTGAAGCGGACAGCCCCGTCTCTTCTGAGGTGCAAAGCTATGTACCTCAGCCGTATAAAGGAGTCGATCTTAAAATATGAAAGAGCCGTTGGAAGCTCCCTCTCCTTCCAGAAAGAAGGCGGTCGCCCTCAAATATACGCCTGGCGAGAACGAAGCGCCGATTGTCGTTGCCAAGGGGAGCGGCCGCGTTGCGGAAAGTATTTTAGAAAAAGCCAAAGAGCATGGTGTCCCCGTACAGGAGGATGCTGCGCTGGTTGAGGTATTGTCCAAGCTGGATTTGGACGAGCAAATTCCTGCAGAGCTCTATCATTTGGTAGCAGAGGTGCTTACCTATATATATCAAATGGACAGGCTTGCTCCGATGGATGACAGGTGATGGGAAATGAAATGAGGACCGGAGGGAAGGATCGACGGAAAGCTAAAGGGACGATGGGCGAACAGGCAGCGGCTTTATTTTTGGAGGATCTGGGTTATCAAATCATAGCGCGTAATTGGCGCTGCCGCAGCGGCGAACTGGATTTGATTGCCAAGCTGGAAGACACATTCGTGTTTATTGAAGTACGTAGTCGAAGCAGCTCCAGGTTTGGAACGCCAGCAGAATCGGTCACCGCGCGTAAAATAACCCAGGTTCGCCAAACAGCCTCCGTATATTTGCATATGAACGGGATTGGAGATGCTCCAATCCGTTTTGATATGCTCGCTGTACGATTAACCGACGAAGCGGCTGTTGTTACAGACCATTTCATTGATGCGTTTTAAAATGCGTTTTAAAAAGAGCGAGAAGCTTTTTGAAGGGAAGCAAGCAAACTGAATTTCTATATGTACAGGTTGACAGGAAGGAAAGCTAAAGGTATATTTTATTGATAATGGTTATCATTTTCATTATATAATGGATATCTGGAAGCTGTACCTATGAAGGAGGATATACGTGACAAAGCAAACCTTTAGTGAACATGTCATAGATGTAATTCAGGAACGCCGCACAATTAAAAAATTCAAAGCTGATGCCATTCCGGTAGACACCATCAAAGAACTGCTGGACGTCGCGGTATGGGCCCCTAATCATAAAATGCGTGAACCGTGGCGTTTTTTGTTGTTTGCTGGTGAAGGACGGAAAAAGCTTGCAGAAGCCATCGCAGCCGATGTGGGCAAGGATAACAAGTTTGAGAGCGGTATTTTGCACAACCCCATTCAGCTTTTAGTTGTACTGGAAGAAGATCCGCGTCAGGCGGTTTGGGATGAAGATTTTGCAGCAGTCAGCGCTCTTGTGCAAAACTTTATGCTTGCTGCATGGAGTAAGGGAATCGGAACGTTTTGGGTCACAAAACCATTTTTGTATTCGCCTAAATTCCGTGAACCCTTGGGAATTCAACCGGGTGAAAAGGTAATTGGGATGATATATGCAGGTTATCCTGAGATCATTCCTGAACCAAGGGCACGTACATCGGCAGCTGATAAGCTGACCCTGTTTGACAAATAATCTGTGGTCAGATAATCTTAATTAAGGCTTATGAAAATTTGGAAGCACCTTTTTTCATATATGCAATGATCCCCGTTGGGAGACATTTCAGTATGAGGAGAGGTGCTTTTTTGTTATGTATGGAAAATTACACGGAGCTTGTCTGTATGGAATAGATGGTGTCCTGATTGAGGTGGAGACGGATTTGTCCAATGGCCTGCCTCAGACTGCCATTATCGGATTGCCCGATTCGGCGATTCGGGAGGCCGTGGAGCGCGTGCGGGCAGCAATCAAGAACTGTGGTTTCAAATATCCGTCCCAGCGTGTAACGATTAATTTAGCCCCTGCTGATTTGCGTAAGGAGGGCTCATCTTTCGACCTTGCTATCGCTCTGGGGTTGCTGACAACCAGTGGACAAGTTATTTTACCAGATGGGGAACGGACGTTATTTATTGGCGAGCTGGCGTTGGATGGTAGCATTCGTCCAGTGAACGGAGTGCTGTCCATGGTGGATCTGGCCAAGCGAGAAGGGTTCCATTCGGTGCTGCTTCCTGAGGAAAATGCGAGAGAGGCACGTCTGATCACGGATATACGTATTTACGCTATTCGTCATCTGACAGATCTCATTCCGGTTAATGATCATACACAATACACTGGTGGGGAGCAGCCGACCGATCTAAGTTCTAATCCTGTACTTCTTCCAGCTTACGATCAGTCCATGAACGAAGTTGCAAAACAGATGATAGATTCTGTTTCAGACACAGCTATAAATCACACTGCAAAGCCCAGTCAAGAAAAGCATACAGCTAGACAACAGGTCATAATCCATTCCTATGACCATTTAACTCAGGCAGAGCATGTCCCGCTGCGTGAGGAAAAAGAGATCATCAGCAGCATGGAGGATTATAGCGATGTGCTTGGCCAGCTACACGCCAAACGTGCGTTGGTTATCGCTGCGTCTGGAATGCATAATATCATGCTTATGGGACCACCAGGTGCCGGAAAAACGATGCTTATCCGCAGGCTGCCTTCCATTCTGCCGCCCTTGACTGAAAAGGAAGCGCTAGAAGTGACCAAAATATATAGTGCTGCCGGGAAGTGGAAGGAGTCATCCCCCCATCTGATGAACATTCGACCATTTCGTTCTCCTCATCATACGATTTCTGCTGCCGGGTTGGTGGGAGGGGGAGGTATACCCAAGCCGGGAGAAATCAGCCTTGCCCACCGGGGAATTTTATTTTTGGATGAGCTGCCTGAGTTTAGCCGCCATGTGCTTGAGGTGCTGCGTCAGCCGTTGGAGGACCGCAATGTTACAATCAGCCGTTCACGTGCTGTTTTTAAATATCCGGCGCACTTTTTACTTGCTGCCTCCTTAAATCCATGTCACTGCGGCTTTTTCGGCAGCGATATGGAACATCAGCGTTGTACCTGTTCACCTGCGGCGGTAGCCCGCTACCGTTCGCGTATTTCCGGTCCGCTGCTGGATCGGATTGATCTCCAGCTTGAAGTATCGCAGCCAAAGGATTGGCGGGAGGAAAAAGAATCCCTGTCGTCGGCTGAAATGCGAAGGCAGGTGCTGGCTGCACAAGCGATACAAATCCATAGATACGGCAAGCTTCCCTTTTCATGGAATAGTGAATTGTCCGGGCAGATGCTGCGTAAATATGCGGTATTGGAACAAAGCGCGGCTAAGTTGCTCAATCAGACGATGGATGCACTTGGTTTAAGCATGCGCGCATATGATCGAATTCTCAAACTGTCCCGCACGATTGCGGACTTAAATGAGTCAGAAAAAATCAAGGCTTCGCATGTTGCTGAAGCTATTCAATATCGCAATATGGACAGGGCTAATGCCAGTCTTCTCGAGGGCTAATATGAAATAAAAGCGGTTACTACGATTATTTTTTTATATAAACATTTTACAGGTTAGATTGGGGGAAAATAAGGGCAAAAAAAAGCTCCAGACGCAAAGTTCTGGAGAAGAAAAAAAGATTATGACAATGTGATTATACTATGAGTATATCACTTTCGTATATACGATTATGCATCATCTACCATGTTAGTTGTTGGAAGGTACATCAGTTTTACAGAACGTTCAGCTTCACTTCAATATTTCCGCGGGTAGCGCGGGAGTATGGACATTGCTCATGTGCACCTTCCACCAGTTTTACTGCTGTCTCATGATCTACACCTTTTACCAGTACGTCCAGATTTACTCCAATTCCGAAGCCGCCGTCTTCCACTTTACCCAATTGGACCGTGGCTGTTACTTCAGTACCTTCGTGCTTAACACGTTGCATACGGGCAACCATATTTAAAGCACTGTCAAAGCAGGCGGAATATCCTGCTGCGAACAATTGCTCAGGATTTGTTCCTGCACCGCCTGCGCCACCCATTTCTTTAGGCATATCAATATTTAAACGAAGTTCAGGGGAGGAAGACTCGATATAACCGTTACGTCCACCAACCGCTTTTACTGTTGTTTCATACATTTTTTGTTGAATGGTCATCATAATTTAATCACTGCCTCTCGCTCAATTTATATTTTACACAATTTAATTTAACAAAATAATTATCGATTGTAAAGTATTTTGTGCAATTAGCATGTAATTTGCTATATAATGTGCTAAAATAGTGACGAAAGTAGGTGATCTGACAACATGGACCATAGTTATAACGAAGGTGCAGCATTAAAACTTGATAACCAGTTATGTTTTGCCATATATGCGTGTTCGAGAGAGATTACGAAGCTGTACCAACCTTATCTGGATAAGCTTGGTGTGACGTATTCACAATACCTGGTGCTAATCGTGCTCTGGGAGCGTGAAGAATGTACAGTGAAGGAATTGGGTGAAGCGTTGTACTTGGATTCCGGTACACTGACTCCGCTATTAAAGAGATTGCAAAATGCCGGATTGATTGATCGCAAGCGTTCGACTCAGGATGAGCGCAAAGTGCTGATTTCTCTGACGGCAGAGGGAAGCGCATTGCGAGAAAAAGCCCTATCTGTACCAGGATGTATTCAGGAAAAAACGAGTATGACCCACGATCAGTTTGGTTCGCTTCTACTGCAGTTCAAAGATCTGCTGGATCGTGTCCATCAAGCGAATGTGAAGATTGAAAAATCATAATAGGCACTTTCAGTTACGTTACAATCTGATTGCCCAAGTCGTTCTTAGCTGAAAAAGCGAGTGCCTGATGAAATAAAGTGCCTCTCATGGTGGGTTGTAACTCTATTTTGAGAGGTGCTTTTTTTTACGTCCCGTTGTATAAAAATTATCAAAAATAAATACCCATAAATATCCAAACATTCGATTTTGGGAATGATAATGATATCAAAATACTGTAATTCATGAGGTTAAATTTTAAGGAAAGCGTTTTAAAAACATGTTACAATGATGTAGGTTTAGTATAGATTTCCTTGTGAACCGCCCTTGTTGCAGTCATGTTGATAGGAGGATTCCAGAATGAATATCCATGAATATCAGGGTAAAGAAGTATTAAAGCAGTACGGAGTGGCTGTACCGAACGGTAAGGTTGCCTATACGGTGGAGGAAGCCGTTGCTGCGGCAGAATCGCTTGGAAGCGCTGTTACGGTGGTAAAAGCACAAATTCATGCTGGTGGACGCGGTAAAGCGGGTGGCGTGAAGGTAGCCAAAGGCTTGGAAGAGGTACGAACTTATGCCTCTGAAATTTTGGGAAAGGTGCTGGTGACGCATCAGACCGGACCTGAAGGTAAAGAAGTCAAACGCCTTTTGATAGAGGAAGGCTGCGACATTCGTAAAGAATATTACGTCGGCGTTGTTGTAGATCGTGCAACCGGACGTATCGTGATCATGGCCTCGGAAGAAGGCGGTACGGAAATCGAAGAGGTAGCTGCGGCTACTCCAGAGAAGATTTTTAAAGCGGTCGTTGATCCCGCGATTGGGCTTCAGGTGTATCAGGCTCGCAAGCTGGCTTATGACATTAACATTCCTAATGAGCAGGTAAACAAAGCGGTCAAATTTATGCTGGCGTTGTACGAGGCTTTTGTGGACAAGGACTGTTCGATTGCAGAAATTAATCCCCTAGTCGTTACAGGTGATGGAAATGTACTGGCGCTGGATGCCAAACTGAATTTTGATTCTAACGCGTTGTTCCGCCACAAAGATATTTTGGAATTGCGCGATTTGGATGAAGAGGACGAAAAGGAAATTGAGGCATCCAAATACGATCTGAGCTATATCGCCCTCGACGGAAATATTGGCTGTATGGTCAATGGTGCAGGCTTGGCGATGGCAACAATGGATATTATCAAATATTACGGTGGCGATCCGGCAAACTTCCTGGACGTAGGGGGCGGTGCGACGACGGAAAAGGTGACCGAAGCGTTTAAAATCATTTTAGCCGATCCGAAGGTAAAAGGTATTTTCGTGAACATTTTCGGCGGAATTATGCAGTGTGACATCATTGCGAACGGCGTTGTGGAGGCTGCCAAGCAGTTGGGGCTGACTCGTCCGCTTGTTGTCCGTCTCGAAGGGACGAATGTCGAGTTGGGCAAACAGATTTTAGCGGAATCCGGGTTAAATATCGTGGCTGCCGATTCCATGGCGGATGGTGCCCAAAAAATCGTTGAACTTGTTCAATAGCCTGTTTGCATTCCGATATGCCGAATAAACGATAGGGGATGTGAAGATCGTGAGTATTTTGGTCGATAAGCATACAAAGGTGATTACACAGGGGATTACGGGAAAAACGGCGTTGTTTCACGCCAAGGGTGCGCTTGATTACGGCACACAGATGGTAGGAGGCACCTCTCCGGGCAAAGGCGGCACAGAGGTGGAAATTACGCTGGAGAACGGACAACAGGTTAAGCTGCCAGTGTTTAACACGGTGAGTGAAGCAAAGGAAGCTACTGGTGCAACAGCAAGCGTGATTTACGTGCCGCCGGCTTTTGCAGCGGATTCCATTTTGGAAGCCGTGGATGCGGAGTTAGACCTCGTAATTTGTATTACCGAAGGTATTCCGGTGCTGGATATGGTCAAGGTCAAACGTTTTATGGAAGGTAGAAAGACTGTTCTGATCGGTCCGAACTGTCCGGGTGTTATTACGCCGGGTGAGTGTAAAATCGGTATCATGCCTGGTTACATTCATCTGCCAGGCCATGTAGGTGTTGTGTCACGTAGTGGTACGCTGACCTATGAGGCAGTGCATCAGCTGACAACGCGGGGCATAGGACAATCTTCTGCGGTCGGTATTGGTGGTGATCCTGTTAAAGGCTCGGAATTCATTGATATTTTGCGGCGCTTCAATGAGGACCCCAAAACTCACGCAGTTATTATGATTGGGGAAATCGGTGGTACAGCCGAGGAGGAAGCTGCCGAGTGGATTCGGGATCATATGACCAAGCCAGTGGTTGGTTTTATCGGCGGTGTGACTGCACCTGCAGGCAAACGAATGGGGCACGCAGGCGCCATTATTTCCGGTGGAAAAGGGACGGCCAAGGAGAAAATTGCTACGCTTGAAGCCTGCGGAATTAAGGTAGCACCGACTCCTTCCGAAATGGGTTCGACGCTGGTTAGTGTGCTGGAGGAGCGCGGGATTCTGAATTTGTGTACGACACATTAAGTCGTGTTTCTTCATTAATATACAGGCTGTAAAACAAATCGAAATTTGCAGCTTTCTAGTGTATAATGAAAGAAAGGTAAGCAACCTTTTTATCTTCTGTAACAGGGGATGAAAAGGTTGCTTTTTTTTCGTTGAGACAGGCTTGTCAGGGAAACGCTTGCAAAATAGTGCAATGTGCCACAAAATAAGGGAGGGTTTATTCTTCCCGTGAACGGGGGAACCGCAGTTTGGAAGAAAGATGGCTTTTGTTAGGTTTACATGAATTAGAAGGAATCGGAAGGAAGACCATTCAGCGTATTTGGTCGAGTGATTATCGACTGCATGAGCTGCTGCATTTTAGTGAGCAGAAATGGATGGAGATTGGATTAAGTTCTGCTCAGGCTCGCCTGGCAGCACAGTGTTACAACGAAGAATGGGTTCATGAACGATATCAGCGAGCTCAATCCGGTGATATTGGAACGATAACTTATGTAGACGAGGATTATCCCCTATTAATGAAGGAAACAGTTGATCCTCCTTGGGTAATATATACAAAAGGGGATAAATCACTTTTGCATACATGCGCTGTAGCCATAGTAGGAACCCGCGTTCCCACTGCGTATGGACGTAGAGCAGCGGAGATACTAACAGAGGGATTGTGTCGTGCTGGGATTACGGTGGTTAGTGGATTGGCAAGAGGAATTGATAGTATTTGCCATGAAACAGCGCTGCGCCAGGGAGGAAACACAATTGGTGTGCTCGGAACAGCCATTGATCAAATTTATCCGCCTCAAAATGCGTCTTTATTTGCAGAGATGGCAAGCAGAGGCTTGATCGTATCGGAGTATCCACCAGGCACGAGATCTCATCCAGGAATGTTTCCGCAGCGCAACCGCATTATTGCCGGCTTGACGAAGGGAACGCTTGTCGTCGAAGCAGATACAAGGAGTGGCTCTCTCATTACAGCTGATGCTGCAATGGAGGCAAATCGAGATGTGTTTGCTGTTCCCGGGCCAATTACGTCACCGAAGAGTAGAGGTACGCTCAGTCTGATTAAGCAGGGGGCCAAAACGGTCACTGAAGCTTCGGATATTATTGAAGAGTATGCAACTGATTTGCGTACAAGGGATGTTTCTTCATACAATAGGGAGCAGGGGCACGATGTAAGGGAGGTCTTGAATGCGACAGAAAGTGAAACTTCCGAGGAGAATCGTATTGTGCTGTTACTGGAGCAGGGAATCATGACTCTGGATGAACTGCTTGAAGCCACGGCATGGGATTTTGGACTTTTACACGCAGTTCTGTTATCGTTAATCATAAAAAAAAGGATCGCCCAGCTGGCGGGCACAAAATACAAGCTTATTTAGTAGTTGTTTTTGTAAAGTCCTTGGTTAGTAATTGCACAAATTCAATTTTAAACATCAGGTGAAGGGAAGTCATCCGCACCGCGGATTCCTACTCCCTCCCCACTTCCTGAATTGTGTTGACTTTATGACTCGCAGCAGCGGAGCAGATGGAATCTTTCTGGAGAAGCGCAGCGTTCGCCTTTACATCTGGATTTTAACCTATTTTGTTTTATTTAATGAAAAAAATCCGGGGGTAACAGCGATCGGAAGAATGATCCATCTGTGAAGCTCTCTAACGTGTCATAACTCACCACATTTCAGGAAGACTATCATATTCATGTATGCAATCGAGAGGAGGAAGAGCCTATGGCGGATTCACTCGTCATCGTGGAATCGCCTTCCAAGGCGAAGACGATCGGCAAATACTTAGGCAGCAAATATATCGTCAAGGCTTCCATGGGTCATATCAGGGATTTACCGAAGAGTCAGATCGGCGTAGAGGTCGAAAATGATTTTAATCCCAAATACATTACCATTCGAGGTAAAGGCTCAATTTTAAAAGAATTAAAGGATGCCCGGAAAAAAGTAAAAAAAGTATATCTGGCGGCTGACCCGGATCGCGAAGGCGAGGCTATTGCCTGGCATCTGGCACATGCATTGGAACTGGATGATACAGCAGATTGCCGGGTTGTATTTAATGAAATTACGAAGCAGGCTGTTAAGGATGCTTTTAAAACACCACGTAAAATCAATATGGATCTGGTCAATGCCCAACAGGCCAGACGCATACTTGATCGGCTTGTTGGCTATAAAATCAGTCCGCTTCTGTGGAAAAAGGTGAAAAAAGGTCTGTCCGCAGGTCGTGTGCAGTCCGTTGCGGTGAAAATTATTTTGGATCGGGAGACCGAGATCAGTGAGTTTGTACCGGAAGAATACTGGACGATTACAGCCAAGCTAGCTATTAAGGATAGCACCTTTGAAGCGAAATTCCACAAGCTGCGCGGCGAAAAGAAAGAGCTTTCCAGCGAAGCGGACGTACAAGAAGTATTAAAGGCGATCGGCAAATCGTCTTACAAGGTACAAGATGTGAAGGAGAAAGAGCGTCTTCGCAATCCTTCTCCACCATTTACAACAAGTTCATTACAGCAAGAGGCAGCTCGGAAGCTCAACTTCCGTGCATCCAAAACGATGTCTGTAGCTCAGCAGCTATATGAGGGCGTGGATTTGGGCAAGGAAGGGACCGTGGGGCTGATTACGTATATGCGTACGGATTCCACACGGATCGCCGTTTCGGCACAAGAGGAAGCAAAGGAAATCATCATTCAAAAATATGGCGAAGATTTTGTACCTGAAAGTCCTCGTCAGTATTCAAAAAAATCGGCCAACGCTCAGGATGCGCATGAAGCGATTCGTCCAACCTCCGCTTTGCGTGATCCAGAAACCGTGAAGCCGTTTATGAGCCGGGATCAGTTCCGGTTGTACAAACTGGTATGGGAACGTTTTATGGCGAGCCAGATGGCTTCCGCTATTATGGATACCCTGTCCGTTGATATTGAAGCAGGAGAGACGATTTTCCGCGCAGCCGGTTCTAAAGTTCGTTTTCCAGGCTTCATGAAAGTATATGTGGAGGGGAATGACGACGGTAAAACCGAAGAAGATAAGCTGCTGCCGCCACTTCAACCGGGCGATAAGCTGAAAAAAGAATCGGTTGAACCAAAGCAGCATTTTACACAACCGCCTCCTCGTTATACGGAAGCAAGACTGGTTAAAACGCTGGAAGAATTGGGTATAGGACGCCCGAGTACGTATGCTCCTACGCTGGAGACTATTCAGAAGCGTGGTTACGTCGCCATTGAGGAAAAGAAGTTCTTCCCTACAGAGCTGGGAGAATTAGTCATTGAACAGATGGAGGAGTTCTTTCCTGAGATTCTGAATGTGGAGTTCACTGCCAATATGGAAGGTGATCTTGACCACGTAGAAGAGGGAGAAGGAAATTGGGTTAAAGTCTTGAGTGACTTTTACGAGTCATTTGAGAAGCGTCTGGAAGTGGCAGAGGAAGAAATGAAGGAAATTGAGATCAAGGATGAAGTGTCTGATGTCATCTGTGATAAATGTGGCAGCCCAATGGTGTATAAGCTAGGCCGCTTTGGTAAATTTCTGGCCTGCTCTGCCTTCCCGGATTGCCGCAACACCAAGCCAATTGTCAAGGATATCGGGATCACTTGTCCTACATGCGGTGTGGGCCATGTCGTCGAACGACGGAGTAAAAAAGGACGTGTCTTCTACGGTTGTGACCGCTACCCGGAATGCGATTTTGTATCGTGGGATAAACCGTCCATTAAGCCTTGTCCGAGTTGTAGCGGTTTAATGGTCGAAAAACGAACGAAACAGGGAACAAAGCTCAACTGTACCGTCTGCGATCACAGTGAAATGCTGGAAGAAAGCGATGAGAGTGTAGAGACTTCATAAGAACAACAATAGCAGGGGGATTTATACGTGAGTGAAATGCAAAAGGTAACGGTCATCGGAGCGGGTTTGGCGGGCAGCGAAGCTGCCTGGCAAATTGCAAGCCGTGGAGTACCTGTTAAGTTATATGAAATGAGGCCGGTTGTAAAAACACCGGCACATCATACAGATAAATTTGCCGAACTGGTGTGCAGTAACTCCTTGCGTGCGAACGGTCTAACGAATGCGGTTGGCGTGCTGAAGGAAGAGATGAGAATGCTGAATTCCTTGATTTTGAGCGCAGCGGATAGTCATGCTGTTCCAGCTGGCGGTGCGTTGGCAGTGGATCGAGACGGATTTTCCGGTCATATTACAGATACACTTCATCAGCATCCGCTGATTGAGGTCGTGAATGAAGAGCTTCAGGAAATTCCACAGGATGGCATTGTGGTCATTGCAACGGGGCCTTTAACTTCTCCGGCTTTGTCAGAACAGATTAAATCGCTGATGGGAGAGGAGTATTTTTACTTTTACGATGCTGCAGCCCCGATTGTTGAAAAGGACTCCATTGACATGAGCAAGGTTTACCTGGCCTCCCGTTATGATAAGGGAGAAGCGGCTTACTTGAATTGTCCGATGAATGAAGCGGAATTTGACGCTTTTTATGAGGCCTTGATTACGGCCGAGGTGGCACAGGTTAAGGAATTTGAAAAAGAAATCTATTTCGAGGGCTGTATGCCTATCGAAGTGATGATGCAGCGTGGGAAACAGACTGCATTGTTCGGGCCTATGAAGCCAGTTGGCCTAGTGAATCCACATACAGGTGAACTGCCGTATGCAGTTGTTCAGCTTCGCCAGGATAATGCTGCAGGCACACTGTATAATCTGGTTGGTTTCCAGACTCACCTCAAATGGGGGGAGCAAAAGCGTGTATTTTCTATGATACCGGGTCTCGAAAAGGCAGAGTTTGTACGTTATGGTGTGATGCATCGTAATACCTTTATTAATTCTCCTCAGCAGCTTCAACCAACTTATCAATTCAAGGGGAGAAGCAATTTGTTCTTTGCCGGGCAAATGACTGGCGTAGAGGGGTATGTGGAATCAGCAGCTTCAGGTTTGCTTGCGGGAATGAATGCGGCGCGTGCGGCGCAGGGACAGGAAATGTTTGTATTCCCTGCGGAAACGACACTAGGCAGTATGGCGCGGTATATTACGACCGCTGATTTCAAGCATTTTCAGCCGATGAATGCAAACTTCGGTCTGCTGCCAAAGCTGGAGACGCGAATCCGCAATAAGAAGGAAAAGAACGAAGCGCTCGCGAATCGCGCGCTGGAAAGCTTGCGCCATTACATCGATGAAACAGGAGTTATGTCAGCTGAAGTACAGGCATAAGGATGAAGGAAAAGGAGGAGCGCGTTATGGATATGTCCTTTCATGCTACCACCATCTGCGCTGTACGCCACAATGGCAAAGGAGCTATTGCGGGTGATGGACAGGTAACGTTCGGCAACAGTGTTGTTATGAAGCAAACTGCTAAAAAAGTACGTAGATTGTATCGTGGGCAAGTCGTTGCGGGATTTGCGGGTTCGGTGGCCGATGCTATCACATTATTTGAAAAGTTTGAAAGCAAGCTGGAGGAACATCACGGCAACCTGCAACGGGCTGCCGTGGAACTGGCCAAGGACTGGCGACAGGATCGTATTCTGCGCAAGTTGGAGGCGCTAATGATTGTGATGGATACCTCCGGCATGCTGCTCATTTCCGGAGGCGGAGAAATTATCGAGCCAGACGATGATGTACTTGCGATTGGCTCAGGTGGTAATTTTGCATTGGCGGCTGCTCGAGCGTTCAAACGTCATGGAACTGATATGGATGCAAAGGATATGGCGCGGGAAGCTTTAGAGGTTGCTTCGGAAATATGCGTGTATACAAACAATCAGATTATCGTGGAAGAACTGTAAATCGGCTCCGAGTATTCAAGGGTGGAGGAATGCAAAATGAAGAATCAATCGTTGACGCCCAGACAAATTGTATCCGAGTTGGATAAATATATTGTCGGACAAACGCAGGCTAAAAAATCTGTTGCTGTTGCCTTGCGCAACCGTTATCGTCGCAGCAAGCTGCCGGATGATGTCCGGGATGAGATTGTGCCTAAAAATATTTTGATGATCGGGCCGACAGGTGTGGGTAAAACGGAAATTGCGCGTAGACTCGCACGACTCGTGGGAGCTCCTTTTGTCAAGATTGAAGCGACCAAATTCACAGAAGTGGGCTACGTCGGTCGTGATGTGGAGTCCATGGTACGTGATCTGATGGAAACCTCCATCCGCATCGTTAAGGCCGAGCGAACAGAGAATGTGAAGGACAAAGCGGAGGACATGGCCAATGAACGGATTGTCGGCATCCTTGTACCTGCGGAGAAGTCAGGCAAATCGCAGCGTAATCCCTTTGAAATGCTGTTTGGCAACAACCCAGGTGCTTCGGTAGAAGAAGAACCACCACAACAGGACGCTTCCTTGGCGGAGAAAAGACGTAAGGTCAAATTTGATCTGCTGTCCGGTAAGCTTGAGGATGAGGTCATAGAGATTGATGTAGAGGATACCGCACCCAATATGCTCGATATGTTTGCCGGGCAAGGAAATGAACAAATGGGTATGAATATGCAGGAGATGTTCGGAAGTTTTCTGCCCAAGCGGACTAAAAAGCGCAAGTTATCCGTGAAGGAGGCCCGCAAGGTTCTGATTCAGGATGAGGCTGCCAAACTGATCGAGATGGATGATGTAATTCAGGAGTCTGTGAAACGTGCTGAACAGTCCGGTATTATTTTCATCGATGAAATAGATAAGATTGCCAGCCAGGGCAAGGGGAATGGTCCTGACGTTTCCAGAGAGGGCGTCCAGCGTGACATTTTGCCTATTGTCGAGGGATCTACCATTATGACTAAATACGGTCCGGTAAGAACGGATTACATTTTGTTTATTGCTGCAGGGGCCTTTCATGTCGCCAAGCCGTCTGACCTCATCCCTGAACTTCAAGGCCGTTTTCCCATCCGTGTAGAGCTGAGCAGCTTGACCCTGGATGAGTTTGTGTCGATATTGACGGAGCCTAAAAATGCGCTGACCAAGCAATATACGGATCTGCTCCGCACCGAAGAGATCGAAGTTGAATTTTCAGCAGATGCGATCCGTGAGATTGCCAGCATTGCCGAGTCCGTAAATCGAAACACGGAAAATATCGGCGCGCGCCGTTTGCATACCATTCTAGAAAAGCTGCTGGAGGATTTATCCTTCGAAGCTCCTGAGCTTACATTGGATCGTATGATCATTACGCCCGAATATGTTCGTGAGAAGCTGGGTGATATTGCCCAAAACAGGGACCTTAGTCAGTATATTTTATGAATAGGGGTTCTAAAAATAGGGTGTGTGGGCCAGAATAACACTATCTTGCACCGTTAAATAGACCTAGTCGAAACTTAAGTTGATGATTTTTCTGTCTATTCCAAAAGTAGGACGTGTAATCTTTTACAGGTGTAAAGTGCTAAAAAAAAGCTCGTTTTCTCGAAAATAACCTGAAAAATTTAACAAATTATGCATCTAAAGCCCTCTTTTTTAAAAAAGATAGGGCTTTTTTCTTATTGTAATTAGGTCCCAACTCTACGAAACTTAGAATATATGACAGAAAGCAATTATTTTCTACTTAAGACCTAAGAGAAATGTATAATTATGAAATTAAATTGTCGAAAAAAAGTGAAAAATCTTGTTTTATTGAATCTTACTTTGGAGTAGACACTGGAAGGGAGGAGCTAAATGAATCTGCTGGGTGATGTTAGCTTTCAAAAGCTTCAGGCAGGTGTTCAGGCGGCAAATACGAGACAACGTGTGATAGCCAACAACATTTCCAATGTGGATACCCCGTATTTTAAGCGTTCGGAGGTTTCATTTGAAGAACTGCTGCAGCAGCAAATGGACGGTGATGTAACACCACTGCGTGGAAAAGTTACCAATGCAAGACATTTTCAAATAGGACCTGTGAACTCTATTCCGGACGCTATGGTCACCAAAGATGGGTACTCAGTCATGAACAATAATATGAACAACGTAGATGTCGATAGAGAAATGAGTCTTATGGCTGAAAATCAACTAAGATATAATACCTACATCCAAGAAATTACTGAACGTATCAAAATGATGAGAACAGCGGTAGAAGGGAGATAGGATTAGGTGAAGATTAACAACGGCTTTGATATTAGCGCATCTGCACTTACGGCCCAACGGTTGCGGATGGATGTTATATCAAGTAACATCGCGAACGCAGAGACAACCCGGGCCAAAGTGGAGAATGGACAAGCAATTCCATATCGGAGAAAAACGGTTGTTTTGGAGCCGAACCAATCTGGCTTTGCCGATGTTTTGAAGGCTCAAATGGAAGGAAACGGCACAGGTTCCGCTGGCGTCAAGGTTGCGCAAATTCAGGAAGATCAGTCACCTTTGAAGCCTGTGTACAATCCGGGTCACCCGGACGCTGATAAAGATGGCTATGTATATATGCCTAATGTAGACATTATGAAAGAAATGGTTGACATGATTTCTGCAACACGCTCGTACGAAGCCAATGTAACAGCTCTGAATGCATCAAAAGCGATGGTTTCCAAAGCACTTGAAATCGGTCGCTAAGTTCCAGGACTACTAACTATTGAATAGGGAGAGTAAAGCATGATTCAAAACGCCATGTTTAATGTACAGACACCGGTAATACAGCAGATTCAATCGCCTAACAATGAGTTGACGAAAGCGACACCTTCCGAATCCTTAAAGGATTTTGGTTCTTTCCTGAAGGATGCTCTCAATGAAGTAGGGCAGCAGGAAGCCGCTACACACCAGATGTCCGACCAATTCATGGCAGGCAAAGTTGATGTGGATCAAGTCATGATCACTTCTCAGCAAGCACTGCTTTCCCTGCAGCTTACGACACAGGTCCGAAACAAAGCGATCGAAGCCTATCAGGAGATCATGCGTACACAGATGTAAAGAGGATCTAGCAAAGTTTCGGATGGGGTGACGGAGTGAACGAGAGAATCGCCCAATATCGGGATAAAATTGCCGGGTATTGGAATAATTTCAGCAAAAAACAGAAGATACTGCTTGTTTCGACATTAGCATTCATTATTATTGCAATTGTAGTGCTAACGATGCAGTTTACTAAAACCGAGTATGAAGTGGCTTTCCGGGACTTGAATGCAAACGATGCTGCCGGAGTCATTAAATATCTCGATTCAGCGGGTATACCGTATCAGCTCAACGCCGGTGGGACGCAAATTTCAGTCCCAACTGCAAGTGCAGATAAGGCAAAGGTAGATGTTGGGTCTCAAGGCCTGATTCAAAAGGGCTCGATCGGCATGAGTGCTTTTGACCAGTCTTCCTCGGCAATTGGTATGACGGAGAACGAGTTCAATGTGAAGTACAATAACGCATTGAATGGTGAAGTACAGCAGCTGTTGGAACGGATGGATGGTGTCCAAAGCTCTAAAGTTGTCATTAATATGCCGAAGGAAAACATTTTTGCCGGGCTTGAAGAGAAGGACAAAGCTTCTGCTTCAGTGCAAATGGAATTTGAACCTGGCTTCACGCCAAATCAACAAGCCATTGATGGCTACTTTAATCTGGTGAAAACGGCTGTGCCGAATTTGCCAGTGGAGAACATTACAATTACCAATAAGGAATATGAGTTAATTCCAACAGCCAAGGGCGGCCAAGGAGGACTCACTAGTGGTGTTCAGGAAAACATGGCTCTACAGAAGAAGTTTGAGAGCGATGTAAGGAATAATGTTCAACAATTTTTGTCGAAAATTGTTGGGGATGACAAGGTAAATGTACTGGTCATGTCCCAGCTGAATTTTGACAAAGTAACATCTAAGGAACAAATGGTCACACCTGTTGACCAGGCGAAAATGAAGGGCATTGAAATCAGTGCTCAACAAATTCAGGAAAGCTATACGGGCAGCAGTGGACAAACCGGAGGAGTTGCAGGAACAGGAACACAGGATGTTCCAGGTTACCCTGGAGGATCCAATTCCGGCAACACCAGCTCAGATAAAAGCTCAAGCACAATTAACTACGAAGTTAACCGAATTGCGAGAGATATTATCCAAAGTCCGTATGTTGTAAAAGATTTAACCATTAATGTGGCGGTTGAACCACCAACAGGACAACAAACATTGGATACTGCAACTCAGGCAGCAATTCAAAATATTTTGGTTAATATTGTGAGAGCATCGTTGGCGAATTCCGGTACTACCTTTACAGACGCTGATTTGGCCAAAAAGGTTTCAGTTTTCTCGCAAACTGTCCCGGCGCCAGCGAACACCAACACATTCTTCTCGGCTTCCAATCCGTGGGTTTGGGGCATCGGAGCAGCAGTCCTGGCATTGTTGGCGGGTGCAATCTTCCTGATCGTACGTCGTCGTCGTAAACAGGAAGAAGATCTGGAGGATGATTTGGAACTCATGCCAACGCCGACGGAGTTCCCGTCTATTACCATGGAAAGTGTGACAAATGAAAGTCAAGTGCGTAAACAGCTTGAAAGTCTGGCGAAAAAGAAACCCGACGAATTCGTCAATCTGCTTCGTACATGGCTGGCTGACGAATAGAGGTGAGTTCATTGGCAAAGGCAAGCAGTCAAGGTTTAACGGGAAGACAGAAAGCGGCTATTCTTCTGATCACAATGGGGCCAGAAGTATCTGCACAAATATTCAAACATTTGCGTGATGAAGAGATCGAGCAACTTACATTGGAAATTGCCAATGTACGGAAGGTCGATGCCATTGAAAAAGACTCCATTATGGCCGAATTTCATCAAATTTGTCTGGCTCAGGAGTACATTTCCCAAGGCGGTATCAATTACGCGAAAGAAATATTGGAAAAAGCGCTCGGGTCACAAAAAGCGGTCGAAGTCATTAACCGCCTGACGGCAACGCTACAGGTAAGACCATTCGATTTTGCCCGCAAGGCTGATCCAAACCAAATTTTGAATTTTATACAAAATGAGAATCCACAGACGATTGCTCTCGTGCTTTCGTACTTGCAATTCGAGCAGGCGGCGGTCATTCTGTCGTCCCTGCCACAGGAAAAGCAGGCAGATGTGGCCCGGCGTGTTGCTGTCATGGATAGCACATCTCCGGAAGTTATTTCACAAGTGGAACGTGTGCTGGAGCAAAAGCTGTCAGCAACCGTAACACAGGATTACACGAATGCAGGCGGTATCGAGTCCATTGTTCAAATTCTGAATGGCGTAGACCGCGGAACCGAGCGTACAATTCTCGACTCGCTTGAGATTCAGGACCCTGAACTGGCTGAGGAAATCAAGAAAAGAATGTTCGTATTCGAGGATATTGTCAATATCGACAATCGTTCCATTCAACGCATTATTCGCGATATCGACAATGCGGATTTGCAGTTGGCGCTTAAAGTATCCAGTGAAGAAGTGCGCGATGTGATTTTCCGAAATATGTCGAAACGTATGGCCGAGACCTTCAAAGAGGAAATGGAGTACATGGGACCGGTGCGGCTGCGTGATGTGGAAGAAGCACAAACACGTATCGTATCCACGATCCGCAGATTGGAAGAGGCCGGTGAGGTTATAATCGCACGCGGCGGAGGAGATGACATCATTGTCTAACTTGATCAAATCTTTCCAATATGTGCCTGTAGAGGCTTTGAAAACGATTGATGTGGCACATGCGTATGCGCCAGAAACGACGGACGAAGAAGTCACAACTGAATATATGGAGCCGGAACCCCAAAGAGATTATGAGGCTGAGCGGCTCCGGGATGAAATGCTGAATGATGCCAAGGATTTTGCCGAACGGCAGGTTCGTGAGGCGGCTGAAGAAGCGGAACGGATACTTCAAGAAGCACAGCAGCAGATTGAAGACTGGTGGCAGGAACGACGTGAGAATGACGATCAATTAACCCAGTCGTTAAAAGCCGACGGCTTCCAGCAAGGCTATGAAGAAGGTCAGAAGCTGGCTGAGGCAGAGCTCCAGACAAAATCGGAGCAAATGATGGAAGAAGCACAGGAAATTCTGCGTCAGGCTTATGAGATTAAAGAGCAGCTGATTCAGGAAGCTGAGCCGTTTTTGGTCGAATTGAGTAGCGCTATTGCTGAGAAAGTCATTGAAAAGCAGCTTAGTCTTGAGCCGGAATATACGATCGAGCTCATTCGCAAAAATTTGGCTCGCAAGCGGGAAAAAGGAACTATCACGTTGTGTGTGTCGCCTCAGCATTTCGCATTTGTGCAAGGTGCCCGCGAAGAACTGTCATTAACTGTTGATTCACAGGCAGAACTGCAAATTATTCCTGATGGTACCGTGAAAGATCGCGGTTGTGTCATCCGTTCTTCCTTTGGAAGCGTGGATGCACGAGTTGATACGCAATTAGCGGAGATCAAAAAAGAACTGCTGCGTCTGGCACATGAGAATGAGGAGCGAAGACATGAAGGGGCTTAATGCACAGCGCTACATGGATCATTTGCGACAGCTGGACCCGGTTCGGGTAAACGGCAAGGTTACACAGGTTATCGGTTTGATGGTGGAATCGGAAGGTCCGGATGCCAGCATCGGTGATGTTTGTTACATTTATCCGGGCAAAGCGGCCAAGCCACTGCAGGCGGAGGTTGTGGGCTTCAGAGACAACAAGGTACTTCTGATGCCGCTGGGAGAATTACAATCCATTGGTCCCGGTTGTGATGTCGTAGGAACCGGGAAACCACTTAATGTGCAGGTCGGATCAGAGCTGTTAGGCAAAGTGCTGGACGGTCTGGGTCAGCCGCTGGATGGTTCGTTGATTCCTTCGAGAATGGCGAGATATTCGACCTTCAATATTCCTTCCAACCCGCTGAATCGTCCGCGTGTGCAGGAACCGATCAGTATCGGAGTGCGGGCTATCGATGGATTGCTAACCATTGGTAAAGGACAACGGGTTGGTATTTTTGCAGGATCTGGTGTAGGCAAGAGTACCCTGATGGGAATGATTGCACGCAATACGGAAGCCGATGTCAACGTAATTGCGCTGATCGGTGAACGTGGACGTGAGGTACTGGACTTTATCGAACGGGACTTGGGCCCGGAGGGGCTCGAACGTTCTGTAGTCATTGTAGCTACTTCCGACCAGCCTGCGTTGATTCGCATTAAGGGTGCACTCATTGCGACGACGATCGCAGAGTATTTTCGGGATCGCGGGTTGAACGTCATGCTGATGATGGACTCCGTTACCCGGTATGCTATGGCTCAGCGTGAAGTAGGACTGGCCGTAGGGGAGCCGCCAGCAATGAGAGGATACACCCCTTCCGTGTTTGCCAGCTTACCGAAGCTGTTGGAGCGTGCAGGAACAGGGCCTACCGGCTCTATAACCGCCTTTTATACAGTGCTGGTCGATGGTGATGACATGAACGAGCCTATCGCGGATGCGGTGCGCGGAATTTTGGATGGCCACATTGTATTGAACCGGGGGATTGCTCACAAAGGGCATTTTCCCGCAATTGATGTACTGGCGAGCATTAGTCGGGTCATGAAGGACATTTCACCGCGTGATCAGATCGAAGCTGCCGAGAACATTAAGCGCTTGATGGCCATTTACAAAGATTCGGAGGACCTGATTAACATTGGGGCCTATCAGCAGGGTTCAAATGCAGAAATTGACGAATCTATAGAGCGCATACGGGATATATGGGATTATACAAGGCAAAGAACAGATGAAAAGGCTGAGCTGGATGAGGTACGGGAACGTTTGATTTCTGAATTTACGAGGAGATGAAGGTTGAACGATGAGATTTCAGTATTCCTTTCAGAAAGTTGTAGACTTGAAAACGAACGAAAAGTCACAGGCCGAATGGATGCTTTCCAGTGCTGTTGGACAATTGCAGGCTGAAGAGCAGACATTGTTACAGCTTGTAGGCGAAAGGAATCGGGTCATATCAGCCATTCAAAAGGCTGCCGAGGATTGCGCGCCACTCTCTACTATTCAGGAATTACAAGCTTATGTTAATCATCTGGACCAATGTATTACACGCAAGCATAAAGACGTTCAATATGCGCAGCAAAATGTGCAAAGCAAACAAACCGTTTTGACCGATAAAATGCTGGATGAACAGGTTTGGCTGAAAGCGAGAGAGAAGGCCAACGTGAAATTCCAACAGGAAATGCTCCTGCGCGAGCAGAACGAGCTGGATGAAATGGCTTCCGTGCGATTTGCCATGAAAGCCCGGTAAGCGGAAAGTCATAGGATAAGCATATCAGCTGCCTGAGGAGGAAGACGATGGCACAGAAGTTAGCAGATAATGAACTGGATATGGATTTAGAAAAAGAATCAGGCGGGGGATTTGAACGGTTTATGTTTTTCCTGATTCCGATTGTGTTCACAATCGTTCTGGTCGGGGTCCTGCTTACACTGTTCAATATGGATTTCAGAAGCGAAATGATTACATTGGGGAACAAAATTCCAATCGTGAAAAATTGGCTTCCTGAATCGAAAGATAAGGCTGCTCAGACGAAAGAGGCAGATCAGAAAGCCCAGTCTGAAAGTTCTGAAGCGACCATACAGCAGTTAAAGACAGATTTGGCCAAACAGACAGAGGAGCTTAAAAAGGCTTCCGCTGCCAAAACGGCCCAGGATAAAAAGGTTACAGAACTGCAGAATCAAGTCAATTCGCTGCAAACGCAACAGACACAGACTGGTCAGCAGGGACAGACAGGCACGCAAGCCGCTGGCACTACTGCTAGCGGAACAGCGAATGAAGATCCATATGTAAAGCAGGCGAAGGATCTCGCTTCCATGTATGAAGGTATGACAGCAAGCAAGGCGGCACCGATTATGGAAAACCTGACTACGGAAGAAACTGTACAACTGTTAAGCTATATGGATCCTGCAAACAGTGCGAAAATCCTGCAAAAGATGGATGCCAAAAAGGCAGCCGATATTACCATGGCTCTGAAAAATGTTACACCATCCACGGATTTGTCAGTAGCTGCGTTGCAGTCCCGTTTGAAAAAGGATCAAAGCAGTACAGCGGGAACGACGAGTAAAAGCTTGCAAAACACTCAAATCAGCAGCACATTTGCTTCCATGGACAAGAAAAGCGGTGCTGAACTTATTTTACAAACTTATAAAATCAGTCCGGACAAGGCGTTAAACATATTAAAAACAGTAGATGATTCAACACGTGCTTCTTTACTGCAAAATATGTCTGCAAAGGATGCGGGACAGACTGCAAAAATTTTGAACAAGCTGATGGGCACCAAGTAATGTACATGAAAGGAGGTGAAAAATAAATGACCCTTATTTCTCAAAGTGTATCTCTTAGTTCCAGTCAGACAGCGGGTAGCACGACGTCAGCATCAACAACGAATACAGCAGCAGCCGGAGCAGCAAACGGTGCGTTTAATCAAACACTAACGCAAATGATGACAGGCGGGCAAACGGGCTCAGCCGGGGCAGATGCTAACGGTTCTCCATTAGTTATGGTACTTCCACTTATTGCAGCCGGAGAATCTGCGGAAGCTCCATCCGAGCCGCTTATCGAAACATTGACTCCTTTGCTGCAAAATCTTGAGAAACTGGATGACCAGGTAGCTGCTGATCCTGCTCTGCTTGCAGCTTTGCAATCATGGGTTCAGCAAGTTCAACAGTTTTTGCAAGGCGGCGGAGCTAATCAACAGTCAGATGGTGGAGAAACGACAGAGGCAACAGGCTTAACGGCTTTGGCAGCTAATCCGGCTACTCTTCGATTTGCATTGCAGGACGCTTTGTCACAGCTTGTTAATGTAGCAGAGCAGGCTTCAGGAGAACAAAAGTCCCAGGTGACACAGCTGCTACAATCGCTTCAAAGCGTGACAGCCGGTACGGGAACTATTTCCGATGAGCAGTGGAATGGTGTGATAAAAGCTGTGGAACTCGCTGATGCTGGGAATTCACAAGCTGCTCAGCCTTCTACAAATCGCGCTAATGGTACTCAGACATTGACTGTAGCTTCTACAGGCAAACAGGTTGTTGCTCCTGAGCAGCAAGCGAGTCAAGGTGGAACGAGTCAACAAGGCTCAGAAGGACAACGTTCATCCACTAATCTGCATGTTCAATCTGCAGTTAAAGCGACTGTAACGGATGAAACTAGTGCATTCGTAGACGCAACTGAGCAAGTGGACCCGGCAGCAACTGACAATCAGACTCCAGTGATCACGACTGCAGGACAGCTTTCGGTACAGACGCAAGGAACAGCCCCTTCGGCTCCGGCCCAACCTGTCGTGCATGTACGACAATTTGCCAAGGAAATGACTGAATTTGTAGTGCAGAAGCTTGATATTGTAAAGCATTCCGGTTTAACGGAAGCTACGATCATGCTTCGTCCTGAACATCTGGGCCAGCTGGAAGTTAAGCTGACGATGCAGAATGGTCATCTGGTCGCCCAGTTCATGACCGAGCATAGCGGAGCGAAAGATTTGCTGGAACAGCAAATGTCGCAGCTGCGTGCCAGCCTGCAAAGCCAGGGTATTCAGGTTGATAAGGTGGAAGTAACGCATAATGAATCACTTTCCTCCCATATGTATCAGGATGGCCGTGGCTCCGGTGCTAATCAACAACAGCAATCCAACCAGCGTTCCAAAGCTCAAAGTAGAGAAGAGAACGAGGATGCTTTGAAGGTAGCCGAAATGGCAGAAGAGCTGCGCAACTGGACAGCAGAACAACGCGCAGATGATGTGAATCGGACAGGTTCCTTTACAGCACAAGCGTAATGATGGAGGTGAGAACACTATGACGACTACAGACAACAATGTATCCACCAGTAACGTCTGGCCGAATTACAATGTGAATAATGTCAAAACAGCAAGTGCCAAGGATACCAAAACAATGGGTAAGGATCAATTTTTGAAAATTTTGATCACCCAGCTGCAAAATCAGGACCCGATGCAGCCTTTGGAGGATAAAGAATTTATCGCTCAAATGGCCCAGTTTTCTTCGGTGGAGCAACTGATGAACATTTCTACGCAGTTGACTGCATTGGGACAGTCTTTGGGCACTGCCTCCGGATTGATAGGGAAGGAAGCTAGCTGGATTGAGGCAGGTAAAAAAGATCCCCTGACGGGTGAAACAGCCGCAGGAACGGTGAAAAGTGGAATTGTAGATTCTATCATTATTCGCGACGGTGTGCAGTATGCCAAAATGGGATCGTCCGAGGTAGCATTAAAAGATGTTACTTCAGTAAGCCAGCCTAACTCAACGGCTCCTGCAACAGAAACGTCAGATACAACACCTTCTTCCTCTACTGGAAGTGGTGAGAACTCATGAATAACAGAATAACGGTTGGACGCCTTTTTCCCGCCAATGTTCCTCCGGCAGCGATTCCGCAAAACCGGACTAATCCAGTGCCGAAGGATGCCAAACCATTCGATCAGGTGCTGCAGGAACAGGTTCTCAGGCTGAGCAATCATGCGGCCAAGCGGCTGGAGCAGCGAGGAATAGAGTTGAGAAGCGATCAGATGGAGAAGATTAACTCCGCTGTCGATAAGGCGGCTGCCAAAGGTGCCAAGGAATCATTGATTTTAATGCAGGATATGGCTTTGATTGTAAGTGTGCCTAACCGGACAGTAGTTACAGCAATGGACAAGCAGTCCATGGAGGATAACGTATTTACGCAAATAGACAGTGCCGTAATTATTTCATAAAAATTGTATACGAAGTGGCTGGCCCGAACAGGAAAGCCATGAAAAAGCCGCAGATCGACTGATGCGGTTAACGAAGCAACCAAACAGAGGAGGATTTATACTCAATGTTGAGATCAATGTATTCAGGTGTATCGGGCATGAAGGGCTTTCAAACAAAGCTGGACGTTATCGGTAACAACATTGCCAACGTAAATACTACAGGCTTCAAATCCGGCCGGGTGATGTTCAAAGATATTTTGAGCCAAACAAGTTCGGGGGCAAGCGCACCCGGAGACGCGGCCGGGGGTATTAACGCTAAGCAAGTTGGATTAGGGTCGACTGTAAGCTCAATTGACACGCTTCATTTGCCAGGAAGTGCCATGACAACGAACAATCCAACGGACTTGCGAATTAATGGTGATGGTTTTTTTCTGGTCAAAATGACAGGGGACCAAGAAGTTCCATATTTGACACGTGCTGGAGATTTTCATGTTGACGGAAATCGACAGTTGGTTACATCAGACGGGCTATTCGTCGCAGATTCAGGCGGGGGGACTCCCATTCAGTTGAACGATTTAACTACCGCCTTTTCTATTTCTCAGGATGGAACGATTGTCCAGCAGTTGTCGGATGGCACTGTAGACAATCAAACTAAAATCGGGGTAACTAAAGTCATCAATCCTGAGGGTTTGGAAAAGATCGGGGGGAGCTTGTACCGAGCAACCGTTAACTCCGGTGAAGAAGGTGCAGTTAATCCAATGGAAGCAAACAGTACAGATGCTGGCACAGGCGCCATCGTCGCCGGTCAGCTGGAAATGTCCAACGTTGATCTGACTGGTGAGTTTACCGAAATGATCGTAGCTCAGCGTGCTTTCCAAGCGAACTCACGTATCATTACGACTTCGGATGAAGTGCTTCAGGAAGTTGTAAACTTGAAACGATAATCTCATTTAAACGCGGAGGAGTAGAGTCTCCTCCGCACCTATCAGGAGGTTGGTGTTACGATGATCCCGTTGACGCGGCTGAACGGCTCGCCTATGTGGCTTAATGCGCTGCTCATTGAGACTGTGGAGGAAACACCGGATACATACGTCACTTTGGTGACGGGGAAACGGTTGATTGTATTGGAAAAAGCGGCAGATGTCGTCTCCTTGATCAAGGATTACAGCCGTGAAATCGGCATCCATGCCGCCACGATAAAAGTGCAACAAATGGAGGAAGACGAATGAAGAAGATGCTGCCATGGCTCATTACAATTTTACTCGCGATTACTTTGATTGCAGGCGCGGCCTTTGTACTTATACCAGCGCTTAGCGGGAAGAAGTCGGAAGTCACTCCGAATGCGCAAGCCGTTCAAGCAGAACAGCTTCCAAGATTGTCAGCAGATGAACTGGTGGAAGTGAGTTCTGAAATTACCGGTATTAAAACGAATTTAGCGGACGCCGATTACATTGTACAGATGAATCTTTCTTTCCAATTAAACGATGCCAAAGCAAAAGAAGCTTTTGAAAAAATCAAAGACATTAGTATTAAGCCGATTGTTATTCAATTACTTGCAGACACCAAACCTGATGAGCTCAGAACGGCTAAAGGCCGTAGCCAATTCAGTGACAAGCTGACGGATCTCATCAACAAGTCGCTCCCTGAAGGTCACCTGGGGAACGCCAAAATTACAGACTTTTTGCTGGCAGCCATTTGATTCCAGGTGAACTTGTCAGGAACACGTAAGGGGGTGAATAACATTGGTGGATGTACTGTCACAAGGGGAAATTGATGCCCTTTTAGCAGCTCTTTCGTCCGGTGAAATGGATGCGGAAGAACTTAAAAAGGAAGATACCCAAAAGAAAGTTCGCGCTTATGATTTCAAAAGGGCGCTTCGTTTTTCCAAGGATCATATTCGGAGTCTGACGCGGATACACGAAAATTTTGCTCGATATCTGACTACTTATTTTTCAGCTCAGCTTCGTACATTTGTCCAAATTAATGTCGTTCAGGTGGAGCAGCTTCCTTATGATGAATTCATTCGCTCCATTCCAAAAATGACTATTCTGAACATTTTTGAAGCTGAACCGTTGGAAGGCCGAATGGTGCTTGAGGTTCACCCGAATGTAGCTTATGCCATGCTGGATAGGCTTCTCGGAGGAACAGGCTCAGCGCCGCCCAAGGTTAGCGCGTTGACAGAAATCGAGACGACAATCATGGAGCGGATCTTCAGTCGTACCTTTGATAGCCTGCAAGAGGCTTGGAAAACGGTATTGGACATTGAACCGCGTCTGGAGGCGATGGAAACCAATCCACAGTTTATGCAGATTGTTTCGCCGAATGAAACGATTGCTCTGATTTCGCTCAGTACCAAAATTGGTGATACCACGGGGATGATTAACCTCTGTATCCCGCACGTGGTATTAGAGCCCATTATGGCTAGACTGTCCACGCACCAGTGGTTTACATCCCAAAAGAAATCAAGGGCGCCTGAAGAGATTGACGCCTTGAGATTACGGGTCACCAAGGCAGAGCTTCCTATTGTTGCCGAGCTAGGTGAGTCCCGGATAAATGTGGCTGAGTTTCTAGGCCTTTCGGTTGGGGATGTCATTTCATTGAACAAACCTGTCAAGGAAGGACTGTCCATCCGGATAGGCGAGAAATTGAAGTTTATGGGAAGTCCCGGCATGGTCAGAGATCGTGTTGCCGTACAAATTGATGAAATTGTCGACGAAGGAGTTGAAGAAATTGACGAGTAAAGACTATTTGTCCCAGGAGGAAATCGATGCCTTGCTGAAACAGTCTGAAGCGGGGACGGATTCTACTCCCGCAGGCAAGACCGTTGACGATTTTCTGACTTCTCTGGAGCAGGATGCTCTCGGGGAAATCGGTAATATAACGTTCGGCAGCGCAGCGACGGCTCTTTCCACACTGCTGGGTCAGAAGGTGGACATTACGACACCAAAGGTTTCAATTATTACCCGTTCTGAATTTGAAACCGCATTTCCAAAGCCGCACGTAGCAGTACATGTGAATTACGTCGATGGATTTGAAGGTATTAACTCGCTCGTAATCAAAAAGCGCGATGCGCAGGTTATTGCGGACTTAATGCTTGGTGGTGAAGGAAATCCGGCAGATGAAGAATTAAATGAAATTCATATCAGTGCCGTGCAGGAAGCGATGAACCAGATGATGGGCTCGTCGGCAACCTCGATGTCTACCATGTTTAACCGTTTTGTGAATATCTCTCCACCGGGGATTGATATTTTAGACCCGATGCACGGAGATGGAGTATCCAGCTTGCCGGCTGAAGAGACGCTTGTCACAGTATCCTTCCGTTTATTGATCGGTGAACTCATTGACTCTACATTGATGCAGCTGTTACCTGTAAACTTCGCCAAAAAAATGGTAAGCATCCTGATGAATGGCGGAGAGGACGAAGAGCAGCCGCAAACCTCAGCACAGCAGGCAGCTGCAACAGCGGCTCCGGAAGTGCCGCAACAAGCCAAGGCTCCGCAGCAGCCGCCTGTAGCCGCTCAGGCGCCACAGAATGCAGGCTACGGACAGCAGCAGCCAGCATATCCTCAAGACCCGGGATATGGACAGCCAGCGGCTTCAGGCTATGGATCACCGGATTATGGAATGCCAGCTGGTGTACCGCCGCAAGCTCCTTATGGGACACCTCATCACTACGGTGCAGTACCGGGACGTAATGTAAATGTGCAGCCTGTACAATTTTCTAACCTGCAGTCTGGTGCATTTGCGCAAGTCGATGAAAACAATTTAAATTTATTGATGGACATTCCCCTTAGAGTCACCGTAGAATTAGGAAGGACCCAAAAGCAAATTAAAGATATTCTGGAGCTCTCACAAGGTTCAATTATTGAACTGGACAAACTTGCCGGGGAGCCGGTCGACATCCTAGTTAACAATAAACTGATTGCTAAGGGCGAGGTTGTCGTGATCGACGAGAACTTTGGCGTGCGTGTAACAGATATTGTAAGCCAATGGGACCGTATTCAAAAATTACAATAATAGCATAATTTAGGGAGGATTTATTTCAGATGGCAAACCGTATTTTGATCGTGGACGATGCTGCATTTATGAGAATGATGATTCGGGACATCCTGTCCAAAAATGGATTTGAAGTAGTAGGAGAGGCCCAGGACGGATCACAGGCGATTGAAAAATTCAAGGAGCTTCGTCCGGACCTGATTACGATGGATATTACGATGCCCGAAATGGACGGCATTGCCGCTCTGAAGGAAATCAAACAAATTGACGCCAACGCAAAGGTTATTATGTGTTCTGCGATGGGACAGCAAGCCATGGTTATTGATGCTATTCAAGCTGGCGCAAAAGATTTTATCGTTAAGCCTTTCCAATCGGATCGGGTTATCGAAGCCATAAACAAAACTCTGGGTGTCTAAGGCGCACCCGGTATGGATACAAAACAGGGTGCCTCTGACGCATTGAGTACATCCAGCAATATAGGCAACATCGCCTGGGTCCTTTTCGTGCTAATCTTGATCATCGTACTGATCGTGTACTTGATACGGTTTTTGAGCAAAAGAAATCAGAGCTGGTTCAGCAACCGCTCCGTTCGCATACTGGGAGGCGTGGGGCTGGGCCCCAATAAATCCCTTCAGCTTGTTGAAGTTGGTAGCAGTGTGTACCTCATTGGTGTGGGAGAAGATATCCGGCTTGTTGACAAAGTATCCGATCCTGAAGAAGTGGAGCAAATTTTGGCCGCACTGGAGCAGGAAGCTTCTCTGCAGCGCGGCCCAATTGCCCCGCTGTTCGCTAAAATTGCGGATAAGCTTCGTCGGAACAACGCGGTACAGCAGCAGTCTGAAGAAGAAACGTCGTTTCACGAGATGTTTGAATCCAAGCTTCGGCAGATGCCAAATCGCAAGGATAAACTTGAAAAGCTGCGCAATGAGGAGAATACTACAGATCGGTCGGGAGATTCATGAGAAAAAAGATTATACTAGCATGTTTGCTGCTTGTCTTGTTCAGCTTCATTTCGGTGACGGCGGCCTCTGCAGAACCGATTCCGAACATTGATATTCAAGTCGGCAATTCGGACAAAGGACAGCCCGGTGCCACCTCGCTGTCTATTATTTTACTTATAACGGTCATTAGTGTAGCGCCGGCGTTGCTCGTGCTTATGACAAGTTTTACGCGAATTGTGATCGTGCTCGGCTTTGTGCGGACCTCGCTGGGGACACAGCAGATGCCGCCCAATCAGGTGCTTGTCGGACTGGCTTTGTTTCTCACTTTATTCATTATGGCCCCGACATTCTCAGCTATGAACGAAACTGCGCTCCAGCCATATCTCAAGGGGGATATAACACAGTCCCAGGCGCTGGACAAGGCATCGGTACCGATCAAGACTTTTATGTTCTCTCATACGCGTGAGAAGGATCTACTGCTCTTTATGAAGTACACCAAGATGGAAAAACCAAAAAATTATCAGGAAATTCCATTAACGGTGATGGTCCCGGCTTATGCAATCAGTGAGTTGAAAACAGCATTTCAGATGGGTTTTATGGTTTTCATACCATTTTTAGTCATAGACATTGTGGTGTCGAGTACACTCATGGCTATGGGGATGATGATGCTGCCGCCTGTAATGATTTCACTTCCTTTTAAGATACTGCTTTTTGTGCTTGTAGATGGCTGGTATTTGGTCGTCAAATCATTGCTTCTGAGTTTTAACACATGAATATTTCCTGCAAGGACAGCAATCAAGGAGGACGGCAATGACTTCGGAGTTTATTATTTCCCTGGCTGGACAAGCGGTGTACACTGTACTCAAGGTGAGCGCTCCGATGCTGATTTTGGGGCTAGTCGTAGGTTTGATTATCAGCATTTTTCAGGCGACAACCCAAATTCAGGAGCAGACACTGGCCTTTGTTCCGAAGATTGTCGCCGTATTGCTGGCGTTGCTTTTGTTCGGACCTTGGATATTGACCACATTAGTGGACTTTACGTATAACATTCTGGACAATTTGTACAAATATATAGGTTAGGCTGAAAGCTATGAACATGGTGTTACAGAGTTTTCCTGTTTTTTTGCTGATTTTTTGTCGGATTGCCTCGTTTTTTGTAGTAGCGCCTATCTTTTCAACCCGAGGAGTACCTAATATCTATAAGGTTGGGATTTCAGGATTTCTGGCTTTGGTCGTGTATCTTACATACGGTGCACATCAACAGGTACCGACCGATGTTGCATATGTGCTGTTAGTAGGTCGTGAAGTGCTGATTGGGTTGCTGTTGGGGTTTACTGCATATTTGTTTATGACAGCGATCCAGACCGCAGGTTCATTTATTGATCTACAGGTAGGTTTTGGGATGGCCAGCGTGTTTGATCCCATGACAGGGGCTTCAACGCCTTTAACAGGGAATTTCAAGTTTGCCATAGCTGTGTTGTTCTTTTTAAGTATCAATGGGCACCATCACCTGCTGAATGCAATCTTATATAGCTATGATTGGGTACCGCTGACAAACGATTTTTTTGTGAAACTGTATGGCGGCAGTGTAACTGAATTCCTGGTACGTTCCTTTGCGGAATCATTTTTGCTGGCCTTCCAAATTGCTGCTCCCATTGTAGTGGCTACTTTTCTAACGGATGTGGGACTTGGCTTTTTGGCAAAAACAGCGCCTCAGTTTAACATTTTTGTCATTGGTGTACCGCTTAAAATTATTGTGGGATTGTTCATGTTACTGCTTCTCATGCCAAGTTTTGCTTTTATATTCGAAAAAATGTTTTCTGTGATGTTCGAATCCATGCGCAACTTATTGGATATTATGGGCACCCGTCCTTAATGTCTGGTCTGGAGGAACGTAGTTTGTCATTTAAATATGCTATGAACCTGCAGTTGTTCTCAGGGGAAAAAACGGAAAAAGCTACACCCAAAAAGAAACAGGATGCAAGACAAAAAGGGCAGGTTGCCAAAAGCATGGAGTTGCCCGCCTCTGGTGTCCTGCTGGCTACGTTTTTTTGCCTTATGATTTTCGGCGGGTATTTTAAGGATCATGCGGTTCGCTTGTTTCAGGATATATTTATGAATCGCCTCAATATGGAGGTAACACCAAACACAACGCTGCTGATGATGGGTGAGTATGGCGTGCAAATCATCATTATGCTGGCTCCTATTTTTATTGGGGCTATTGTCATCGGGATAGCGGCGAATTACATGCAGATCGGTTTTTTATTAACCGGAGAGGGCATCACGCCCAAGTTTAGCAAGATTGATCCGATTAAAGGATTCAAAAATATTTTTTCCATGAGGTCATTGGTCGAATTCCTGAAATCAGTTTTAAAGATGACCGTGATTGGTTATCTGGTGTACAGCGCACTTTGGAAAACAAAGGCCGACCTGCCCAAACTGGCTGAAATGTCCGGTGATCAAATGTTGAGCTTCACGGCTTCATTAACGATGGAACTGGGGCTTAAAATTGGTGTGGTGCTGTTCATCTTAGCGGTATTGGACTATATTTATCAACGCTATGAACATGAGAAAAACCTGAGAATGTCCAAACAGGACATCAAGGATGAGTACAAGAAAATGGAGGGTGACCCGCTGATCAAAGGGAAAATCCGCGAACGGCAGCGCCGTATGGCCATGCAGCGTATGATGCAGGAAGTTCCTAATGCAGATGTCATCATCACCAACCCTACGCACTTTGCTGTGGCTTTGAAATATGACGGATCGGAGATGGAAGCCCCTCAGATTATTGCGAAAGGGCAAGATTACGTAGCACTCCGAATTAAGGAAATTGCCAAGCAAAGCGGTGTTATAACGATGGAAAACAAGCCGCTGGCGCGGGCGCTGTTTCAAAGAGCCGAAATCGGGGATGCGATACCAGCTGACCTGTTTCAGGCCGTTGCCGAAGTGCTGGCGTATGTATATAAATTAAAAGGTAAAGTGAAATAAAGGGATCGGAGGCCTAGAGACCCATGAAAATGAAAGAAATAACTGTCCTTGCAGGCGTCATCGGCATCGTTCTAATGATGATTCTCCCGATCCCTTCATGGCTGCTCGATATTTTACTCGTCATCAATATATCTATTGCTTTGATGATTCTACTTGTTTCTATGAACACGAAGGAAGCTTTACAATTCTCTATTTTTCCTTCATTGCTGCTTATCACCACATTGTTCCGTTTGGCGCTTAACATTTCCACGACCAAACTCATTTTAGGTGAGGGACATGCAGGGGAAGTAGTGGCTACATTTGGTAGCTGGATTGCAGGCGGACAAATTGCAGTCGGTTTTGTGGTCTTCCTGATTCTCGTGGTCGTGCAGTTTATCGTTATCACCAAGGGCTCTGAGCGGGTTGCTGAGGTTGGCGCACGCTTTACATTGGATGCGATGCCGGGTAAACAAATGAGTATTGATGCTGATCTCAATGCTGGTCTGATCAACGAGCAGCAAGCCCGTGAGCGGCGCAGCAAAATCGAACGTGAAGCGGATTTTTACGGAGCGATGGATGGTGCGAGTAAATTCGTTAAAGGTGATGCCATCGCCAGTATTATCATTTTGATTATTAACCTGGTTGGCGGTTTTATCATTGGTATGGCCGTTCAAGGAAAGGGATTTCAAGAAGCACTGTCGACTTATTCTGTTCTCACCATCGGTGATGGACTGGTTAGCCAGATTCCTGCACTGCTCATATCCACAGCGTCAGGCTTGATTGTTACGCGAGCTACATCGGATGGAAACCTGGCGGAGGACCTGACCGGACAGCTTTTCTCTTATCCAAAATTGATCTACATTGTGGCTGTCACGATTGCATTATTGGGCTTTTTCACGCCAATTCATATCATTACAACTCTTCCGCTGGCCGTTCTGCTATTTTTCGCGGCCCGCAGGATGCAGGGCAATATGGAACGCAAGCAAATAGCCGAAGAACAGCTGGAAGAGGAACAACAAATTGAAGAGGTACGCAGTCCGGAAAGTGTCATTAATTTGCTTCAGGTTGATCCGATCGAGTTTGAGTTCGGGTACGGGCTGATTCCACTGGCCGATACACAGCAGGGCGGGGATTTGCTGGATCGGATTATCATGATTCGTCGTCAATGCGCCCTGGAGTTGGGTTTGGTTGTACCGGTCATTCGTATACGAGATAACATTCAACTCAAGCCTAACGAATATGTAATTAAAATTAAAGGAAATACGGTAGGCGGCGGAGAATTGCTGTTGAATCATTATCTCGCTATGAGCCCGGGATACGACGACGATTCCATTACAGGGATCGAAACGACAGAACCAGCTTTCGGGTTGCCTGCGCTCTGGATTGATGAGAACACCAAGGATGTTGCGGAACTATCAGGCTATACCGTAGTTGATCCACCTTCAGTCGTAGCTACTCACTTAACGGAAACGATCAAGAAACATGCTCATGAGTTGCTTGGCAGACAGGAAACACGTTCGTTGGTCGACAATCTCAAAGAAAATTATCCAGTGCTCGTGGACGACCTTATTCCTTCCGTGCTGGCAATTGGAGATGTACAAAAAGTATTGGCCAAGCTGTTGAAGGAAAAAATTTCAATACGGGATATGGTTACTATTTTCGAAACATTGGCTGATTACGGTACTTACACAAAAGATCCCGATGTGCTGACTGAATATGTACGCCAGGCGTTGTCCCGTCAGATCACACAGCAGTTTGCTCAGCAAGGTGAGACATTGCGTGTCATTACCGTAGGACCGGGACTGGAGAAGAAAATTGCTGAAAGTGTGCAACAGTCGGAGCAAGGAAGCTATTTGGCCCTTGATCCGGTGTCAACGCAAACCGTGTACCAGAAGATGATGGAGCAAATCAATCGTCTCATTCAATCCGGACAGCAGCCGATCGTACTAACGTCACCGACGATTCGCATGTATTTGCGGCAAGTGATGGAACGGACAATGCAGGATGTCCCGGTGCTGTCGTATAGTGAACTGGAGCCGAACGTTGAAATTCAAAGTGTCGGGGTGGTGAACTTATGAGAGTGAAACGATATGTGGTGGATACCATGCCGGAAGCCATGCTGCAAATCAGGGGTGACTTAGGAACAGATGCCGTCATTTTAAGCACGAAGGAAATCAAGGCTGGCGGTTTTATGGGGATGTTCAGTAAAAAGAAAATCGAAGTGGTCGCTGCGGTAGAAGAGAAGCAACCTCAAAAGCCTCAGCGGATTGGAACACCACGACAACAGTCTTTTCCTATAGCAAAGGAACCTGAGCAGCCGGAGGTGCCATCGGCGCCTGTAGTTCCCAGACAAGCCGCTCCAGAAGCTTACCGACGTGTAACGCAGATGACGGGCGGTTCCGGAGAGGGAATGGCTGATTTAACAGTCGGCTTGGAACAAACGGCATCAGCCTCAGAGCATTCATCAGCCGGGTCTGATAATAGTCCGGAAGCAATAGCTCAACTCCTGACGAATGAAGCCTTATTTTCGAACATGGAAAAGTCCAATGAACTATTGAGGCAACCAATGGAATCAAGGGTTCCAGACAAGAGCAACGCAGCGGAAAATAAGGCCCTGCTCAATGAATTACGGGAAATGAAAGCGATGATGACTCGCTTTTCCCGCAACTCCTCGCTGGAAAGTACTTGGCCGGAGCCACTGCAAGAGATTTGTGAACGATTGTTGGAACAGGAAGTGGAGCGTGATCTGCTGGAGTATTGGCTCGAACGAGTATATGAGCGACGTAGTGAGCACACTTCTGCTCCTGAGACTTTTGATTGGGAACAAGCCCTTCGTGCAGAAGTAGCCGAATTTATTCGGACAAGACTGGACAAAGGCATCTCAAAAGATACCAAAATCGTGTATGTGGCAGGCCCTACGGGGGTAGGGAAAACGACGACCATTGCCAAGCTGGCAGCAGAGCAGTTGTTTAAGCATCATCGCAAGGTTGGATTTATTACTTCTGATACGTATCGCATTTCAGCCGTTGAGCAACTGCGTACATATGCTACGATTTTGAATGTACCGCTTGAGGTTGTGCAATCTCCCGGGGATGTTCACAGAGCCATTCAGCGTCTGGAGCATTGTGACCTGATCCTTATGGATACTGCAGGACGAAACTATCGGAATGAGCTGCTGGTTTCCGAATTGCAGAGCCTGCTTTCACCTATTAAGGAAAGTGAGACGTATCTGGTGCTCAGCATGACGTCCAAAAGCAAGGATATGCTCAATATCACCGGCCATTTCAGTAAGTTCGGTCTTGGCAAGGTTGTATTTACAAAGATGGATGAGACAGGAAGCTGTGGAGGGATGTTTAATCTATTGCATCATTTCCCGATGCAGCTGGCTTATATCACTAACGGACAAAATGTTCCTGACGATCTTCTTCATCCAGATACAGAAATGGTAACAAGCATGCTGCTTGGAGCCAAAGTATTATCAGGAGATAGCGGAGATTTGATATGAGTGACCAAGCCCAATCACTTAGACAGATGGTTTCAGCCTTGGATAAATTCCGATTGCCCCCACGTGATCGCCAGGCGAAAATTGTAACGGTCACCAGCGGTAAAGGCGGGGTAGGCAAATCCAATTTCACGCTCAACTTTGCTTTGGCCCTGCAATCCCTTGGTCGAAGGGTACTTGTATTTGACGCTGATATTGGTATGGCCAACATTGATGTGTTGATGGGGGCCAACTCACAATACAATCTTCTTCACCTGCTAAAACGTGAAAAATCAATTGATGAAATTATTCAGACAGGTGTAGGTGGTCTGCCTTATATTGCCGGAGGATCGGGCTTGAGTGAGCTGTTTTCGCTATCAGATGATGATCTGAATTATTTTGCCGATGAAGTGGAGAAAATGGCAGCAAATATGGATTATATTTTGTTTGACACAGGTGCAGGTTTGTCCAAAGAAAACCTTAAATTCATCACTTCAGCTGACGAATGTATGGTTGTAACCACACCGGAACCGACGTCCTTAACAGATGCTTATGCGCTTATCAAAGTCGTGAGCGGGTTTCAAAAGAATACGGTATTCAAAATTATAGTCAATCGTGCCGATAACGATAATGAGGCCCGTCAAGTTGCCGATAAGATTGCACTTGTTGCGAGACGCTTTTTGGAGATCGATATCCCGTTGCTTGGACATATCAGTGATGATACTCATGTCATGCAGGCAGTCAAAAGGCAAGTACCTTTTTGGGTTGCCTTTCCGGGATGTGCGGCCTCCAGAGATGTATTGAATCTGGCTCACCGTTTTGCAGCAATGCCGCAGGCTCCGCAATCTAGTACATTGAGCGGAATTAAAGGTTTTATGCAAAAATGGCTGCGACGTTCTGTACATTGATTTTGATGAGAGGAAACAGAGGTGTTTAACATGTGTGCTTACCGGGTGCTGGTTGTAGATGATTCGGCCTTTATGCGCAAAATTATTTCAGATTTAATTGTAAGGGATGAGTCGTTCACCATCGTAGGTACAGCTGCCAACGGCAAAGAGGCTGTAGAGAAAGTGAAGGAGTTACAGCCGGATCTGGTTACCCTGGATGTCGAAATGCCTGAAATGAATGGGCTTGAAGCATTGCCACTGATTATGGCAGCCCATCCGTTACCTGTCATTATGTTGTCTGGCATTAATGAGCAAGGCATGAAGGAGACCATCATGGCTCTAGAGGCAGGAGCTTTCGATTTTATAAGAAAGCCATCCATATCTCATGCGCAAGACATTGGGCAGGTAAGCAAGGCGCTGCTGGAGCAGATGCATACCGCTATGCAAGCAGTGCGCAGCCGTATGGAGCGTAAGGAAGCGAATGAGCGCAAAGCAGCACTGGAGCAAGAAAATAAAACGCCACTGGAAAACCCTCCAGAGGGACAGGCTGTGATAGAGAAACGAGTGGAAGCACCAATAGAGAAGACCCATATTACTCCTCCAGTTTCTCCACCTGCTACATCGGCGCAGCCGAAGCGAGATGCCGGCAAACCCGTTCAGGCTGCTGCCAAGCCAAAAACAAAGCGGGAGCAGTCAGAAACATCTGTGACTGGTGAGCGCAAAAATCAGTCCTCGGCTCAGCCGAGCAAGCCAGCGAAAGCACCTGCTGCGCAGCCGAAGCAGGAACCGTCCAATGGTACGGAACGAATGAATAGGAAACTGAATATTTCCGGTACGGCTGCTGCCAAATCGCTGCAGGGTACGGACAAGGCAGGACTGGTTAAGCCGGAGCCCAGGAAGACCGTAGCTTCATCGGCGTCTTCCACTCCTTCGACGGCTATGCCTCCGATAGCGGCACCTTCAAATCCGACTCCACCTAAGGGGCTGTCTTTTAAAAAAGGTGTGCATACATCCAACTTTCGCAAGCTGGTAGCGGTCGGATGCTCTACAGGTGGCCCGCGGGCGCTGAAGACGTTACTGGAGCGCATTCCTGGGGATTTTCCCGCCCCCATCGTCATCGTTCAACATATGCCTCCTAACTTTACTCGCTCGCTGGCACAACGTCTGAACACATTGAGCCCTCTCCGAGTAGTGGAGGCAGAGCAGGGAATGACGCTCGAAACCGGTACCGCCTACATCGCTCCAGGAGGATATCAGTTAAGAGTTGTGCCAGGAGCGGGCGGTAAATACACCGTTTCACTGAAGACGGAAGAAGCCCGTAATGGTCACCGTCCTTCTGTAGATACGATGTTCGAATCCTTGCTCCCGTTAACCTCGCTGGAACGGCATCTAGTGTTGTTGACTGGCATGGGAAGCGACGGAGCTAAAATGATGAAAAAGCTTTATGATGCCGGGGTACAGTCCACATTTGCTGAAAATGAGGAAACTTGTGTCGTGTACGGAATGCCCCGCTCAGCAGTAGAGTTAAAATGTGTGCGTCACCTTCTGCCTATGCAGGAGATCGCCCCCAAGCTTGTACAAGTTGTGAAATAATCGGAGTGTAACTCATGGAGGAGGTGTCTCACAATGGACATGAACCAATATTTAAACATGTTTATTGATGAGTCGAATGATCATCTGCAATCTCTTAACGAAAATATGCTTCAACTGGAAAGCAACCCTACAGATCTAGGCATCGTTCAGGTGATTTTCCGTTCTGCCCATACTCTCAAAGGAATGGCTGCTACGATGGGTTTTGAAGACCTGGCGTCGCTCACTCACCAAATGGAAAACGTCCTTGATCTGGTACGTAACAACAAGCTGGCGATGCATGAATTTATATTCGATACCTTATTCAAGGGATTGGATGCTCTGGAGTCCATGGTGCAGAACATTACGGAGGGCGGTGATGGAAAAGCGGATGTTTCCTCCATTGTAGCTTCACTGCAATCCATTGTGAGCGGTGATTTCCAAAAGTCCGGTACCGCTGTTGCTTCTGAGGGAGCTCCAGCTAAAAAAGCGGACAGTAGCGATAGCAGTGCTGGGCTTGTTCTGGATCAATTCCAGTATTCCGTACTGGAGCAATCTATTTCCGAGGGGCATCGTGTTCACTATATTCAAGTGACAATCAGCTCAGATAGCCAGCTGAAGGCGGCACGTGCTTTTATGGTATTCAACACGCTGGAAAACTCCGGTGAAATCGTGAAAGCTTATCCGTCCGTACAGGATATTGAGCAGGAGAAATTTGAACAAAGCTTCTCGTTATATTACATAACGCAGAAAGAAGTCGGGGAGCTGGAAAAGGAAATCGCGGGTATTTCCGAAATCGAAACTGTCTCCGTAACACAGCTGGATCAGGAATCTCTTAAACAAATGAGTGAAGTTACTGCCGGAGTGGCAGAGGCTGCTGCGGTGCAGGAGGCTGTTGCCGTACAACCATCAGCTCCATCCCAGCCGCAGTCTCCAGCTGCGGCTAAAGCACCAGCAGTCAAGGCTGCTGCACCTACACATAACCGTACTATTCGTGTAGATATTGAACGTCTGGACGTATTGATGAATTTATTCAGTGAGCTGCTCATTGACCGGGTACGGTTGGAGCAGTTGGCAAGTGAAGCTTCCAATCAGGCACTGACTGAAACGGTAGAGCACATGAGCCGTGTGAGCAGCGATTTGCAAAATGTTGTGCTTAAATTGCGGATGGTTCCGGTCGACACTGTTTTCAACCGTTTTCCACGCATGGTACGCGATCTGGCCAAATCACTGGATAAAAAACTGGATCTGGTTATTACTGGTGCAGAAACTGAAATGGACCGCACCGTTATCGACGAAATTGGCGATCCTCTGGTGCATTTGCTCCGTAACTCCGTGGATCATGGAATTGAGTCAGTAGCCGACCGTATTGCCGCTGGCAAACCAGAGACAGGAACGGTGCAATTGCGTGCCTTCCATAGCGGAAACAACGTATTTATCGAGATCGAGGATGACGGGAACGGCATTAATCGTGAGAAGGTACTGAACAGCGCTATTTCCAAAGGGATTTTGACAGAAGAGCAGGCAGCCGTCATGACCGACGAGGAAGCCTATCAGGTACTGTTTGCTCCAGGCTTTAGTACAGCGGCGGTTATTTCCGACGTATCAGGACGCGGTGTAGGTCTGGATGTTGTTAAATCCAAAATTACCGCTTTGGGTGGCAATGTTACCGTTCACTCCACCTTGGGGAAAGGCACCAACTTCTCTGTACAATTGCCACTGACCCTGTCCATTATTGCAGCGATGATGATACAGATTGGCTCTGAAAAATATGCAATTCCTTTGTCCTCCATTGTGGAGACCGCGATCGTCAAACGGACACAAATTCGTTCGGTACATGGCAATAAAATGATCGCTTTCCGCGATTCCCATATCCCGCTTATCTCCTTGAGCCAGCTGTTTGAGGTACCGGACTTCAATGAAGATGAAGAAGAAGAGACTGAGGTCGTGGTAATCCGCAAGGGAGACCGTCTGGCAGCACTTTCTGTGCAGGACTTTTTGGGGCAAAGTGAAATTGTCCTTAAAAATTTGGGCAAGTACCTTCCAAACATTCAAGGAATTTCAGGCGCCACGATTTTGGGTGACGGTCAGGTTGCTTTGATCATTGACCCGAACGTTTTCATTAAATAATGTCTTCATTAAAAATGAAAGAAATGTGAGATTGCTGACATTAATAAGGAGGGTTTTTAGACATGGGAGAAGAAATTAAAGTTATCGTATTCAAGCTTGGTGAAGAGGAATACGGTGTCGAAGTAGAAAAAGTCCAATCTATTGAACGCATGGTGCCGATTACACGGGTTCCGAGAACATACGATTTTGTTAAAGGCGTATTCAACATGAGAGGCGTAGTCATCCCGGTTATTGATCTTCGCGGCCGCTTTGGATTGCCTGAAGCTGAATATACGGATCAAACCCGTATCATTATCGTTGCAGTAGGTGAGATGCAAGTCGGCTTTATCGTTGATTCGGCGAATGACGTTATTGATCTGAATACCGACAACATCGAGACACCACCGGAAGTGATTGGCGGAGTCAAGGCCAAATACCTTCGTGGAGTTGCTAAAATCGGTGAAGAGCGTCTGTTGATCATGCTGAATTTGTCCGAAGTCCTGAATCGAAGTGAAATGAACCAACTGGAAGGTTTAGAGGACTAATTTATGGAGAATCTTAGGAACCTCGAAGACTTCAAGTTGGATGTTTTGAAAGAGGTTGGCAACATTGGCTCGGGGAACGCTGCTACAGCGCTCTCCCGGCTTCTCAATAAACCGATTGATATGGGTGTGCCCAAAGTACAGATGCTGCCCTTTGAGGAAATTGCCGATAAAGTCGGTGGAGATGAGCAACTTGTTGTTGCAGTGTTTTTTAGGGTCGAAGGGGAAGCACCAGGTAATCTATTTTTTATATTGCAGCCTCAAGCGGCAAAAAGTCTACTGTCCCGTCTGGCGAACATTCCTTCAGATGACGAAGACAGCTTTAACGAAATGGAGCATTCAGCCCTATCCGAAATGGGAAATATTTTAGCGGGCTCATACCTGTCCTCGCTGGCGGATTTCACACGTTTGTCTATGTATCCGACAGTCCCTGCACTGGCTTTGGATATGGCGGGAGCAATTCTCAGCTATGGACTGCTCCAATTTGGGCAAATGGGGGATGCGGCTTTATTGATTGACACATCGTTTCTGGAAGGACAGAATCAGATTGAGGGTCAATTTTTCCTTATTCCTGATCCAGAATCGTTCGGGAAAATTTTTAGGTCGTTAGGAGTCCCGATGAACGATGATTGAGGATAAAAGCATCATTAAAGTCGGCATGGCAGACTTAAATGTAACCAGCAATCCGAATTCGATTCGCACGACAGGACTTGGCTCCTGCGTCGGATTGACCCTCTACGACCCTCATTTGAAACTGGCAGGCATGGCACACGTGATGCTACCGTCCTCGGATATTGCTCGTGAAGGGCAATTGAACATTGCTAAATACGCGGATACAGCGTTGCCGGAGCTATTTGAGCGGATGCTGAAATTAGGAGCCGAACGCCGCAGACTGATTGCCAAAATGGCAGGCGGAGCGCAGATGTTCGCCTTTGCCGGTAGTGGAGATACCATGCGGATTGGTCCGCGCAACGTAGAATCATGTAAGGAAATGCTCGTAGATCTTGGTATTCCTTTGATTGCGGAGGATACTGGCGGTAATTATGGACGAACGATTGAGTTGGACAGTGAAACTGGCGTTTTGAATATTCGAAGCGTACAAAAAGGTGTAAAGGAATTATAATCATGTTATTTGGCAGCTTACGCATTAATCTTTGGTCTGGAGTAGTCGGATTTTGTCTGACTTTTGTGTTGTCCGTTGGCAGCAATCTGCTGACCACGAGCTTAATTCGTGGCTTGATCGCCTTCGTTTTTTGGTTCCTACTTGCATTTGTGCTGCGCTGGACACTTGGTGTTGTAGCGCGGCCAGATCTGGGGAATGCCCAAAGCCGGGCAAGTTCTCAGGTAGATGGCGTAGGTGAGAATCTGGACCTGACGACACCAGACGAAAATGAAAATCTGAATGAATTACTGAAGCCGAAGCCAGAGCAGACGGACGGGGGAGATCCTGGTTTCGCACCTTTAAACCCGCCTAAGCTGGTTTCCAACAAGGACCCTGAAGAATTGGCCAAGGCCGTTCGTCACCTGACAGACAAATAAGGAGGGTGAAGCCGATGAACGAGCGAAAAGCCGCTCATTTAAACCATTCCGAGCTGTGGGAGCAATGGAAAGAACACGGTGACAAGGAAGCAAAAAAGCAGTTAATTGAAAATTATCTTCATATTGTGGAGTATGTGTCGGGTCGGCTTGCAGTAGGCTTACCTAAAAATGTATCCAAAGACGACTTGGCGAGTAACGGTGTCATGGGTTTGATTGATGCTTTGGAGAAATTTGACTATGGACGTGGTTTACAGTTTGAGACTTATGCTTCTTGGCGTGTTCGTGGAGCGATTTTGGATGGTCTTCGTCAAGGGGATTGGGTTCCTCGTTCAGTTAGGGAAAAAGCAAAAAAAATTGAAGATGCCTACCAGCATTTGGAACAGAGGTATTTGCGTACGGTTAGCGATGAAGAGATGAGCCATTATTTGGACGTCTCCGAGAAAGAGTTTCAAAATATGATTCAGGAAGTCGCTGTTATGTCGATCGTCTCACTGGAGGACCCGATCCGCGAAGAAGAGTCGGAAACACGGCTTTCCCTTTTGGTGGACGAGAAGGCGAAAAATCCGGATCATAAAGTCAATGAGTTTACACTTCGCGATGCCCTTGCACAAGGCATTGACAAATTGACTGAAAAAGAGCGTATCGTTGTTTCTTTATTGTATTACGAGGATTTGTCGCTCAGTGAAATTGCTGAGGTCATGTCGCTTTCTCCTTCGAGAATTTCACAGTTGCATTCCAAGGCTATATTACGCCTGAGAGCGACATTGGACAAACAACGGGATTTGTTAATGCGTAAAGATTAACGTACGGGAGGTTACAGTAACAGTTAAACGGAAGGAGCACCCTTGTGGAGAAGCAATATGCTTTGGACCAGTTTTTAAAAGTGGTTGTCTCACCTGACAAACAAACCGCCTATTTGGAGTTTGCCAAACGTGAAGAAGGCTTTAACTGTTCTGTGGAAGAACTAGAGCGTTTTCTGAGCAGCCAGAAAATATCTTATGGTTTAATTACTGATGCGATTCATACATTTGTGGCACGTCCGGAAGATCATTTCTTCACCAAATTATTGATTGCTCAGGGAAAGCAGCCGATCCATGGCAAAGACGGAAAAATTAATCTGGCCGAAATCGTGACCGGAGATTATACACATAAGCCGCTCGAAACAGCTGATGGCCGGGTGGACTATAAAGAATTAACTCGTTTGCGAAATGTAAAGCGTGGACAGCTGATTGCCGAACGGGTTGAGCCTCTGCCGGGTGAAGCGGGTATTGCAGTAACTGGGGAGGAAATTCCTTTTCTTCCGGGTAGAGAGGCCCGCTTTAAGATTGGAAAAAATGTAGTGGTTCATCCAGAAGGCATTGCGATGTATGCGGCTATTGATGGATTGGTGACTACAACTGAAAAGGGCAAGCTTAATGTATTCCCTGTATATGAAGTAAACGGAGACGTCGATTATAGTGTTGGTAACATTGATTTTGTTGGAACCGTCGTCATTCGTGGAAATGTATTGACAGGTTTTCGTATTCGGGCTGCTGGTGACATCCGTGTTATCGGTGGTGTGGAAGGTGCTGAACTGGAAGCGGAAGGTTCGGTGGAAATCAGTGGCGGCATTATTGGATACCATAAGGGCTATGTGAAAGCAGCGCAAAATGTGAAATGCTCCTTTATACAGGATGGTAACGTCATTGCGGGAGGCGATATTCTCGTATCCCAAAGCATTATGCATTCCCAGATTAAAGCGAGCAAAAATGTAATCTGCGAGGGGACAAAAGGACTCATCGTGGGTGGCAATGTACAAGCAGGTGAAAAGGTAGTGGCTCGTACCATCGGTAACACGATGTCCACAGCGACCATTATCGAAGTGGGCGTGCTTCCGGAACTGCGTGATGAGCTGACAAAGCTGCGCGCACGTTTGAAGGAGCAGACAGACAGTCAGGATAAAACCAATAAGGCCCTTACTATATTGGATCAGCTTGCTGCTAGTGGACAGCTTGCACCGGAAAGAATGGCCATGCGAATCAAGCTGACATCTACTAAAAAATCTAATGAGCAAGAGCTTTTGGAAACCAAGTCCAGGATGCTGGAAATTGAACGAACATTGGAAGATACGAGCCGTGCACGGGTAGAAGTAAAAAATATAATTTACGGCGGCTCTAAAATAGTTATCGGCAGATATACGAAATTTATTAAAGATTCAGTGGAAAGAATGGCGTTTTATTATCATGAGGGAGACATCAGCATGTCCTCTTATGTATAATTTGGTATACGGATTCTAACTCAACATTGTATTCCTCGGAAGACATACACGGATGCTCAATCGGAAAGGGCGTGGTCCAATGAGCTTGAAAGCTGTTGAATTGCAAATTGCCGTACCTCGTACCAGTGAAGCAGGTAGATACCAAAGTGATTTCCATCAGCGGCCGATGAATGACCAAGCACTGCTAGGACAAAAGAACGCGCTGGAGACGGAGAACTTGCGTCAGCGAAGCAGTGCGATAGATGAGTCTGCAGAAGCATTTGTCGATGAACGGCAAACAGGAGCTCAGGGCAGGGAATCTTCACAGCAGAGTCGTTCCCAATCTGGTGAGAACGAGCCGCCTAAAGAGCATCCAGCAGAGCATCCGTATAAGGGACACCATATTGATTTTTCGCTCTGATTACAACAAATGGAGGAGCATAATTAAAGGAGACGATGGGCAGTGGACCAACCATGGATTTATATTGTTCTGCTGGGCGTTGCAGCTGTTGTCTACGCCTGGCTGCTGCCTAAGCGTCAGCCGGAACGGGGAACAGAAGAGGCCGTCGTCCAAAAGGTCGAGGCCACACTGGAGCAATACATGGCCGATATTGAAAGCGATAATGACGAGCTGATTGAACTCGTATCTGGTATGAAGCAGGAACACGCAGTTAAGCAGACGGCATTACAGGAGCAGGTAGCTGAGCTGCGAAACCGCATCGTCGAGCTTGAGCGACAGACTGTGCTTGCTGCGGCCTCTGCGCAAGTGGAGACTACATCTGGGGGAATACGCCATACAGGTATTTCTCAACAGGCAGCGGCTGCTTATGGCCAATTTCACAGACCGCAATCCGCAATGCCCTTACAAGAAGAGCATCCTGTTTCGGACGCTCTCATCGTAGCTGGGGATGAGCAGCCGGCGTTGCAAGAGCCTGAAACCGAACAGATGCCAGAAACCATCCGTGATCGATATCAAGAGCTGTTTGCGCTCTATGAGCAGGGGAAATCGGTGGATTATATAGCCAAGCAATCAGGTATCCAGCGGGGCGAGGTACAGCTCATATTGCAACTGGCAGAACGGGAGGATCTGAATTGATCAAAAATCGTTCATTTATGCTAGGCATGGGTACCGGACTTGTAACAGGCGCATTGCTGCTGCAACTGGCGATGATTGGTCAGGGACAATCACAGCCATCCTCAATAGACCCGAAAAACATGACCCGTGAGCAATTGGAGAAGGCAGCAGCTGGATTAAATCTTCAGATCAGTGACCCTTCTGATCCGAAGATGACAGAAGAGGAATGGCGGAATAAGGTGATTAAGGAAGGCAGCAAAACACCGACTGCACCTCAAAAGGCAAAACCAGCCCAAACGCCATCAGCACCAAAGGCACCCGCGAGCAGCAAACCTTCGACTGCTTCTAAGCCTGCGAGCAGTACGTCTATACCGAAAAAACCGGATAATCCGAAAGTGAAAGAATCCGGTACTGAGAATACTCCAGCTGCCCCTAAGCAGCCTGCTACTCCGCAAGTGCAATATAGTATTGTATCGGGAAGTAATTTGAGAAGTGTGGCATCCGGCTTGCAGAAGACGGGCGTTGTTTCAGATGCCAAGGCGTTTGAGGCAGCGGCTAATGCTCAAAAAATCAATACCAAAATTCGTACCGGTACCTATCAGTTCGTCAAAGGTGAGGATTTCGGTTCTATCATTACTAAAATTACAAAGAAGCCGTCCAACTGACCAGTACGGGAAGTGGACGGCTCTTTATCTTTTCTTAAAAGCTCGACAGACGGAAGCACCCAGTTACTTTGTGCACGGATTCAATGATTGTCGAAAAGTTGGTTGCAACGATGCAAGTGTTATGGTATATTAATTGACGGTGTTAAAAACGCACGTCGGTTAATTTCGTGAAGGGTGCTTTCAACGGAAAGTCTTTATGAAAAATGATGTCGGCGGAGGACACACAAAAACCAAACTTAGGAGGTGTGTGAAGATGGCAGTAATCTCCATGAAACAGCTTTTGGAAGCTGGGGTTCACTTTGGTCACCAAACACGTCGCTGGAACCCGAAAATGGATCGTTATATCTTCACTGAAAGAAACGGTATTTACATCATTGACTTGCAAAAGACAGTGAAAAAGGTTGAGGAAGCTTACAACTTCGTGAAAAGCATTGCAGCTGAGAATGGTACAATCCTATTCGTAGGCACAAAGAAACAAGCGCAAGATTCCGTTAAGGAAGAAGCTGAACGCGCTGGTCAGTTCTATATTAACCAACGTTGGTTGGGTGGAACACTGACTAACTTCCAAACTATTCAAAAACGTATTGATCGTTTGAAACAGTTGGAATCTTGGGAAGAGGACGGCACATTCGCAGTTCTTCCTAAAAAAGAAGTTATCATTCTTCGCAAAGAAAAAGATCGTCTTGAAAAATTCTTGGGCGGTATCAAAAACATGAAGGGCCTTCCAAGCGCTCTGTTCATCATTGATCCACGCAAAGAACGTATCGCGGTTGCTGAAGCTCGTAAATTGGGTATCCCAATCGTTGGTATCGTTGATACTAACTGCGATCCAGACGAAATCGACTATGTTATCCCAGGTAATGACGATGCGATTCGCGCTGTTAAATTGCTGACTGGTAAAATGGCTGATGCAGTTATGGAAGCAAACCAAGGCGAAGAAACTACAGCATAATATTTATTTCCGATAGGAAATACCTATACGAATTAAATGAAAAGGGTGGTTGGCAGGTGGATAACCTCTCACTACCCTTTTTTTAAGGAATAAAGCTTGTGTATACCACTGAAAATCAAATTTGGAGGGAAATAATATGGCAGTTAATGCTAGCGCAGTAAAAGAGCTTCGTGAAAAAACAGGCGCAGGAATGCTGGATTGTAAAAAAGCGCTTGAAGAAGCAAATGGTGATTTGACAAAAGCGGTTGAAGTTCTGCGCGAAAAAGGACTTGCAGCTGCAGCCAACAAAGCAGGTCGTATTGCTACTGAAGGCGTTGTTGAATCCTACATTCATGCTGGCGGCCGTATCGGCGTACTGGTAGAAGTAAACTGCGAAACAGACTTCGTAGCGAAAACAGACCAGTTCAAAGATTTTGTACGTGACATTGCAATGCATATCGCTGCATCGAACCCTCGTTATGTTCGTCGCGAAGAAGTGCCACAGGAAGAGATTGAAAAAGAAAAAGAAATCTTGAAAGCACAAGCTTTGAACGAAGGCAAACCAGAGAAAATCGTTGAAAAAATGGTTGAAGGCCGCATCGGTAAATACTACGAAGAATTCTGCTTGCTGGAGCAATCTTTCATCAAAGATCCGGATAAAACAATCTCCACACTGATCAACGAAAAAATCAGTACAATTGGTGAAAACATCTCCGTACGTCGCTTTGTTCGTTTTGAGCTGGGTGAAGGTCTGGAGAAAAAAGAAGACAACTTCTACGAAGAAGTTATGTCTCAAGTGAAACAATAATTACCAACGAGCGGTAATTGAATATGGAAAAGCGGAAATGGAACACATCGGTGTTCCTTTTCTTGCAACAGGACACTTATCCTGTTACATAAAATATAATTGATATTGGAGGGTGATCATTTGGAAAAACCTGTTTTTAAGCGTGTAGTCCTGAAGGTTAGTGGAGAGTCGCTGTCAGGATCGAACGGCTACGGTATTGATGCAGATACGATTGCTTCGATTGCTCAGCAAGTCAAAGACGTTGTGGAACTGGGTGTGGAAGTTGCCATCGTATGTGGAGGCGGCAATATCTGGCGCGGTATCGCTGGAAGCGCTAATGGGATTGACCGGGCAACGGCGGATTACATGGGTATGCTGGCAACGGTGATGAATTCACTGGCTCTGCAGGATGCTTTGGAGCAAATTGAAGTACCTACACGTGTGCAGACATCCATCGCGATGCAACAAATTGCAGAACCTTATATCCGTCGTAGAGCTATCCGCCATCTGGAAAAAGGTCGGGTCGTTATCTTTGCGGCAGGTACAGGGAATCCGTTCTTCTCGACTGACACTACAGCCGCTTTGCGAGCTGCTGAAATTGAAGCCGAAGTGATTCTGATGGCTAAAAATAAAGTGGACGGTGTATATTCAGCCGATCCCTTTAAAGATAGCACAGCCGAGAAATATGAGCAGCTCACGTATTTGGATGTGCTCAATAAAAACCTCGGTGTCATGGATTCTACAGCTTCCTCGCTGTGCATGGATAACAATATTCCGTTAATTGTCTTTGCTATTACAGAGCAAGGTAACATTAAACGTGTCGTGCTGGGTGAGAAAATTGGTACGATCGTCAAAGGGAGTGTAAATTAATGCCACAATCCGTGAAAAAAAGCGCAGAAGAGCGCATGCAAAAAGCAATTCAGGCATTGCAACGTGATCTTTCATCTTTGCGGGCAGGACGGGCGACACCAGCTTTACTGGACCGTGTGCAGGTTGAATATTACGGCGCAATGACTCCGGTCAACCAACTCGCGAACGTAAACACACCTGACAGTCGGACCTTGATGATTCAGCCTTGGGACAAATCCTCCTTGGCCGACATCGAGCGAGCTATCCAAAAATCAGATCTGGGTTTGACACCTTCGAATGATGGAAATACCATCCGTCTGAGCATTCCTGCTTTGACAGAGGAACGCAGAGCTGAACTGGTGAAGATGACAAAGAAGAACGGCGAAGAAGCGAAGATCGCTATTCGTAACATCCGCCGTGATGCAAATGATGATATCAAAAAAATGGAGAAAAGTGATATTTCCGAGGACGAATCTCGTAAATATCAGGAAGATATCCAGAAAACAACCGATAAATTTATCGCTGAAGTGGATAGAGTATTAGCTGCAAAAGAAAAAGAAATTATGGAAGTCTAAAAGAATGGCAGCCCCTCCCTTACGGTGGGGTTTGTCTCTTTTCAAGCCTGAGGCACATTTTCAGAGAATGCTGGAGGAACTGGAATGATCAAACGGGTTCGGTCTTGGTGGAACAGGGAACAAAATCAGCAAACACCGGCCATTTCAAAAGACAATATTCCGCAGCATGTTGCTGTCATCATGGATGGGAACGGCAGATGGGCCAAACGGATTGGAATGCCGCGGATTGTAGGGCATCAAAATGGAATGAAGGCAGTGAAACGCACAGCAATTGCGGCGGATGAACTGGGCATTAAGTACTTGACTTTATTTGCTTTTTCAACTGAAAATTGGACGCGTCCAAAGGACGAAGTTGATTTTCTAATGCGATTGCCACAGGAATTTCTGGCTATTGAGCTGGATGAGCTGATTGAAAAAAATGTGCAGGTACGTATGATGGGAAACAAGGAGCTTTTACCTTCTCATACCGTTGAAGCGTTGACTGAAGCGATTCGGCGAACCGAACATAATACCGGACTTGTTCTTAATTTTGCATTAAATTATGGTAGCCGGCTGGAAATCACAGAATGTATGCAAACGTTGGGACGACAAATTGAGAGCGGGAAACTCAAATCAGAAGATATAACGCCCGATATGATCGGAAACACGTTGCTTTCCAGTGATATGCCAGACCCTGATTTACTGATTCGGACAAGCGGTGAGCTTAGACTCAGTAATTTTATGCTCTGGCAGCTTGCTTACAGTGAGTTATGGTTTACGGATATTTATTGGCCTGAATTTAAGAAAGAACACTTATACGAAGCAGTGATTGAATATCAGCAAAGATCACGACGTTATGGCGGACTGAAGTAAATGGAGGATGAAAGCCGTTGAGACAGAGATTAATTACCGGTATTCTGGCAGGCGTATTCTTTTTGGCGATGGTCCTGTGGGGCGGCTTGGCCTACCATTTGCTTATTTTGGTGATGGCCCTGATCGGATTTTATGAGTTCGCACGAATGACGCAGGTATCTCCTTTTGGGGGTACAGCAATGCTCGGGTACGTGAGCATATTAGCTTTTGTATTCCCTTATCAACCTTTGGGTTTGCATTCACCACTACCCTTTGCCAGCATGCTTTGGCTGCTAATGATAGCTTTTATGGTCATTACAGTGGGCACGAAAAACAAAATCCCTATTCAAACTGTAGCTATGCTATTCCTTGGTACGGTTTATATAGGTTTTGGGTTTTCGTATATTGCGGAATCACGTCATATGGAACATGGGCTGTTATGGACTTTTTTATTGCTGGCTTGTATTTGGGCAAGTGATGCAGGGGCCTATTTTGTAGGTAAAATGGCAGGAAAAACGAAGCTATGGCCTGCGATTAGTCCAAACAAAACGGTCGAAGGATCCATCGGTGGGATTGTTTTAGCGTTGGTTATAGCTCTGCTATTCGCCGGATTGTCAGGAGGACTGCTACCGTGGTCCAAAGCCTTCGGTATTGGCTTGGCTTGTGCGGTTGTGGGGCAACTGGGCGATTTGGTGCAATCTGCGTACAAACGAGTGTACGGCATTAAAGATTCCGGTAATCTGTTGCCAGGGCACGGTGGTATTTTAGACCGCTGCGACAGCTGGATTGTCGTTTTTCCATTTGTACATATGCTGATGCTGCTTCCATGAAACTTACCTGGTGATTACAGTTTATGCTCAGGATTGATCTCTATGCTGCTCACACCGCTTCATAAGAAGGATGAAACCAATAGCATAGCTGCCCTGAATAACAAACAATGAGCTCCTGGATAAAAGTGATTTTCAGGATAGGAAGGTGCATCATGAAAAGAATTACGGTACTCGGTTCAACCGGATCTATTGGAACACAAACGCTGGATGTGGTATCTATGCACCCGGATCAGTTTGTTGTTGAGGCTTTAGCGGGTGGTTCTAACATAAAGCTGCTTGCTGAACAGGCACATCTTTATCAACCTAAAAAAGTGTCTGTCGGCACCAGGCAGCTGGCGGAAGAAATTCGGCCTTTACTGCCACCCGGCATGGAACTGCATTGGGGAAATGAAGGACTCGTTGAGCTGGCTGCAAACACAGAGGCAGATATGGTTGTGACGGCTGTAATGGGCAGTGTCGGATTGCACTCCACGCTGGCCGCGATTGAGGCTGGGAAGCAGATCGGTTTGGCCAATAAAGAAACACTGGTTACTGCCGGTCATCTGGTCACAGAGCGGGCTCGGGCGAAAGGCGTGCCGTTGCTGCCGATTGACAGTGAGCATTCAGCTATTTTCCAATGCTTGAACGGTGAGCGCATGAAAGATGTGGCACATATCACCCTCACGGCATCGGGAGGCTCCTTCAGGAATCTGACAAGAGAAGAGCTTCGTGAAGTTACGGTGGAAGATGCACTTAAACATCCCAATTGGTCGATGGGCGCCAAAATTACGATTGATTCAGCAACGATGGTAAACAAAGGGCTGGAGGTCATAGAAGCTCACTGGCTGTTCGGGCTTGATTATGAGCAAATTCACGTGTTGCTTCATCCGGAAAGCATCATTCATTCCTATGTGGAGTTTCAGGATACTAGCATCGTTGCCCAACTGGGGAATCCGGACATGAGAGTACCCATTCAATATGCCTTGACTTACCCTGAACGAATGAAGTCCCCGGCAAAGCCGCTGTCGCTGGCTGAGGTCGGCAAACTCCATTTTAAGGAAATGGACTTTCATCGTTTTCCTTGTTTAAGGCTTGCCTTCGAATGTGGTAAAATGGGTGGTACAGCACCAACCGCATTTAATGCAGCTAATGAGATTGCTGTTGCCCGTTTTCTGCGTGGAGAAATTTCTTTTTTGCATATTGAGGCTATTATTGAACGTGTGCTGGAGCAACATGTCAATGTGGCTAACCCTGATCTGTCTGCGATTGAAGCCTGTGATACTGAGACTCGCAGCATAGCTGCCGGGCTATAGGGCTGACTTGGGGTTGGAGAAGCGAAATGTGATTCTCTTGTGCAGGATTGGAGAATAATGTAATCTAGGAAGACAAACTCGATCTCATTGAAAGGGGAACGGAAACGATTGGAAACGATTCAAATAGTGTTGATGACGGTGCTCATGTTTTTCGTCATAGTGACGGTGCATGAATGGGGGCATTATTATTTTGCCAAACGCGCCGGGATTCTGGTACGGGAGTTTGCGATCGGTTTCGGTCCGAAACTGTTTTCTTATAAAAGAAACGAGACGCGGTTTACGCTTCGTTTGTTGCCTTTCGGTGGTTTCGCCCGCATGGCGGGAGAAGATCCGGAGGTTAATGAAATTGAAGCCGGACAAACGATTGCTGTACGCGTAACGGACGGCGTCGTTAAAACCATTTATCTGGATCAATTGGATAACCGTAAAAATGTGGTCCGTGGCGAAGTTTTGGATATTGATCTGGAAGAGGCGCTGACTGTAAAATTGGATGTGGATGGTGAAGATCAGCAATACACTGTACACCCGCAAGCGATGATGGTAACCAAAGGACAATCCATTCAAATTGCTCCGAAGGATCGACAGTATGGCAGCAAAACGGTGGGACAGCGTGCGATGGCTATTTTTGCTGGGCCACTGATGAATTTTATTCTTGCCTTTATTCTGTTTGGTCTGCATATCCAGATGGTCGGGATACAAGTGGAGAACCCCACTTATGTTCAAATTAGTGAAATTACAGCAGGGATGCCTGCTGCCGAGGCTGATTTGCATAAGGGAGATATCATTGAATCGGTGAATGGTACTGCAATTGGTGCGAATGTTGAAAATTTGATCAAGCTGATTGCCGATTCTCAAGACAAGCCGATGAAGTGGAAGGTTCGCCGTGATAATCAAACATTTGATCTCACCATTACACCTCGTGCAATGGAGGGGCAAAAGGGCGGTAAAGTAGGTATCGTGCCTGAACTTCCAAAGCGCCAAGCAGGGGTTGGAGAGACCTTTAAATTTGCCGGACAATCCATGGTAAGAACGACCGATCTTATTTTCCAGGGATTTAGCCAGCTCATTCAACGCTTTTCTATTAATGATCTGGGTGGTCCAGTACGTACTTTTGAAGTGACGGGACAAATTGCCAAGCAGGGTATTGAGCAGTTAACGTATTGGACGGCTATTATGAGTCTCTATCTGGGGATATTTAATTTGTTGCCTATCCCAGCGTTGGATGGCAGTAGACTTGTGTTCCTCGGTGTGGAGGCGGTAAGAGGACGTCCCATTGATCCGGGCAGAGAGGGAATGGTCCATTTTGTTGGTTTTGCAATGCTGTTTCTGCTTATGATCGCGGTCACGTACAACGATATTTTACGCTTAATTAATGGTTAATTAGAGGCGGACTTATATAAAAACGGTCTGTATGGGAGGACATGCATTTCTATGTCGAACGATAAACAGTTTGTCGAGGAAATTACGCCACAGAGCGAAGATTTTTCCCGATGGTATATTGATGTTATTAAAAAAGCAGAGCTGATGGATTATTCCCCGGTTCGCGGGTGTATTGTATTCCGCCCGGACGGTTTTGAAATTTGGGAGCATATCAAGGAAGCCATGGATGTGCGTTTCAGAGAAACGGGTCACCGCAATGCTTATTTTCCAATGTTTATCCCCGAAAGCTTTTTCCAAAAGGAGAAAGAGCATGTGGAAGGATTTAATCCTGAGCTTCCTTGGGTAACCGAGGCTGGCGGGGAGAAGCTGGAAGAGCGCCTTGCAATCCGTCCGACTTCTGAAACCATGATTGGACATATGTACTCCAAATGGATTCAGTCCTATCGAGATTTGCCTGTGCTTATTAACCAATGGGCCAACGTGGTACGTTGGGAAAAACGGACACTACCTTTCCTGCGTACAAGTGAATTTTTGTGGCAGGAAGGCCACACGGCTCATGAAACAGAAGAAGAAGCACGCGAAGAAACGATGAAAATGCTGGAAGTATACCGTGAGGTTATTGAAGAAGTTCTGGCTATTCCAGTTATTACTGGACAAAAGACACCATCTGAAAAATTTGCAGGTGCGAAGGACACATTCTCACTGGAAGCGATGATGAAGGATGGGCGTGCGGTACAAGCCGGGACCTCCCACTATATGGGGACCAATTTTTCGGTTGCATTTGATATTAAATATTTGAGCCGTGAAAATAATCTGGAATTCGCACATACAACTTCATGGGGAACAAGTACACGCTTGATTGGTGCACTGATTATGGTTCATGGAGATGATCGCGGTTTGGCTTTGCCTCCTAAAGTTGCACCTACACAAGTCGTTATGGTTCCAATCGGACCGCCTAAGAAGCGTGATGCTGTGATCGCGCGTGCAGATGAACTGTTCGCTGAATTGAAGCAAGCTGGTGTACGTGTGAAAATGGACGACCGCAGCGATGTGAGTCCAGGATGGAAATTTAACGAATATGAAATGCGCGGTGTACCAGTACGTTTGGAAATCGGACCTCGTGATATGGAAAACGGTGTCTGTGTACTCGTATCTCGTATTAGTGGCGAGAAAAAAATTGTACAGCAGGACAACCTGCTGGAGGAAGTCCAAGCAATGCTCGCACAGGTACAACAGGAAATGTATGATCGTGCGAAGAATTTTATGGAAGAAAACTTCTATTCCGTCGATACGCTGGATGAAATGAAGACGCTCATGGAAGAAAAACGCGGCTTTACTTTGGCAGGCTGGTGCGGATCTGAGGAATGTGAAGACAAGGTTAAAGAAGTGACGGGCGCTACAAGTCGCAACATACCGTTTAAAACAACCGAGCAAAAGACCGCATGTCTGTGCTGTGGCAAACCAGCCAAGCATACTGTAGTATTCGCACGGGCGTACTAATAAAGAAGTAAAGCAAACCCATTATACTCACTTCATTTTCTCTGCCAACAGTATAACTGTACGTGGAATGCCCCGTAGGATTTATATTGTCGCGTTGGAGGGTGAGGAGGGCTACGAAAAGCTTTTGCGGTCGGAGATGTTTTTGACGCAGAAGCTTTTCATGTTTTCGGAATGAAAGTTGAAGATGAGGAGACCGCTGTACACTATAAAGACAGCTGGGAGAGCTCACTAGAAAATGGGGGGGAGAGCCATGGGCGGAGCTGAAGAAAAGAGAAAGCGGCTGGAGCTGCTGATGAAACAGGTTGTGATGCCTGCGGGAGTGGTTGAACCTTATTTTTTGGACGGTTGGATTGATCAGGTAGAAATTAGCCGTACCAATAAGGACTGGAATATCATCCTTGTCAAGGAGACACTGGTCCCCGCTCAGGTATATCGTACGTTTTGCATTCAGGTACAGGAAAAGATGAATCATATCGCTAAAATAACATTTCGGTTTCATTATGGTGATCAGGTTCAACCTGGTGATATCATCGGTGAATACTGGAAGCTTTTTCTGGAGTGGGTACATCGTGAAATTCCCTCTGTAAACGGTTGGATGAATCGGGCTGTGCATGAGTGGGAAGATGGACTATTCATACTGACGATGAGCGATAGCATGTCGCTGGAACTGGCGCGCAAAAAACAGATTGACCAAGCTATTATCAAATTTTACGACAAATATTTTGGACTTTCTATGCGTGTTAAAATTCAGGTGGGTGAAAGTAACCAGGAGGCTTTGCAGGAGTTCCAAGAGAAGAAGATGCAGGAAGAACGCCAAGTTATTCAGAAAATGATGGAAAGTATGGAAGCTGAAATGCCGCCTGTAGAAGAGGAAGAGGGAGATGTCCGGCTTCAATTTGGTTATGAAATCAAAGAGCCGCCTGTTCCGATGCAGGATATTCAGGACGAAGAGAAGAAAGTTACTTTGCAGGGGACGATCTTTGGTCTGGATAGTAAAGAGCTGCGCAATGGCAGTACGCTGTTTACCTACTATTTGACAGACTTTAGTGATTCCTTGCAGATGAAAATGTTTGCTAAAACAAAAGAGGACCTGAAGGTGCTCAGTCTGCTGGCTAACGGAAAATGGGTCAAAGTCCGTGGACGGGTAGAATATGATCGTTTTATGCAAATTCCCGAGCTGGTTATGATTCCTTCCGATCTGATTGAAGTACAGGCTCCGCCTACACGTAAGGATAACGCAGAGGAAAAGCGGGTTGAGTTCCATCTGCATACAAAGATGAGCGCAATGGATGCTGTAGCCTCGATCGATCAATATGTCAAAACAGCCGCCAAGTGGGGGCATAAAGCGATTGCGGTCACCGATCATGGTGGAGTGCAATGCTATCCTGATGCCGCCAAGGCAGCCAAGAAAAACGGAATTAAAATGATCTATGGCATTGAGGCCAATGTGGTTAATGATGCAGTTGAGGTTGTGATGCAGGCACAGCCGTTAAATCTGAAAGCAGCGACTTATGTCGTTTTTGATATTGAGACCACCGGTTTGTCCGTCACGCAAAATAAAATCATTGAAATAGCGGCTGTCAAAATATATGAAGGCAAGGAAATTGACCGTTATGCAACCTTTGTGAATCCGCATGAGCGTATTCCCTACAATATCCAGCAACTTACCAACATTAACGATGAAATGGTCAAGGATGCACCGGATGTGGAACCGGTTATGAAGGAATTCGTAGCTTTTGCTGGCGATGCTGTGTTGGTTGCCCATAATGCGCGATTTGATGTTGGCTTCATCCAGGCAATGCTTCGAAAGATGGGTTTGCCTGAAATGACCAATCCGGTACTGGATACCCTGGAACTGGCCCGCTTACTTTTTCCAACCATGAAAAATCACCGTTTGAATACGCTGACGACCAAATATAAGGTTGCGCTTGAAAGCCATCACCGAGCCATTGATGATACGGTTGCGTTGACAGAAGTGTTGAATGGATTGCTGAATGATGCGGAACAAATTAAAGGGTTGAAAATGCTCGATCGCTTGAATGACTATGTGGGGAAGGATCTATCGACCGTTCGTCCCTTCCACTGCTGTATTTATGCCCTGAATCCAATAGGCAAAAAAAATCTGTACAAGCTGGTATCGATGTCTCATACCGAGTATTTCAAGCGTGTGCCTTGCATTCCTAAATCAAAATTGTTGGAAATGAGAGAGGGATTGCTTATTATTTCCGGCTGCGAAAAGGGAGAGTTTTTCGAGGCCGTGTTGAATAAATCCGAGGAAGAAGCCGAGGAAATCGCACAGTTTTATGATGTGCTGGAGATTCAACCTTTAACGATGTATATGCATCTGGTGGAAAAGCAACTGGTAAGCGGACCTGACGCTCTGAAAACGGCCATACGCAAAGTATGCGAAATAGGAAAGCGGCTTGATAAGCCGGTTATTGCTACAGGCAATGTTCACTATTTGGAGACTCGCGATAAGCTGTATCGTGATATCACCATACACGGCATTACCGGGTTTAGCCCGCTAAAAGATATCCGTAAGCCGGATGCTCATTTGCGGACAACGGATGAAATGCTGGCAGAGTTCGAGTTTTTGGGTGAGGAAAAAGCTTATGAGGTTGTTGTGACCAACACAAGCGAGCTGGCGGAGCGGTTTGAGGAACTGGAGTTATTCCCTGACAAGCTGTTTACGCCATTGCTGGACGGAGCAGATGAGGAGATTCGTAATACGTGCTATGAGACGGCTCAATCCATATATGGCGAATCCTTGCCCGAGGTCGTTGTAGCTCGTCTTGAAAAAGAATTGGAGCCTATTATCAAATACGGGTTCTCCGCTAACTATCTCATTTCCGAGCGTCTGGTTAAAAAGTCTAATCAGGATGGATACCTGGTAGGTTCACGGGGCTCTGTCGGTTCTTCTGTGGTAGCGACTTTCCTCGGTATTTCCGAGGTTAATCCATTGCCTGCTCATTATATTTGCGTTAATCCTGAATGCAGACACAGCGAATGGTTCTTGGATGGAAGCGTGCCGAGCGGGTTTGACTTGCCCGACAAAAACTGTCCGAATTGCGGTGGCAAGCTTAAGGGTGAGGGACAGGATATACCATTTGAAACGTTCCTCGGCTTTAAAGGAGATAAAGTTCCCGATATTGACTTGAATTTCTCCGGAGAATATCAGCCTGTCGCGCATAACTATACGAAAGTGCTGTTTGGTGAAAAAAGTGTTTTCCGTGCAGGAACCATCGGTACGGTTGCTGAGAAAACGGCGTTTGGTTTTGCCAAAAAATATGAAGAGGCACATCTTAAAAAATGGCGCGGAGCCGAGCTGAACAGGCTGGCTTCCGGTTGTACGGGTGTAAAACGCAGTACCGGACAGCATCCGGGCGGGATTGTTGTTGTTCCCGATTATATTGAGGTCGAGGACATTACACCGGTGCAGTACCCGGCTGATGATACGAGCTCGGAATGGAAAACGACGCATTTTGATTATCACGCTTTTGATGCAAACTTGCTCAAGCTCGATATTCTGGGTCATGATGATCCGACCATGATGAGGATGCTTCAGGATTTGACCGGGGTTGATCCTACGACGATTCCTATGAACGATCCCAAAGTGATGAGCATGTTCAACTCCACGGAGGCACTTGACGTATCACCACAGCAAATCCGCACACCTGTCGCAACCTATGGTGTACCAGAGATGGGGACGAAGTTTGTACGCCAGATGCTGGTAGAGTCGCAGCCGAGTTCTTTTGCCGATTTACTGCAAATCTCCGGTTTGTCTCACGGTACGGGCGTATGGCTGGGGAACGCGCAGGAGTTGATCAAAAATAATACCTGCAACATCAAGACCGTAATTGGTTGCCGGGATGATATCATGCTGTTTTTGATTTACAAGGCGGGGATGGACGCAGGTCTGGCCTTTAAAATTACGGAGAGCGTGCGTAAAGGTAAGGGTCTTAGTGCCGAGTGGATTGAGGAAATGAAAAAATGCAAGGTGCCACAGTGGTACATTGATTCCTGTCTGAAAATCCAGTATATGTTTCCGAAGGCGCATGCCGCAGCCTATGTTATTTCAGCGGTACGCACAGCGTATTTCAAGCTGTATCATCCGATAGAATATTATGCGACTTACTTCTCCGTACGCGCAGCCGATTTTGATATTGATTTGTGCTGTCAGGGGTATGATGCGATCGCGCGGAAGATTGTCGAAATCGAGCAGCTTGGTTTTCAGGCACCGCAAAAAGAAAAAGGGATGCTGCCAATCCTGGAAATGGCTTTGGAAATGACGGCTCGCGGCTTCAGTTTCAAATCGATTGATTTGTACCGTTCCGAAGCTACACGCTTCAAAGTGGATGGAGATTCGCTCATTCCGCCGTTTGGAGCCCTTCAGGGGATTGGTGAAAACGCGGCGCGTAACATCGCGGCTGCCCGTGAACAGGGTGAATTTTTGTCTGTCGAGGATTTTCAGCAAAAGTCGAAGGCCAGTAAAACCATTGTCGAAATGCTGTCCCAGATGGGGTGCTTTCGAGGTCTGCCAGAGAGTAATCAGCTGTCTTTATTTTAATCCGAACCACAGTAGTCAAGCTCTGGCACTTGTCACATAACTATGGTTATGATATAATTTTTTTGGTAATCATGGAGATAAAACCGTTGCTAAAAGAGTGGGGAAACCCACTCTTTACTGTTTGATATACAGTTACAACGTGAAAACGTTATTTTTGGGCCAAAACCGGTACGCCGGTTTATTTGCAGTGAGCCCGAAATGAACATTACATCAAATGAAAATGGAAAATGCCGGTGATGAAGAAGCATTGTCCATAGTAATGGGGCGTCTTTTTTCACCACAGGAAAGTTTACTTTTGGAGGTTATAATCTTTGAGCACACCAAAGATCAAATCAGCAGTGGAAGAAATGGCCCAACCTTATTTTGATGAGCATGGCTTTGAACTGGTCGATGTCGAGTATGTCAAAGAGGGCAGTAACTGGTTTCTTCGCGTTTTTGTAGACAAAGACGGAGGAATTGATCTGGACGACTGTAGTATGATCAGTGAATATCTGAGCCAAAAGCTGGATGAAAATGATCCGGTTTCTACAGCATATTTTCTGGAGGTATCCTCACCAGGAGCCGAAAGACCGCTGAAAAAAGCGGAGGACGTAACTAAAGCGGTAGGCAAAAATGTATTTGTTACTACATACGAGCCGATCAACGGCCTGAAGGAATTTGAAGGTCGTCTGCTTTCTTTTGAAGATGGGGAGCTCACCGTTCAAAGCGGACAAAAGAAGCATGCCATACCTTATGAAAAGGTAGCTGGTGCAAGGCTCGCGATCATATTTTAATTTGGATTTGACTGTTGCTGTTTGACATGACTTCATGTTTTATACCTCGTGTGCTGACCAGGACACAGGTGCCATCATTTGAAAGGGGGAGCAGTAATCCATGAGTATGGATTTTATTGAAGCAATGAACGAGTTGGAAAGAGAAAAGGGGATCAGTAAGGATGTGCTGTTTGAGGCCATTGAAGCAGCCTTGATTTCCAGCTACAAACGGAATTTCAACACCGCACAGAACGTGCGTGTTGATATGAACCGCAACTCGGGAGTCATTAAGGTATATGCGCGCAAGTTGATCGTTGAGGAGGTATTGGACCCTCGCACCGAGATTTCGTTACCGGCAGCTCGTGAAATTAATCCGCATTTTCAGTTGGAGGATATCGCTGAAATTGAAGTTACACCACGTGATTTTGGACGGATTGCTGCACAAACAGCGAAGCAGGTCGTGACCCAGCGTATCCGCGAAGCGGAACGGGGCTTGATCTACAACAAGTTTGTGGACAAGGAAGAAGATATTGTAACAGGAACTGTACAGCGCCAAGACCCACGCAATATTTATATTGATTTGGGCAAGGTAGAAGCGGTTTTGCCGTTGAGCGAGCTGATGCCAAATGAGAAATTTAACCATCTGGATCGGATTAAGGCTTATATTACCAAGGTAGAGAACACAACTAAAGGGCCGCAAATCATGCTGTCCCGCTCACATCCAGGTCTGCTTAAGCGTTTGTTTGAACTCGAAGTGCCTGAAATTTTTGACGGTGTGGTAGAGATTCGTTCTGTAGCGCGTGAAGCAGGCTTCCGTTCTAAAATCGCGGTTCATTCCCGCAATGAAGAGGTTGATCCAGTAGGCTCCTGTGTAGGACCTAGAGGAACACGGGTACAAACCATTGTGAATGAGCTGCGTGGCGAAAAAATTGACATCGTGCGCTATTCCGATAATGTTGACGAATACGTTGCTAATGCGTTAAGCCCTTCTAAAGTACTTGAGGTACAGGTATTTGAAGAAGAAAAGATGGCGCGCGTCATTGTGCCGGATTATCAGCTTTCTCTGGCTATTGGCATTAAAGGGCAGAATGCTCGTCTTGCTGCTAAGCTTACTGGCTGGAAAATTGATATTAAGAGTGAAACACAGGCGGAGGAAGAGCTTGGCAGACCAAGAACATCCACCGATGAAATGCATCAGGATTCCGTTTCTGTAGATTAAGCGGAGTGTAGGGGGGTTAATGCATGAAACAGAGAAAGATACCTTTGCGCAAATGTGTGGCCTGTCATGAAATGATGCCAAAGAAGCAGTTGATCCGTGTCGTTAAAACCCCTGAAGACGAAGTGCTGATTGACTTGACCGGTAAAAAGTCAGGGCGCGGCGCTTACTTGTGCGGCAAAGCCGCCTGCTTCAAGCTGGCTCAAAAAAGTAAGGCACTGGATCGAGCATTGAAGCACTCGGTTCATCCTGACATCTATGAGCAGCTAAGTCGTGATTTTGCTGCCGTCGAGGAAGAATTCCTGGCGGCACAAGGCAGCGTGCAGGATGAATAAGGCGCTGTCTGGATTGGGTCTTGCCATGAGAGCTGGCAAGCTGCTAACAGGTGATGAGATCGTTTATAAAGCGATCAGGTCTTCAGAAGCCAAGCTGGTCATTCTTGCAAAAGATGCTTCAATGAATACTCAAAAGAAATTCCGCGACAAATGCGGGACGTACAAAATCCCCTTATTGATAGGATTTGACCGGGAAAGCTTGGGAAGCAGTATCGGCAAACCTGAACGGGTTGTGCTGGCTGTGACGGATCAAGGATTCGCGAAATTGATCATGAAACATGCGGGGATAATGTCGGAGGTGGAGTATATTGAGTAAACAAGAAAGCAAAGACAAAGTGCGGGTATACGAATACGCCAAATCGTTGAACATGAGCAGCAAAGAAATTATCACCATTCTTAAACGGCTGGATATTCCCGTAAACAACCATATGAGCGTCATGGAACATGATGCCGTAGGCAAAGTGGAAAATTTTTTTAAGAATATCAAATCCAATGCTGCGGCTAAGCAAGGTGGAGCAGACACGGCGCAAGTAAGCTCGAATCAGGCTGGTTCAAGCCAGAACGGTTCAAGTCGGACTGGTTCAAGTCAGACCGGTTCAAGTCAAAACAGTAATCATTCAACTGAGCAAACCAAAAATCAACAGGAAAAGCAGGTAAGTATGAATAGGACAAACAACAACCAAAACAGTAGTCGAAGCAGCGCTCCAAGAGCGCAAGGTAGCCAGCAGGGCGGTCAAAACCGCAGTCAGCAAAGTGCGAATAAACCAAGTGGTCAGCAGGGCAGCCAGAACCGCAGTAATGGTCAACAACAAGGGGGACAACAGCGTTCCACTAGTAACACAGGTACGCGTTCTCAAGGGAGTAGCCAAGGTGGGACGGCAGTAAGAGCATCTTCATCAACGGGAAGCGGCAATGCCAACCGTAATGGTGGTGGCAATCGTACAGGCAGTAACTTCAGTAACAGTAATAACCGTTCCGGCCAAGGCCGTTTCGACGATAACCGTCAAGGCGGAGGACGTGGTGGTAACGGTGGCCGTGGTGGCAATAACCGCGGTGGTAACAATCGTGGCGGGAAATTTAACAACCGTGGTAAAGGACAACCGCAGGAGCGTCGTGAGAAAATCGACAACACGCCTAAGAAAATTATTGTGCGTGGCGAGATGACCGTAGGCGAAACAGCGAAGCTGCTTCACAAGGATGCGTCAGAAGTTATCAAAAAGCTGATTATGCTCGGAACAATGGCGACGATCAATCAGGAACTGGATATGGATACCATTCTTTTACTGGCTGGTGACTTTGGCGTTGAGGTAGAAGTGAAGATTCCGGTCGAAGAAGATCGTTTTGAAACGGTGGAAGAGAATGATGATCCAGCGGATCTGAAAACACGTCCACCAGTTGTAACAATCATGGGTCACGTCGATCATGGTAAAACCACTTTGCTGGATGCTATTCGCTCCACGAATGTAACAGGTGGCGAAGCCGGTGGTATTACACAGCATATCGGTGCATACCAGGTTGAAATCAACGGTAAAAAAATCACTTTCTTGGATACACCGGGTCACGAGGCCTTTACTGCAATGCGTGCTCGTGGTGCTCAAGTTACAGATATGACGATTATCGTGGTTGCAGCTGACGACGGTGTTATGCCACAGACGGTCGAAGCCATCAACCATGCGAAAGCGGCAGGTTTGCCTATTATCGTGGCTGTGAACAAGATTGACAAACCGGATGCGAACCCGGATAAAGTAAAGCAAGAACTGACTGAATATGAGTTGGTACCCGAAGAGTGGGGCGGAGATACCATTTTCGTCAACGTCTCAGCGAAACAAAGAATGGGTCTGGAAGATCTGCTCGAAATGATTCTGCTGGTAGCTGAAGTGAATGAATACAAAGCGAACCCGGACAAACGGGCACGCGGTACTATCATTGAGGCTGAGTTGGATAAGGGCCGCGGTTCTGTAGCTCGTGTGCTTGTGCAGAATGGTACTCTGAAAGTCGGTGATGCCTTTGTAGCGGGGAACTGCTTCGGGCGTGTACGTGCCATGGTCAACGACAAAGGTCGTCGTCTCAAGGAAGCTGGGCCTTCTACTCCAGTTGAAATTACTGGTTTGACAGAAGTTCCACTCGCTGGTGATCCGTTCATGGTGTTTGAGGATGAGCGCAAAGCCCGTGCTATCGCTGATAGACGTACGATCACGCAGCGCCAGTCCGATCTGGGCAGCAACACCCGCGTAACGCTGGATGACCTGTTCCAACACATCAAGGATGGTGAGATGAAGGATCTGAACGTCATTATCAAAGGTGATGTACAAGGTTCTGTCGAAGCGCTGAAAGGCTCCTTGAACAAGATTGAAGTTGAAGGTGTACGCGTCAAAATTCTTCACAGTGGTGCAGGTGCAATTACCGAATCCGATATTATTTTGGCTGCGGCTTCCAATGCCATTGTCATTGGCTTTAACGTTCGTCCAGATAATCAGGCAAAATCTACAGCGGAAGCTGAAAAAGTGGACATTCGTCTGCATCGCGTCATTTACAATGTTATTGAAGAAATCGAGCAGGCTATGAAAGGCATGCTGGATCCTGAATATAAAGAAAATGTGATCGGGCACGCTGAAGTTCGTAACGTATTCAAAGTTACTAAAGTCGGTACGATCGCTGGTTGTATGGTGACGTCCGGTAAAATTACCCGTTCAGCAGAAGCACGCCTGATTCGTGACGGCATCGTTATTTTTGAGGGTAAAATCGACTCACTGAAACGCTTTAAGGACGACGCAAAAGAAGTTGCCCAAGGTTACGAATGCGGTATTACCCTTGATGGCTATAATGATGTTAAGGAACTCGACATTATTGAAGCGTTCGTCATGGAAACAGTGGAGCGCTAACAGCAGAGAGGTGAGCATCCATGGCTAAAATACGTACAGGTCGGGTTGGCGAGCAGATCAAGAAGGAGCTAAGCCAACTCATACAAACCGAATTAAAAGACCCCCGCATCGGTTTTATCACGGTAACGGGTGTCGATCTCACAAACGATTTGTCCCAAGCCAAAATATACTTGAGCGTGCTTGGGGATGAAGAACAAAAAAATTCTTCCCTGAAAGCATTGGACAAAGCGAACGGTTATCTTCGTTCTGAACTCGGCAAACGGATACGGCTCCGCCATATTCCTGAGCTGATTTTCAAAATTGACGAATCTATTGCTTACGGCAGCCGAATTGAAAAGCTGTTGAGTGATATCGACAAGGACGAAAAATAGGGATTCCTCTTGATCCGAAGAAACCATGAACTGAATGTAAAGGAGACGGCAATGCATACCTATGAACAGGCGCTTCAACAAGCGAAGGAATTTATTCTGGAGCATGATGATTACCTGATCGTATCGCATGTACAGCCGGACGGAGACGCAGTCAGCTCCACCGTAACGGTGGGCTGGCTTCTCTCATGTCTGGGGAAGAAATTTACCATGCTGAACGAGGGAGCTATTCCCAAACGCATGGATTTTTTATGGCATGCCGATGAGATTATGGATATGAGCCAGCAACCGCCAGAACGGAAATACAACCGGATTATTTGCGTGGATTGTGCAGATTATCGTCGTGTTGGTCTAACAGAACAGTTTTTTGCTGAAGATGCTGTTATCCTGAATATTGATCATCATCCAACAAATGATGCATATGGTACGGTGAATGTAATTAAGTCGGATGCAGCGGCAACAGCGGAGATTCTTTTTGATTTACTGGAAATGTTTGCAGTGAAGTGGGACGTTGATGTAGCGACTTCTGTGTATACAGGACTGCTTACGGATACAGGAGGCTTTCGGTATTCCAACACTTCGCCAAAGGTGATGTCTATTGTGTCTCAGCTGCTCACTTACGGTGTAGACGGTCCATCTTTGTCTGAAAATTTGCTGGAAGAAATGACATTCCCACAAATGAAGGTGCTGACCAAAGCATTGCAGACGCTTACGATGTCGGAGAATGGTAAAATCGCCTGGGTGGTTGTTACACCTGAGGATATGAAGGAATGCGGAGCTGTTAACGAGGACTTGGAAGGAATTGTTAACTATCCAAGAAATATTCGTGGCGTTGAAGTAGGCATTTTCTTTAAAGTGATCAATGAACAAGCGGTTAAAGCCAGCATGAGATCAGCAGGTCGTGTTAACGTAGCTGCGTTAGCCCATTCGTTTGGGGGCGGAGGACATGTTCGTGCTGCGGGCTGCCGGCTGGAAGGTAAGCTGGAGGATATTATTGAGACGGTTGTAGGGCGGGTGAAGGACGAGCTATGAACCCAATGAAGAAGGAACAGGCAAGTTGGGAAGGCATTTTGCCCGTCCTTAAACCCGCTGGATTTACCTCTCATGATGTGGTGGCAAAAGCTCGCCGTCTACTGGGGATGAAACGGATTGGGCACACCGGAACGCTTGATCCGCAGGTAACCGGTGTGCTGCCCTTGTGTCTGGGGCGGGCTACCCGGGTCGTAGAATACATGCAGGAGCGGCCCAAGGAGTATCAGGCCACGCTGAGATTAGGCATAGCGACCGATACCGAAGATCTTACAGGGACAGTTACTGAAGAAAGTGAACGCCCAGTAGAGGTGACGGAAGAAGAAGTCAAAGCAGCGCTTGAGCGCTTTGTTGGTACGATCTTGCAGGTGCCGCCGATGTATTCTGCGCTCAAAGTGAATGGCAAACGTCTATATGAACTGGCTCGAGAAGGAAAAACCGTGGAGCGCAAAAGCCGCGAAGTAGATATTTACGAGCTGGAGATGACAGGATTCGAGCAGACAGGATCGTATGTGGATATTTCCTTCCGTGCCCTATGCTCCAAAGGGACATATATCCGTACACTATGTGTTGATATTGGCCGTGCGTTGGGATATCCTTCGACGATGGTCAAGCTGGAGCGAACCATGTCTGCGGGAATTTCCGCGGAACGTTGCCTGACGTTCGAAGAGATAGAGCGCTGCGTAGCGGATGGCAGTTTGGGTGAGCGGCTCATTGCAACCGATCAGGCGATTGACTATATGCCTGAGCATACGGTGGCCGAAGCAAAGGTAGCTGCAGCTTTACAAGGTCAACGTTTGTCGCTGAATATGATTTCACCACCTGTGACCGACTGCCAGCCCTTCCGTTTGTATAAAGAGGATAAAACGTTTTTAGGCATATATGGACGAGATGAATCTGGTGCGATCGCTCCAATTAAAGTTTTTTTAAGATGATAGAATTTATAAATTTTCAGCGGAGCTGAACAATTTTATAATCGCAAGAAAAACTTCCGCTAGGCGCGATCTGGCTTCCGTGAAAGTACGTCGATAGACGTTTTTCTTACCTTGAAATGTGCTATAATTTTGACGAAGTTAGTCAAATGATGTGAAATGCAGGTGAATGAATATGATTACCGTTTCATTATCTTATCCATTGAGTGATGAGCTTTTACAGCAATGGGGGCGTCCACAGGTCACGGCGATTGGTCAGTTCGACGGTCTTCATCTGGGACACGCAAGCGTCATACACCAAGCCGTTTCGTTGGCTCGGGAACAGAAAGTGCCGGGTTCTGTCATGACATTTCATCCTCACCCGAAGGAAGTCATGAAAAAAGGTGACTATGAAGGTTATTTAACACCGCTTGCGGACAAGCAGACTATTTTGGCCGACATGGGTGTGGATGTTCTTTATATTATGAGCTTTAACGAAGATTTTTCCAAAGTCAGCCCTGAGGCGTTCATGACAGATGTACTGCTTCCATTGCAAATCCAAACGGCAGTAGTGGGCTTTGATTTTCGGTTTGGCTACCGAGGTGCGGGGCATGAGGATACGCTTCGCAAGCTTGGTGGAGAGCAGATGGCTGTTCACACCGTGCCCCCGTTTGAACTGGATGGGGAAAAGGTCAGCAGTTCTGGTATCCGCCGTGCTTTGCAGGCCGGAGATCTGACCCAAGCGTCTCGCTGGTTGGGACGTCCTTACCGTATACGGGGGACTGTAATGGATGGAGAGAAGCGGGGGCGCACGATCGGATTTCCGACCGCTAATCTCAAACTGGATGATACCTACGTAATTCCGGCCAAGGGTGTATATGCTGTACGGGCACTCGTAGGCAATCGTTGGATAAGCGGTGTCATGAATGTAGGAGTTAAGCCTACCTTTCATGAAGGCGTGCTGAATCCGTCGTTTGAGGTGCATCTGTTTGATTTTAATCAGCAGATTTATGGGGAGTCTGTGGTGGTTGAGCTTCATCATTACATCCGTCCTGAACGTAAATTCTCTTCTGTAGACGAGCTGATCAGTCAAATTGGCAATGACGCACAGACAGCTAAAAAGCTACTAGGCTAAATTATTTACATAAGACAGGCGCTGTGTTATACTGACTTATGTTGTGTAAACAACGATGAACCTTAGCTTGGTTGTCCGCTTTCACCGGCGGCTACGAGGCTAGTGGCGATTATAATGAAGGAGGTGAACAGGATGGCATTGACTCAAGAGCGTAAACAGCAATTGATCGAGGAGTACAAAACTCATGAATCCGATACAGGATCACCTGAGGTACAAATCGCTATCCTTACTGAAAACATCGTCAACTTGCAAAGTCACTTTCGTTCGCACAAGAAAGACCATCACTCCCGCCGCGGGTTGTTGAAAATGGTCGGTCAGCGTCGTAAACTTTTGGCTTACCTGAAGAAGACTGATGTTAAACGTTACAGTGCGTTGATCGAGCGTCTCGGACTGCGTCGTTAATTTTCAGACATGTAATGAGAAAAGAAGCCTGGTTGTTCACCGCTTGTCCCTGCTAAGGCGACGGCGGACAGCAGCCGGGTTCTTTTTTGAAATGAGAATCTTTTTTGAAATGCAGAATCTTTTTTTGAAATTACATATCTTATTTGAATGTGAATTTCTTATGAATAAGACCTGCGCAGGAAATACTGGATATGTATAGAACTTTTACAATGAAATGAAATGGAGGGATACCATGGAGCAACGTGTAGAAATGCAGCTCGGCGGAAGAAAGCTGGTGCTGGAAACAGGACGTCTTGCGAAACAGGCTAATGCGGCAGTTAAAGTAAGCTACGGAGAAACAGTTGTGCTTTGTACCGTGACTGCTTCCCGTGAACCGAAAGATCTGGACTTTTTTCCGCTGACAGTGAACTATGAGGAAAGATTGTATGCTGTTGGGAAAATTCCAGGTGGATTTATTAAACGTGAAGGACGCCCAAGTCAAAAAGCGATTTTGTCCAGCCGTTTGACAGACCGTCCCATTCGCCCATTGTTCCCGGAAGGTTTCCGGAATGATGTACAGGTGTTGAACCTGGTGATGAGTGTTGATCAGGATTGCGAACCGGAAATTGCAGCGATGATCGGAACCTCGGCGGCACTTAGCATTTCGGATGTGCCTTTTAACGGGCCGATTGGTGGAGTTGCTGTAGGCCGTGTAAACGGACAATTCGTGATTAACCCGGACATTGCGCAGCAGAAAACCAGCGATTTGTACCTGGTTGTAGCCGGAACGAAAGATGCCATCATGATGGTAGAAGCGGAAGGCGACGAAATTCCAGAGGAAGTCATGCTGGAAGCGATTATGTTCGGCCACGACGAGATTAAGAACATTGTGGCAGCTATTGAACAACTGGTTCAAGTGGCAGGTAAAGAGAAAATGCAGGTTAAGCTGCATGCTGTTGATGACAAAGTGAACAGTGAAGTACGTGCTTATGCAGCTGAGCGTTTGGTGGAAGCTGTAAAAATTGCAGAAAAACATGCCCGTCAAGAGGCGATTGATGCAATCAACGAAGCGACAGTTGCTCACTTTGAAGCGCAATACATAGAGACGCCTGAGCTTTTGAAAGACGTGAGCGAAGTTCTCTATGATATCGTTAAAGAGGAAGTTCGTCGTCTGATTACGCATGATAAAGTGCGCCCTGACGGTCGAAAGCTTAATGAAATTCGTCCGATCGAAAGCGACACGAGCATTTTGCCGCGTACGCATGGCTCGGGCTTGTTTACACGCGGTCAAACGCAAGCGCTCAGCGTTTGTACACTTGGTGCATTGGGTGACGTACAAATTCTGGACGGTATTGATCTGGAAGAAACGAAACGCTTCATGCATCATTACAATTTCCCTCCATTCAGCGTAGGTGAGGCTCGTCCTTTGCGTGCGCCGGGTCGACGTGAAATTGGACATGGTGCGCTTGGTGAGCGTGCGCTTTCCAAAGTAATTCCTTCCGAAACTGAATTTCCATATACCATCCGTCTGGTTTCCGAGGTGCTGGAATCGAACGGTTCAACCTCCCAAGCTAGTATTTGCGCAAGCACACTGGCTATGATGGATGCAGGTGTACCGATCAAGGCTCCAGTTGCAGGTGTAGCTATGGGCTTGATCAAGGACGGAGATCATGTTTCCGTGCTGACGGATATTCAAGGCATGGAAGATCATCTAGGCGATATGGACTTTAAAGTGGCTGGTACAGCAGAAGGTGTAACTGCCATTCAAATGGACATTAAAATTGACGGTATTGACCGTGAAATTTTGCAGGATGCGCTCAAGCAAGCTAGAGAAGGACGTTTGTTCATTCTTGGCAAGATGATGGAAGCCATCCAAAAGCCGCGCGAGCAGTTGTCTCCGTACGCTCCAAAAATTATGACGATGCATATTAATCCGGATAAAATCCGTGATGTTATTGGTGCAGGTGGTAAAATCATTAACAAAATCATCGAAGAAACCGGCGTGAAAATTGATATCGAACAGGATGGTCGTGTGTTCATCGCTTCCACAAACCAAGAGATGAATGAAAAGGCACGCTCCATTATTGAAGGTATCGTTAAGGAAGTTGTGGTCGGTGAAATTTACATCGGTACAGTGAAACGGATTGAAAAATTCGGTGCATTCGTCGAGATTTTACCGGGCAAGGACGGTCTGGTTCATATTTCTCAACTGTCTACTGAGCGTGTAGCCAAAGTTGAGGATGTGATTGCGATTGGAGATACGATTACGGTGAAAGTAACTGAAATCGATCAGCAAGGTCGTGTCAATTTGTCCCGTAAAGCGGTTCTGACGGCTGAAGCTCCTGCGAAGTCCTAGGTGCTGGTATCGCGGACCACAAGCAACAGGAAGCCTATCCGTGTTACAGAACACGGGATTTGAATAGCATGATTTAAGCATTTGGAAAGAGGCAGAGCTACGTTTCTGGCTCTTTTTTCATACATACGCACAAGCTGTGCCGAACTGGGCTTATAGAAGCTTACTGCGTCATAGTTCTTGTCCTCCCCGCATACAATGTGGACAAACGGGCGGGAGGATGAAGGGATCATGAGAAGGGCAAAGAGAGCAGTGTGGGTTGTAACCAGTTTGGCTATCACGCTGATTATCGGGCAATTTAGCGGGATTCGTGAATACATTGGTCAATTACGTGATGGACAAGGCATAAGGGGGAACGAGCCAGAGGCTGTAACAACAATGGGAGTTGCAGCTGTACCTGATAATGCGCTTATGCAGCGACTACGTGCCGAAGCAGCCCGTCAGCGGCGGGAACCGGTTGATGCCAAGATCGACAGAGTATGGAAGGCTATTCCGGGCTATAACGGACTGGAGGTCGACCTGGATGCCACCTATCGCAAAGCGATTAAAGCTCCAGACCGCCCAATCCAGTATGTGTATCGGCAATTGGCACCCAAAGTACATTTGAACCAGCTGGGTAATGTACCGATCTACAAGGGGAATCCTGAGAAGCCGATGGTCTCCTTCATGATCAATGTGGCTTGGGGAAACGAGTATGTTGTACCGATACTGAATACGCTGGATCAGGAAAAGGTTAAGGCTACGTTTTTTCTGGATGGAAGCTGGTTGAAAAAAAATCCTGAACTCGCCAAGGAGATTCAAAAAAGAGGACATGAGCTTTCGAATCATGCCTACTCTCATCCGGATATGAGCCGTCTGAGTCGGGAAAGGGCCACACAAGAAATACAGAAGACGGAAGTGCTTCTTCAAGAAATATTGAGTGTGAAAAACAGCTGGTTTGCCCCGCCGTCAGGTGATTTTAATCAGCAAACCGTTGATCTGGCCGCAGAACTCGGACTCAAAACCGTGCTGTGGACATTGGACACCGTAGACTGGAGGCATCCGTCGCCAGAATCGGTGGTTAACAAAATCAGTAGTCAGGTTGAATCAGGCTCCCTGATATTAATGCACCCTACGGATTCCTCGGCGGCGGCTCTCAAAGGCATGATTCATGCCATTCGGAGTAAAGGACTCGTGCTCGGAACTGTCAGTCAGACGCTTTCCTCTGATCGGCAGCTACCTGCTCCGGTTGAGTGAACGTCTTTTTTCTGTTAGGATTGAACATTATGGCTAAGTATGCAATTCAGTTTAGGAGGGCCAATCGTGGAAAGAATTCAACTCAAAAACGGCCTAAGAGTGGTCATTGAAAAAATTCCAACCGTGCGTTCAGTTTCTTTTGGCATCTGGGTTAAAACCGGGTCCCGGAATGAAACACCGAACAATAGCGGTATTTCTCATTTTATTGAACACATGCTTTTCAAAGGAACAGAGCGCTTTAACGCCAAGGAAATTGCCGAGCAATTCGACGCTATCGGGGGAAATGTAAATGCGTTCACTTCCAAGGAATATACCTGCTATTATGCGAAAGTGCTGGATGAGCATCTGCCAATCGCGGTTGATGTGTTGTCTGATATGTTCTTTCATTCCAAATTGGATCGTGATGAACTAGCGAGAGAGAAAAATGTGATTCTTGAGGAAATCTCCATGTACGAGGACACACCGGATGATATGGTGCATGATCTTGTATCCCGGGCAGCTTATGGTGAACATCCACTGGCTTTTCCAATTCTCGGAACCGAAGGGCATTTGCTTGCTATGGATAGCTCACATCTCAGCCACTACATGAAGGAGCATTATACAGTTGATAATACAGTTATCAGTGTGGCTGGCAATGTGGACGATCGACTTATCGAATTGCTGGAGCAACATTTTGGACATTTTGATAATCATGGCACCGCTTCGCCGCTGACACTGCCTGCGTTTAACGGTGAGCTGCTGTATCATGAGAAAGCGACGGAGCAGAATCACATTTGCTTGTCCCTGCCCGGATTTGCAACTGGCGACGAACTACAGTATGCTATGGTCTTGCTGAATAATGCGATCGGCGGCGGCATGAGCTCACGTTTGTTTCAAGAAATTCGGGAAAAGCGCGGGCTGGCTTATTCGGTTTATTCCTATCATAGCTCTCATGCAGATAGCGGCTTGTTCACGATCTATGCAGGGACGGCCCCTAAGCAAACGAAGGACGTGCTGGATTTGACGCTGGAGCTGCTGCAGGATGTGGCTATCAACGGATTGGACGCTAATGAGCTTCATAAAGGCAAGGAGCAGTTAAAAGGAAGCTTGATTTTAAGTCTTGAAGGTACAGGCAGCCGGATGAACCGTCTTGGAAAAAATGAGTTGATGCTGGGTCGGCATTATACGCTGGATCAAATGATCGAACATATTGAGCAAGTGACGGCTGATGATGTGAACAAGGTGCTGGATCGGATGTTCTCGGAGCCATTTGCTCTGTCGATGGTCGGAGCGAGTGATTCAGCGGTTAAAGATATGGGGAGGGACTATTTTGTTAACTTACGTTGAAATTAACAGACTTGAGGGCAATGAAGATATTGAATTGCCTCGTAAAATGTCAGAGCTTGCATCCGGGTTTGACCTGTATGCAGCGGTACAGGACGAGCTGGTGCTGGAACCGGGCAAACGTTGCCTCGTTCCAACCGGATTTGCAATAGCGATGCCAGCGGGACTGGAAGCACAAATCCGTCCGCGTAGTGGACTGGCTCTCAAGCATGGTATTACCTGTCTCAACACACCGGGGACGATAGATGCGGATTATCGTGGGGAAATAAAGGTACTTCTTATTAATTTGGGCGAGGAATCGTTCACGATTACACGTAATGAGCGAATTGCGCAAATGGTATTTCAGGCTGTACCTGAGGTGGAATTGAAACAAGTAGACCAGTTGTCTGAGACCGTGCGTGGTGCTGGAGGCTTTGGTCATACAGGACGCTGAGTATAGGTTTATCTATAAAATTTCTTATTCATTTTTCATGGCTCGGCAGCACAACATGTGAACGAATTAATGCGTTTCGCTCTATATATTACCGAGTTGAAATCGCTCTAGGCATGTATTCAAATGGCCTGCTTATGAATATAAATACACATAAAGGCTGTCCCATAAAGGGGCAGCCTTTTTTGCTTTTCACCCCTTTCCGGGCGCATGCATAGAATAAAAGCATATCGTGTCTCGGAAAGGAGTGATCTGGATGCTAACAGGAATACGCATCCTTGCTTTGGGGGGCGATGCGAGGCAGCTTGAAGTCATCCGCAAATGTGTGGACATGGATGCTACCGTCAGCGTGGTTGGCTTTGATAAGCTTGAAGCACCACTCAAAGGAGTATCACTAGAGCCCTTGTCTGTCAAGCTGCTGGAATCGTCAGACGCGCTGATTCTGCCGGTTGTGGGATGCGATGAGGAAGGGAACGTGAATGCACTTTTTGGAGCGCAAAAGCTCCAATTTTTGAATGAGCATGCTGCTGCTCTTCCACCGCATTGCGTTGTGTACACAGGAATGGCGAGAACATACTTAAAAGATATTTGTAACAGGCACGATTTGAAGCTAGTGGAGCTGCTGGATAGAGATGATGTAGCCATATACAACTCCATACCTACGGCCGAAGGCGCATTGATGATGGCCATTCAGCATACGGATTTTACGATTCATGGTGCCGATTGCATGGTTCTGGGCATGGGACGGACTGGATTTACCATGGCAAGGGTACTGCAGGGTTTGGGAGCCAAGGTGAAGGTTGGAGTACGGCGGGCAGAGGAAGCGGCGAGAGCGGTAGGAATGGGATGGAGCCCTTTTATGACAAGGGATCTAGCGAGTGAGACACAGGGAGTTGACTTGATTTTTAATACGATACCCTCTATGATAATCACAGCGCAAATCCTGTCTAAATTGCCACTGAGCACCGTAATTATTGATCTTGCCTCCGCTCCGGGCGGATGTGACTTCCGTTATGCGGAAAAACGTGGAATCACGGCTGTGCTTGCCCCCGGCCTTCCCGGTATTGTTGCTCCCAAAACTGCTGGTACCATTATAGCGAATACACTGGTGCAGTTGTTAATGGAAGATAATCCTGAGCGGGGGGATGCACAATGAGTTGGCAAGGGAAAACAGTAGGTTATGCCATTACAGGCTCACATTGCACATTTGAAGAGGTAATGCCTGTTATACAGCGCTTTGTTGATGAGGGTGCTAAGGTCATTCCCATTATATCCAATACGGTACTAACAACGGATACTCGCTTTGGTAGTTCGCAAAGTTGGCAAAAACAGTTGAAAGATATAACAGGGAATGATATCATTTCTACAATTGTGGAGGCTGAACCACTGGGGCCCTCCCAAATGCTCGATGTGCTGGTAATTGCACCTTTGACGGGGAATTCGATGAGCAAGTTGGCGAATGCGATGACAGACAGTCCGGTTTTAATGGCTGCCAAGGCGCAATTACGCAATGGTCGTCCACTTCTTTTGGCCATATCTACTAATGATGGATTGGGTCTGAATGCTGCCAATATCGCCAAGTTACTAGTAGCTAAAAACATCTTTTTCGTGCCGTTTGGACAGGACAATCCACTTAAAAAGCCAAACTCGCTTGTGGCTAACATGGAGTTGATTCCGGAGGCAGCTTACGAAGCAATGCAAGGCAAACAGCTTCAGCCGATGATTGTGGAACGCAAGACCCTATGAAGTACTATAGTTAACTGCTGAGCATCCCTCGCCTAGAAGATGATTCGATCTTACATCGGGTCTAATTTCTTGTTGGCGGTGGATGCTTTCAGAATAAAAAATGGTTTTTTTAGTCGAGAAGGGGAGATAAGCCAGATGAGCAATAGAAAGTTTAATGTAGCTGTCGTTGGAGCGACAGGCGCTGTAGGAGAACAAATCGTAAATCTGCTGGAAAAAAGAGATTTTCCTGTGGACAAAGTTAAATTTCTTTCGTCGCCTCGTTCTGCCGGTACGTTAATTAGCTTTAAAGGTCAGCAAATTCCAGTAGAGATCGCTACCCCCGACAGCTTTGAAGGAATCGACATTGCCTTGTTTAGTGCAGGCGGAGACGTAAGTAAGGAACTGGCACCACATGCTGTTCGTCATGGTGCAGTTTGCATTGACAACACGAACGCATTCCGAATGGAACCGACAGCTCCTCTTGTAGTTCCTGAGGTGAACAGTGACAAAATTGCCGAGCATCAGGGTATCATTGCCAACCCGAACTGCTCCACCATCCAGATGGTAGCTGCTTTGAAACCATTATATGATAAGTATGGCATTTCTCGTATTATTGTATCCACATATCAGGCAGTGTCCGGAGCTGGAAGTCGTGCCATTGATGAGTTAAATCGTCAAAGTGCAGCGATCCTTAACGGTGAAGAAGTTCAGCCCGATCTGTTGCCGGTGGGCTCATTGCCAGTAAAGCATCAGATTGCTTTCAATGCTATCCCGCAAATCGATAAATTCCAGGACAACGGTTATACGCTGGAAGAAATGAAAATGGTACGTGAAACGAAAAAAATACTGGGTGACGAATCCGTAGAAGTAACGGCAACATGTGTACGGATTCCTGTCGTATACGGTCACTCAGAATCTGTCTATGTAGAGCTTAAAGAAGATTATGATTTAGAGGAAATCCGCAGTCTGCTTGCTTCGGCACCAGGGGTAACGCTGGTGGACGATCCTGCTGCCCAGCTCTATCCGCTGGCATCCCAAGCCGCAGGAAAACCGGATGTATTCGTAGGACGTGTACGCCGTGATTTGGGCAATAGCCGTGGATTAAATTTGTGGGTTGTATCCGACAATCTGCTCAAGGGAGCGGCATGGAACGCGGTACAAATCGCGGAAATTATTGCTGCAAATGCGGAGTAACGTTCCCAAAGCAGGGAGTAAGATGGGGGAAGAATGATGGGTATTTTAGTGCAAAAATTTGGGGGAACTTCGCTGTCCACACCTGAAGCGCGTCAACTGGTGCTGGGACATGTGAAGCGAGAGCTGGAACAAAATGTTCAACTGGTTGTTGTTGTGTCAGCCATGGGGAGGAAAGGAGAGCCTTATGCGACGGACACGCTGCTCGATTGGGCGGCGTCTAACGGCGACAGTCTTCCGAAGCGCGAACGGGATTTACTGCTGTGCTGTGGCGAAATCATTTCTGCCACTACATTATGCAGCCTGATGGAGAAGGAAGGTATTCCTGCTACGGTGCTAACTGGCGCACAGGCAGGCTTTATTACGGATGATCAATACGGCAATGCTCGTATTTTGGATATAAAGCCGGATCGTATTGCGGAAGAGCTAAATCAGGGCCGGGTCGTTATTGTGACAGGTTTTCAGGGACAGACGGCAAACGGTGATATGACTACACTGGGCCGGGGCGGCAGTGATACATCAGCCACTGCGCTGGGTGCTGCTCTACATGCGGATATGGTTGACATTTATACGGATGTGAACGGCATATTGACCGCAGATCCGCGCATTGTAGAAAATGCCAAGCCGCTTTCGCATGTTAGCTATACTGAAATTTGTAATATGGCTCATCAGGGAGCAAAGGTTATCCATCCACGTGCTGTTGAAATCGCTATGCAGGCGAATATTCCGGTTCGTGTTCGCTCTACCTTCTCTGAAGGAGAAGGTACGCTGGTTACACACCCAGAAGGCTTTAAGGACGTAGAGGCAGACATCGTAGACCGCTTCGTGACCGGTATTGCGTATGTCGGCAACGTCACTCAAATTACCGTAGAATTAAAGCCGGGTTTGGAGCATTTGCAGCTGCAAGTATTCAAATCTATGGCTGAGCACGGAATCAGCGTTGATTTTATTAATGTCACTCCATCCGGGGCAGTTTATACTGTGTCCGATCATGATGGAAGCAAAGCGGTTGAAGTGTTGAACAATTTGGGCTTAGAGACTAAGATTTTGGCCGGGTGTGCTAAAGTTTCAGTCATAGGAGGCGGTATCAACGGGGTACCGGGCATTATGGCGACAATTGTAGAGGCATTGGCAGAATCAGATGTACAGATTCTTCAATCGGCAGATTCCAACACGACCATCTGGGTACTTGTAAAAAAAGATGATATGGTGCAGGCTGTACGCGCATTGCATAATAAATTCGAACTCCATCAGTAAGCGCATGTCCGCTCGGACTTGCAAAAAAAGGAGGCAGCATGGTGAACTTCGGCAGACTGATTACCGCAATGGTGACACCTTTTGATCAGCAAGGAGAGATTGCCTGGGCTGCATTGTCCTCGTTGATTGATTATTTAATAGAAGAACAACATTCAGAGTCACTTGTCGTATCAGGGACAACAGGCGAGTCCCCTACTCTGAGTGATGAGGAAAAAATCAAGCTATTTTCATTTGTTGTAGAAAAAGCAGCCGGACGATGTAAAGTCATTGCCGGAACCGGAAGCAATAATACACGTCATTCCATTCACCTGACCCGTGCTGCGGAGCAGGCAGGAGCAGACGGTGTGCTACTGGTAGTGCCTTATTATAATAAACCGAATCAGGAAGGGATGTATCAGCATTTTGAAAGCATTGCGAACTCTACTTCCCTCCCAGTTATATTGTATAATGTTCCAAGCCGTACCGCAGCGAGTCTGACAGCTGAAACGACGTTGCGGCTCGCACAAATCCCGAACATTGTGGGAACCAAAGAATGTGCATCACTCGGGCAGGTTACACAAATTGCAGCGGCAGCTCCAGAAGGCTTTGTAGTTTATTCAGGGGATGACGCGTCTGGATTGCCTGCTATGGCTGTGGGCGCATATGGTATTATCAGCGTAGCCAGCCATGTGGTAGGCGCAGAAATGAAGCAGATGATCAATGCACTTGTTGAAGGACATGCGCAGGAGGCAGCGAAATTGCATCAGCAGTTGTTCCCGGTTTTCAAAGGCTTGTTTGACTGTCCTCATCCTCTGCCTAATCCGGTCGCTGTAAAGTACGCATTGGAATTGCGGAATGTTAAGGTCGGTTCGGTTCGGTTGCCGCTTATTCCTCCAACCGAGGAGGAAGCGGAGTTTATCAAGAAGTTATTTAATCGGTAATTGAAGATTTCGCAGTGAAAGTTGACACATAGTTAAGAGTATATTGTTAGGGGAAATCGTTACCAGCAAAACCGAAAGGGTTTATTGCCTGACAAGATTCTTCGGCATGAAGGGCGTTCTTATGGAACGTCCTTTTTGTCGTGCTTTTAACCATCCATCTGGATAAATGGACTGGACTCATGGTTTTAGGCGGCAATGGGAAACCTAGCGTAACGGACTGGATGACTTGTTTTTTCGTATTTTAATCATGTATAATGGGGTCAAGTGACTGGGTGCGGTATTTTTTTGAAAATTAAATAAACAAATCAAGGTACGACGTCCAACTACCATAGGAGGTTTAGATTCATTTGTCTAAAAAAACAAACAACGATAAATTGATGATTTTCGCTTTGGGCGGCGTCGGTGAAATCGGGAAAAATATGTATGTCGTTCAATACGGCAATGACATTGTCGTGGTGGACTCCGGCTTGAAATTCCCGGAAGAGGACATGCTCGGCATTGATATCGTTATTCCTGATATTTCCTACCTTACAGAGAACCGCGACAAGGTAAGAGGCATAGTGCTGACTCATGGTCACGAGGACCATATCGGTGGTTTGCCTTACGTGCTGAAACATTTGAATGTACCTGTATATGGTACCAAATTGACGCTGGGATTGGTGGAGAACAAGCTGAAGGAAGCGAATCTGCTTGGCGAAACCAAACGGATTTTAATCAATGCTGATTCCGAAATCAAGCTGGGTTCCTCGCTGAAGGTAACATTCTTCAAAACAAACCATAGTATTCCGGATTCTGTAGGTGTCTGCATTGATACTCCTGAAGGTGCTGTTGTTCATACTGGCGACTTCAAGTTTGACCATACTCCGGTTAACGGACAATATGCGGATTTACAGCGTATGGCTGAAATCGGCGCACGTGGCGTACTGGCTCTTTTGTCAGACAGCACCAATGCGGAAAAACCGGGCTTTACGCCTTCAGAAAAGAGCGTCGGCATCGTGCTGGAAGATATTTTCCGTAAGTCGAGACAGCGTGTGGTTGTAGCAACTTTTGCTTCCAACGTACACCGCATTCAGCAGGTTATCAATGCTGCGGAAGCGACAGGGCGCAAAGTAACGGTTATCGGTCGCAGCATGGTGAATGTCGTAGGAATTGCTTCTGATCTGGGCTATTTGGAAATTCCAGACGGAATGCTGATCGAGCCTGAAGAAGTTGGCAAAATGTCAGCAGATCGCGTAGTTATTCTCTGCACAGGCAGTCAGGGCGAGCCAATGTCCGCTTTGACAAGAATGGCTCGTTCCACACATCGTAAAGTGGATATTCTTCCGGGAGATTCGGTCATTATCGCAGCTACTCCGGTACCTGGTAATGAGAAATATGTTGGTCGCACGATTGACGAATTGTTCCGTTTGGGTGCCAATGTATACTACAGCGCAGCTAATCCGGGGATTCACGTTTCTGGACACGGAAGCCAGGAAGAACTCAAGCTGATGTTGAACCTTATGAAACCCAAATTCTTCTTGCCAATTCACGGTGAGTTTAGAATGCAACGCCGTCATGCTCTGCTTGCTGAAGGAGTAGGTGTAGAGCCTGAAAACATCTTCATCACAGACATCGGTGAAGTCATTGAAATTCAGAACGGCGGAGCACGCAGAGCTGGTAAAGTTACAGCAGGTAACGTGCTAATCGACGGACTGGGTGTAGGGGATGTAGGAAATATCGTATTGCGTGACCGCAAGTTGCTGTCACAGGACGGTATTCTGGTCGTTGTTGTAACGCTGAGCAAGCAAGATGGCACGATCAAATCGGGACCGGATATCATTTCCCGCGGTTTCGTATATGTCCGCGAATCGGAAGGCTTGCTGGATGAGGCCAATCGTATTGTCTCAAGTACATTGCATAAGCTCATGAGTGAAAATGTAAATGAATGGGCTTCCCTCAAGACAAATGTCAAGGATGCACTGGGTCGCTTCTTGTACGAGCAAACTCGTCGCAGACCGATGATCCTGCCAATTATAATGGAAGTGTGAGTCAATTGGAATTTGTTAAAAAACCTGAATTAAAAACTTAAGTCACAGGCACACAGTCGCCTCTCTCCCGCAGGAAATATTGGACGGTTTCCGCGGGTGGAGAGGCTTTTTTGACTTTTTTGGCTGAGGTAAGGCATGGAGGCGGGTATAAAATATTCCATTCCCATCCCATACTAGAGGGTGAATACGGGTCACATAGATGCGTAAAGCGAAAGGAAGATCACCTATATGGAACAATACAGCAGCCTAACATCTGACAACGAGGGAACAGAAGCACCGGATCAACCAGAAGTTGGACAAAGACCCGCTTTACCTGCTATGGAGGCATTGCAGCAGTTGGGACAAACCTCCATGCCCGGAAGCGAATCCAATATTTTCTGCATGACAATTATCGGCCAAATTGAAGGACATCTCATTTTACCGCCTCAAAACAAAACGACCAAGTATGAGCACATCATTCCCCAACTGGTAGCGGCAGAGCAAAACCCACGGATCGAAGGATTAATGATATTGCTGAATACAGTTGGTGGTGATGTAGAAGCTGGGCTGGCTATTGCTGAAATGATCGCTTCAATGAGTAAGCCAACAGTGACTATCGTCATTGGCGGAGGGCATAGCATCGGTGTCCCTATTGCTGTATCATCCACTTATTCCTATATTGCTGAGAGTGCGACAATGACCATTCACCCCATTCGTATGAGCGGTCTGGTCATCGGAGTCCCGCAAACGTTTGAATATATGGAGAAAATGCAGGAACGCGTCGTGCGTTTTGTTGTTTCCCATTCTCGGATCACTGAAGAGAAATTCAAGGAACTGATGTTCAAAACGGGTGAATTAAACCGCGATATTGGTACAGCAGTGGGTGGAGCCGATGCAGTAAAATATGGATTGATGGATGCGGTTGGTGGCATCGGAGAGGCGCTAAAACAGTTGAACACCATCATTGAAACACGCCGCCAGCAAAACGGGATGGTAGGGAATCAGCAGCAGGCTCCGTTTGCTCCTTTTTCACCCAATCCTACTGGTAGTCCCTCAGGGGCAACTTCAGGTGAACATAGCGGGGAGCTGCCCCAATGACCTTATATACGGTAATGCCAATGGAAATGGTGTGGGAAGGCATGTGGAAGGAGCCAGAGGGGTTTGCAGAGGTTCGGGTGGACGGTTTGCTTATGCAGGTGCAGCAGCTCGAAAGTCGTCGGGGAATCATTGTACGATTGTTGGACTGCCCGCTCGAAGCCTACCTGAATCCGCGTTATGAGCCAGGGCAAGTCATCGAGTGGTCGTAGAAGGTGGTGTCGAATAACACGAAAATAGGTCGTTTATTGTTGAAAAAGAACATATGTGCGGATACCCGGTGACGTGGTATAATATTCTTCTGGGGGGGTGACCTTGTATGTCCAGAAGAAGAAAAAAGAAAAAGAAGGCTGTGTTTGGCGGAGTTCTAAAATTTGAAATTTACGGCATTGTGCTGATTACATTGGCGGTCATTGCGCTATCGGGTGAAGCGGCGGTTGGCCGGTCGCTATCCAAGATGTTCGGGCTTGTACTGGGAAAATTCTATTTTGCAATCCCTCTGATTGGCATTTATTACGGTCTGATGGTGATGATTCATCGTAAATGGCCGAACCAGTGGAACTCACGTAAAACGGGATTGCTGTTACTGGTATTCGCCTTTACACTTATGAGTTCTATTTCATCGATGGAGCAGCGTTTGGGGCCGATTAACGGGCTTCAACCGGGCGGAGTGATGAGCCAAATACATATAGATATGCGTGAGCAGTTGCTGTCGCCTGACAAGGTAGGTCATACCTCCATGTTGAACAAGGATATTAGCGGCGGGTACGTTGGCGCATTGCAGCTTACCGTTCTGTTGTGGCTGTTCGGGATTACAGGAGCCAAGCTGATTATGATTGTCATGTTTATTATTTGCTTCATGCTGTTAACCCAGCTGTCTTATGTGGATTTGGTACGGATTGTACGGACCAAACTACTGACAGCAGGGGGAAGCGTGCGAAAAAAGTGGATTGGTAAAGCGACTCCACTTTCGGCATCTGACAGAGGCAATAGAAAAGTCAAGTCCGAGCCTATTCCTGCTTATGAGGAGGATATGGATGATGACTTTGAAGAAATGCAGCCTCCGGCACGCAAGCAGCCGATCTTCTTTCAGTTGTTTGGCCTCAAAAAATCTGATAAAGCGGACAAGGAAGAGCATTCCGGCCCTACGGATGAGGAAGATCATGAGCTTTCATATGATGCTGAGGCCGCACAACCCCAGTGGAGAAACGGAGACCAGGGGGAAGAACTGTCTGATGTGGCCGAGCACGCTGAGGAGGAAGCTTCAACTCCGGTGAAAAGGTCGCCGATTATTCGGGATTTCTTTGAACAGGTGAAGCATGAGGAAAGAAGATCAGAAGCTGAGGAGTCTTTGGCAGAGGCGGAGCATTCGGATTCTGTCTATGATGAGCCGCTGGATGATAACTTCATGGATGCTGCGGTAAACACAGATATGGATAATGCATCGGCGGCTCATAGCACAACGGAAGGTATTGAAGGACAAGCTCAGACGACTGCAACCGGATTAACAGGTGCCGAGACTGAAGGTGCCGATGCAGCCATGCCTGCTCCACCGCCTCCTAAACCGTATAAGCTTCCGTCGTTTCGTTTGCTTGCCAAACCGCAAAACGCGGCCAATGGTATGGGGCAAAAGGATTACATGCAAACGGCACGCAAGCTGGAGGCAACGTTGGAAAGCTTTGGTGTGCGGGCAAAGGTGCTGGAGGTTGTCCGTGGACCTGCCGTAACGCGTTATGAAATTCAGCCGGATATTGGTGTGAAGGTCAGCCGTATTGTGAGCCTGACGGATGACATTGCGCTTGCGCTTGCTGCAAAAGATATCCGTATGGAGGCTCCGATTCCTGGCAAATCTGCTATCGGAATTGAGGTTCCGAATAATGAAGTTTCCATCGTAACGATGCGTGAGGTTATGGAGACAACCGTTTTCCAGGAGTCAGCTTCCAATTTATCCATTGCATTCGGACGTGATATTGCAGGTCAGACGATTGTCGGTAATTTAGCCAAGATGCCCCATTTGCTTGTAGCCGGAGCAACGGGCTCGGGTAAATCGGTGTGTATTAATGGCATTATTACAAGCATCTTGTATAAAGCGAAGCCAGATGAAGTCAAATTCCTTATGGTCGATCCTAAAATGGTGGAGTTGAACGTGTACAACGGAATTCCGCATTTGTTGGCTCCAGTTGTGACTGATCCGAAGCGTGCCTCACTTGCTTTGAAAAAAATCGTTGTTGAAATGGAAAAACGCTACGAGTTATTTTCCAAATCAGGAACACGTAATGTTGAAGGCTACAACAATCTGATGAAAGACAATCCGGCTGCATTTCTGCCTTATATTGTCGTTATTGTCGACGAGCTGGCGGACCTGATGATGGTAGCTGCCGGAGATGTGGAGGATGCGATTGCCCGGCTTGCCCAAATGGCGCGTGCTGCAGGCATTCATCTGATCATTGCTACGCAGAGACCTTCGGTTGACGTTATCACCGGAGTTATTAAAGCCAACATTCCTTCACGTATTGCCTTCGGTGTTTCTTCGCAGGTGGATTCCCGTACCATACTGGATATGGGGGGAGCCGAGAAGCTGCTTGGACGTGGTGATATGCTCTTCATGCCAATGGGAGCCTCCAAGCCGGTTCGCGTTCAGGGGGCGTTTATGAGTGATCAGGAAGTGGAGAATATCGTTAACTACGTGCGTGAACAGGGTGAAGCGCAGTATGATGAAACGCTGGTGCCTGAAGTGGAAGAGGTATCGGCTGATGCGGATGAAATGCTGGATGAGCTGTATGATCAGGCCGTTACCATCATTTTGGAAGCCAAGCAGGCCTCCGTATCTCTCCTTCAGCGTCGGATGAGGATCGGTTATACACGTGCTGCCCGACTGATTGACTCCATGGAGGCTCGCGGCGTGATTGGCCCTTACGAGGGCAGCAAGCCTCGGGAGGTACTTGTCTCAATGGAGCAATATCAGCAAAATAAAGCTAGCTCCTGATCCATAACTTTTATCCAGAACTACATGAAATCGCTGTTTGTACACTTGGACGGTTGCTTCAATATGGCAACTTCATCCGTACAGACAGCGTTTTTTTGTGCTGTTTTTTCAGGTGCCGCGGCTGTCTGCTGAAAGAAGATTAAAAGGGTGAATAGCTTCAAGCGGAGCTTGTCATAATAAACGTAGCCATCCTGTTAATCCCACAAAAGAAAGGTAGAGCGCAGCATATGAAAAAGACAATGGTCTGGATTTGCACGGGTATTCTTGTAGCCTCGGCTATTACGTACACAGGGCTTTTAAAATTTGACTCTGCACAGCAGCAAGCAAAACAGCTGATCACACAACAGAAAGTACAAGTGGCGCAGCCTTCCCAGCCGACATTTAGCTCAGAGGCGGTTAATTTTGGTTCTTACGGTCAGGATGTATATGAATTACAATCACGATTGAAGCTATTGGGCTTCTTTGGCGCGCAGGTGGACAGTCAGTTTGGCAGCAGCACATTAAAGGCTGTCAAAGGATTTCAAAAGGAATTTGGCATGACTCCGGATGGAGTGGTCGGAGCGAAAACAAAGCTGAAGCTGGTAAACGCTACTCCTCATTGGAAGCCGACGGAAACTCCTTTGCATCGTAAAAATCAAGCCTCCGCACAAGGACAGACAGCGGCCAATAATGATCAAAATGATCAAAATGATGAAACGATGGGATCGGCCAACACGATGGGACTATCTGAAAATGACCTTAAAATTATGGCCAATGCGGTCTATGGTGAATCCCGTGGCGAGCCGTTTGAAGGTCAGGTTGCCGTAGCGGCAGTCATTTTAAACCGGGTCAAATCCCCCAGTTTTCCAAACACACCGTCTGGGGTAATTTTTCAACCCGGAGCCTTTACAGCTGTAGCGGATGGTCAAATCTGGCTCACACCGAATGAAACTGCACAGAAAGCAGTGCGCCAGGCATTGAACGGCTGGGACCCAAGCGGAGGTTGTATCTATTATTTTAATCCGAAAACAGCCACCTCCAAATGGATTTGGAGCCGTCCGCAGGTGAAGACGATTGGTGAGCATATTTTCTGCATGTAAACCGCCGAAGCAGCCGGAAACTTGTCTCCGGTTGCTTCTTGCCTTTTGCATGGTTAGAATAAAGATTGGTACACTTTACCTCTTTACAGAAGAATGATTCACAACAGTCTATGCTAACAAAAGGCTGGACGAAATTGACGCCACAAAGGAGTTTTGGACTTGAACAAAACAGGTTTCGAGCGTGGCACGCGCAGGCAATTAAGAATTCATGTGCTGCCGACCAAACGCTTTAAGACGTTTGCCATATCATTGTATGTAGGTACTCCGCTACGAGAGGAAACCGTAACCCGAGTGGGACTGACACCATTCGTACTGCGGCGGGGTACAGAATCATATCCGCAGACGACACAATTCAGAGAACAATTGGAGCAATTGTATGGGGCGGGCTTTGGATTCGATGTTTATAAGCGTGGAGATTATCAGATCGTACAATTTCGCATGGATACGATCAATGACAGCTTTGTAAACAGCTCGGACAGCTTGCTGGATCGTTCGTTTGCTTTTCTCGGAGAAGTGTTAACAAAACCAGCTCTGGAAAAAGGTGCTTTTCAAACTGGATATGTTCAGCAGGAACGAGAAAATGTACGAAAGAAACTGGAATCTATAGTTAACGATAAAATGCGCTATGCCGCAGAGCGCTGCATGGAGGAAATGTGTAAAGATGAGCCTTATCGTCTGCATCCTCTCGGCCAACGCTCCGATTTGGAAAGCATAGATGCACAGGGATTATATCAGGCTTATGGACAATGGCTAAATCATGCGAGCATGGATTTATACGTTGTGGGGGATACAACGCTGGATGAAGTTGAGAAGTATGTTGATCGTTATTTTCAGTTAAACCGTTCAGCAGAAACAGGCTATGTACCCGAACAGCCCAAGTCGGTGGAGCGTGATGTTCAAACGATAGTAGAGCGTCTTGATGTGAATCAGGGTAAGCTGAATATGGGCCTGCGTACTTCCATTACGTATGGCGATGATCGTTATGCTTCTGCGCTGATGTACAATGGAATTTTGGGCGGATACCCGCATTCCAAGCTGTTCGTCAATGTGCGTGAGAAGGAAAGCTTGGCCTATTACGCCTCATCGCGGTATGACGGTCATAAGGGCATTGGCACGATTCAATCCGGTATTGAAATTCCCAATTACGAAAAAGCGATCACTATTATTCGCAAGCAATTGGAAGATACGCAAAATGGAGCGATTACCGAGCTGGAAATGAGCCAAACGCAGGCGATGATTCGTAACTTGCTAAAGGAAATGCAGGATTCCGCTTTTGAAATGATTGCCTACGATTTTAACAGACAGCTTTCCGGCAAAGAGCGGACGGTAGATGAGCTGCTGAGCCAGGTGGAGGCTGTCAAGGTGCAGGATGTTCAGGATGCCGCCCGGACGTTCCGACTGGACACTATTTATTTCTTGAGAGACCAGAAGGGGGAATAGCGGGTGGAGCGCATCGTTTATGAGCATGTGCAGGAAACGTTGTACTATGAAGTGATGGATAACGGCTTGCACGTTTATGTGTTGCCCAAACCGGGTTTTCAGAAGACATACGCCACATTTGCAACAAAATATGGCTCAGTCGATAATCATTTCCGTGTGGAAGGTCAACAACCGATCAAGGTACCGGATGGTATTGCCCATTTTTTGGAGCATAAAATGTTTGAAGAACCTGAGGGCGATATCTTTGCTACCTTTTCTTCGAATGGGGCATCTGCAAACGCATTTACGAGCTTTGATCAGACCGTATATCTGTTTTCTGCAACCGAACGCATTCAGGAAAACTTGACTACTCTTGTAAATTTTGTGCAGCATCCTTACTTTACGGATGAAAATGTAGAGAAGGAAAAAGGCATTATCGGTCAGGAAATCAATATGTATGGGGATAACCCGGACTGGCGGAGCTACTTTGGTCTGATTGAAGCGCTATACAAAGTCCATCCGGTGCACATTGATATTGCAGGTACCGTTCAATCCATCAGCACAATTACAAAGGAAACGCTGTATAGCTGCTATGAAGCTTTTTATCACCCGAGCAACATGATTCTTTTTGTGGTCGGCGGGGTGGACCCGGCGGAAGTGATAGAACTGGTGCGTAATAATCAGGCGAAAAAGGACTATAAGCCGCAGGGAGAGATCGAGCGGATTTTTGATGAGGAGCCTGCCACGGTTGCAGAACCGCGCCGTGAGGTGAAGCTGGCGGTTTCCCTGCCGAAGCTGCTGTTCGGATTCAAGGAGGCCAAGGTAGGTCTGACGGGTGATGAATTGCTCCGTCATGATCTGGAAACCAAGCTGATGCTTGATCTCCTTTTTGGTTCCAGCACACAGCTGTATCAAAAGCTTTACGATGAGGATTTGATTTCAGACAGTTTTGGTCATGAATATAACTCTACACTACAGTATGCTTTCTCTGCCATCGGTGGGGATACCAAAGACCCGGATCGATTATTGGCGCGAATACGTGAAGAGGTAGAGTCTATTCAGAAGCAGGGCTTTGCAGCAGAGCATTTTGAAAGAGCCCGTAAAAAGAAAATCGGCGGTTATTTGCGTACCCTCAACTCACCCGAAAATATTGCGCACGAATTTACGAGGCATCGCTTTCGGGGCAGTGATTTCTTCCAACTGTTGCCGATCTATGAAAGTATTACGCTAGAGGATGTAAATCGGCGTCTAAAAGATCATATCCAGTGGGATCAATTAGCAGTATCTTTGGTGGTGAGTCCGTAATGCCCAGGGAGAGGGAACCGATGACCACCAAGAATGGTGCATTAAAAGCCATTGGCGATACGACCGTGTTGATTACAGGAGCGAGTGGGGGGATTGGGGCGGCGATTGCCGAGCGGTTTGCATCTGTAGGGATGAATGTAGTCATCCACTACATGAAGTCCCATGAAAAAGCGAATGAAGTTGCCCGTCGTTGTATGGTTTATTCAGGCAAGGTGATGACCGTGTCTGCAGATCTGCGCAGCAAGGAGCAGATTGAGCGTATGCGTGAAAAGCTTGAAAATCACGGAATGAGGCCGGATATTCTAGTGAATAATGCTGGATTATCTCATTATGGACTGCTATCGGATGTATCGGAAGAGGAATGGGACGAAGTGATGGCCGTCAACGTTAAGGGAACCTTTTTGTGCTCGCAGGCTTTTATGCCCCACATGATTTCTCAACGCTATGGCCGCATTGTAAATGTGTCATCCGTGTGGGGGATATGTGGTGCTTCATGCGAGGTGCTGTACTCCACTACCAAAGGAGGCATTAACGCTTTCACGAAAGCGCTGGCTCAAGAGGTTGCACCTTCCGGTGTGACAGTAAATGCTGTAGCCCCGGGCGCAGTGGATACATCGATGCTGGATCATTTGGATGAGGGGGAGATTACCAGTTTGGAAGAAGCAATTCCAGCCGGGCGATTGGCTCGGCCTGATGAAATTTCGTCCCTGGTATATTTTCTCGCACTTCCTGAGTCAGGCTATATTAATGGTCAGGTCATAAGTCCTAATGGGGGATGGGTGACTTAAGGGAACCGTGCTTGGAGGAATCCACCAGTATAGCAAGCGTCTGAGAAGAGAATATTACAACTGTTGATTTTAAATCTGAATCATCTAAGGAGGATTTAAGCATGTCAACAGTCGTTAAGGATTTTGATGTTTGGAAAAAGTTCCTCGGTCAGCGTGTAGAGCAAGCGGAGAAGCTGGGCATCAGTCAGGATACCATTTCAGAGCTTGCTTATGAAATCGGTGATTTTCTGGATGAAAAGGTCGACCCGGCCAACCATTCCAACCGTGCACTGAAAGAACTGTGGGGAGTTGCCGATGAAAGTGAGCGTCACACCATCGCCCGGCTAATGGTCAAATTAGCCAAAAGCAGCACATAAGCAGGAATTCACATGAAAAGCTCCCTTTTGGGGGGCTTTTCTGTAATGGTTACAGACCTGTTCTTGTAATTCCATTGTAATTTATATATCATAAACGTGATTGAATCATTATTGAAGCATACAACTCAATACGACCTTTCAGGTCTCAATAATTGGTTTTGTCGATTGCTGTTATTTTATGATACAATAATGCTTTGATTTGGAATTTTTGACGTGTTTGAATGTGAATGAGGTGCTAACGTGACGGAGGAAACGAAACAGTGGTACATGGAGTACAAGATACATAAAAATCGACCTGGATTACTAGGGGACATTGCTTCCATGCTTGGTGTTCTGGGGGTTAATATACTGACTATTAATGGTGTTGAAGGCGAAAGACGGGGAATGTTGCTGGAAACGGACGACGATGAGAAAATTCGCATTCTCGGAGATACGTTGAAAAAGGCCAGCAACATTACAGTCACGGCCTTGCGTGCTCCGAGACTGGTCGATATATTGGCAGTAAGACATGGTCGTTACATTGACCGGGATTCGGATGATCGTAAAACATTTCGCTTCACTCGCGATGAGCTTGGGTTGCTGGTCGATTTTTTGGGTGAAGTATTAAAGAGGGAAGGTAATCAAGTTATTGGCCTTCGCGGAATGCCACGTGTTGGTAAAACGGAATCTATTATTGCCAGTAGCGTATGCGCCATGAAGCGCTGGACTTTCGTATCCTCGACGCTGTTGCGTCAGACAGTGCGTAGTCAGCTTTCCGAGGAGGAAATGAACCCGAACAACGTGTTTATTATTGACGGGATTGTGAGTACAATTCGATCAAATGAAAGACATTATCACTTGCTTCAGGAAATTATGAGCATGCCGAGCACCAAAGTGATTGAGCATCCTGATGTATTTGTGCGTGAATCGGGATACAGCTTTGACGATTTTAATATCATTATTGAACTTCGCAATAATCCGGCTGAGGAAATTATCTATGATACCTTTACAGCCAGTTATACAGAAGAGCTTTAAATAAGCGTAATTATACAAGGAGATGATGACATGTCAGAACTGGGTCAGCAATTAAAGGAGGCCCGGCTGCAAAAAGGATTGAGCCTTGACGATGTTCAGGAAATGACGAAGATACGCAAACGTTATCTGGAAGCCATTGAGACGGGCGATTACAAAGTGCTGCCGGGAAGCTTTTATGTCAGAGCTTTTATTAAAACATACGCCGAAACGGTCGGTTTAAATCCCGATGAGATTTTGGAAGGACATCAAAGCAATGTACCTGAACCTGAACCGGAAGCGGTTATGGAGCCTGTCACACAGAAACGCTCTAGCCGTCCCGCTACAATTGGGAATCTTAAATGGTTGCCTACCGCGTTAATGTGGCTTTTTCTAGTTCTCATTGTTGGGGTTATTTATGCTTATTGGGTGAGCAACAATCATTCAGCTCCAAAAACAGCAGAAAACACACCACCAGTCACAACACCAAGCTCGTCTGCTCCTGATACTACGAAGGGCGGAACCACGACGCAACCGCAGGGCACAACAACAGCCCAACCGGATAATAATAGTCAAACGACGACTCCTAACGGTGGTGGCGGGCAAACCACCACTGATACAGGACAAACGGGACAGACTCAGCCAGGTGGTACGGGAACAGTTACTCCTGATGGAACTTCACCTGACAATAGCCAGCAGCCGAATACAACTGCGCCACAACAAGGTGTAACTGTGGCACAGGACGGCAAGCAAGGCAAAACGACGATTTTCAAAGTCTCCAGTTCAACTGGGTCCACGGTCAAGGTTGATATTAAAGCAACGGGCGAAAGCTGGCTTGAGGTGTACAAGGGACAAAACTCCCGTGGTGAAAAGCTGAGCTATGGTATGACTAAAAGCGGGGATGCCATGTCCTTTGATATTGGTCCGGAAGGTTTATATATCAAATCAGGACGATCTTCTGCCACAGACATTTCTGTAGCTGGCCAGCCGATAACCGATAACAAATCGACTACTCGTGTACTGATACAGCAAGGAGAACCTTCTTCTACCGGAACAAGTGCCGGGGTGACGGGTTCACCTACAGATTCGACGACAGGCAGTAATACGGATTCTGCGCAAAGCGGTACAGACTCTACAACTACGAACGGCGAATAAACATCTTCGTGCGAGTAAATACTAATGACTGTAATTCTTGGGATGCCAGTCATTTTATTTCCGCAAAGTGAGGTGTATACGTTATGACCGTTAGCTGGATCGTGACCGGGCTCGGAATCATTGTCAGTTTGCTTGGCTATTATCTGACACCGAGTGCTTGGGGCTACGGGATACTAGGCTTTGGTCTTGCTCACATTTTGCTTGGAGTTTTGGATATGTTTCGAACTCCGACCCGTATCTACAATTAGACATGTTGAATCGTAGAATTGAAATAAAGGCGTTTTTGTCAGAAAAACTGGCAGGAACGCCTTTTTAATGAACGGATTATTGGATTTTTGTAAATGACTAGCCTATAATTAGTTATTGAACTTTGTTGTGGAAAGGGAAGTGAAACGATGGCTTCAGAAAATTCATTTGATATCGTCTCCAAAATGGATATGCAGGAGTTAACGAATGCAGTTCATCAGACGGAGCGTGAAATTGAAACACGGTTTGATTTCAAGGGGAGTAAAAGCAGCCTAAAGCTTGAGAAAGAAGCTCTTACGATTGCATCGGAAGACGAATACAAGCTGAATGCGGTGATTGATATTTTACAATCCAAAATGGTCAAACGGGGATTGTCTCTTAAAAATGTGGAGTTTGGCAAGCTGGAACCAGCTTCGTTAGGTTCAGTACGCCAGCGCCTTACGCTCAAGCAGGGGATTGATCAGGATAATGCCAAAAAAATCAACATTCTTATTCGGGACTCCAAGCTAAAAGTGAAAAGCCAGATTCAAGGTGATCAAATTCGCGTAACCGGAAAAAGCAGAGATGATTTACAGGCGATCATTCAATTGCTGCGTAAAGCTGATTTGCCATTGGAGCTCCAATTTACGAACATGAAATAAAGCCGTTTTCCCTCATGCTTTGTGTAGGATAAAACGTTGCTTGATGTGGGCAGGTTATTTTGACATGCGTTTTGCACCATATTATACTTGTAACGAAAATGCAGTCAATTCAGGTGTATAACGCTTGTCGGAAGCGATTTACATCGGATTGAATTCAATCCGAAAACTGCCATTTGTAATCAAGTACGATAATCAGGGGAGAGTGTGTTGTGAATTTACCCAACAGAATTACAATTACGCGGATTTGCCTAATTCCGGTGATGATGCTGGCTTTACTGGTGGACTTTGATTTTTATCCGCCGCCGATTGAGATCGGAGCTTTCAAGTTACCGTATAATCAGCTGATTGCGGCTATTATTTTCCTCATAGCAGCCAGCACGGATGGTCTTGACGGATACTTGGCCCGTAAAAATAACATGGTCACCAATTTGGGCAAGCTGTTGGACCCCCTTGCTGATAAGCTTTTGGTAACCGCTATTTTGGTTTCTTTGGTAGAAATGGGCAAGATTGATTCGTGGATTGTCGTTGTGATTGTTAGCCGTGAGTTCGCGGTTACGGGTCTGCGTCAGATTGCCTTGCTGGACGGTTCAGTGGTCGCTGCAAGCAACTGGGGCAAATTAAAGACGATCATTCAGATTGTTGCTATTGTAGCGCTGCTCATTAATAATTTCCCGTTTGTTTTTCTGGGTATTCCGTTCGATTTAATAGCGATATGGGCAGCTGCGCTGGTTACCATTTATTCGGGTATAGATTACTTTGTGAAGAATATTCATTTGCTGAGTTCCTCCAAAGTTTAACAGGATAAATTTTAATGGAAACAGCAATAGGGACAATACTTATTGCTGTTTCTTTACATAATTCTCACAACATTTGCAGTACAGGAGGAAAAGACAATGAAGGCTGAAATCATCGCAGTAGGAACTGAATTATTGCTTGGACAAATCGTGAATACAAATGCTCAATACTTGTCACAAGAGTTGGCCGCAATCGGAATTGATGTATATTTTCAGACCGTAGTTGGCGATAACATGGACCGGCTTCAGGAAGCGGTACGACTAGCTCAGAAGCGTGCAGATATCATTTTGTTTTCCGGTGGTTTAGGACCAACTCAGGATGATTTGACGAAAGATGCGATAGCTGCTGTACTGGGGCGGAAATTGCATCTAGATCGTCTCGCCATGGACAAGCTCGAACAGTTTTTCCGCAACCGTGGGGTAGTAATGACCGAGAATAACCGCCGTCAGGCGCTTTCTATTGAAGGGGCTACCCCGCTTGAAAACGAGACAGGATTGGCTATAGGGGACGCCATTGCGCAGGATGGTAAATTTTATGTGGTTTTACCTGGTCCTCCTAAGGAACTTAAACCGATGTTTGAAAATCAAGCGAAGCCTTGGCTGCTTCAGCAGGCATTAAGCGGTAAGGAAATGCCGATTTATTCGAAAATGCTAAAATTTGCAGGGATTGGTGAGTCCGCGCTGGAAACCAGGCTTCTAGATCTGATTCAATCTCAGACAGACCCGACGATTGCTCCTTATGCCAAGGAAGGGGAAGTCACGATCCGCATATCCACCAAGGCTGCGAGTGAAAGTGAAGCGTTAATCAAGCTGACGGCTACGGAAGCGGAAATTCAACAACGTCTTTCCGAACACATGTATGCAAGCGAGGATGTTACGCTGGAGAAAGTCATCGTGGATCTAATGTCCAAACGGGGGCTGACGGTTAGTGCTGCGGAAAGCTGCACAGGCGGGATGCTTATGGAACACATTACTTCCATACCGGGTAGCTCTGTAATGTTTAAAGGTGGCATCGTTTGTTATTCCAATGAAATGAAGATGAAGCTGCTTAACGTTCCTTATGATTATTTGGAGGGGGATCATGCGCCCGGCGCAGTGAGTAAGGAAGTGGCCCTTGTGCTTGCGGAGCAGGCAAGAATGATCATGGACAGCGATTACGGACTTTCAGTCACAGGTGTAGCCGGACCTGGATTTTCCGAACGGAAGCCTGTAGGCCTGGTATACATCGGCATTGCTGAACGCGACAAGGATACAGAAGTATATGAGCTGAATTTGAGTGGAAACCGTGAAGCGATCCGCCTGCGATCTGTCAAAGCAATCCTGTACAGATTGTGGCGCAGATTGGTGGAGAACGAGAAGTTCTCTTCATGATGTAAAGGGTGCGAATCGTAGAGTTGTTTTAGATAGACTATTCATGATATAATCCTACTATCGGAAGAACCGTTGCAAAGGCTTTTGCTTCGGTTCTTTTTTTATTTTAAGAGACGGATGCAATTATAGTAGAGAACCAACTGAGCAAAAAAAAACGAATGTATGTTCGAAAAAATGCTTGGCAAGCGTTTCAAAACAAGGTATTATTAAAGTACAAACAATGAAGGATGTGAGTTTATTGTCAGATCGTCGTGCTGCGCTGGATATGGCGCTCCGTCAAATAGAAAAGCAATTCGGTAAAGGTTCCATTATGAAGTTGGGTGAGTCCACTCACATGCAGGTGGAAACGATCCCCAGTGGTTCAATTGCTTTGGATATTGCGTTAGGAACGGGCGGCTTTCCAAGAGGCCGGATTATTGAAGTATATGGACCGGAATCATCCGGTAAAACGACAGTAGCTCTTCATGCTATCGCAGAGGTGCAAAAAACAGGCGGACAAGCCGCCTTTATCGATGCCGAGCATGCGCTTGATCCGTCGTATGCGAGCAAGCTGGGTGTCAATATTGATGAGTTGTTACTATCGCAACCAGATACAGGAGAGCAGGCACTTGAGATTGCCGAGGCTCTTGTACGTAGTGGAGCAGTAGACATTATTGTTATTGACTCTGTAGCAGCACTTGTGCCGAAGGCAGAGATTGAAGGCGAAATGGGGGATTCCCACGTTGGTCTTCAAGCGCGCTTGATGTCGCAGGCATTGCGTAAGCTGTCTGGAGCCATTAATAAATCGAAAACCATTGCTATCTTTATTAACCAGTTGCGTGAAAAAGTAGGTGTTATGTTCGGTAACCCTGAAACCACACCAGGTGGACGTGCATTGAAATTTTACTCAACGGTACGCCTGGATGTTCGCCGTATTGAAAGCTTGAAAATGGGTAACGACATCGTGGGTAACCGCACACGTATTAAAGTCGTGAAGAATAAAGTGGCTCCTCCTTTCCGTCAGGCCGAAGTGGACATTATGTACGGTGAGGGAATTTCCAAAGAAGGTAGCCTGATCGACATCGGTACGGAGCATGACATTGTCGACAAGAGCGGAGCCTGGTATTCCTACGAAGGCGAGCGCCTTGGTCAGGGACGCGAGAATGCGAAGCAATTTTTGAAGGAAAATCCGAACATTGCTAGTACAATCGAGCAAAAAATTCGGGTGGCCAGCAATCTAATTACGACGGTAGCGCCACCGACAGAAGAAGAGTTGGCGCAGGAAGCCAAGGAAGAACAGGAATTGCTAGAGCTTGAATAAGCTTGGCCGAATCTTGGTTTCTGTTCTGTCATGAGCTGTAGCCTGGGGATTATGGCACAGTCCGTTTGAATAGCATAATTCTGATGCCCTGCACAGTTGTGCAGGGCACTTTTTGCATCGAACGCGGTCTGTCAGCGGAGTCTAACTTTTGCGTGGCAAGCGCTCTCAGCTTGCCTTCGTGAATTTCAAAGTGAGGGAAGCACATTGCATTTGTACAATGAGGATGAAAATATCCCGGACGAAAATGAGCAGCAAGGGATTTCTCATTTTCCGGATAACGAAGAATTGATGATTACCAGGGTGGAGCAGGGACAGGGGCGTAAACGAGGGAGATATATCATTCATTTTGGACCGTATTCACTGTCCGTGTTGGAAGATGTAATGATCAAATACAATATGTTTAAAGGAACGTTATTTGACAAAAAAGAACTGGAAGATATCGTTCTGGCAGATGAAAAGCAGCAGGGTTACGTATATGCGCTCTACTATTTGGGGCGAAAGCCGCGTACACGTCAGGAAATTGCGCAGCGATTGGTGCAAAAGGAACTGGGTCAGGCTGTTATAGATGAAGTGTTGATGCGACTGGAAAGGGAACGACTCGTGGATGATGATTTGTACGCCCGCCAGTGGGCAAGGCAGCGTATAACGAGCCAGCGTAAGGGGAAGATGTGGGTAAGGCAGGAACTTCGTCAAAAGGGCATCTCTAAAGCCTCTATCGGGGAGGCTTTAGAAGAGATTACTGATAACGAGGAATGGGAAAGTGCTTTGGTAATCGGACGTAAGAAGTGGGAACAGGTACGCGGTGACGTGATGGAGAAAAAACGGAAAACGTATCCTTTTCTCATGAGACGAGGATACTCGGGTGACATGACACGTCAAGTAGTCAATCATCTCACTGCGGCTGAGCAAAACGGAGCTTATGATGATGAGGAATTATCGCAGTGGGATGAATAGTTGTTAAATGTCGGTCATTCATTGGTTGGTGATCTGATCGGGCAGGGCGAGCAGGTTGTTACATGGAAACGCACGGTAGCCTACTAAAGTTTGCATTCCCTTGACAATGCCATTTGTCAAATAATAAAATATATATGAAACGATACTTGTGGAATGCCCTTTTTCCTTCCAAAAAAGCGGAATCCACGGTAAGTTCTCATCGCCAAATAACAAGTGATGCCGCTATGCCAGGCGGAATTGTACATGTGAGAGCATGTGCATATGAAATGAAACGACCTTGCGTCGTTATCTTAGTTTGACGATTAAAGTAAACATGACAACTGCAAAAAGTCCCAAGGAATGCCTTGGAGGAACCAACGGGGAGGTGAACAGTATGATGACTGCGATCTGGTTCGTTCTCGTTGCTGTAGCCGCGTTATTCTTTGGGTTCTGGATTGGTTATTTTATTCGCAAATCTATTGCAGAAGCTAAAATCTCCAGTGCGGAAGAAGCTGCCGCGCAAATCGTGGAGAACGCGAAAAAAGAGGCGGAAGCACTGAAGAAGGAAACGGTATTGGAAGCGAAAGATGAAATCCACCGCATCCGTGCCGAAGCTGAAAAAGAAACTCGTGAACGTCGTAATGAGATTCAACGACAGGAACGAAGATTGCTGCAAAAAGAAGAATCGCTGGATAAAAAATTGGAATCGCTGGAACGTAAAGAAGAACAAGTGGCCAACAAAGAGAAACGAATCGATGAAACCCAGCAGCAAATTGATTTGATTTACAAGAGTCAGGTAACTGAACTGGAACGTATTTCTAATCTGACGATGGAGGATGCAAGAAGTATTATTCTGACCAACGTAGAGCAGGAAGTTCGTCATGAAACAGCTCAGATGATTAAGGAAATTGAACAGCAGGCTAAAGAAGAAGCGGACAAAAAGTCTCGTGAAATCATCACACTGGCCATCCAACGCTGTGCGGCAGACCATGTAGCAGAAACGACGGTTTCTGTTGTCACGTTGCCAAATGAAGAAATGAAGGGCCGGATTATCGGGCGCGAAGGCCGTAATATCCGTGCACTTGAAACCCTTACGGGAATTGACCTCATTATTGATGATACGCCGGAAGCTGTTATTTTGTCCGGATTTGATCCGATTCGTAGAGAGATTGCGCGTACTGCGCTTGAGAAGCTCGTAGCGGACGGACGGATACATCCGGCACGTATTGAAGAGATGGTTGAAAAATCCCGTAAAGAAGTGGACGAACGAATCCGTGAGTATGGCGAACAGGCTACCTTCGAGGTGGGTGTGCATAGCCTGCATCCGGATTTAATCAAAATTTTGGGACGTCTCAAGTTCCGTACGAGCTACGGACAGAACGTGTTGAAGCACTCGATGGAAGTTGCATACTTGACAGGTCTGATGGCCGGGGAACTGGGCGAGGACGTTGTACTGGCAAGACGGGCAGGATTGCTGCATGACATCGGGAAGGCGCTGGATCACGAAGTGGAAGGATCACACGTTGAAATTGGCGTGGAACTAGCGAAGAAGTACAAGGAACACCCGGTCGTCATCAACAGTATTGCTTCACATCACGGCGACTGCGAAGCGACTTCAGTGATCGCCATGCTGGTCGGGGCGGCAGATGCTCTGTCAGCAGCAAGACCGGGAGCGCGGCGTGAAACGCTAGAGACGTACATCCGTCGTCTTGAGAAGCTGGAACGTATCTCCGAGTCTTTTGAAGGCGTTGAAAAATCATACGCGATTCAAGCCGGACGCGAAGTTCGTGTCATGGTACAGCCAGAGAAAATTGATGATGCGGAAGCATTCCGACTGGCCCGCGATATAACGAAAACGATTGAAAATGAACTGGACTATCCTGGTCATATCAAGGTTACCGTCATTCGCGAGACCCGCGCGGTAGAATACGCAAAATAAAAGCATTTCAATGAAAAGTGGCCGCTGCTTTAGGGCCACTTTTCATTATGTAAGGCAGACTAGGGAGGGCTTTCTATCAACGTATTATTTATTGGAGATATCGTCGGCAGTGTAGGCAGAAAGGCACTGAGGGAAAATCTTCCTTCGTTAAAGTCAAAATACAACCCGCATATTATTATTGTCAATGGAGAAAATGCAGCTTCGGGAAGAGGGATTACCCCAGCCATTGCCAGGGAGTTTTTTGATTGGGGCATTCATGGGATTACGATGGGGAATCATACATGGGACAATAAAGAAATATTTGATTTTATAGATGATGAGCCGCGTATTATACGCCCGGCCAACTTTCCACCAGGAACACCTGGACGGGGTTACACTGTTGTAAAGGGTGGAGGGAAAGAGCTGGCAATCGTTAATTTGCAGGGAAGAACCTTTTTGCCAGCTATTGATTGTCCGTTCCGGGCAGCAGATGACATTGTAGATGAGCTGCGCAAAAAGCACAAGCATATTCTGGTCGATTTTCATGCGGAAGCAACCTCGGAAAAAATCGCCATGGGCTGGCATCTGGATGGACGTGCTTCTATTGTGGTAGGTACACACACACATGTACAGAGTAATGATGATACCATTTTGCCGCAAGGAACTGCGTATCAGACAGATGCCGGAATGGTGGGTCCCTATGAAGGAGTGCTTGGTATGCAAAAAGAGGCTGTGCTGCAAAAATTCAAGACTCAGCTTCCGGTACGTTTTCAAGTGGACATGGGCAAATGGCACTTTCATGCCATCAGCGTAGAGCTGGATGATGACAATGGAAAAGCCCGCAAAATTCAGAAAATCAGACTTAAAGAAGATGAATGGCGGATGGATTAACCTTTTTATAAACTACTTAAGGAAACAATATGGAAAACTGTCACCAAAAAGCAGGAATTTTTTGCTGACCCTCGAATAACATCTAATAGTGGAATCAAACCATCATCATTCCCAGGGGAGGTACTTACTATGGATGTATTAAAAGTATCAGCAAAATCCAATCCCAATTCAGTTGCAGGCGCGCTTGCAGGTGTACTGCGTGAACGCGGAAATGCTGAATTGCAGGCGATTGGAGCCGGTGCACTAAACCAAGCCATTAAAGCGGTAGCCATTGCCCGGGGATTTGTCGCACCAAGCGGAGTGGATTTGATTTGTATTCCTGCTTTTACAGACATTGTTATTGATGGAGAGGACCGGACTGCTATCAAATTGATTGTAGAGCCAAGATAATAAATGGAAGTTGCCTGAGCCTGTTTACGCTGTGTAAACGGGCTTTTTTGCTTTGTGGCTCGTTACGATATGATTTTTTAAATACATTTCGTGCTTCAAGCTCTTGAAGGAGGTAATGTGCATGAACGGTAAGTTAAATGTAAAACGGCCAGTTGTTGACTTTCATTGTGATGTGCTGTGTAAAATGCAGCTTGATTCAAAGGTAGGTTTCAGTCATCCATCGCTTGATGTCACAAAGGAGCGCTTGCTGGCAGGTCATGTGCGGCTGCAAACGTTTGCTATATATATTTCACAGGTATTGGGCACGCCAAGATTTGAGCATATCGTTCGTCAAATTGAGCTGTTCAGGCAGCATGTGGTATCTTCCTCAGGTGGGCTGAGACCCTTACTGTGGCGGGAAGACTTGGTAGAACAAGACGAACAGGCAGAAAAGCCGAAGCATTTAGGCGGTAATGGGGCGGATCAAACCGACTCGCCTTGGGCTCTTCTCTCACTGGAGGGAGTAGACGCGCTGGAAGGGAATCCGTTGTATGCGGAACTGTGCTATGCCATAGGAATACGGCTCATTGGACTGACGTGGAATAATGCAAATTGGGCGGCTGATGGCATTATGGAGCCAAGAGGGGGCGGCCTGACACGTAAAGGGCGTGAGCTGGTTAAGCGCTCCAATGAGCTGGGGCTGCTGCTAGATGTATCGCATTTGTCCGTACAAGGATTCTGGGAGGTACTCGAGGAGGCAACTTTACCGCCAATCACCTCGCATTCGAACGCTTTTGCCGTTTGCCCTCATCCACGCAATTTGCGGGATGATCAGATTCGAGCGTTGATCGCGTGTGATGGACGAATCGGTTTGACTTTTGTCACGATGTTTATCAAGGAGCAGGGTACAGTAACCGCTGAGAATTTGCTACCGCATATTGAGCATATTTGTGCCTTAGGCGGTGCACGGCATATGATGTTCGGCTCTGATTTTGACGGTATCGAGCGTCATGTACAGGGATTGGAGCATCCGGGGAAATATCCCGAGTTCGCAGACTTGCTATTAAAGCATTATCCTGAGGAACTGGTCACGGGCTGGTTGGGGGGTCATGCGCTTCATTATTTGCAAACCAATCTGCCCTCTAAAAGGTCTTTTTGAATGCTCTTATTGTCAAAAAAGGGAACTTTGTGCGCTTTCCTTTTCTTTCTTGACGAAATAGGAGTATAATAGCCTAGGTGTGTAAAGTATTGTATAGAGAAAAAGGAGTGACCTTACGATGAGCAAAATCGTACCTGTCGGCGTTTCCGCACGTCATATTCACCTGACTCAAGAGCATATTGAAATTTTGTTTGGAGCAGGCTATCAATTGACTGAATTTAAACCTTTGTCCCAACCAGGACAATTTGCTGCGAATGAAACCGTAGCTGTAATTGGTTCTAAGGGCCAATTTGATAAGGTTCGCATTTTGGGACCGGCTCGTCCAGCTTCCCAGCTCGAAATCTCCCGTACAGATTCCTTTGCTATTGGTGTTAAAGCACCTGTACGTGAATCTGGTAGCATTGATGGTACACCAGGAATCACGGTAAAAGGACCAGCCGGAGAAGTGGAATTGCAAGAGGGTGTTATTGTAGCAGCCCGTCATATTCATTTTCATACATCTGATGCAGCTAAATGGGACATTAAAGACAAGCAGCTGCTGAAAGTACGTGTCGGTGGCGAACGTGGCCTTGTGTTTGAAAATGTGATTGCACGTGTATCTGATTCCTTTGCTTTGGATATGCACATTGATACGGATGAAGCGAACGGAGCCGGTGTGAAAAACGGCGACAGCGCTGAAATCGTAGACTAATATACGTATTGTATTGATGCCGGAAGGCTTTGGAAGCTCGATTCTTGCAAAGGAATCGGGCTTTTTTACATATTATAGAAAATTCACAAATCTTCACATATACATATAAAGATCACTCGTTCAGATTGGAGGCATTTGGTGTCTGTGGCTGCTCTATGGCTATTTGTCTATAAATCATGCTATAATTTAGTGTAATGCCTTTTTCAAAGGATATTAATTAAAAGGATATACACATGTATAGGAATTTAGTAAAAGCGCAAATGGCGTGAAATAGATGGTGTAAGGAGTGACCAGAAATGGCTAAGGAAACAAAAGATTACTCCAAATATTTTGATTTCTCGGATGCGAAGATTATTTCTGAAGATGAGCATAGCAAAAAGATCCGCATTCGCGGACGTGAAATCAACATTATGGCGGAGCCGAACCATAGAAAAGAAAAGCAGCGCGGTAAAGAGGACGTACAGGTATTGTATGATAACGCAGTTCCGGATGAGCTAAAGCATATCGGTCAGGGAAAGCATTATATCGTATATACATTCGGTTGCCAGATGAACGAGCATGATTCTGAAACCATAAAAGGCTTGCTGGAGCAAATGGGCTACCAGGCAACCGAGGATCGCAAGGAAGCAGACATCATTTTACTGAACACCTGCGCCATCCGTGAAAATGCGGAGGATAAAGTATTTGGCGAGCTGGGTCACCTCAAGCATCTCAAAACAGAAAAGCCAGGACTGCTGCTCGGCGTTTGTGGCTGCATGTCGCAGGAAGAGAATGTCGTTAACCGAATTATGCAAAAACACGGTTTTGTCGATATGATTTTTGGTACCCATAATATTCACCGTTTGCCTCAACTCGTTAAAGAAGCGATCTTCAGCAAAGAAATGGTGGTCGAAGTGTGGTCCAAGGAAGGCGACATTATCGAAAACCTGCCGAAGAAGCGCGAGGGTATGCGGGCATGGGTAAACATCATGTACGGCTGTGATAAGTTTTGCACCTATTGCATCGTTCCCTTCACACGTGGTAAGGAAAGAAGCCGTCGGCCAGAGGATGTTATCGCCGAGGTACGGGATTTGGCACGTCAAGGCTTTAAAGAGATTACCTTGCTGGGTCAGAATGTCAATGCCTATGGCAAGGATTTGACGGATATGAATTACAGATTCGGGGATCTGATGGATGATATGCGCAAGATCAATATCCCGCGTGTACGTTTTACCACATCACATCCACGTGATTTTGATGACCATTTGGTTGAAGTGCTCGGTAAGGGCGGCAATTTGGTGGAGCATATTCATCTGCCGGTACAATCCGGCAATACGGATATATTGAAGAAAATGAACCGAAAATATACTCGTGAACGTGTTCTGGAGCTGGCAGCGAAGATCAAAGCGGCTGTTCCGCATGTTTCTCTGACAACAGACATTATTGTAGGTTTTCCGGGTGAAACAGACGAACAGTTTGAAGATACACTATCACTTGTGCGGGAGGTCGGTTACGACTTCGCCTACACATTCATCTATTCACCTCGTGAAGGTACGCCAGCTGCTTCGATGGAAGACAATGTACCTATGGCGGTCAAAAAAGAGCGCCTCCGGCGTCTGAACATTGCTGTGAACCAAAACAGCCTTCGCTTTAATAGTCGATTGCGTGGCGAAGTGGTTGAAGTGCTGGTGGAAGGCGAGAGTAAAAATGACAGCAAAGTGCTTGCCGGTCGGACCCGTTCCAATAAGCTTGTACATTTTGAGGGTTCTAAGGATCTGATTGGTTCCTTTGTTCAAGTGAAAATTACGGAACCTATGACCTTTTACATCAAAGGTGATCTGGTTGAAACGGCTGTAGCAGTTAACGGATAAAAGAATATTCTAGCGGGGGTGCATGCGGTCTGAGTAAAGGGCTGTGTGCAAGGCCGTCTAAGTGAGAAAAGGAGCGATGGACAGTGACAGAGGAGCGGTTGCAACAGACAGAACTTCAATCGGCGGCGCGCCAGCATGATCATTTGGTCAATCGCGATATGATATTGGCAAAAGCAAAAGAGTTGGCAGGTATTTTGGGCAACAGTGAAGAAGTGCAGTTATTTCGAAAAGCAGAAGAAAAGATTCGGGATCATGGGCGCATCCAGCAACTGATTGCAACTATGAAGAAGAAACAAAAGGAAATTGTAGCGTTTGAATCCTTGAAGAATCAAAAAATGATTGCCAAAATAGAGGCTGAGCTTCAGGAGTTGCAGGAAGAGCTTGACGGTATTCCGATTGTAACGGAGTTCCAGCAAAGTCAGGTGGAAATTAATGAATTGCTGCAAATGGTGATCGTGGCTATTCGTGATACGGTTGCGGAAAAGGTGAATGTAGAAGAGGGAAAGAGCACTTCTGCGTCCAATTGTAGTGACTAAAATCAGATGTATGGTGTGGAGGCTTAGCTTCCACGCCTTTTTTTCAAAGGCAATCTGAGGTGAGGAATGCATACTGAACCGTGCATTCTTGTGCATACTGCGCCAGACATCAGGAGTAACGTGACATCGAAGAAGGGATGAAAACTAGGAAATGGATAAGCTGCGTAAGATGGTAGAGGGGGAAGGGAATACATTCTGGAGTTACTTGGGATGTGAGCTGGTTGGTGCGGATGAGAACGAGGTATGCATTGCTTTGCAGGCTGGTCCGCAGCATACGAATGTAATGGGGATTGTCCATGGGGGTGTGCTGACTTCGTTAATGGACCAGGCGATGGGAATGGTCGCTATGGGCTCGCGTCAAATGCAGTCATGTGTAACGACGAACCTGAATGTTCATTTTTTGTCAGCAATGAGGCAAGGGGCACTGGAAGTGAAAGCTCGGATTCTTCATCAGGCAGGTCGCACCATCACGACAGAGGCAGAGGTAAGGAATGGTGAAGGGACACTCGGGTGCATATCTACGGCGACCTTTCGAGTGCTGCATAAACAGCCAAGCGACTAAGGACAAGGTCTAAAGCTTGACAAAACTTTTTATTATGTCATAATGAATTTATCAAAACGATATAATATGGTGATGTGAATGGATAACAATCGTACAAACGAAGAGGCGCAGAAGGCGTCGTACAACATTAAGAAATACCGCACCCCGGATGGTGCTCCGGCAGATATCGTAATGTTTACCTTAACGAAGCGGGAACGCAAGACGGTGACGAAGACATTGCCGATCCGGGAACTGAAGGTAATGCTCATCAAGCGTCGCAGGTGGCCGTTTGCAGGACGCTGGGCGTTGCCCGGAGGGTTTTGCCAGGAAGATGAGTCTATGTATGGAGCGGCCAAGCGGGAGCTATTAGAGGAAACCGGTGTGGACGGCGGACATCTGGAGTATTTAGGTGTATACAGCGGACCGGGGCGTGATCCACGTGGCTGGATTATATCGCATGCATTTTTTGCATTGGTAGAGGAATGGATGCTGGAGCAGCGGCAGGCAGCGGATGATGCTTCCGAGGTAGGGCTGTTCACGATCCGTGAGGCGCTGGAGGAATTAGAGCTGGCGTTCGATCACCGGGACATCATCGTCGATGCTTATCGGAAGATTCAGTTGCAGATGCTGCAGACAACGATAGCCAAGCAGTTTTTGCCGCCACATTTTACACTGGGCGAGCTGTATCAGGTAATTCAGAGTGTCGTACCGGATTTTGAAGAGCCGAATTTTATCCGTAAAATAACATCGACCCGCAGCAGACAAGGAATACTGGAAGAGGTGCGGGATGAAGAGGGTAACCTGCTTAGCTCCAATCAGTATTCACAAAGACCGGCTCAGCTATACCGTTTTAGTGACAGAGTACCGCGGTTGTCTATCTACACTTAATGTGATAGGACGGGTCATATGAAGAGCGCACAATCCCCAACTTTGTGGATGAAGGAGCTGATTGTACGATGAAGGCACTCATTGTTATTGATTACACGAAGGATTTTGTAGATGGTAGCTTGCCTGTAGGTCAACCGGCGATTAACTTGGATGATCGGATTGCAGCAATCACACAGGCGTATGTGGATCAGGGGGACTTTGTAGTCATGGCTGTGGATTTACATGAGGAGAAAGATCCTTATCACCCGGAGAGCAAGCTATTTCCCCCACATAATATACGTGGAACTGAGGGACGGCATTTATATGGCAAGCTCCAGCCCCTCTATGAGAAACAAAGTGATTCTATCTATTGGTTGGATAAAACACGGTATAGTGCGTTCGCTGGGACCGATCTGGAGCTCAGGCTGCGCGAACGAGGCATTTTGGAGGTTCATCTGATTGGTGTATGCACGGATATATGTGTACTCCATACGGCTGTAGACGCCTATAACAAAGGCTTTGCTATTACCGTTTACAAGGATGCTGTGGCGAGCTTTAATCAGGCTGGACATGATTGGGCTTTAGGTCATTTTGAGGGAAGTCTGGGAGCTGCCGTATGGTCGGCTGAGGATACGATTTTACTACAGAATAAGTAAATAACTTAACGATTGTGCACCATTATCCGATAACAAAATGGAGTCGGATATTGCTGAACTGGATAGATAAGGCGGTACGCCGTCGCAATCGCAAAACCGGTGACAGTCAGAGAGGATGAATACAATGCAATCAACGAGCCTCGCATTACATACAGATAAATATCAGATTAACATGATGTACGCCCACTGGGTGAACGGAAGTCACCAGCGTAAAGCTGTGTTCGAGGCGTATTTCCGTAAGCTGCCCTTTGGCAATGGTTATGCGGTGTTCGCTGGTTTGGAACGCATTGTGAATTACATCTCAAACTTGCGTTTTAAAGAAGAGGATATTCGCTACCTATCGGAACAGGAAGAGAATTATGATCCTATGTTTCTGGAGGCTTTGCTGCAGTTTAGATTTGGCGGGACGGTTCATTCAATGAAGGAAGGAGCTCTCGTTTTTCCGAACGAGCCTCTGATACGCGTTGAGGGAACGATTATGGAAACGCAGCTTGTGGAGACGGCGATACTGAATTTTATGAATTACCAGACGTTGATCGCCACCAAGGCATCACGTATTAAACAGGTGGCCAATGGCGACACGCTGCTTGAATTTGGCACACGGCGTGCACAGGAAGCAGATGCGGCGATTTGGGGGGCACGCGCAGCTTATGTAGCGGGCTTTGACGCGACGTCCAACATGCTGGCAGGAGAGCACTTTGGGATTCCGACGAAGGGAACGCATGCCCATTCATGGGTGCAAACCTTTATGTCGGAGCAGGAGGCTTTTGACGTATATGCCAAGGTTTTGCCAGATCAGGTTACGCTGCTGGTAGACACCTTCGATACGTTGGAAAGCGGTGTTCCTCATGCGATTCGCACAGCGAAGATGCTGGAGAGCCAGGGCAAGCGCATGAATTCGATCCGTTTGGATAGCGGTGATTTGGCTTATCTATCCATTCAGGCGCGGGAAATGCTTGATGCTGAAGGCTTGGATTACGTACAAATTGTAGCCTCCAATGATTTGGATGAAAATACGATTTTTAATTTGAAAGCCCAAGGGGCGCGTATTGATGTATGGGGTGTGGGAACACAGCTTATTACAGCTTCGGATCAACCTTCACTTGGCGGAGTGTACAAGCTGGTTGAGCGGGAAGTGGATGGTGAGATGCTGCCGACGATTAAGATTTCGGGCAATCCGGAAAAAGTATCCACACCGGGCAAAAAGGATGTATACCGCATCGTGGACAAAAAGAAGGGGAAAGCCGTTGCAGATTATATTTCTTTTCCGGACGAAGAGCGTCCGCGTAATGGAAAGCGTCTGAAATTGTTTAATCCTTTGCATCCATATATGAAAAAATATGTAGAAAATTACGAAGCCGTACCGATGCTTGAACCCATTTTCGTAAACGGACAGAAGGTATATGCGCTTCCCGAACTGGATGAAATTCGGGCTTACCATGCTTCACAGTTGAAGCTGTTTTGGCCAGAATATTTGCGGAAGCTGAACCCTGAAATTTACCGCGTTAATCTTAGCGAAAAGGTGTGGGGGTTGAAGCAAAAGCTGATCGACAGCTATATGCAGCCTGAAGTGGAAGAAAAGGAATAGCATGAAAAGGCACCTCATGAATGTATGGGGTGCCTTTTTGTGTTGCGACGATTATGAAAAAAGAGAGTTACTTATAAATTTCTCTCATGACATGCCGCAGCTCAGGTACAATAATGCGTTCCATCGCCAAACGTATGGCTCCACGTGAGCCAGGCATGGAAAATACGGCTGTCTTGCCTATCGTACCGGCCACAGCACGGCTTAATATAGCCGCCGAACCAATATCCTCGGCAAAGCTTAGGTAGCGGAAGATTTCACCAAATCCAGGCAGCTCCTTATCCAGCAGGGAGGAGACGGCCTCATAGGTGGTATCCCGAGGAGAAATACCGGTGCCTCCTGTCAAAAGCACAGCCTCGATATCATCTTGTTCGACAGCTTCGGATACCAATTGCCGGATGCCTTCATAGTCATCTTTGACGATGACGTATCGGACAACCTCATAGCCGTCGGTTTCCAGCAAGTCTATAAGCAATCGTCCTCCAGTATCTGTTTCTTCGGTGCGTGTGTCGGAGACGGTGATGACCATACAGCTAACCCGCTGCGGAGCTTCCCGTCGATGTTCCTCTACAGAAGATATATTCATTGCTATGTTCACTCCTTGGTGGTGGTTAAGCATACTCTTTTTACAATAGAGGAATGGTGGCTTGTATGCAAGTCAAAAGCGGAAGAAACAAAGCCTTGTGATGAATACCCTTGCGTTCATGTATTGGAATATAGTACACTTCCTTACATAAGCCGGAGCATTTTGGTATTATATTCTTGAAAGCGTGAACACCAATGGAGTTAATCTCATTCGTTAGTAGGTAGTACAGCAGGGTCAACAACTGGGAGGGAATGTAACATGAATCATTCATACCAACAATGTGTAGATGCTTGCCTGGAATGTTTGAACGCTTGCAATGTTTGCAATGTAGCGAGCTTAAAGGAATATGATTTGGCCATGTTGCGTGAATGTATCCGAGTGAGCAGGGAATGTGCGGAGATATGCGGGTTTGCTGCTCAAATGCTGGAGCACGGAACCAATTTCGCCGAGCAAATCTGTGAGTTGTGTGCTCATGCCTGTGAAGTATGCGCTGCCGAATGCAGCAAGCATACCCATGATCATTGCAAACAATGTGCAGAAGTCTGCCGTCGTTGCTTTCAGGCTTGCCGCCAATTGGTGGCGGTGTAATTACATATATGGAGTTAGTGCCTGAAGAATAAAAGGTTGCTTTCTACTGAATAGATTTGTATAATGATGGGAAATTAACGTCGTGGAATGGGAGAGTAGCATTGAAGCCTGATCATTACAGCGAGCCGGAAAAGGTGGGAGCCGGTATGAGGTTTGATGTGAAGCGCACCCGGGAGATGGTTGGTCGAATCATGAAGTACATTCAGGAGACTCCCTTGAGTGTAGTTCCTTTAGTAGATCAGCCCGGCAGACACCGTTATTCGTCATTGGAGTGAAATCGGCGATTTGTGCAAGTTAGCTTTAACTGCGCAGGCCCGATTTACGAAGAGTGGTACCGCGGGGATATTGAAGTTCTCGTCTCTTGAATTATGTCAAGAGGCGGGAGCTTTTTTTGTTAGACAAGGATTTTGCAAAATCCTGAAATCTTAATAGAGAAGGAGAGAGAAAACATGTTGTTAAAGGCTGCTGCTAATGTTTTATTGACCCATACGGGCTTGGAGGAGAAGGAAGTTTTATCTTTATTGGAGATACCTCCGCAGCCGGAATGGGGAGATTTGGCGTTTCCGTGTTTTGTGCTGGCTAAAAAGCTTCGCAAGTCTCCACAGCAAATTGCGCTTGAATTGGCGGAGGCAATAAGCCATGAGGAAGGTTTAAGTGCTTCGGCTGCTGGTGCCTATGTAAATATAACACTGAATCGGTCTGTTCAGATTCCGCTTATGCTGGCTGAATTGAACAAGCCTGATTTCCTCAAGCCAGATATCGGGCATGGACAGCGGGTGGTGATTGATATGTCCTCACCTAACATCGCCAAACCATTTGGTATCGGCCATCTTCGCTCTACTGTCATCGGTGCTGCCCTGTATCGCATTCTGGGGGAAACGGGACATGTTCCTATTAGCGTGAATCATCTGGGAGATTGGGGAACACAATTTGGCAAGCAAATTGCCGCCTATAAAAGATGGGGTAATGAGGAGCAGTTACAACAGGACCCGATTGGAGAGTCGCTTAAGTTATATGTGCGTTTTCATCAGGAGGCCGAGCATGACCCGTCTTTGGAGGAAGAAGGCCGCGAGTGGTTCCGGCGTTTGGAGCATGGGGATGCCGAGGCACAGCGACTATGGGAGTTTTTTGTTGAGGTCAGTCTGGGTGAATTTGATCGCATGTACCAGCGTTTGAACATTACATTCGACCATGTGCTAGGGGAAAGTTTTTATAATGATAAGATGCAAGCAGTTGTTGCCCAATTAAGAGCGAAAGAACTGCTGGAGGAAAGCGACGGGGCACTCGTGGTTCGTCTGGAAGAGGAGGAGTTGCCACCGTGCCTTATTTTGAAAAAGGATGGCACCACCATTTATCCGACACGTGACCTGGCAACAGCGATCTATCGTCATGAGGTGATGAAGGCTGATCGGCTGCTATATGTCGTTGGCGGGGAGCAGAGGTTGCATTTTCAGCAGGTATTTGCGGTACTGAAGCGTGCAGGGGAGACATGGGCGGAGCAATGTGAGCATGTGCCATTTGGATTGATGCGGTTCGCAGGCAAGAAAATGTCTACGAGACGCGGCAAGGTTGTGAAGCTGGAGGAGGTGCTCGATGAAGCTGTAGCGCGTGCTCAAGCCATTATCACGCAGAAGAACCCTGATTTGCAGGATCAACAGGAAATAGCTGAGGACGTTGGGATTGGAGCGATTATTTTTGGTGATTTAAAAAACAATCGTCTTAATGAAGTCGATTTTTCACTGGAGGAGGCGCTCACCTTTGAGGGCGAGACCGGGCCTTATGTGCAGTACACTCATGCGCGTATACGCAGTCTTCTGGAAAAAGCTCACGCGCGCACTCATGTTGCTGCTCATTCTGATTTTAACGGCACCGCCCCAGCGCAGGAGAAGCATTCCTCTGAATTGACTGACGCCTCGAGTGAGATGCTGGGTGATGCAGGTTGGGCGTTGCTTAAGCAACTGGATCGTTATCATGGACAACTGATACGTGCGGTTCGACAGTTGGAGCCTTCGGTTATAGCGAGATTTGCGTTGGATACGGCCCAAGCGTTCAACCGTTTTTACGCCAAGGAACGGATTGTTGATGGTGGGCGGTGGCGTATTCAGCTGGCGGAACAAACTGCGGATATTCTGGCAAGTACGCTGCAGCTTCTTGGGCTGAAAGCGCCTAACCGGATGTAAACAAAGCGATTAAAGGGCTGCAAAGATTGTGAGCAGAAAAGAGCTTAACAGGTTACACTAAGCGCAAGAACTGCGCTGTTTTGCAATCCTTTTGTGCATATGTGAAACATTTGCCACTCTTATTGCGTCGGTAATTATAGAATATAGTAAAAATGGAGGTGCACCACATGACAAAAAATAAAAGTGTGACAGTTGCTCTGCTCATCATCTGCTCATTGGCAGTGGCAACGTCGGCTTCTGCTTTTCGTGATATAAAAGGAGCTGAACAGGAAAATATCGTAAATTCGCTTCAGGAGAAAGGTATTATTCAGGGAATAACCAAGGACAAGTTTGCACCTGATCAAACGCTTACATATGCGCAAGGAGTGCATATGGTCGTTAATGCCATGGATCTGCAGGTCATGCCTGATTTCACAACCGGTTCCTTTGCAAACATTCCCGCTTCAGCCTGGTATACCAAGTCCTACCGGATTGCAGTTCAACATCAAATCCCTTTGTCACCAGATATTGACCCGAGCACCCGCATGACAAGGGGACAATTCGCAAACATTCTGTATAAAGCAGTGATTGCCACAGGAGAATACCCAACTGTTCGTATGTACGTGAATGTAGCGGACAGCAAAAAGCTGGACCAGGATTCAAGCGAAGCAGTTCAATTCCTGCTGTTGACCAAAATTGCCAAATTGGACGAACAGAGCAACTTTAATCCGGATCGAAAAGTAACCCGGATGGAGGCAGCGGAAATGGTCTATAACGCATCTGAATTTGTGCAAAATCATCAACCGGTTGAAGCCACTCCTGAAAATCCGGCCGAGCCTTCAGATCCGGTTCAACAAAACGGTATTAGTATGAGCATAGAGAAGGTGAATGACCAGCAGAACAAGGTGACAATTACCCGTTTGCAGGCACCTAATCCGGGTTACGGCATTGAAGTGGATCATATCGACTATGTAGATGGTACGAATGCAGTCATTTACTACAAGCTAACAAGTCCAAAGCCAGGAGAAATGAACATCCAGGTCATTACGGATACCCACACTAGTACATTAGTGGATAGCAAATTTAAGGTCACACTCAAAGCCGTAGAAGGAACAGTATCTCCACCCGCAGGAACAGGTACATCGGTAGCTAAATAAGGTCTGTAGCCTATTCAGGGAATGTAGCATATATAAAAATAAAACCAGCAAGTCTCCTATATCTAATGGAAACTTGCTGGTTTTTTTTAATGCATAATTTTAATGCATCATGCGAGACATTTGCCCAAGGCAATATCGTTTATTTCAGCTTTACAAGCCGACTTAAGCGTTTCCGCCAGCCAAGCCGGGGTCGCCTTGACCGGAACCTGCTTTCTGCGAAGAGCTGGAACCCAACTGGTTGTCGGATGTTCCAGAGGAGACCGTAGCCATTGCAGTCACCGTATTTTTTCCGGTAGGCCGATTATCCTGTACAGATGGTGCAGCAGGCGATGAGGCTGCATCTGTTCCAACCGTTCCCGACTGAAGCTGATACATTTGGAAATAACGACCACGATGAGCCATAAGCTCCTCATGGCTACCGCGCTCTACAATTTCACCCCGGTGCAGCACCAAAATTTGGTCCGCGCTGCGAATGGTCGACAAACGGTGAGCGATGATAAAGGTCGTGCGCCCCTTTTTTAGCACCTCAAGGGCAGATTGAATGAGCGCTTCCGTTTCGGTATCAATATTGGCAGTAGCTTCATCCAGAATCAAAATAGCTGGATCGAAGGCCAGCGCACGCGCAAAGGAAATAAGCTGGCGTTGTCCGGCAGATAACGTGCTGCCTTTTTCAATAACGGGTTCATCAAAGCCTTGCGGCAAATGGGCTAACAGTTTGTCAGCTCCAACGTCATGCAGCGCCTTCTCGACCTGTTCTCTGGTGATGCGGCTGTCTTCGAGACTGACATTGGAGGCTACCGTACCTGTGAACAAATACGGATCTTGAAGAACAATGCCCATATGATGGCGAAGCCATTGCTTAGGGATTTCCTTGACAGGCGTTCCGTCAATGGTGATCGTACCTTTCTGCGGATCATAGAAGCGGAACAGCAGATTAATAATCGAACTTTTTCCTGATCCGGTATGTCCGACCAGGGCAACCGTTTGGCCGGGCTGTGCTGTAAAGGAAATGTGCTTAAGCACATCATCTTTTTTATAGGCAAAAGATACGTCGTCAAATGCTACCTTCCCTTTGTAGCGTGGCATGGTGCCGTCCGTCACGGGCTCTCCGGTTTCATCCATCAGTTCAAATACCCGTCCTGAGGACACGATAGACGTATCCAGTACGGCGAGTTGGTTGACCATACCTGTCATAGGTTGGAACAGTCGTCCCAGCACATCGACGAAGGCATACAGGACACCTAGCGATATCGCACTGTCTGTGGTGCCAAGCGCCTTGGAACCGAAATACCATAACACCACAGCAAAGGCGAGGTTTCTCAACACGTTGACCAAATTGTGCGAAGTAAAAGCGTTCAAATTCAGCATTTTATTCTGATGCTTCATATAGTCATCATTCAATTCTTCAAACTCGGTTTGCGTTTGCTTCTGATGACGGAATACACGAATAATGGACATCCCCTGAATGGATTCATTGATAATCGCATTGATTTCACTGAGCCTGGATCGAATGATCGTATTATAGCGGGTGGCAACCTTGCGGTATAACACAATCCACAAGATCAGCAGCGGCACAATGAACAAGGAGATTAGGCCCAGTCTGAAGTCCAGCAGGAAGAGGGCAACATATACTCCTGCCATCGTCACAATACCGGAGGTAAAGTTTGACAGTACAGCTACGAACAAGTCCTTTACCGCTTCGGTGTCATTCGTAACACGCGATACGACCTTGCCTGCGGGCAGGTTGTCAAAAAAGTAAACCGGCAAGCGCTGAATGTGTGCGTAGAGGTCCAGCCGAAGCTTCTGAATGACCTTGTTGGCAGAGGATTGCAGCCAGTACGTTTTGCCAAACTCGGCAAAGATCGAAACGACCAGAAAGAAGCAATACCAGCCAATCAGCTGAAAGATGCCGGGCATTTCCGGTTTGTAAAAGCTATACAGCTCATCAGCAGTCAAAGCTTTGGCTTCATAGCGAAAGGTATCGGAGCCGCGTGTCACCGTCAGCGTACCGTTGGCAAAAGAGCGGTTGCCGTCAGCCACCTGCACCGAGCCATCAACAAATACAAAGGATTTGCCAACTTGTAAAATCCTCGCTTCGCGGCCTTTGGCTTCTCCGGGCTCAAAGCGGTCTTCACGCTTAAAGTGGGTTCCGGCAAAGCCTACAGTGCCGTCCACACTCGTTGTTTCATAAAATGGTTTTTCTATAGCGAGCATATGGTCGTCGATCATCGTTTTGGCAATGAAGGGTCCGGCCAGCTCGGCGGCTACTCCAATAGCCAGTGCGATGAGTGCAGCAATAAAACCTGCTTTGCTCGTCAGGGCGTACTGGAACAGCCTTTTGCCGATATTGGGTTTCATTAGGATACCTCCCCTGAGGTCAGATCAGATTCCACTTGTTGCCGTTCATACTGCTGCCGGTACCAACCGCCAGCCTCAAGCAGCTCACTGTGGGTTCCTTCCTCAATAATGCGTCCTTGCTCCAGCACGACGATCCGGTCTGCATGTTCGACAGCCGAGAGTCGGTGAGTGGAGATCAGGGTTGTTTTACCCGAGCGCTTACGCCGGATATTTTCGATAATACGTGCTTCCGTCCGGGCATCTACTGCAGACAGTGCATCGTCGAGCACCAGAATATCCGGGTCACCGATAAAGGCGCGCGCCAGTGAGACACGTTGCTTCTGCCCGCCGGACAGGGCGATCCCTTTTTCCCCGACGAGTGTATCCAGTCCATCGGACAGGGTGCCCAGGTCCTGATCAAAGGCAGCCGTGCGGATAGCTTCCATGATGTCGTCATCATCTGCACCAGGCTTACCGAACTGAATGTTCTCGCGTACCGATTTGGAAAACAAAATTTGTTCCTGCGGTACGTAGCCGATCCAACTGTGCAGTTGTTCGACGGCAATGTCCTCCAGTCTTATGCCAGAGATTAAAATATCACCGCTGCCTGTCGGGTACTCATGTAAAAGTTGTTTGAGCAAAGTGGACTTTCCGCTGCCAGTTCGACCGACAACGCCTAACGTTTCACCACGTTTCAACTCCAGGCTCATATGCGACAAATTATCAACAGTGGAGATGGGATAACGGAAGGTAACGTCGTTCATCGTAATGGACTCAGGACGGCTAACCGATACGGGGTGGGCTGCATCCTGTACGTCTGGCTGGACATTGAGCGTTTCATTGACCCGATCCAGAGAAGCGCTGCCGCGTTGCATGATGTTAATCAGCTCACCGATGGCAAACATCGGCCAAATCATCATTCCCAGATACATGTTAAAGGAGACCAGCTCGCCCAGCGTAATATCGTTATGAAATACCAGATAAATACCATAACCAAGGCCGATGACGTAACTAAGTCCTACGCACAGGCGGATGGTTGGTTCAAAGAGAGCGTCCATTCGGGCGACTGCCAAATTTTTACGAAACACATCCTCGGTAATATCTGCAAAACGCTTTTCATCCATCCGCTCCTGCACATAGGCGCGAATGACCCGGATACCTGCCACTGATTCCAGCACCTGATCGTTCATATCGCCAAATGCATCCTGTGCAAGTGTGTAGCGCTCGTGAACGGCTTTGCCGTAAATGCTCATGGCCAGCGCAATAAAAGGCAGCGGCAGGATAGCCGCCAGTGTCAGCTTCCAGCTAATCAGGGTGCCCATGGCAACAAGTACAACGGCCAGGTAGACTGTGGAGTCTGTTAATGTCAGCATGCCGAAGCCCGCTGTACTAGCTACGGAACGCAGGTCGTTCGTGGCCCGAGCCATTAAATCACCTGTACGATTGCGCTCAAAAAAAGGCGGCGTCATCCGCAGCAGATGATTCATAAAGCGCGTGCGCAGCAGACGCTCTACCAGATTGGCACCCCCAAACAGCTTGTGCATCCATATGTACGTAACGTAGTAGATGACGGCGAGAATGCCCAAGATCATAAAAATATAACGCCAAAGGGAGGACCAGGAAATCGTACCACGCACGATCTCATCAATGGCGCTGCCTAACAGCCGAGGAGGAGCCAGCTCTACAATACCAACGGCTATCAGCATAAACAATCCGATGGTATATCGGCTTCGTTCTTTTTTAAAAAACCAGCTTAAATTTTTGAGTACCGAAAACAAGAGGAATCCCATCCTTTCGTAACAAGCTCATGCGAGAGTTATGTGCCATTTTGAAAAAAACAATTGCTGTGTGCTGCCATAGATTCATCCGGAAAAACAGGCGCAAAAAAGGCATACCATCCGCAGACGATATGCCTTAAATCTCAATATCATATAGTGCGCAGGTTATTCAGCATACTCACCACTGAAAAACTGCTGAAACACAGACAACCACTCGTATTAAACCATACAATGTGAATGGCCCAATTCTGAAGGATGCGACAGGGGAGATGCTCCGGTATGAAGTTGTTGTGTGTGCAGATGTGGATGAAATACAATGTGAAATTTTAGCACCGGTAACACTCCTTTCTCTTCAAAATGGGTTCATTTTTACATAAGTCATCGTTCAAATTGTAATAAATTTCAAAATGGATCTCGTATGGTTGAATCTTAACACCCTTTTTTGCGAATTGTCAAACCTTTTTCAAAAAGATGTATATGGCTTATTCAAAAAAAGCTGGCTAGAGCAGGGCGGTTGGTGGTCATTCCAAAAGATGCTATGATATAGTTGGCAGGATGTCATTGTACAAGGAGATGAGCATAGCGAATGAGTATACAGGTAACTGAACCTGCGGCACAGTGGTACGTGAAGGAGCTTGGTTTGAATCACGGTGATTCGATCCGTTTTTTTGTTCGTTACAGTTCTGGCGGCGGGTTGCATCCAGGTTTTTCTTTGGGAATTGCCGTAGAGCCCCCGCAGCATCCTGTATTGCAGCATGAAGCGGCAGGCATTACGTTTTATATGGAGGACCAGGATTACTGGTATCTGAAGGGTCATGATCTGCAAGTCAAGTATTTGGAGGAACATGACGACATTGTTTATACCTACACTGAGGAAACGCAAGTGTAATGTCCCAGCGTTAAAATAATGTCAAGAGTTGTTTGTGGACATGAAGAAGCGGCGGAGCATCGTGCTACAGGGGATAAACCTGCACATGATATTCCGCCGCTTTATTGCGTTTAAGGAGGTATGACATATGTTAAGGATTGTTAAACATCGGATCATCGACCGCAAAATCAAAATCATCAATGTCATATACATGTACGGGTACAGAAGCTTCAATAATGCGGTGAATCCAATCCAATTGATCTGTTAAAATGGGCAATGCTTCACGCTGGGCAGTCAGTACCAGCTCAGTTTCGATCGGATCAAAATACTCCCCATAGTGCGCCGTGTCCACAGCATTAATAACAATGAGCGAGGTGTTCGCGTCGAATAAAATAGGCAAGCTTTTGGCCCAGGGCATCTGAAGGGCGCGCCGTATTTTTTTCTGATTCAATGGTTCTTCAAAATAGTTGATGAGCTCGCTTACCTTTCGCTTCACATGCTGATCGTCCATAGGATTATCCATGAGAGGCTCCGTGCTATCCTGGAATTCGTATAGCTCCAGCAGCGATGTGTAAGGAACTATATATTCAACAGGGGCGGGAGATGTAAGCAACTGGCCGTATATGGCCACCATTACAGCTTCCGTTACAAATTGTCGAGACATCGGTCAAGCCTCCTGCATTTACCAAATTATGCGATAAGAGTATAACACAAAAGAGGGACTGAATTCAGCCCGATATGCAGATTGCTTACATTCACAGCACAAGCCAAGGATTTAGGAGCGGCCGATCAACAGAGACAGCAATCCGGCAGCAATAAGCGGCCCTACAGGAACACCCTTAAAGAAGGCGACACCAATGACAGTCCCGATGAGCAGACCTGTCACAATGATAGGCTGACCGGACATTAGGGTTACTCCGCGACCGCCAAGATAGGCTACCAGGATGCCGATGGCAATCGCGAGCAGTGACTTCCAGTGCAGAAAGGACTCCATCACTTGATTGATGCTGATTTTACCGCTGGCTAGCGGGGTCATGACCCCGATTGTCAGCATGATAATTCCGATCGTCAAACCGTACTTTTCAAGCCAAGGGAAAGCTGAATTCAAACTGGTTACCCGCAGTAGCAATAATACGACCATAGCGATGGTCACTGTGGAATTGCCACTGATAATTCCAAGACCGGCCAGCGCCAGTAAAATAAGTGAGCTGTAATCCATTTAGGTGTTCTCCTTAGTTCGTTTGGCTTTGAATATGCTCAGCGATTTGGCGACCATGCCAGCGACCTGTTTCAATGAATACTTCATTGGCATTGCTGCCGGAAGCGATCACGCCTGCCACATATATACCAGGTATATTCGTTTCCATCGTGGCAGGATCAAACTCGGGTTTGTCCAGATCTTCAGCCATGTGGACGCCGACAGATTCCAGTAGTTTTCGTTCCGGGTGAAACCCGGTTAGTGCCAGCACAAAATCATTTTCCAGTCTGAACGCTTCGGCCTCCAGCGGAGTGACTACTACATGATCTGGATGGATCTCGGTAATACGAGCACCTAAGTGCAGCGTAATTTTCCCCTTTTGTACCATACTGTCGAATAGTGGACGAACCCATGGCTTGATGTAGGGAGACAGCTCGGTCCGACGGTATACCATATCAATCGTAGCCCCGACCCGTACCAATTCCATCGCTGCATCTACTGCGGAGTTACTGCCGCCGATAACCGCGACACGGGTTCCTGTATATGGATGGGCTTCGCTGAAATAGTGAGTGACTTTATCTAATTCTTCCCCGGGAATGCCCAAATAGTTCGGATGATCAAAATATCCTGTAGCCACTACGACATAGCGGGACGAATACGATTGGGGTATTCCACGCTTGCTCATGGTATGAACGGTAAATGTACCGTCATCCTGACGAGCGATGGATCGAGCCTCCTCATAATGCTGAATGTTCAGGTTATAATGTGTCGCTACTTTACGGTAATACGTCAAAGCTTCATGACGAAAAGGCTTGTCGTTGGGGGTGCTGAACGGAACATCACCGATCTCCAGCAGTTCGGCGGTGCTAAAGAACTGCATGTTGGTCGGATACAGAAAAATAGAGTGAACAATGTTGCTTTTTTCAATAATGACGGTCTGCAAACCTTTGCGGCTGCATTCGATGGCAGCGGATAGCCCGCATGGACCGCCACCGATAATAATTACGTCGTACATATAGAGGAACCTCCAATTGTATTGGTCTACTGCGTAAGTATTTCGCAGGATTAGCATTGTGCATCATTCAGAATCATTCGGATTTATATTTTGATCAATGAAAGCTGTGCCATGGATTGATGCAAAATGCACGGGTATGTAAGAAGTTTTTCAAATAATAATCCTACCGCAATGCGTACATAATATCCAGCCGTTTTCAGGAAGAAGTGATGGAAGGATATGATTGACAGGTAGTTTTAACAAACATATAATTAGATGAATATCTATTTTGTGGTTGAATTCGTTTGTAGAGCAAGTATCGATTTTTGTAGAGCAAGTTTGGATTAAGGAAAAGAGGTGCTAGTCACGATGCAGCTGGATAAGATGGTCAATTATCATAAAGCGCTTGCTGATCCGACGCGTATGCGCATATTACTCCTGTTGTCCCGTGGGGAGATGCATGGTCAGGCTTTGGCGAAAAAGCTGAATTTATCCCAACCGACCGTTACGCATCATGCTTCCAAACTTCGTGAGGCTGGATTAATCAAAGAACGACGGGATAAAAATACGGTGTATTTTACATTGAATCCGGAGCTGATCCGGCAGCATGCCGAGGCGACGGTACGTTTTATCTTCGAAAAGGGAGAGGGTGAGGAAGAGATGTCAGAGCTTAATGAAACAATGGAGGCGACGGTTTTACGTAATTTTTTTGCCAAGGATGGCAAGCTGCGCCAAATTCCTGCACAATACAAGAAAAAACTGATCGTGCTTCAGATGCTGGCTGAAAAGCTGGAGCCGGGCCGCGTGTATCCTGAACGTGAATTAAACAAGTGGATTAAACAGTACCATGACGATTTTGCGACGATTCGGCGTGAACTGATTATGCATCAGTTTATGTACAGGGAACGGGAAATGTACGAATTGAATCCACGTGAGATGTGGACGCGCTGGGATCAGGTGCGCTAAACGAAACTCAAAAAAATTTGAAAAAAGTTTTGCGGCAGGCTTGACAGACGATTTATCGACTTGTATGATAAAGGAAATTTTAGGAGGAGGCGATGTTATATGCGTACGAACAAGAATGGATGGGTTCAGCAGCAGAATGACTTGTCTCCCGCACGGACGATGCTCAGTTAAGACTGTATAATATATAGTCCTGGCTTGGCAGTTGGTTGGACAGTAGAACCGACGAAATCCGCAGGGAGTGATTCCCTGCGGATTTTTTTACGGTTAGGTGTCCTTGTATATGGTTGTTGGTTCCTGAGAGCGGTTTGCGCATAAGCCGCTTGTTTACGTAACGAACACGAATTACATTGGCTTCAGCCGCATACTCTCCGCAGGGGTTTCCCTGCGGATTTTTTGCATTGTTTGCTTGCGGGAGGAAAAATGTGCACATATCGAATAACACTGCAATCCAAAAGATGATTTTCAGGAGGAAAACAATGAGTATACATGAATACGGTTGGTCTGATGAGTGGAACGGTTATTGGGACCAATGGAAACAAAGTTTTGAGGAACGTGCGGGACATTCACAGCTGCGGCCTGCCCGCTTGATCGCCGATTATGGGCAAAAAGTTAAGCTTATAACGATGGATGGGGAACGCTGGGGAGCTGCTTCTGGCAAGCTGCGTCATATCATTGATGATCTCGTCGAGATGCCAGCTGTCGGGGATTGGGTGGCGATCAGCACAACGGATGAAGTGTCGGATGCTGTGATCCATGCCGTTCTGCCGCGCAAAAGCCGAATATCCCGACAAGCTGCGGGTATTGAGACGAAGGAGCAACTGATAGCGACCAATGTGGATACCCTCTTTCTCGTAAATGCGTTGAATCATGATTTTAATATGCGCAGACTGGAGCGGTATTTGATTATGGCTTGGAATAGTGGGGTGAACCCGGTGGTCGTGTTGAGTAAGAGCGACCTTTGTCACGATGTTGAGGCACGGATCGCAGAAGCGGAGGGGGTAGCTCCCGGTGTACCTGTCATCGTTATTTCTGCGCTGCAAAACGAAGGCAGAGAGCAGTTGGAGGCGTTTCTTCAACCCGGCTGTACCGTTGCTTTAACAGGTTCTTCCGGGAGCGGCAAATCAACGATTGTAAATTGGCTGTCCGGGGCTGAAATTCAGCAGACACAGGATGTGAGGGAGGAGGATAGCCGGGGACGGCATACGACAACACACCGACAGCTTTTTCCCATCGCCAAGCAAGCTGTTCTGCTGGATACGCCTGGCATGCGTGAGCTTAACCTGTGGGATGATTCCATGGGTGTCGCTCATGCTTTTGCCGATATTACTGACATAGCGCAGAAATGCCGATTTGCAGATTGCAAGCACAAGGGCGAAGCCGGATGCGCAGTTGAGGAAGCTGTACAGACAGGGGGGCTGTCAGAATCCAGGGTGAACAATTATCGCAAGATGCAGCGGGAGCTGGAGTATCAGGCGCGCAAGGAAGCGGATCGGCGGAGAAAGGATAGTCGTACCGGCACAACCTCAGGCCGAAGGGATCAGCGAAGTGGCTGGCGACGGGATGTGGAATGGTAAGCCGAGCTGAATTGAAGCATTTTTGGTAAAAATACAAGAAAATCTGAGTTGTGATCGGCATATGGTGTAAAGGGGTGAGCATATGCCGAACTACAACATCGTGGTGGATTTAACCGAACGCCGTTTATATTTGAAGGATGGCGATCAGATTGTAGCTAGTTATCCTGTCGGTATTGGCAAGTTGGCTACACAGACACCGAATGGACAATTTACGATCATCAATAAACAGCCCAATCCCGGCGGCCCTTTTGGAGCGTTCTGGATGGGGCTGTCCAAGCCGCATTATGGGATTCACGGTACCAATGATCCATCGTCCATTGGCCAGTTGGTGTCACATGGCTGCATCCGAATGCACAACAAGGATGTACTTGAGCTTCAGGAGAAGGTCAGCATCGGCACGCCAGTAACGATCCAGTCTTAACAATATACTTAGAAGTCTGAAGTCTGCCTTACATTCAGGCGATGAAATCGCAAATCCCAGTATATGCTGAGTCTGTGAGCATGGATTATACTAAACCGCAGCGTCTTTTAGCTGTGTGCGCTGACCCGTTACGATTTGGGCTGAATATGGACACGGGCTTCAATTCGTTTGGAGCCCTCTTTGTCGTTCACAGCTTTGACTAACGTTACATATATGATGTTTCAAAGCCGCTGATTTGGAGAGGGTGCTGGAGAGCTCTCTCTTTTTTTGTCTGTGTTCAGACAAAAAAAATAGTCCCTCTTAGTAGAGGGACAGTGCCAATGAATCATTTTCACTAACGCTATGCAGGATGGCTTCACAACCGATAATCTCTATACTGATCAAAGAGTTAAGACATTTCCGAAGGGCACGCTTGCCGCTGGAGATTTTGTTCTCCAAAGTGTTGCTTAGAAGTTTTAGTGTTTTTTGCATAGGCTGCTTATTATCTTGATTGAAGTAAACGGGAATACGTTTGTTTTGAAATGTAATTAATGTTCTCACAAAAATCACCTCACCTGAGTTATTTCATGGCTTTATTGTAGAGCCCGTTTCTTAAAATTACCTTAAAAACACCTTATAAAAACATAAAGGTCTGAGAAATTTACAAACTGTTCACAATAATTTGGGTAACAATCGAGTTTAGTACTTGCTTATAGACAAAATGACGCAGATCAGAATATGAAATACTGGTAAATACGTATCTTTTGATTCCAAGGACTCTTTTTAATTATAGAAATACGACTAAAGTCTTTAATTTGTTTTGAGAGTGGGTATTTTGTAACAAATTGACAGTCTAATGGGTGAATGCTACAGTTACGATAGCTATTTCTATCGAAAATAGGCTTTTTGTGGGAACTTTACTGTATTGATCAAGGATCGGGAGGGATGACAGATGATCCTGACCGTGCTTTCAGGACGACAGGAAACAGAGTGGTTTGACATCGAGGTGGCTGATGAATATTCGGTGGAGCATTTGAAGCTGATGCTGGGTGTGCGTATTTTTGGAGAGCCTCCGGCGGAGGGGATGCAATATATTATGGAAGCAAAGTTTCCGGAGGGGCTTTGGTTCAGAGTGGAGGACGACCAGTTGCTTACAGGGGCAGGTTTGCGGGAAGGCTGTACGGTGCGTATTCAGCGTGCCTTTTCGACTACCCAGGACGAAGCACCTGTATATGGACGGCGTTCGCTTTTTCAAAACGAAAAAAATGGGTAAATACACACATGAAATTATATGAAACCTTGGTAAAATGAAATAGTAAGCGAAAAGGGGGACTTTTGTCTTGAATGTATTATACCAGCGCTCCCCGAGATTAAGGCCGGCACTCCGCGAGGAGAAGCTGGAGATTTTACGGCCTCCGGCTGAGCCGAGCAAGCCGTCTTTTTCTATTATATCTATACTTATTCCGTTAATGATGACGTTGGTGACTGTAGGCTTTTATGTATATATGAGCAAAACGGGCAAGATGGGCAATAGTAACTATTTGATGTTTCAGATGATTACTGTGGTCATGATGCTTACATCTTATACGATTCCTTTTTTCGTCTATTTAAGTAACAAGAAGGAATACAAACGCAAGCTGGAGGAGCGGGACCGGATGTACCGGGAGCAGCTCCAGAAGCATCGTGAAGAGCTTGAGCTGAAACGCGAGGAACAAATTCGCACGCAATATGAAATTCACGGTGATCCGCAAATATGCGCTCAAATCGTCAAAAATCGCAACAGCTCTCTTTGGGAACGCTCACCGGAGGATGAGGATTTTTTGCAGGTCCGTATTGGGACTGGACAAGTTCCCTTTCATATTAAATTGCAGATCCCGCGCCCGGACGGTTACGACCGTGACCCTCTGCTCGGGGCTGCGGATGAGCTGGAGGAAGAGTTTCGTCTGGTGGATGCGGCTTCCATTGCATTACCGTTGTTTCAATCCAAAGTGGTAGGACTGGTTGGTGAGCGAGAGCATACTCTTGCCGCCTTAAGAGTGATTCTGGCGCAGGTGGCTGTGCGTCACTCGCCGGATGAAGTGAAAATCGCATCCTTTTATGATGAGCGTGAGGAAAATGAATGGGTCTGGATGCGCTGGCTTCCGCATGTGTGGGATGATGACAGAACCCAAAGGATGATGTCAGATCGCAGCAGCAGCGCCCATCAATTAGCTGATTTTCTGTTCGCCAGGTTGAACCGCCGTAAAAACAATCGCAGCGAACGTCATGGAAAAGGAATGGAAATCCCTTGCTATGTGATTGTTTTATCCGACAGCCAACTGATTGAGGAAGAGCCTTTGCTTCCATTATTACTGGAAGACGGACGAGCCATTGATGCATGCACGATCGTGCTGGCTTCTCGTAAGGAAGCATTGCCGATGCAGTGTCAGCTGATCGTGGAGGCTTCCAAGGAGCAGGGGGTATATGCCCGCAAATCGGAATCGGCGGAGGTTGAACAGCAGAGCTTTAAGCCGGATCGTTTGTCCAAAGAGGAAGCAGATGCATTGGCGCGGTATATGGCTCCTATTCGCTTGAAGCGTTCCTCGGCTTCAGATATTCCGTCGGTACTGCCTCTCTTTGATATGATGAGCGTAGCGGATGTGGAGGAGCTGAGCGTAACAGAACGGTGGCGGCGCAACCGCCATCCGGATACTTTACCTGTGCCGATGGGTGTGCGAGCAGGCGGCAAGAAGATCATGATCAATCTGCATGATAAAATAGAGCGCCAGGGACATGGTCCGCACGGCCTGATTGCGGGTACGACTGGTTCAGGGAAGAGTGAGGTTATTCAGTCTATCGTAGCCTCGCTTGCTGCCGAGTTTCACCCGCATGATCTTGCTTTTATGCTGATCGACTACAAGGGCGGCGGCATGTCCAATACATTCGTCAACTTGCCGCATGTTGTGGGCACGATTACGAATTTGGACAATAACCTGATTGAACGTGCCAAAATATCTCTCAAGGCAGAGCTGGTTCGAAGGCAGAAAATACTAAACGATGCAGGCAATTTGCAGCATATTGATGAATATTACAGATTACTTCGGCAGCGGCACGAACAGCCACTGCCTCATCTGGTTATTATTATTGATGAATTTGCACAGCTAAAACGGGATCAGCCCGAGTTTATGGACGAGCTAATCAGTATTGCAGCGATTGGGCGGACCTTGGGTGTCCATTTGATTTTGGCAACCCAGAAGCCCGCCGGTGTTGTAGACGATAAAATTTGGAGTAACTCCAGATTCCGTATCTGTCTCCGGGTGCAGAGCGAAGGCGATAGCCGTGATATGCTGAAAATACCGAATGCGGCGTGGATTACCAAGCCGGGACGTGGATACTTCCAAGTCGGCAGTGATGAGGTGTTTGAGGAAATGCAGTTTGCTTGGAGCGGTGCGCCGTATATAGGCAACAGTGATATTTCTTCCGCTCTGCCTGTACATGAAGTGAGACTGAACGGGAAACGAGAAGCGCTGCTGACGGGCGGTGAACGCGCCAGTTCAGGCTTAAAAGGAGAAGAGGCTCCAAAGCAGCTTCAAATCTTCATTGATTATATTGCAAATGAGGCTGCTAAAGCAGGGATTGAGCGGCTTCAGGGACCGTGGCTTCCGCCGCTGCCTGAATTGCTTGATTTAACTCATTTGCCCCCATGCACGCAAACGGATAGTGCATCATCTCCTCTGGAGTTGAAGGCGCTCATCGGGCTGGTCGACGATCTGCCGAATCAGCGCCAGGAGCCGATTTATGCATCACTGGATCATGGCCATTGGGCGGTGTACGGCATGCCTGGCATGGGGAAAACGACCTTTTTGCAGACTTTGCTGATGTCAACGGCTCAACGCTTTGATGCGAACCGTTGGAACGGTTATATCATCGATATGGGTCGGACGATGCGTGATTTTGCGGAACTTCCGCAAATCGGTTCTGTTATGATGGCAGAGGAGGACGACCGGATCAAGCGGTTGTTCCGTTATCTGTTCAAGCTGGTTGCAATACGCAAGGAAATGATTTCCGAAGCTGGCGTTAAAACGATAAGTTCGTATCGCCGTTCTGCGGTCGAGGATGTACCGCAAATTGTCGTAGCTATTGATGGCTATCTTAATTTCCGCAATGCTTATCCAGACGAAAATGAACTGCTGGAATCACTTTTACGTGAAGGTGGCAGTTTAGGTATCACGTTCATCATCACGGCGAACCGGATTACGGATGTGTTTGAGAAATTCCGCAGCAACATTCCGAATGCTGTTTCTTTTGAATTATCCGATCCAAGTGATTATTATTACGCGGTAGGACGACCAGCGAAAACGCCGGGACCTTTAATTCCGGGCCGTGCTCTGGTTAAAGGGTATATTCCACCACTCGAGTTCCAGACGGCATTGCCTTCACCGGGAGGAGATGAGACGGAACGTTCGGCACAGCTGCGCCGCAATATCGCGAGCATTGTGCAGGGATGGAAGGGAGCGCACGCTCCAGCCATTCTCCCGTTACCTGAGCGTATTCCGCTGGCGGAACTGCTGCAGCAGTGGGATCGGACAAGTGGGCCTTCCGGTGCGCTCCCTTATGAGGTGCCCGTAGGTCTACAGAGTGACGATCTTGAGCCTTTCCTCCTGAATCTGAAAGAGGGTCCTAATTTTATCGTCGGCAGTCCGATGGAGGGAGGAAAAACTTCCTTTCTCATGAGCTGGATTCTGTCGCTGGCTTATTACACCTCACCGGGACAGTTGGAAGTCTATACGCTTGATACCCGCTATGGAGGCGGTGGACTATCGAGGTTGCGGCATCTTCCTCATGTAAAGGCTGCGGCTGAAAGCGAGGAAGAAATTGGTCCTCTGGTACAGCAAGTACATGATATTGTCCAACAGCGGAGCAAGGATGGTAATGATCCCGAGTTACTGCTGGTTATTGACGATGCGGATATGTTAAGCAAACAGCTGAACGATTTTATGATAAAGGATCAGCTCTCCGCCATTGTACGGTTGGGACGTGATCGCAATGTGCATGTCGTGCTATCGGGTGTGCCATCTGATTTCCCGACCTTTGGGGTAGACTGGTTCAATGATGTCAAGGCAAGTCAAAGCGGTATGCTTTTTGGAACACTGGATTCGAATGATTTATCGTTCTTTCGTATCCCCTATTCGGAAGCGAACGCCGCTGCTGGTGGCCTAAAAGTCCTGCCGCCTGGACAGGGATACTACGTACGGCGCAAATTTACCAGGATTAAAGCGGCAATTCCTTTCTCAGAGCAAGTGAGCTGTGAGGATTGGATAACGAAAATTCGTGACCGATGGCATGTTGTAGTTTGAAGGGAGGTGGCTCATAATGTTAACGTTTCAAGCTTCCAAGCAGAAGTTAATAACCCTCAAATCGAAGGAACTGTTTTTTCTGGCAGGCGTGCTGGGTTCTGACAGACTGCTTGGGGTGGAAGATCCGTTTAAGGGCTATCTGGCGGAGGAATTGGCAGAAGAGTGGGAGAAGGTAAAAACCGCTCTTTTGGAAAAGGGGTATCTAAAACGGGTAGATAAGGGCAAGGATTTGGCCATGCCCCCTACTGTTTTTTCAAGGGTTGCTATTGCCGGATTATCTAACCGGGCTTGCCGCATACGTTATGCACGGGAAGGCAAGCGGTTTGAAGGCTACCTTCATTGTACGAATGAGCGTGTCGTGGAGCTTGTGAAATCCGTTGATGAACCTGATGAGTACCGCCTGTATGATCTGGGCAATGTGGAAAAGGCTTGTGAAACATTGATTGATAAAATGGGCTGGATAGATCGGCCCCTGCCTGAATCCCCTGCACTTATGTTCTCCAAGCAGGTATTTAATGAAATTTACAAGCAATCTGCAGGGGAGAGTGTGCCTCTAATCAGCAGTAAGCTAACCGAGGCTAGCGGCGATGCGGAGGGGGCTGCCAAGCTGGCCCAGTCGCTCAGCTCACGAGTAGCCGAAGGAGAGCTGCAATTGCTGGTTTGGAACGGCAGGGAGTGGGAATCGCAACGGGCTGCTTTTGTCCTGTGTTCTGCAATGAGCTGGATATTTCGTATGAGCTCTAATGGTAATGGAGACTGGCTTATTGCAGCTATGACTTCGAGGAATCAGTTTGTGGATTTATTATTAAATTGGCTGAGACAGTCGGCAGTAACTGAAGAAGAGACAGAAGAAGGGTGATGGATATGCGCATTCGAGTTGAACCGGATGTGCTTCGGGGGCTTAGCGGGCAGCTACAGCATGCGGCGGAGCAAATTCAACAGTTAACAGCAGGTTTGGAGCAGGCGTTACAATCAGTGGATTGGGATGTATCTGCACGTGAGACGGTCTTGAATCATTGGATGCAGGCCAAGCGAATGTCGGAGCAGATTCATGCTTATCTCCATGCATCAGGTGCACAACTGAACCGAAAGGCAGAGGAGTTTCAGGCTGTTGACCACAACTATCATACGTTTCTGTCATTTGCCGACCAACCATTGGGACGACCCGTCACGATGCTCGATTGGTCAAATCAGCAATATCCGTCTATTTTGCCCGAGCAAACTTCGGAAGGAAGCAATCTGATTTCAAACCCGCAGTCTGTCGTACATGCCATTACCGGAATACCGTCTTCAGATGCAGGAACACTGAATCAGGATATTCTGGAGCAGGCAACCTCCAGCAGTCCGCAGGATTGGTATTTTACGGACCCGTCTGTAGCGAGAGATCAACCTGTCGCTTAGCAGAGCTAATTTCGTGATGATCCTGTTCGATAGTGAGGTTCATATGAATTAATAGCATAATTCCCGGTTTTTTGGGACTTATTAGGTATCCTTTTGTCATAATCCTGCTGTTAGATGCTGTTTTATAGTTAAAAAGTGGGATTGCAATTAGGACCTTTGCCTTTTGTAGGGAAATAAATAATCATAGTACAATTTGAACCAGTTAAACAATAAATTATTTTTTCCATCAAGGAGGACTCCAAAAAATGGCAGGACGCATTTTAATTACACCAGAACAGGTTGATCAGGTAGCCAATCAATTTAAACAAAGCGGTGAGCAAAGTCAGCAAATCGTTTCCAGTCTGACACAGTCCATCTCAGGTATGGAAGGTCAATGGGAAGGTATGACCAAGCAACGCTTCTTCCAAGAGTTTCAGGAAGCTAGCAAGCAAATGCAAGCTTTCGTAACGACTTTGAACAGCATCGGCCAAGAACTGACGGCTATCGCTAACAAATTCCGTACGGTTGACCAAGCCAAGTAAGCTGCCAGTAAGGCATTACTCTATAATTTACCACTCTATGAAGAAGCAATATGTGAACTATTCCTCACGGTTTAGTATAGGTGGTTCCAAGTAGAAACGGCTTGGCTGTTCTTTACCAGGATGATATCCATTTCTGCGATAAATATAAGAACAGAGGATAACGTCCAACGTATACCTTCTTATATTTCAAGAAAACCGGGCGATCTCAGGACACCCGGTTTTCTTGCCATCCATGGATGCTTATAATAAAGTGAGGAAACTAGCATATTGAATGATGTAAGGAGAGGGATGTTTCATGTCTTTTCAACCGAATCCGGGGGACGAATTGATCATAAACGGCACAGCTTATGTGGTTGGACGACATCCGGCTGCACCCGGTTTGGCTTATGCTCAAGCGGGGCGCCAAGGCATTGTATATCAGTTGAATGCCAAAAGTGGAGCGCCACATGAGGCTAAAGCCCTTAAAGTGTTTTTTCCAAAGTTCCGTATCCCGGCTATGGTTTATCAATCTGAGCATATGGAAGCATACGGGAATATTCCCGGTTTGCAGGTGTGCAAGCGTGATGTGCTCACTCCAGAAAGAAACGGAAGTCTGATCGCCGAGCAGCCTGACTTGCTGTATGCGGTACTGATGCCATGGATTCATGGTACGACGTGGTTCGATTGTCTCACAGGTCAGCAGCAGCTTGAGGCTTCCGATAGTCTGGCTTTAGCCAGAGCGCTGGCAGGGATCGGTTCAGCTATGGAGCAAAAAGGACTGGCACACTGTGATTTATCAGCGCCAAATGTCATGCTTCCGTTTTTTTCTGAAGTGGAACTGCCTGAAGGCACGTCAGCTGTAGAATTGGTGGACGTGGAGCAAATGTATAGCACCAAAATGGATCGGCCAGACGCTCTATTGGCAGGTTCACCGGGATATGCCGCCCACCGTACCGTTCACAGTGGGTTATGGAGCGCATACGCAGATCGTTTTGCAGGGGCCATTATTATTGGAGAAATGCTGGGCTGGTCCGACCGTGTAATTGTAGATAAAGCATGGGGCGAAAGCTATTTTGACCAGCACGAAATGCAGACACCTTGTGAGCGATATTTCATTTTGCGAAAGTCGCTGGAAACCAGGTGGGGGAGCAAGGTGGTAGAGTTGTTCAGCCGTGCCTGGGACAGTCAGGATTTAAGTAGTTGTCCTACCTTTGGCGAATGGCTGGTTGTACTTAATGCAATTACTGAACAGGAAGTTCCTGTTGAAGCACAGCCGACGGAGCATGAGGTGACAGTAGCAGCACAAGCAGCAGCAGTGGGTAGTTCTTCTGCTGAGGCTGCATCCTCTTTAGTTGCACCGCTCGAAGCTGAGCCGGCTGCAATGCTAAATCAGGCTGCTGAGGAGCAGGGGGAGCGAGGGGTAACGGACAAGCTGTTCCGACAGGCCCGAGAGCTTGAGCAGCAAAACAAACTTGCTGCAGCGCTGGAGGTATATCGGTCGTTGTATCATTTTGTGGAAGACGGCAGTCCTCTGCATGTGGAGGTATCGGCTGCTATTACAGGGCTGGAGGAGCAACTAAATCCCAAGACACCAGAGCAACCTGAAAAAACACCAGCCTGGTATCGTTCGAAAACGTTTATCATATCAACCGCTGCTGCGGTCGTTCTGTTAGCGGCTGGAATTCCAGCGGTTAACATTCTTGCGGATCAGTCCAATCAGCGACAAATTGAGGCAGCTAAACAGGAAGAAGCGGCGAAGGCAGCGCAAATCAAGCTGGCTGCTGAACAGGAAGCCGCACAAAAGGCGTTGGCTGAAAAACAGCGTCAGGAGACGGAGGAGTTGGCCAAGCAACAGACCGTGCAACAGGCTCTTGCCCAAAAGCAGCAGGAAGAGCAGAAAAAACAGCAGGCTCTAATAGATCAGCAGGTCAAATATGAAGCATATCTTGCGCAAAAGGAAAAAGAGAAGCAGGCGGTTGCCAAGCTGGCCAAGCAACAAGCGTATGATCAGCAGGCAAAGTATGAAAAGTATTTGGCCTGGAAAAAGGACCAGGAAGCTCGTGCAGCCCAGGAAGAGGCAGCGCGTAAGGCGGCAGCTGAGGCGGAACAAAAGCAAGAAGCGTCGATGCATGTGCGTAACAAGGAGAACGTTCTTCAGCTTATTACTTTGTATAATAAGGCCTACGCCTCCCAGGAGGGGGGAAGCACGACAAAGGCCAAAAGCTTTGCCAATAAGTTTAGAGCGTTATATGACAGTGATCCATCCTATTATCGTTCGGTAGGCGAAGTGGGATATCGGGCTTCTTCTATCTATAACTTTTTAAGCGACACGAATTTTAGACTGCCTAAAATTTAATTTTTGATATATTCATAATAGATAGGCTGATTAGATAGAGATAGAAGGTAACTGAGGGGAGCGTGTACAAACCATGAATTATACAATACAGGCATCACAACGTACCCCCGCCCTAATCATTTACCTGATTGACATCAGCGCGTCGATGAACATGCTGATGGAGGGGCGACGGCGCATTGACGTTGTGTATGAGGCTATATCGTTGGCGATCCGGCAGATGGTTTTCCGTTCAACCAAAGGAAATCGTCTGACTGCACGCTATCGGATTGCAATTTTGGCTTACAGTGACGACGTGTATGATCTGTTGAATGGCGTAAAAGGGATTGATGAAATCGCAGCCGTTGGTTCGTTGCCCGATTTGACACCCAAACGGTTTTCAGATTCGGCAAAGGCTTTCTTGCAAGCCGAGCGTATCTTACAGGCAGAGCTGCCGGGGATGCAGGATTGCCCTGCTCCTCTGGTTTGCCATATGACAGATGGGGTATCTACAGGCGATGATCCGGAGCCGATTGCCAAGCGCATTATGAGCATGAGCGTACCAGACGGCAATGTACTGGTAGAAAATATATTTTTATCTGACAGACTGCTGGAGACGCCTATTCAGGACCCTCGTCGCTGGAAAGGTTTGACGCACAATACGCCGTTGCAGGATGAACATGCTGTGAAGTTGCGTAATATGTCTTCTGTACTTCCTGAAAGCTATCGGGAAATGCTGTTTGAGGCAGATTATCAGCTGGGTGAAGGGGCGATTATGATGTTGCCTGGTACCTGTGCGGAACTGGTGTCCATCGGTTTTCAAATGTCGGCCGCAACGCCTGTACGGTAAGGAGGTAAAAGCATGAATCCACTGCTGTCCCTGCTCCCCGCGAGCAAAAGAAAAGGAATGCATGCAAGGCTGGCTCAGCATTTTGCTTATATAAGCTCTCAGACGGGCGATCAGCCTGTATCCTCTCATCATAGTCGTTTTATGTGTCGTTATGGCTATGGAAGATCTGCCGAATCTGCCAGCATGGGGGAAAGCGGACAGGATTTTGCCGCAGTGCGCATTCATAAATCCGTCTGTTGCTTTGTCTTGTGTGATGGTGTCGGCCTCAGCTATCGAGGAGATTTTGCCGCCCGTTATCTGGGCTCTTCTTTGCTGGATTGGCTGGAAGAGGGGCGGGATCTGTCTGCTGATCAATTGAGGATGTATCTCGAACGTTTGGCTAGTACAGCTACAGAGGAGCTGGATCGGCAACCTTTGGGTCATGAATCAGGTTTGATGCGTTCAGTATTGGAGGACAAACGTCGCCAGGGAAGCCAGTCCATGTATATTTGCGGTCGAATCGAGCTGCCGAAGCGCGGTGCCCGTGGGCGCATCAGGCTTGCCTGGCAGGGAGATTCACGCCTGCGACTATGGAACGGTACGGAGGAAATCAGCGAGCTGTTTGATCATACCTTCTCTACAGCAGAGCGCTGGTCCACAAGCCGTGGACTGATCGGAGGTAAGCCTCATTGGTACGAAAGAAGCATACCCGCAGATATGCCGATGAGATTACAGGTATATAGTGACGGTTTATCCGATTTGGACCCCATTCGCGAGCTTGTTCCAGATGAGCAGATACAGGTATTGCTGGATGCATCTCATACCGGGGGACTTGATGATGATGCTGCATTTATTGAATTGCAGTGGTAAATGAATATGTGTGAGGACGTTTGCATCCATACCGATGGCTGTAGAACGTCCTTTTTTGATACATACAAAAAAATGATAATTAAGATATATATGAGATGCAATCGAGATACAAGAAGAAAAATGCACAATAATGGTGATTATAAAGTATCCCCTTTTGGGTAATCTTGTGATTATACAGGATACTGAAAGGAGCGATACATATGAGCTATACATCTGTAGGAAGCGCGCGCTTTGAAGGCAAAACGGCTCTAATCACGGGGGCCGGTTCTGGAATTGGTAAAGCAACAGCTATTCAAATGGCCAGAGAAGGAGCGAATGTCGCTCTTTTTGATGTAAGTAATGAGCGGATTTTAGAGACAGAAAAAGAGATTAATGCTATACGAGAAGGCTCGGCCCGGGCATTTGATGTGGACATTGCCGATCCGGTTCGTGTGGAAAAAGCAGTCCTGGAAGCTGTTGAATTGTTTGGGGGGCTGCATATTATTTTTGCCAATGCGGGGATTAACGGAGTGGTTGGACCGATTGAGGATTTGAGCATTGAGGATTGGCGGCAAACGTTGTCTACAAATCTGGATGGTACCTTCCTGACGGTGAAATATACGGTGCCGCATTTGAAAAAGAACGGAGGCGGCAGCATTATCATTACCAGCTCCATTAATGGGAATCAGCGTTTTACCAGCTTTGGGATGTCCGCGTACAGCACTTCGAAGGCAGGTCAAACCGGGTTTGCTAAAATGGCTGCGCTGGAGCTGGCCAAATTCCGTATTCGTGTCAATGTCATCTATCCGGGTGCCATTTCGACCAATATTGATGAAACAACGGAGAAATCCGAAAGATTAAAGCAGATCACCATCCCCGTTCAGTTTCCCGAAGGTGGACAGCCGTTGGCTCATGGGCCCGGTCAACCTGAGCAGGTAGCTGATTTGGTGACCTTCTTGGCTTCGGATTATTCGCGCCACATTACCGGCGCACAAATTGTAATTGATGGTGCGGAATCTTTATTGTTTTAGCGCTAAAGCATTCTCTATGACGGAAAAAGGATTTATGGTATCCTGTTTGTAACATTTTGGTTAAGGTGCGAATGTGAAGCTCACATAAAAACCCCGGGTCCTTCGCACCTCGAAATTTGTCGAAAAGGATTAAAATTGATTTCATTTATAAAAGTCAATCGTAGATTCAGGCTTTTCCAGTATTGTTTATTTTGAAATTGTACCGAATTGATACCTTTTTTGGATCAATTGGGTACATTTTCGCTGTCGCACTCTATATGAGTGCGTGGATTGAAATAAAACACGATGCAGACGGTCAGACACAAGCCAGGTCGCACTCTATATGAGTGCGTGGATTGAAATAATATAAGTATCACCAGTTTTTATTACGAACTGGTTGTCGCACTCTATATGAGTGCGTGGATTGAAATTGGCCAAAGCCCTGCGAACGGATATTTAAGTGCTTGGTCGCACTCTATATGAGTGCGTGGATTGAAATCATTCCGCTTCAGGATCAGGCGCAGCCGGATCTACCGTCGCACTCTATATGAGTGCGTGGATTGAAATTGTAAGCGGTACAGGCGGCTTTACCTCACCTATCAGTCGCACTCTATATGAGTGCGTGGATTGAAATACTGGAACTCATTCTCTGCCCCATTTTGATTTCCGTCGCACTCTATATGAGTGCGTGGATTGAAATTTTTTTGATAAGGTGTTCTAAAGCTAAATCAATTGTGTCGCACTCTATATGAGTGCGTGGATTGAAATTTCTGCGGTCAGGCTGCTTAAGTCCTGATTCGTGTTGGTCGCACTCTATATGAGTGCGTGGATTGAAATATTGTATTAATCTCCTTCACATTTGTAATGAGCCGCGTCGCACTCTATATGAGTGCGTGGATTGAAATAAATAAGATCCATTTCGGTATACGTTGTATTTCTGGGTCGCACTCTATATGAGTGCGTGGATTGAAATCAAACATGTCCATTATGCTTGCTGAATTTCCATCACGTCGCACTCTATATGAGTGCGTGGATTGAAATCATCCAAGCAAATTACACTACTGGGCTGTGCAGCCACGTCGCACTCTATATGAGTGCGTGGATTGAAATTTGACTTTTGGTCGTGTTTGTGAATTAAATAAGCCCGGTCGCACTCTATATGAGTGCGTGGATTGAAATAAGTCACAGGGGTGGGTGACTACATGAAGAAGGTTGTCGCACTCTATATGAGTGCGTGGATTGAAATCCTAAAGTGGAAATGTCACCGGAGGGGTTTAAGGCATGTCGCACTCTATATGAGTGCGTGGATTAAATTTCCGTAGCACCGGGGGCACACCCGCAAATCACGGTCGCATTCCATGCGACAAATTGACGATGTGGCAGGATTCACGGTCGGTCGTTAGTGGAAAGAGATAAGGATATGAGGCCATACAGGGCATAAAAGGCGTTAGAACCACCGCAGGATAGAAAATCCAGTGCGGTGGTTCTTTTTTTTCTCTCGTCTTCTATGCCATCATTATAGATGGAGGCGATAAAGGATGTTCCAGGATTTTAAGCTCGTCGGTGACCGTCCGGTCGCGATACAAGTGAAAGAATATGTCAATCGTTTAATTATAAAAGGGGCGCTTCAGGCAAATCAGAAGCTGCCTTCCACACGAGAAATGAGCGGTCTGCTTAAGGTGAGCCGCAATACAGTCATTGCAGCCTATGAAGGCTTGGAGGATGACGGATTTACGTATGCGATTCCCGGCAAAGGCAGCTATGTGGCCGCCATGGTGGGCCAGTCGGCTGCAGATAACGAAGGAACTGATGGATCTGCCGCCTGGCAGATCGACTGGAAGGCAAGAATGAACGAGTATGCTGTATCGGCTGTAGAGCTGGATATGATGAAGCGGGGCATTCGTGCCCCAAAAGGAACCATCTCGTTTACAAGCATCGCTCCGGATGAGCAACTGTTTGATCTGGGGGACGTAAAGCGAGCCTTTATGGACCGGATGGCAATCGAAGGGCAGGTGCTGCTCAACTACGGCTATGCCAAAGGCTACAAGCCGTTGATCGATTACCTGATGCATTATATGGAGAATAAGGGCGTTGATATAAGCGGCAAGGATATGCTGATTACAAGCGGGTTTACAGAAGGCTTTGACATTGTGTTGTCGGCATTGCGCCCTTCTGTACGCCGTGGAGCGGCAATTTGTGAAAATCCGACCCATCATACAGCGATCAAAAATTTGAAGCTGCAAGGCTTTGAGATTACCGGCATTCCGATGGAGCGTGACGGTATTGATGTGGAGCGGTTAGAAGCGGTACTACAGACCAAAAGCTTCGATCTGGCCTATTTGACTCCTTCCTATCACAATCCGACAGGCGTCGTCATGTCGCCAGCAAAGCGCAGCGCCGTTATGAAATTAATGATGCGCTATCACATTCCGGTGATCGAGGATGGATTCAATGAGGAGCTGCGCTACTCGGGAGCGCATGTTGCGCCCTTAATAGCGACAGCAGGACAAGGGAACGGAGTAATCTATATTGGCAGCTTCTCCAAGGTGCTGTTCCCTGGCTTGCGGGTAGGTTGGGTGCTTGGAGACCGAGCGCTGATCGACACGCTGGAAAGCATTAAGCGTGCACGCACCATTCATACATCAACCATCGATCAATCGATTTTATACCAATATATGCTTAACGGAAATTTCGATAAGTATGTAAAAAAAGCACGTACAGAGTATAAGCGCAAATATGAGTTGACAAAGGCATGCTGTGAAGCACATCTTCCTGAGGCGCAGGTGTCTGGTGACGGGGGCTTGCATTTGTTCCTCACCTTCCCGAACGGCGTAAATACACGCCAGCTGCTGGAGGTTTGCACAGAACAGGGTGTTATTTTTACACCGGGAGACAAGTTTTTTATTCAAGAAGGCGAAGGGACGAATACATTGCGGCTTGGTTTTTCACGAGTAACGGATGAGAATATCGAACTTGGTATTCAACTAATCGGCCAACAGGCGAGTACCTTACTTTAGGCTTAACGATTAAGAAAAAAGCTATAGGGACGGAATTGTTCTGGAGAATCGCCAGCGTTCATCTTTACCCTTGGGCAACAGTGATCGGAAGAAGAATCCGTAGCCACACAATGATTTTGAAGAAGAATGAGGTGTCGTGATGAAAATTGGCGTTATTATGGGTGGTATTTCCTCAGAGCGTGAGATTTCTCTGCAGACAGGTCAAGAGATGATCAACCATTTGGATCGCAGCCGCTATGAAGTGGTTCCAATTGTGATCGAGCAGCGAGCGGATTTAATCGCGCAGGTTCAGCAGGCAGGCATCGATATCGCGCTGCTGGCACTGCATGGCCAGTATGGCGAGGACGGCACGGTGCAGGGAGTGCTGGAGACGCTGGGCATTCCGTACACAGGCAGCGGTGTCCTGGCAAGCAGCTTATGCATGAATAAACAGTTGTCCAAGCTGCTGCTAAAGGCAGCGGGTGTGCATACGCCTGCAGGCCTTTGCTGGCAGGGGATGGACGATTATGATCCGCAGGTGGTAGAGCAGTTGGGCTACCCGGTTATTGTGAAGCCCAATATGGGGGGATCAAGCATCGGCATCCAGCTTGTACAGCATGAGAAGGAGCTGCTGGCAGCTGTTCAGGAGGCTTGCAGCCTGGATCAAGCGATCTTGATTGAGCCCTATCTTAAAGGGACGGAGCTCACCTGTTCAATCGTGGATGGCGAGGTATTGCCGATGATCGGTATTCGTCCCGCTCATTCGGAGTGGTTCGACTACAAAGCGAAATATGAGGTCGGCGGCGCTGAAGAGAAGGTGATGCAGCTTCCTCCCGTTATTGAGCAGCGTGTGCGCGAGGCGGCACTGGCCAGCTACCGGCTGCTGCAATGCAAGGTCTATGCAAGGGTCGATTTGATTTTGTGTCAGGACGTACCTTACGTGCTGGAAGTGAACACATTACCGGGAATGACCGCCAACAGCCTGCTTCCGAAGAGCGCGGCAGCTGCGGGTATAACCTTTACACAGCTGCTGGACCGTATTATTGCCAGCTCGCTCTATGAGCGGAAGCAGGAATGGGGGATGGCGCAATATGTTGTTTAGTAAAGAAGATACAGGGCGGTTTTTATCCTCGCGTGTACGGGATATTCGGCCATCGGGAATTCGCGCCTTTTTTGATCTGAATGCAGTAGGCGGAGATACAATCGCTCTTGGGGTCGGAGAGCCTGATTTCATTACACCAGAAAAGGTACGTGAAGCTTGCATTCAGGCATTGCGTGAAGGGCAGACGAAATATACTTCGAATGCCGGCTTGATGGAGCTGCGGGAAGCGATCTCTGCTTATCTTTCCGGCAGCTTCGCGCTTTCCTATGACCCCGAGCAGGAAATGATCGTGACGGTGGGAAGCAGTGAAGCCGTCGACCTGGCGCTGCGGGCAGTGATCGATCCGGGTGACGAGGTGCTGATTCCGGCACCAAGCTATATTGCCTATGAACCCATTACCCATCTGCATGGCGGTAAAATTGTGGAGGTGGCGGCTGCGGCAGAGGAGCAGTTCAAGCTGACCCCGCAAGCGCTGCAAGCGGCAATTACGCCTCATTCAAAGGTTTTAATGATCAATTATCCGTGCAATCCGACCGGAACCGTTATGACGGAGCAGGATTGGCTGCCGATTGCTGAGCTCATTATCAAACATAATCTGGTCGTCATTTCGGATGAAGTTTATGCTGAGCTGACTTACGGGAGAAAGCATGTCAGCATCGCCTCTTTACCGGGCATGAAGGAGCGTACGATTGTCATCAGTGGTTTTTCCAAAGCTTTTGCGATGACAGGCTGGCGGATAGGCTATGCGTGCGGTCCGCGAGAGCTGATTGCCGGCATGCTGAAAATCCACCAGTACACAGCCATGTGTGCGCCCACCCTTGCACAGATTGCCGCGCTCGAATCATTGCGTCATGGCCGGGCTGCCAAAGATGAGATGATGGCGAGCTACAATGAACGCCGCAAGCTGTTTGTGGCCGGCTTGAATGCCATCGGGCTGACCTGTCATGAGCCCGAGGGGGCTTTCTATGCCTTCCCTTCCATTACTTCTACGGGCATGTCATCTGAGCAGTTTGCTCTTCGGCTGCTGAAGGAAGCGAATGTGGCGGTCGTACCGGGACATGTATTCGGATCAGGCGGGGAGGGCTTTATTCGCTGCTCCTATGCAACCTCGCTTGCCGATTTGGAAAAGGCGCTGGAGCGGATGGGAAGGTTTATGCAGGTGATGCAGCCGGTTTGATGGGAACTTCAGCATATTAAGAAGAAACTAGAGAGAGCTTCAACTTCTCACTGCAGTGGGTTGAAGCTCTTTTTGTTCGAATACAAGGGTTTATAACTCAACTTTCGCAGAACATCTTATAAATATATTTTACAAATATATTTATAATTTTTGAAAACATAAAGGTGTTTTCTGGCTAACGTAGAATATATATCGCTGTACTTCAATATAAGAGAGGGGCAGATGAGAATGATAAGGCGTGCTGTTACAAATGGAATCAAGCGAGGCATTTTATTAACATTAATATTATTGTTAACGCTTACAGGAGCTTCATGGGGAATGGGTGACGCTTCCGCGGCACGATCTGAACAGAAGGAAAAGCAGGCTGCACCCGCTTTTTCTGAAGTATCCGTTCATGATCCTTCCATCGTCAAAGATGGCGATACTTATTATGTGTTTGGTTCACATATTTCGGCGGCTAAGAGCAAGGATCTTAAAAGCTGGACTTCTTTTGCAAACGGTTACACAACTCCAGGGAATACGATTTTTGGGGATTTATCGAAGAATCTCGCAGGTTCCTTTGCTTGGGCAGGGGAGAATGATTCTGACAGCAAGGGAGGCTTCTCCGTCTGGGCGCCAGATGTATTTTGGAATGAGCATTACGTCAATAAAGATGGGTCAAAAGGGGCCTACATGATTTATTATAGTGCATCTTCTACCTACATTCGTTCTGCAATCGGAGTGGCAGTTGCGCCCAAAATCGAAGGTCCTTATCAATATGTGGATACGATTGTGTATTCCGGTTTTACGAAGGAGACTGCCTACGACAAGGACAGCAAAGTGGATAAAAAATGGACCAACACGCAGATCCAACAATTGGTTGATCAAGGCAAGCTGCAAGGTCCAAGAGCGGGATGGTTCAACGCAGATGGTTCTTACGCAAACAGGATATTTCCGAATGCGATTGATCCAGCTATTTTTTATGATACAGAAGGGCGTCTATGGATGACCTATGGGTCATGGTCCGGGGGGATTTTTTTACTAGAGCTGGATAAAGCAACAGGAAAGCCTATCTATCCAGGTCAAGACGGAACGACAGAAGACGGTCGGCTGGTTGATCGTTATTTTGGCACCAAAATTGCGGGCGGATATGGGGAATCAGGAGAAGGCCCTTACATTGAATACAACAAGAAGACAGGCTACTACTATTTATTTGTAACCTATGGCGGACTTGCCTCGGACGGTGGATATAACATGAGGTTATTCCGTTCCAAGAATCCGGCAGGACCTTATAAGGATGCCAAGGGGCAGAACGCTGTATTACCTGCCAACACCAAGAATGGTGCGTTTGGCAACAAACTGATAGGCAACTTTTTGTTCAATAGTAAAATTGGTGATCCAGGTGCAGGAATTGGCTATGGTTACGTATCTCCTGGACACAATTCTGCGTATACCGATCCTGATCATGGGCAAATGTTTGTTGTTTTTCATACCCGCTTTCCTCAGCAGGGAGAGAAGCATGAATTGCGCATTCACCAGATGTTCATGAACCAGGAAGGCTGGCCTGTAGTAGCTCCTTACCGTTATGGTGGTGAGACGCTTATGGAGCTGGACGAGGATCAAGTTGTTGGAGATTATCAGTATATCAATCACGGCAGCGATACATCGGCAGCGATCAAACAAGCGCAGTTTATTCAGCTAAAAGCAGATCATACCGTTGCAGGTGAACTACAAGGAACATGGCGGAAGGTAGGAGACGCGAGAGTCCAGCTTACGCTGGAAGGGGGCGTATATGACGGAGTTTTCATTAGACAATGGGATGATTTTACGAAGCAATATGTTATGACATTTACGGTTGTATCCAAAATAGGGGAAATGGCCTGGGGAAGTCAGTTCGCTGCTTCGACAGATGCAACAGTAGTTGAAAATGTGTATGGTGAGCTGGACCTTGGTGATACAAGTCGGGTGGTAGCTAATTTGTCTCTTCCAAAGGAAGGAAGTCGGCAAGCTTCGATTACTTGGAAAACCTCTGACCCGAATGTTATTTCTGCTACAGGCAAGGTTAAGCGCCCTGAAATCGGAGAAAAGGCTGTAACAGCAACCCTGACCGCCACGATTAACAAAGGGAAGAGCAGTAAGAGCAAAACCTTTAACATTATAGTATCTCCTTATGAGAAGGCAACGCTGACCGCACAATATAAATTTGAAAATAACCTTGAGGACAGTAAAACTGCTTTTGCAAATGGAGAGGTCATCGGTGACCGAATTGATCGTGAAGGAGGAGCTGTCACCTACACTGAGGGGATAAGCGGCAAAGCAATGTTGTTGGATGGAAAGTCCGGAATTAAACTGCCTCAAGGAATGATATCCAGTTCTGCATATTCCGTATCCTTGTGGGTTCATCCAAGTGAGCTGACGCTGTATACTCCGACTTTTTTCGGAGCTATGGATAGTAATCATTGGATCAGCCTGCTGCCCAAAGGTCCCGAAGGAGAGAACACGATGCTGTGGTCCGGTAGCTCACCCTGGTATAACGGCAGTACAGGTATGAAGATCAAAACCAATGAGTGGACACATCTCGCCTTCACAGTGGACAATGGAGTGCTATTCGTGTACGTGAACGGCAAACCTCAGTTTACAGGCGCAGGATTTCCGAATGTATTTACATCCAAAGCCGGAACTTTCAGCTTAGGTGTTAACTGGTGGGACCCTGCCTTTAAAGGCGCAATTGATGAGCTAAGTATATTCGAAGGGGCGCTTCCTCCTTCACAGGTGGCTGAGCTGGCCAAGGTGAAATGAATCTAGGCACGTACTTGTTGCCAAAGCAAAAAGGAATTTCTTGAAAGCAAGTCTGTTCAGGTGCGAATGTGATGCTCACATGAATTCCCCAGGTCCTTCGCACCTCATATTTTGTCGAAGCCCTGTCGAATATGAATAAGTTGTGAACGGATTACAAGGGAATAAAGCAATAATTAATGTAATTTGGTCGGAATAACGCTAAAATAATACTTAATGGGTGGTTTTTGACCCATTTTCGCTGTCGCACTCTATGCGAGTGCGTGGATTGAAATTCAATTTCCTCATAAACTTGCTTTGGAACGTTTAGTCGCACTCTATGCGAGTGCGTGGATTGAAATTCCTGGTTGAGCTAACAGCAATTCGGTAGACGTGGTCGCACTCTATGCGAGTGCGTGGATTGAAATTCAGGACAAGCCCAAATTTACGCTCCTTCCAAACAGTCGCACTCTATGCGAGTGCGTGGATTGAAATTAATTCATCGAGACTGGAACAATGCTTTAAGCTCAGTCGCACTCTATGCGAGTGCGTGGATTGAAATTGTACAGTTTAAGGATGCAGGATACAACGCTCAGTCGCACTCTATGCGAGTGCGTGGATTGAAATCTTGTAGCTCTCGGCCCCTCTGGGTTGTCTCCGCTCGTCGCACTCTATGCGAGTGCGTGGATTGAAATACGCACCTCGTCCTCGTCAAACGGCCTACGCTGGTCGCACTCTATGCGAGTGCGTGGATTGAAATAGTTTGAAAATCGGATCATATTTAAACTTGGCCCGTTGTCGCACTCTATGCGAGTGCGTGGATTGAAATCATCTTGAGTAATGTTGTCGAAAATCGTATATTTACAGTCGCACTCTATGCGAGTGCGTGGATTGAAATTCGCAATCCAGTTACTGCACAAAAGTGCTCCATTTGTCGCACTCTATATGAGTGCGTGGATTGAAATTGAAAGAAGCATTGGGTGTAAAAGCACTAAGCGCCGGTCGCACTCTATATGAGTGCATGGATTGAAATCGTTGACATTCTTATAATTACGAAGCAAAAGAAGTAATACTGGACTTTAACTGCGAGCTTGATAGGAAGCTAATAAAGGGAGTTAGAGAAAAACGGACAGGAACTAAGTGTAATTCAATAACTTTGTGAAGAGGCACAAAGGATAGGGGAAAAGACGGAAATTATGTTTAAAAAGCATGAGAAAACCCGCTAAGGGCGGGCTCTTCAATATAATTATATAGTTTTCAATCCACGCCTTTCAGCGACATGCCGAGTGTATCATAAACTGTTAGTTTAAAGCAATTTTTTAAGGGCTAGGTTGCAAAACATAAATCTTTTTGATCTTTTGGGAGATGTATTACTGTGTTTTATATAAGGTTCCTATAAAATTATATTACAATCTAAGATAAACAATATTAACTTTCATTATGTTTATTAGTAAAATTCAAGGAGGCGCATAAAGATGGAGAAATTTAATGTTTTGTTGCGAGTTGATAGATTTAATTATGATGAGTTATTAGATTATTGCCGCACTAAAGGGCTACTTGTAGATGAAATTAAAACTTGGATTAATGTTTCTGAGCAACCTCATGAAATGAAAATTAAACAGTTGGAGGAAGAACTTAGAGGTACAAAGCGGAAATTGAAGGCATTAGCTAATGAGATGAAACAAAAAAATGATGCATTAGCAGACATTACAACAGCAATAATTTTACGAGGGAGAAAATCCAAAGAACCTTAATTTTTATACCTGTTCTATATGGTAGTGTCAACGATTGATAGCTACTAGCTAGGTAGGATTCCTTTCTGGGGTTTAGCGGGCTGTGCCATTCGAACCGCTTTTGGGAAAACATCCATAAATCTAATTGTGGTATTATAGATGGGATTCATTACTGCTAACAATGGAAGAAGTACTAAAAATGCACGTGACAAGGTTATTATGGGATACTGGTTTGTATTAAAGAAATGAACAGAACGTATACAACTGGTAATGCATTAGCATGAATTGGATTTTATTGGTGTTTGGTGAAAGGTTATTCTCGAAGAAAAATTAAAGGAGTGAAAAAATGGACTATATCGCCCACATTCGGGAAAGTGACCATGAGATTCAGACGGTTGCAGATCACCTGATGGAAACTCAACAACTAGCAGAAACTTATGGTGACAAAATAGGAATACAACATATTACCGGACTCGCTGGTATGCTGCATGACTTGGGGAAATACACGGAAAAATTCCAGAATTACATACGTTTAGCCGTACAAAGTCCTGACATTCCGCCGAAACGAGGAAGCGTGGATCATTCTACAGCTGGTGGGAAATTATTGTACAATCTTTTTCATATCCAACCTCAAGGAACAGTTGATAAGCAGGATTTCATGAACAAAGCTTTATTATCCGAAGTTGTAGGAAATGCGATTATTTCACACCATGCCTATTTGCAGGATTTTTTAGATCCTACTCTGGAATCAAAATTTTTGGATCGGGTGCGTGACCGTGAATTAGAGGGGTTTGATCATGCAGTCTCCCTTTTTTATGAACAGGTGATGGAGGAATCTGCATTTTTTCGATATGTGAATCAAGCTGGAACCGAGTTGGCTGATTATATGGAACGTGAGGATCATCCAAACATTGAACTCAAAATGATGTTCTTATCCAAGTTTGTTTTCAGTGCTTTGATCGATGCTGATCGCACGAATACCCGTTGTTTTGAAGAAAATAATGTTAAAGACGAGAAGAACAGCAATGCACCGATAAATGGCCAGCAGCTATTTCAAACGTATTACGAAAGATTAATGGAGCGCATTAACGATCTGCAATCAGGAGAGAATGCCGACACAACTATTAATCTGCTTAGAAAGCAAATGTCCGAGCAATGTGAGCAATTTGCAGACAAGCCTTCCGGGATATTAACACTCTCCATACCTACAGGGGGTGGAAAAACGCTGGCCAGTCTGCGTTATGCCCTAAAGCATGCAGTCACATTTGAAAAGAAGCATATCATCTACGTCGTTCCATTCACGACGATTATTGAACAAAACGCTCGGGAAGTACGTGAAATTATACGGGATGACGCTAATATTCTGGAGCATCACTCCAATGTGGTCATGGACGAAGTAGAGGACATAGATGCTGAGGGTCATGAGCTTGAGGATGTCGTTATGAACACGCATCAAAAATTAAAGTTGGCTAAGGATAATTGGGATTCGCCAATCATTTTCACGACCATGGTGCAATTTTTAAATGTGTTTTACGCGGGTGGCAGCAGAAATGTCCGTAGGCTTCACAATTTGAGTGAGTCCGTTATTATTTTTGATGAAGTCCAAAAAGTCCCCACACACTGTATTTCTTTGTTCAATCAAGCGCTGAATTTTTTGAAAACATATGCCTCTTCAAGTATTGTTCTTTGCACCGCTACCCAACCGGAATTGGATTTTGTACACAACAAGCTCGACATTGAACCGGATGGCGAAATGGTGCATGACCTCGATCATGTTATCGAAAAGTTCAAGCGGGTTGAAATTGTCGACAAGGCGACAGATGACACTATAAATACCGAGAAACTTGCAGATTTTGTTGAGCAAATACTTGCGGATGAACCAAGCGTACTCGTTATTCTCAATACAAAAGCAGTGGTCAAAAATCTATATCACCGATTAACAGAAGGAAACAGCGCCATCCCGGTTTACCATTTAAGCACCTCCATGTGCCCGGCTCATCGCAATCGCATATTGGAGGAAGTAAAACAACTTTTAGAGCATAAAAAACCTGTCGTTTGTATTAGTACACAACTCATCGAGGCTGGAGTGGATATTAGTTTTGATTGTGTCATTCGATCCTTGGCTGGTCTGGATTCGATTGCTCAGGCAGCGGGCCGATGTAATCGCCATGGAAGAGATGGAACAAAGCAGGTGTATGTCATTGATCATGAAGAAGAAAAGCTCAAAGACCTCAAAGAAATCAAAATAGGTAAAGAAATCACTAGAAAAATGTTTATCGACTTAAAACGTGACAAAACCTGCTATGGCGGTAACATATTGTCCGGACATGCTCTGGAAATATATTTCCAAAAGTATTATACCGAGCTGGCATCGGACTTGAATTATTACATACCTAAGCTAAGAAAAAACATGACCGAGCTATTATCTGTTAGTCGCAATGAAAATACGTATTATCGCTCCTATTATGATGAAAAGGATGCGTTTCTTCCTTTATTTTTAGCGAATAGCTATAAGACAGCAGCAGAACATTTTCAAGTCATCAAAGATCATACGACAGCCGTCATTGTTCCTTATGGGGATGGAGAGAAGGAAGGAAAAGAGATCATCGCTGATCTGAATGGACAGCAAAGCATAGAGGATCTTAGCAGCCTGCTCCGCAGGGCACAGCAATTTACCATTAATATAACGAACACAGATAAAAATCAATTGAGTCACAATAAGGGGCTGGTTTCTTTTTTGGACGAAAAAATATGGGCTCTGACCGATGGGGCTTATGATGACTCATATGGGCTCAATGTTCAAAATGATAGCTCGCATGGTGGTTTTATCCTTTAAAAATACTTTTAACGGGGCTTGAGCTTATCTTTCGTGTTGACTGACTATGTCGGAAGTAATATTCTGGTATTGCATTTAGATAAAAAGACCTAGAAAGGAGGAAGATGCCAGTTGAGAAATTCAATTGAATTTAGAGTGTATGGAGATTATGCGCTGTTTACAGACCCGCTAACCAAACTGGGGGGTGAGAAACTAACATACAGTGTCCCAACCTATCAGGCATTAAAAGGGATCGTAGAAAGTATTTATTGGAAGCCTACGATTACGATGGTTATAGACAAAGTTCGTATTCTAAACGCAATCCGAATGGAATCTAAGGGAATTCGGCCTATTGAATATGGCGGCGGTAATACGCTTGCTAATTATACTTATCTCAAAGACCCTTGCTATGAGGTTCAAGCCCATTTTATTTTTAATCTGCATCGTCCCGAGATGGAATATGACCGTAATGAAAACAAGCATCATAACATCCTTAAACGCTCGTTGCTTGCGGGTGGACGCAGAGATATTTTCCTGGGTACACGAGAATGCCAAGCATATGTGGAGCCCTGTGTTTTTGGTGAAGCATCCGGTTTCTATGATAGCTATGGCGACATTCATCTAGGAAATATGGTACACGGGATTAACTACCCGGATGAGACAGGCAGGAATCAGTTGGAGGTACGCTTGTGGAATCCGGTGATGAAGGATGGAGTTATTGAATTTGATCCACCGGAGAAATGCACACAAGTTTGCATCATAGCAGATATGCAGCCGAAACGATTTGATGACAATAATGTTCAGTCCGCTGATGAGCTGCTTGCAGAGTGGGAGGGGTGGGGCATGAAATGAGCTGGCTGTTAAATCTATATGAAACCTATGAATCCAACCTTGACCGTGTGGGTGTGATTGAGAAAAAGCATAATGATCGCGAATATACGCTGCTGCCCATCTCCCATACAACTCAAAATGCACAAATTGAAGTGGAAATTACGGAACAAGGTGATTTTCATTCAGCCAGAGTGCTGGACAAGGACGATTTTAGCACATTAATTCCTTGTACCGAGAAATCGGCCAGCCGGGCTGGCTCTGTCGTAGCGCCCTATCCGCTGCATGATAAATTAAGCTATGTCGCTGGAGATTTTGTCGCATATGGCGGAAAGATCAAAAAAGAAGAGCCCTTTGCTGCTTACATTCAGCAGTTAGAAGGGTGGGCTGATTCAGAATATGCCACTCCCAAGCTGAAAAGCATCTATCTTTACTTGAGCAAGCGTCGACTGATTAAAGACTTGGTGGACGAGTCTGTTTTATACCTTGATGAGGATCAAAAATTAATAAGTAAATGGGACAAGAAGTATGAGCGTTCACCTGGGGAAAAACCACGTATATATACGGCAGTTCCTGGTGAACTGGAGGGTGTATTCATTCGTTTTAACGTGTATTCACCAGATAAAGCGTTAACTAAAGTGTGGCAGGATACAGAACTATATGATTCATTTATTGGTTACTACAGTCAGTTGTTGGGCGAAGAAGACATTTGTTATGTAACCGGGAAGCTTCTTCCCGGCACAGATAAACATGCGAATAAAATCAGAAATTCCGGGGATAAAGCAAAGCTGATTTCCGCCAATGATACGAGCGGGTTTACGTTCAGAGGACGGTTTGCCCATAGTCATGAAGTAGCAAGCATCAGCTATGAAGTATCTCAAAAAGCTCATAATGCCTTAAAATGGCTGATTCATCGTCAAGGGAAAATTATGGATAACCGTGTTTTTCTCGTCTGGGGTAATGACGCCACGAATGTGCCGAGTCTTACCGACAATGACAACATCTTTGCAATGGGTTTTGGCCCTGAATCATTCCGGCCAGCAGCAATCAAAAGTCATACGAACGAAGAGCTTGCTTTTGATCTGGCCAAAGCCCTGTCGGGTTATCGTAATAAACTAGCCATCAAATCGGCTTCCAAAGCAAACGTCAATATTCTAGTGCTTGACTCGGCAACAACAGGACGCATGGCTGTTCTCTATTATCGGAATTTGGATAAAAAATTGTATTTTGACAAGCTTATTGATTGGCATACAAAATGTGCCTGGTTACATCGTTATCAAAAGGACGAGCAAGGTGAGCTATTACAATTTTGGGGGGCTCCGGCGACCAAAGACATTGCTTTTGCAGCATACGGTCCTAAGGCGAATGACAAACTCGTTAAAGGCCTGATGGAACGAATGCTTCCATGCATCGTGGATGGTCGAACAATTCCGCAGGATATTGTGAGAAGTGCTACTCACCGTGCCTCTAATCCGGTAGCTATGTACAAATGGGAATGGGAGAAGACACTGAGTATAACATGTGCATTGATTAACACACGGGAGGGATACAACGTGGGATTAGATGAAGAAAATACGGATCGCAGCTATTTATTCGGCAGACTGCTGGCCATTGCTGATGTACTGGAACGAAATGCACTGGAACGAAGTGGACAGGATAAGGAAAAAAAGCGCTCTACTAATGCCATACGTTATATGAGTGTATTTTCACAGCATCCGGAAAGAACCTGGAGAACGATTCAGAATGCTTTGCAGCCGCATCAAGCCAAATATGGTCAAAGCCTAAACTATTATTCCATCATGATTGATGAGGTTGCTTCAAAAATCCCGTTTGATCAATTTAATAATGAACCGCTGACCGGGAAATATTTGCTTGGATTCTACAGCCAGCGTTATAAACTCTATCACAACACGGATAAAAAGAAACATGAGGCAAGGACCGCAGAAACTAATGACAGCCAAGACGACAACACCCCAGCATAAAAATCTTTTAAAATATAGAGTTACATGAAAAGGAGAATCATCATATGTCTATTTTGGATCATAAAATTGATTTTGCCGTTGTATTGTCTGTCGCGAAAGCTAATCCCAATGGCGATCCCCTGAATGGCAATCGCCCACGACAAAATTACGATGGTTATGGCGAAATTTCAGATGTGGCTCTGAAACGGAAAATAAGAAATCGTCTGCAAGATATGGGAGAGTCTATTTTTGTGCAATCGAATGATCGCAAATCGGACTCTTTTAGTAGTTTAAGAGAACGTGCTGAAGCCAATCCTGAGCTGGGGAAAATTTTTAAGAGCAAGGAAGGTTCAAGCGAGGAGTTTGCCAGAATGGCCTGTCAGGAGTGGATGGATGTTCGTAGTTTTGGTCAAGTTTTTGCATTCAAAGCGGTGGGTAAAGGGGCAGGAGTATCTGTAGGGGTAAGAGGTCCTGTATCTATACATACGGCAACCAGTGTTCTTCCTATTGATATTACCAGCATGCAAATTACCAAAAGTGTAAACTCCGAACCAGGTAGCGAAAAAGGTTCCGATACGATGGGGATGAAGCATCGGGTGGATTTTGGTGTATACGTTTTTAAGGGAAGCATCAATACACAGCTAGCTGAAAAAACAGGATTTACAAACGAAGATGCGGCAAAGATCAAGGAAGCGCTGATTTCATTGTTTGAAAATGATGTCTCATCCGCCCGTCCTGACGGTAGTATGGAGGTTCATAAAGTCTACTGGTGGGAGCATAATTCCAAGCTAGGAAAATACTCATCTGCTAAAGTACACCGATCTTTGGAAGTGAAACCGAAAGAAAATGTAAATGCAGCCGACAAATCCTTTGATACACATTATGAATGTATATTGACACCGCTCGAAGGCTTAGAGGTCCAAGAGTATGCAGGGCTATAACGAAGAAGATTATTTGCTATTATCCGGTATACAGCATTTTAATTTCTGTAGAAGACAGTGGGCGCTTATTCACATCGAGCAGCAATGGGAAGAAAACGTACGGACGATCGAGGGCAATCATTTGCATCGAAAAGCCGATCAGCCGATGATTCGTGAAAAAAGAGGGGATAAGCTCGTTGTACGCGCACTACCTGTACATTCCAGAGAGCTCGGGATTACTGGTATCTGTGACGTGGTGGAGTTTGTACATGATCCTCTTGGCGTTCCGCTTGCAGGGGAGGAAGGTATGTACCTTCCTTTTCCTGTTGAATACAAGCGGGGCAAACCGAAACGAAATGATTCGGATCATGCTCAGTTGGTCGCACAAGTAATGTGTCTTGAAGAAATGCTCGTATGTGAGATTTCAAAGGGCTACTTTTATTACGATGAGATCAAACATCGCGTAGAGGTCATCATCACGGCGTCTGACCGAGAACGTGTACGTACAAGCTTGCAGGAGATGCGGCATTATTTTGAGCACAATCATACACCCAAAGCCAAAGCGGGACCACACTGTCAAAGCTGCTCACTACATAATATATGTGTGCCCGAAATACTAAATAAAAAATCAGTCTCAAGCTTTATTGAAAGCAGGCTGGCTGAATGAAAAAACTACTGAGCACATTATTTGTGACCATACCAGATACGTACTTGTCACTGGATGGGGAAAATATCGTAATCAAACAAGAAGAGTCCATTCTTGCACGGTATCCTTTGCATAATCTGGAGGCAGTTTGCACTTTTGGCTACTCGGGGGTCAGTCCCGGCTTGATGGGAGCTTGTGCAACACGTAACATAGACCTAACCTTTATGACGCGTAGCGGACGTTTCCTGGCACGAGTGACGGGAGAAAGCCGGGGAAACGTAGTGCTGAGAAAAGAACAGTACCGGATTTCCGATGATGATAAAAGAAGCGCTCTTGTAGCCAGAAATATGATTATAGGTAAGATCTATAACCATAAATGGATTTTGGAACGGGCGACGAGGGACCACCAGCTTCGGATTGACACAGATCGCATGAAAAAGGTGAGCGCTTCTTTAACAGAGATCATGAAGCAGGTCCGTGAAGTGGAGGAATTAGACATTTTACGGGGCTTGGAGGGTACGGCGGCCGTTCAGTATAATTCCGTTTTTGACGAGCTGATTTTGCAGCAAAAAGACGATTTTTATTTTCATGGACGCCATAAACGTCCACCGTTAGATAATGTAAATGCGTTGTTATCCTTTGCCTATACATTGCTGTCCAACGATATGAAATCGGCTTTGGAGGCTGTCGGCCTGGATGCGTATGTAGGGTTCCTGCATCGAGATCGTCCGGGAAGAGCATCTTTGGCACTGGATGTGATGGAAGAGCTTCGAGGAGTATATGCCGACCGTTTTGTGCTGTCTTTGATTAACAAAAAGCTAATTCATGGCAAAGGATTTTATAGGAAAGAAAACGGATCTGTGATGATGGATGATGATACGAGGAAAATCGTATTGAAGGCCTGGCAGGAACGGAAACAGGACAAGATCATTCATCCTTATCTGAACGAGAAAATGTCTTGGGGGCTGGTGCCTTATTCACAGGCATTGCTTTTGGCAAGGCATATTCGGGGAGACTTGGACGAGTACCCTCCATTTTTGTGGAAGTAGGTGTGAAACTTGCTTATTTTGATTACTTATGATGTAAGTACGGTGGACAGAGAAGGAAGAAGGAGGCTGGCAAAGGTTGCGAAAAAGTGTGTAGATCACGGACAAAGGGTGCAAAATTCCGTATTTGAATGTATTTTGGATTCGACCCAGTTCCGCCGTTTAAAGTATGAATTAGAAGAATTGATAGACAAAAAAGAAGACAGCCTGCGTTTCTACAACTTAGGCGATAACTACAAAAAGAAAGTAGAGCATATAGGGGTCAAAGAGGCTTACGATATGGAAAGCCCACTCATTTTGTAAGGTGCGAATGTGAAGCTCACATAAAAACCCCGGATCCTTCGCACCTCGAAATTTGTCGAAAAGGTTTGAGTTGGTTATTTTCGATAAATGTCAATGCTTGATTCAAGCCTTTTCGGTATCGTTTTTTGCGGAAATGTGTGAAATTGATATCACTAGGGTATGAATTACTGTATTTTCGCTGTCGCACTCTGTATGAGTGCGTGGATTGAAATTCAATTTGCTTGGCTGAGTCCTCCACTATCTTACGGTCGCACTCTGTATGAGTGCGTGGATTGACGGCTTTTGCTATGACGGTAGATCTGGTCGCACTCTGTATGAGTGCGTGGATTGAAATAAGACGTCTATGAAGCGTCTGACGAGCTGGTTTGTGGTCGCACTCTGTATGAGTGCGTGGATTGAAATTATGCTATTCATTCCGACTTAGATTCCATTTTCGAGGTCGCACTCTGTATGAGTGCGTGGATTGAAATTTATGCCAATATTAATAAGTGCTGATTCATAGCCATGTCGCACTCTGTATGAGTGCGTGGATTGAAATATTCGTGCCATGCTACCCGACAAGCGCAAATGATTGTCGCACTCTGTATGAGTGCGTGGATTGAAATAGCAGTTCTAAAGATGGCAGCTGCTTCCTCGGCTGTCGCACTCTGTATGGAGTGCGTGGATTGAAATCGATTCGCGCCAGTAAAAATTAACTTTTTCCGAAGTCGCACTCTACATGAGTGCGTGGATTGAAATTATAGCCAACAGTTCGCCCCGTCTAAAGCCTCCAAGTCGCACTCCATATGAGTGCGTGGATTGAAATCCCTTATGGAGGGCCGTTCCCTCCTAAATTAGTTGTCGCACTCTGCATGAGTGCGTGGATTGAAATTTTACGGACATATTGTCGAATCATTGCACGATAAGCCGCACTTTGTAGTATGTAAAGCTTATTACTTGGATAATCCAATTTCATTCCTGTTACTCGTCCCATCAAGTCCACTAATGCATAAATCATGCTTAACTTTTTTTTCGAACATTGTTTGCATAAAATATTGACAGGTGGTGAATTATGGAGAAGAATAGAGGATGAATTTTAAAATTATGGGATTTTTATGTGAAGGGTGGTTATGACTTGATGCATACACCTACGGTTTCGGCGGAGTTTGAGGATTATTTAAAGCAAAATGATATAACACTGGGTCAATTTGCGGAAAATTCTGGGGTTCATCAAAGAACACTTAGTAATTGGATTACTCAGCATCGTCCTGTTTCCGTGCAGCAGCTTGACCGAATTACTTTGGCAATGGGCTTACCGGAAGGCTACTTTTACGGCCTTTACATAGAAAACTACATCATTAACCGTTCCCCCAATATGCGCCGAATTGAGCCGTTGTTATATCGTTGCGCGGAGCTGGACAAGATGAATGCGATAAAGCGAATTGTTGGAGCCATTATGGACAAGCTATTGTATTCTTCCAGACTATTTGACATTGCAGAAGCATTATTTGCACAGGAACGACATGCTGCTGCACTGCTGCTCTATGAGAGTGTGGCTGAAGGAGAAAAGTACCAGCACTCCGAGCGCTTGGCATTCTGTCAGTATCGTCTGTTTACTATTCAAATTGGAAATGATCAAAGCCTTAATCTCAAGGCAGCCACACTGTTTGAACCTTTCGTGGAACGTCTGGATGAAATAGATCAGCTAGATGCGTTAAAAGATTTGACGAACGTGTATCGATCTTTGCGCTTATGGGACAGACTTGATACGACAGCTCGCAAAATGAGAAATAAAGCGGAAATTCAATATTCGATGAAGTATCAGCAGAATAAGCGAGAGCGTGACAAATCTGAAAAGAAGCTAAGTCGTCCCTTGTTTGTGTATATCACTTATGCCGACTTACTGTGTGCCAGTGTATATGAAGCTAAAGGCGATTATGAGCAGGCATTACAATGTACATACGCCTACGCTAATTTAGATTGGGTCTTGGATACGGACGAGGGTACTCAACACTGGGTTAGCTTGTTCAAAGATTGGTCAGAAGGTAATATTTACACATACAAACTTTTATCTGGAGATTTAAGTGTGCTAAACGATTATGTTAATTATATTGCTGCATCGCCAGATGAAACTGAAAAAGAAATGGTTACAAAACTGTTGAATGTTATGATGGCGGCAAACCAATATAACATAGATGTAGATGATATACTCTTGAATTTTAAAACGAAGATTGATTTTTTTGCCCAGCAGAACCCATCAGCTGATATGTATACCCAACAAGTGATACCAGAACAGTTTGCACGTCTTGGATACGAGTTAGCTTATTACTATTTGTATCGAGGGATGTATAACGTTGGCTTTAAACACTTGATGTATGCAATGCTAAAGTCACATATAATAAATAATGAAACTTATTTTATAAACTGCATGGGATTATTCTTACATTTCAGAATGAATGTAGCTCCTGAAACAAAGGTACAGTTTCTAAATCTTATTGAAAAGGTGTGGTTAGACAATGTTGAGAAAAATGGTCCTTCTGATCGTCGCAGCTAGCTTTTTGCTTATCGTGGCTATACCTAATCATGCTTATAACCAGCACCAAAGAATTCAGCTTCACGATACCATTGGAGGCGCTTAAACGGGAAAGTAAGAAAAAGCACTTACTAACCTTACGGTTTCGCGGGTAATGTTGGGCAAGTATATCATAGAGTAGCTTGGATGGAATTGATAATAAACATAAACCGCCAAATAGTGCTTCTGGAATGCTTCAGAAGCGCTTTTTTTGTCTTCAAGCAAATTTTTAAAAAATCCAAAACTTGCCGTTTTGCATTAAGATATGACACAGAAGGAGGAATCATGCTGATGAATTCAGGTATGACTTTACTTTGTGTCGAACGGGCCAGAAAAAGACTGTATCAAGTCCAGAAGAAATACGGATTTTTAACGCACCCCAAAGTGATTGAACAATCCAGGAAGCTGGATAATTTATTAAATCAATACCAAACATGCAAATTGAAATCTTAGCTAGTGAGTGCCTTGGTGCTATTAAAGGAAGAACGCAAACCCCATTCCTATTCTTTGAAAAAAACATAATTGGAGGTAACGTTGTTGAAAAAACGCTATGCGGTAACCCCTTTTGGCTGGAAAATCAAACAAAAGCTAGTCGAGAAACAATTAGATCAGAGAACATTTTGCGATACATATCATATTCCTCCCAGCCGCTTGTCCAATCTCATTCACGGAACACGTAAGGCCAAAAAATATAGAAAGCTAGTATCAGAATTGCTTGGACTTGAAGAATAATCCCTCTTTCTCCCCCCATCGATGCAGGACATCCTAATGATCGTATGGTACAGTGGCAAAGGAACCTGTTTTTTTATTAAATAGAATGGTACATATAGGCTGTTAGCCATACTAATATGCAGTAGAGCAGAACGAATGCTGTAAATGCAGATACAGGAGTGGATGGATCTATGGGAATGTTCTCCAGAATGGCTGAGCAGAAGATTGCGGAGGCGATGGCGAAAGGCGAGTTCGATCATTTGCCTGGAGCGGGCAAGCCGCTGGTGATCGAGGATTTGTCACATGTCCCGGAGGAGCTGCGTATGTCGTACAAGCTGCTGAAAAATGCCGGCATTTTACCAGAGGAGCTTCAGCTGCAAAAGGAATGTGTCCAGCTGCGTGATCTGCTTCATGCTTGTCATGAGGCAGGAGAGCAACAGCGGATTAGTCGCAGGCTGACTGAAAAATCACTTCGTCTCCGCATGCTGCTGGAGGAAAGAGGACTGAATATTTCGTCTGTATTTTATGAATATGAGTCGGCTGTGCGCAAGCGGTTGGAGGAATAGGAGCGACAGGGGCAAAGGGCGAAATGCCCTTGCCCGTATGCTTGAGCACTATCGTCGATAACAGCGTTAACGCTGCAAAGCAGACAGCTTTCTGAGAAATTGCTTCGTAAGGATGACTGGCTCCTTGGGCAGCTTGTCCAAATGAAAACCCTGGACCAAATCCACAGCCTTCACAGGCGCGGGAGAATCCAGCAACCCGGAAAAATAGGCGAGCCAGCCAATGACCGCTTCCGGTGTGATTCCCTGCCGACGCATGGCCCGGAGTGCTACTCCGCCGTGCCGTTTGGCGAGCCTTCGTCCGTCAGGCCCCAAGACGAGGGGAACGTGTGCGAAGCGTGGCGGCTGCAAGCCCAACGTCTGGTATAGCAATAGCTGACGGGGTGTGGAATCGAGCAGATCGTACCCGCGCAGCACGTCGGTGATCTGCATGTCGGCATCGTCGACAACGACAGCCAGCTGATAGGAGAACATGCCGTCTGCCCGTTTAACGATAAAATCGCCTCCATCCCTGGCGCCGAAGACCGCATGACCTGCTACCTGATCATGAAATGAAATCACTGCATCCGAATGTTGCGGTACTTTAAACCGAAGTGACGGGAGCTTATATTGTGATTTGGCCTTTGCTTCCTGAGGGCTAAGACTGCGACACGTTCCTGAATAGGCTGGTCCTTCACCAGACAGTCCATGCGGAGCACTGGCGGCGGCCAAAATGTCCGCTCGGCTGCAAAAACAAGGGTACAGCAAATCCTGCCCCTGTAGTTTCTCCAATGCAGCCTGGAAGCGTTCCAGTCGCTCGCTTTGGGTGTAGGGACCGTAGGGGCCGCCTATATCCGGTCCTTCGTCCCATTCCAGACCGATCCAGCGCAAATCTTCCATAATTCCCTGAGCCAGAGGGCTGCGAGCCCGTGTCATATCAATGTCCTCGATACGTAAAATATAGGTTCCACCCAGGGAACGAACGTGCAGCCATGATAACAACGCGGTGCGGGCGTTTCCCAAGTGTATCCATCCCGATGGTGTTGGAGCAAATCTTCCTCTGATGGGTTGGTCCTGTAATTCCATACGAAAGTTACCTCGTTTCTATATCCCGTTCTTCACAATCCATATAATACTATTATAAAACGATCCTGCCGTGAGTGCATCTCGACATAGATCGTTTTCATGTATTCAATGCATACTTGATGGGATCATCAACAAAAACAGACCAAAACGATAATAAAGTTTTGGTCTGTTATATAAAACATCCTTCACTATAATGGCAAGAACTCGCCACTTCCAGGCACCGTACCCTTATTCGCAAACAAAGAACGGCCGCTAAAACCTCGGTTTTACAAACTTTAACGTCCGCATAACATATTCCGCAACGTCCTCCTGCATACTTAGTGGTGCCAAATCAAGATAGTGGGGGGCTGAAAAGTATGCTGCAACTTCACACATTACTGTCGGGTAGCCGACAGAATCATATTGTTTTTTCTCTTATACTGGGCTTGGGTTCGTCGATGAAAGCAGCCAGGCTGCGCTTGGTGTGCAGAAGTGGAGGCGGATGCGGCAATGCTTGATTTAGCGGCAAAGACTGTATCTTCCGGGCCGAAAGCGCCGAAGCGCTCCATCGATTCCGTGTATGCCCTGCACCGCAAATACGGAACCTTGCGGAGGTTCCCGAAAGGCTCGTTTGTCTTTACCAAAGGAAGCGTTCCTGTCGGCTCCTATTTCATCGAAAACGGACTGCTCAAGGTATGCCAATTTACCGAGGAAGGACGGGATGTAACCTTTTTCATCCGAAAAACCGGGGACGCCTTTGGGCTAGCGGAAATTGTCCTGGGGCAAAATCATCCCTGCTACGCTCAGTGTCTGCACGACAGCCAGATTTGGGTGCTTGACGCGGCCATCATTCAGGAAAAAATCCATTCAGACCATGAGGTCATGAGCGACATCCTGTATACGATGACCGATCGGCTTATTCATCATCAAAGTACGGTTGAACTGCTGATTTCCAAGCCTGTGCCGTGGAGGCTCGCCTGGCTTCTCCAGCAATTGGGCACGCCTGTTGGCGATGGCGATTCCAGAATCGACCTGGTACTGAACCATGAGGAAATATCCAACATGATTGGATGCAGCCGGCAGACGGTCTCGGAATTGCTGAGCAAATGGAAGGCCCAGGGCATCATCAGCTATGACCGGAAGCATATTGTGCTTCACAATGTACAAGCGATATTCGGTGCCGGCGGCATGAATTGACCTTTTACAGGTATCAAACAGAGAAAGTAGTGGAATCCATTGTCGAGAATTATTTTGGATACGGATATCGGAACCAACGCGGACGATGCGGTGGCGCTCGCCCTCGCTCTTAAATCAACGGAAATCCGTATTGAAGGCATCACCACCGTCTACGGAAAAGTCCGAACCCGCGCGCAAATTGCGCAAAAAGTACTGGATCTGTGCGGAGCCGGGCATATCCCGGTATGTCCCGGGATCGAATTACCGCTCCTGCGCAACCGTCCGCTACTCAGAGCAGGAATCGAGGGAAAAGGCATGCATCTGGAAGAAAGCGGAAGCGAGTTTGACAGGCATGCGGTCGATTTCATCGTGCAGACTGTAATGGAGCATCCTGGAGAAATTACGCTTGTCATGATCGGTCCGCATACGAACGTTGCGGCGGCCATGATCCGGGAGCCCCGTATTGCCGAGTGTGTGAAACAGATTGTCATGATGGGCGGCGTTACCCGTCTTGCTCCTAACGGCAGCGACTTGTCCCCTGTCGAGCATAATATCCAATGCGATCCGGAAGCGGCAGCGATTGTTTTTTCAAGCGGCGCGCCCATCCTGATGCTTGGTCTGGACGTGACCCGGCAAGCCGTATTTTCCAGGGAAGAAGCTGACCTCATGGGGACCAGCGGAACTCCGCTGGCGGGAACCCTTGTGCGGATGATGCATGATTTTATGGACTACATGCAGCGAGATTTTTCGTATATGTGCGACCCGCTCGCCATCGCCGTGCTCATCGACCCTACATTGATCCGCACCAAACGGATGGATATCCGGGTCCAGTATGAACGCGGAGAATTTTCCGGACAAACGATCGCCGAGGCGTGTACAGACGGGAATGTGGAAACAGCGCTTGAGGTTGATATTGCCCGTTTTTTTGAACTGCTGAACCACAGATTGTTTTTGCGGGATAAAGCCCTGCTTTAGAAAAGCATACTCTTTAAATCATAAATCGTTAAATCATAAATCGAGGTGGAACGTACATGATTTCCAAACAACCGGCAAAACGCTTTGCCACCTGGTGTGCGCCTATGCTGGCGGCAGCCGTCCTTTTTACAGGCTGTTCGCAGGGAGCGGGCACATCTGCAGATTCTGTAAGCTCGAACGGGCAAGGCTCCTCCAGCCCTTCGGCAGTAACGGAGATTTCATTTGAGGCCTACTCCAATTACGAGAAGCCGCTCACGAAGGTGGTTGAAGCTTTTGAACAGCAAAATCCGAACATCAAAGTCAAAATGAATCTCGTTCCGATTGACCAATTGACAGAAACGATCGAAATCAAGCTCAGTTCCAAAGCCAAGGATTTGGACGTGATGTTTGTCGATACCCCGCTGGTCATGAACTATTCCGTGAAAGGCTATCTGGAGCCGCTGGATTCTCTGATCCCAGCCGACGCCAAGGCCAAATGGACGAAATCCGCAGTGGAGACGGTGTCGTACAAAGACGAGCTCATGGCCGCGCCTATGAACAGCTCCAGTCAGGTGCTTTACTATAATAAAGATATTTTTAAAAAGAAAGGTATTCCTTTCCCGGACGCTGACAAGCGTATGACGTGGGAGGAAGTCCAGGATTTGGCGAAAAAGCTGACTTCGGATAACGTATACGGGTTTTCCTTTGAGCAGGTGGACAAAGCGTACCAGCTTTTGGCCCTGTCGGATAGCCTGGGTGCCAAAATGCTCAGCGACGACGGACTGGTGTCCAGTGGCTATTCGAATTCGCCGGAGGCCGTGAAGGCCTTCCAATTTTACGCGGACCTGTTCAACAAGGACAAAGTCAGCCCGAAAATCAAAAAAGAAGAATCCATCGACTATTTTACATCCGGCAAAGTGGCGATGTTCGTGTCCACCAACCAGAATATGCCGAAGATCAGAGATTCCGGCTTGAACTTTGGCGTTACCCTGCATCCGTATTTCGCAGGTCAGAAAGTAGCCACGCCAACCGGGGCATGGAACGTGGGTATCTCCAAATATTCCGAGCACAAAGAGGCATCCGCCAAGTTCATTGAATTTCTGACACTGGGTGAAGGAGCAAAAATCCTGTTTGAAGAAGGAGGCACGCTGCCTCCACAGATCGACCTGCTTAATTCCATCGACACCGATCCGAAATATAAGCAGTTCCCTGACAATGTCATCCGTATTGCTGCCAAGGAATCACGCGAAACTGCCGTTTCCCGTCCCAAAACGCCCGGTTACCTGGAATGGGAAAAGAATATGAACAAAGCGTTTGAAGATATGAAAAACGGTGCCGATCCGCAAAAAGCACTGAATGATGCCGTCAACGTCATCGATAACCAATTGAAAAAATATAAGGGTGTAGCAGCAAATTAACCGCATTCGGGGGAACGAAAGGCTGAGCCCGGTTCCCCCTTTTTTCCTCCAAGAGGATGCCAGCGGTCCTTCCTGATCCTGAATCTGATTGCTGCAAAAGGTGAATGTATGAAACTGAAAAATAATATTGGCTCGATCCTGCTCTTTCTGCTGCCTACCCTTGCCGGGCTGTTTCTGTTTAAGCTGTATCCCATCTTCAGTGCTTTAGTGCAAAGCCTATACACGACACAATTTTTTACAGGCGAAAAAAGCTTCGTCGGATTGCAGAACTACCAATCCTTGTTCGTAGACCCCGTGTTCTGGAATTCACTGAAGGTGACGCTGGTGTTCAATCTGATCATTAACCCGCTGCAAATTGTGCTGGCCTTCGCACTGGCGATGCTGTTAAATACGAAAATCAAGCGGATAGCTTTCTTTCGCGGCATTCATTTCGTACCTGTCGCCGTATCTGTCCCGACCGCCTGCGTCTTATGGAACATTATGCTCAGCCCCGAACAAGGCGTCGTGAATTCGATTCTGGTTGCGCTGGGACTGAACCCACAGCCGTTTTTGGGCAGCAGCACCCAGGCGCTCGGCTCCATTATCGCGATTGCGTCATGGAAGGGTGTTGGCTACTGGGCGCTGTTCCTGCTGGCCGGTCTTCAGGAGATTCCCGGTTCGCTGCTTGAGGCCTCCTCTCTGGACGGAGCGAGCCGCTGGAAGCAATTTATCCATGTGATCCTTCCGCTTATGAAACGCCCGCTCACCTTTATCGTCGTGGCCGTGACGACGGCGAATTTCCTGCTGTTTTCACCGATGTACATTTTGACCAAAGGCGGGCCTGAAAACAGTACGAATGTGCTGATGCTTGAAAGCTTCAATAACGCTTTTCTATATTCCGATATGGGTAGATCGTACGCGATTATGGTCATTTTGCTGCTGATTACGCTAACTGTTGTCGCCCTGCAGTTCAAGTGGCTGCGGACCTCCCATTAGAAAGGATTTCAACGTGAACCGATTTACCCGTTCTCATCTGCTGTTGTATGCCGTACACATCGTTTTGGCGCTGCTGGTGCTGCTGCCGCTGGCGTTTGCCTTCGTTTCGTCGTTCCGCCCGCTGGAGGACATTTATAAATACATGTCGCCGATCACCTGGAAAACGTTTTGGCCATCCAATTTTACATGGGGAGCTTATCAAACGCTGTTTACGGAGCGAGGGTTCGGACAAGTTTTTCTGAACACGTTTTTTGTCGGGGCAGCCAACGTGATTGGCGGGCTTTTGCTTGGCTCCATGGCCGCGTTCGCATTCGTATATTTTGAGTTTCGCGGAAAAACGCTGCTGTTTCTGCTGGTGCTGCTCACCTTCATGATTCCGTTCGAGGTCATCTCCATCCCGTTGTACAGCCTTGTCAACAGCCTGGGCTGGGTGGACACCTATGCGGGCATCATCATTCCTGGCATAGCCAATGGACTGGTCATCTTTCTGTTCCGTCAGTTTTTTCTCGAACTGCCAACGTCCCTGGTGGAATCTGCCCGCATGGACGGGGCCTCCTGGCTGCGGGTATACACTCGAATCGTCATGCCTCTCTGCAAGCCCGTTACCGTCAGCGCCAGCCTGCTTATTTTTATTCAGCAGTGGGAATCGTTCCTGTGGCCACTCATCGTGACGCGCTCGAAGGAGTATAAAGTGATTCAGGTCGCGCTGAGCGACTTCGTTACTGAATATGCCACCTACTGGAACGAAATGTTCGCGGCCGTCATTTTGTCCATCCTCATCCCGGTTGTGCTGTTGCTTCCACTGCAGCGCTATTATGTGCAGGGGATAGCCAACACGGGATCGAAGGAGTAGGAAGCTCCGGGAACGAACCATTCCTCTAATCGCCGTTGCCCCGAATTTCATACTATTTTTAGCGGTAGAAATTCGGGGACAAAGGCGACCGCTGTCGCTTTTCCGCCAGTCGCTTTGTCCTCTCCGATGCTACGTGTTTATCCCTGCCTAAAAAATCCTCTTTTTATTATTTTGAGAAGTACCGTCAGTTTGAAAACTCCTTGCTGGGCTTATTTGCAGATGGCCAGCCGTAGATGCCCACCAGACAAAAGGCAGCACGCGGAGAGCTCATGATATCGTTCAGCAGTCCATGTCCCAGGCACGCAAGGCGCTGGCTGACTCCCGTCGTGCCATAGACAACATGCGCTCAAATCAGCCTCGGAAGTCGACTTTGCGATGCAATCCGGGAGGAAGCACAGCGTTTTACGATGGCTAATGGAATTCGAACAGCACTGGACATCAAAATGAAAGCCTCGGTATCCAGGCTAATGATTGAGCATGGACTACACATTATAAGTGAATTGCTCAATGTAACAAGCAACTGTATACTATTTTCAATAGAAATATTCTGACTCCGACCATTTTGGGAACTTTTCTTGGAGGGGATCGTGTGAAGCGAAATCGGGAGCTGGACGAGTGTCATTCAATACATAGCTAAACAGATCGAAACCCCAGCAGAACTGTACGCACAATACGATTGGAATTAGATTTACGCATCTGCGTATCATTGGAGAGATTTCATTGACAGATAAACAACTGCCTATCATTCAAATTATACCCGAGCTTAAAAATGCGCTGCGATCCCATTCGGCTGCCGTATTGATTGCACAGCCGGGCGCGGGCAAGACGACGGTTACGCCGCTCGAACTGCTGCACGAGCCGTGGCTGGCGGGTCAAAAAATGCTGATGCTGGAGCCAAGGCGCTTGGCTGCACGTGCAGCAGCCGCGCAAATGGCGAAAGCGCTGGGCGAACAAACGGGGCAGAGGGTGGGCTACCGCGTTCGCATGGATACAAAAACAGGGCCGAATACGCGGATTGAAGTGGTTACTGAGGGCGTGCTGACCCGAATGCTGCAAAATGATCAGGCGTTGGAGGGGATTGGGCTGATCATTTTTGATGAGTTTCATGAACGCAGCCTGCATGCAGATTTAGGGCTCGCGCTTGCTCTGCAAAGTCAGGCCCTGCTACGGCCGGATTTGAAAATATTGATCATGTCTGCCACGCTGGAGGCTGAGCCGGTCTGCCGTCTACTGGGGGATGCTCCACTGCTGGAATGTCCAGGCACCGTATTTCCTGTAGAAACCTTTCATATGCCCAAGCCTTCATCGGCCACATTAGAAGCTTTTACAGCAGAGACCGTAGAAAAGGCGCTTCATGCCCATAAAGGAGATCTGTTGGTCTTCTTGCCCGGGGCGAGGGAGATTCATCGCACGGAGCGTGAGCTGACTTCAAGAAATTTGCCTGCACAGGTCAAGGTTATTCCGCTGTACGGCAGTATGAAGCTGGAGCAGCAGGATGAGGCGATACGCCCTTCGGCTTCGGGCAGCCGAAAAGTCGTATTGGCAACCTCGATTGCCGAGTCCAGCCTGACCATAGCCGGGATTACGGTGGTGATCGACAGCGGATTGTCGCGGGAATCGGTGTTTTCTGCGCGAACCGGCATGAGCCGTTTGACCACCGTCAAGGTGTCCAAAGCCTCGGCTGACCAGCGGCGCGGCCGGGCGGGCCGCCTTCAGCCGGGCGTATGCTACCGGCTGTGGAGCGCGCAGGAACATGCCGCGCTCCCTGATGCCAGCCGCCCGGAAATCGCGGCGGCCGATCTGGTTCCGCTCGCGCTGGAGCTGGCCGCCTGGGGCGTGCGCGAGCCCGCCGAGCTGGCCTGGCTGGATGCCCCGCCTGAGGCGGCGTACCGCCAGGCCACAAGCCTGCTGCGCCAGCTCGGCTGCCTGAGCGCCGCAGCCGATGGCAGCGCAGGCGGCATTACCGCGCATGGACGCGAGGTGTCCGCTCTGGGCGCGCATCCGCGCCTCGGACACATGCTGCTGTGCGCGGCCGCCCTCGGTCTGGCGCCTACCGCCAGCCGCCTGGCTGCGCTGCTGCAAGAGCGCGACCCGTTCCGCGCCCATGGCGGAACGGATTTGCGCCCGCGGCTGGACGCCCTGCGCGAGGCGGCTCATGCCCGCAGCACGCACAGCCTGCTGCGGGCGGCAGACGATACGGTGATTCGCCGTATCGTGCAGGAAAGTCGGCAGCTGCTGGCCACGCTGCCGAAAGCAGCCGCAGCGTTGGACGAGCCTGACGGCTCCGCGTCCTGCGGGCTGCTGCTGGCCTTTGCGTATCCGGATCGGATCGCGCAGGGCCGGGGTGACGGCCGCTTTTTGCTTAGCGGCGGCCGGGGCGCGCGACTCCGACAAGTGGAGTGGATGTCGCGCTCATCCTATCTCGCCGCCGCCGAAGTGGATGACGAGGGAGCAGATGGTGCCATTCAGCTGGCGGCACCCGTTGAGCTGCAAGAGCTGATCGAACATTGTAGTGAATGGCTGCTGGAACAAGCCTATGTATATTGGGACAGCTCAGCCTCAGCCGTGAGAGCCCGCAAGATACTACAGCTTGGCGCGCTCGTTTTAAAGGAAACGTCCTATGAACGGCCTCCGGCAGAGGAAATAGCTGGCGCCTTGATGCAGGGTGTCCGCGAACGTGGTCTAAAGCTGCTGTCCTGGAATCGGTCAACCCTACAGTTGCAGGCGCGCTTGATTTTTATGCACTTCTCGGCACCCGAGGATTGGCCGGACAGCACGGAATCCGCGCTGCTGGATTCACTGGAATCGTGGCTGCTACCTTTTGCGCTTGGAGCCAAAAATGTATCTGATCTGCAACGACTGGACGGCAGCGAATTGCTGCTCGGCAGACTGGATTGGGAGCAGCGGCAGCAGCTTGAGCAGGAAGCACCGACGCATATACGAGTACCCAGTGGTTCCCGTATTCCGGTCGATTATTCGAATCCCGAGGCACCTGCGCTGGCAGTGCGGCTGCAAGAGCTGTTCGGCATGAGGGAAACGCCGCGGATTGGCCGGGGACGTGTGCCGCTCGTGCTGCATTTGCTGTCACCCGCCCAGCGGCCTGTGCAAGTGACCTCCGACCTGTCCAGCTTCTGGAGCGAGGCCTATTTTGAAGTTAAAAAGGACTTGAAAGGCAGATATCCCAAGCATTATTGGCCGGATGATCCGTTGGAAGCCGTGGCGACCAGCAGAGCGAAGCCAAAGCGTTGAGATGCTTGATTTGGTGTCCAATCCGTTCGTTATAGCGAGCAGTGGTCTTCCCGAGAGGGAAGGCTGCTTTTTTTTTAGAAAATTATTCCTCGGTTTAGTAATGTCATAGAGATATACTACTTAGAAATAGGCGACATCGGGATCAGCAGTATGAAATTGTTTTTGGAATAGGAATCCTGTGGTGTAAGGTGACGATTGCCCTTTTAGTCGAAAAGCTTTTTCAATTTCAACTGCAGCATGACGTGCATCTTCCACGGTTCGCTTGCCAGTAATGATGTCGTTCATCAAGTTCAAAGCCATAAAATTCGCCGCTTCTTGATCGCATTTAGCCGTAGCTTCACCAGCCGTTCGGTCTGGATATAAACTACCATCAAACCTCGCTAAGTCGCAAAAAAATTGAACCGGGACCCTATAATCAATGGTTTGTGCTAAATAATCAAGGTGGGGGGTAGGAGTATTATGAGGTACTGTACGAAGATGGACAACCGTCCGTTTCCAAGGACCATTATTATACCATGTAATTTTTGTCCAGCTTGCGTCATTTGGTAAGCCATATTTGTTGATTAACAAATAAACTGTTTTTTTGGGTTCCCCAGTCCACCGCTCCAAAATTCGATCTAAAACTGGATTTATACCAGAATGTTGACAGTGATATCGACCCAATCCATTATTCATTAAAAAATCCCTCCTGCTAACAGATGTAATATGATATTGTGGGCATCTGTCCATGGTTACACATATAGATACTATGCCTTTGGCACGTTTATCCATTCTATATTTATTTTATGGAATTGCAGTTATAATAGATTCATACTTTGCTAGACATAACAGGAGAGTGACATGAGTCAAAAAGAGAGAATTTCCGAAGTCGCTTTGCTGAGAGGATTGGCTTTTGCCGCTGTCGTTCTTCAGCATTCCATCGCACACTATGCGGTTGCGCAGGGGGCGCGCATCCAGGACGGGGTGTTGCTGACACTGTTACTGCTGTGTTCCAAATTCGCAGTTCCTGTGTTTGTATTTATTACCGGGATGGTGTTGTTTTACAATTATGATGGAGCCTTAAATTACGGGACGTTTTTACGTAAAAGATTTATGGATATCATCGTGCCTTATATCATATGGTCTCTTTTATACGAATTGGGAAATCAGCTTGTCCAAAGTGGAGAATCTATTCACCCGCTGGATTTTTTGCAAAAGCTTTTGAACGGAAAAAGCAGTTATCATCTGTGGTACATCATTATGATCATCCAATGCTATGTGTTATTTCCTGTGTTTCGTTATGCTGTGCGCCGTGTGTCTGCGCTGATGCCGTCAAAATGGCAACCCGCTGCATTGGCTGGAGTTGGCGCGTTATATTTTTTGCTTATGTTCGCAGTTGGACCTGTGTACCACGCGATGGACAAGCTCCAGCTCCCGGTCATTACCTCCTGGTTTACCCTGTACGCTGACCGGAATGTGATCTACTTTTTCTTTTATTTTGTGCTGGGAGCGGCAGCCGGGATGAATGTCCAACGCTGGAATGCCTGGGTAACCAAGGCACAGATGGTGTATTGGCCGCTGTTTATCGTAATTACAGGATACTTGCTGTACGAGATGATCAGCCTGTTCCAGACGCCGCGAGGGACGGTTCCTTCCTTTAATTACTTGTCCCTGCTGCGTCCGATTATGGCTGTATATTGTGTTACGTCTATTTTTGTGGCATATCGGGTAGCCACGTGGATCGCTCATAAGGGGGGCCGTGTGGCGAGTATGCTGACTGCCATCGGAACGTTGTCCTACGGAGCGTATCTGATGCATGCCTTTATGCTGCGTGTGACCTACTTTTTTGATGAAACGTTGTTTTCAGACTGGAGCCACGTGCTTCGTACGCTAATCTCGTTCATTTTCTGCTTGGTCTTTTCCATTGCCGGAACATGGCTGCTGGCCCGTATGCCTCTGGGCAAATGGATTGTGGGGCTTCGGGTTCGTCCCCGCCCGGCGGGAGGGCCGCCAGCCTTGCAAAAGCAAGCCTGACCTTGCGGTTTCCTTAGGCATCAAAAAATCTCGTTGTGGATGCTGCTTAAATCCACAACGAGATTTTTCGTATAAACCGAAGAATTAAACTCAGAATTCCTGACTCGAATTTCTTTTAACAATGGGAAGTGGATATTTTTAAGCCATTGCTTCTTGAAAATGGAGGGGGCAATTCCAGGATCGAAATCAAGGATGGTCCTATTTTTTTAATGCTTATAACATAATTTCACTATATGAAAAATTCATAATAGAAAAATAGAACTACAGCCCACCAATCGCAACCTGCCTAACGAAGCTTCATTTTAGTTCTCTCGCAATCTTTAAGAACGGTCACAATGGACGGAATGTTCTCATACATTCTCATAGGATGAAAGGAAATAGTGTATGGCCACAGAGTGGTTTATAATGGAGGATAAGATATATGAATAAGGTGTGGAGGAGGCTGTGCAATGGCGTTTATGATATCCCAGCGGGCTTTTATCAAAATTTATCTGATCACAATGGTGGAGAGGCATCGCGGTTATGGATATCAGATGCTCGAATCGATGAAGGATGAGTTTAGCAGCTTCGGATATGTTCCGCCTCAGAGCGAGGTCTACCGAGCGCTGCATGAGCTGGTACAGGAAGGCGTTTTTTACCGTACCAAACGATTAAAAGGAACAGACCCGCGCGTGGATTTTCAGGAAATTGTACTCTATCATTTTACAGATGATGGGGAGGAGAAGGCCAGACTTTACAAAAAGCAGGTTAAAACCGATTTGGACCGTTGCTTGGGCATGCTGCATAAAGCAGAACAAGACAACTATTCCTGAGGCACGAAAGGATGAGAATGATGGGGAGAAAGCTGAAATGGGGAATTTTGGGTACTGCGGAGATTGCCCGGATAGCTGTCATTCCGGCGATTCAGCAATCCGAACGCGGAGAAGTGATTGGAATTGCCAGCCGTGATGCCAATAAAGCCGCTGGCGCTGCCCGGGAATTCGATATTTCGAAAAGCTATGGAAGCTATGAGGAGCTGCTGGCTGACCCCGAAATTGGGGCGGTGTACATCCCGCTGCCGAACCATCTGCATGAAGAGTGGACGATTCGGGCGGCCGAGGCAGGAAAGCACGTTTTGTGCGAAAAACCATCTTCTCTCAGTTCAGTCGGGACCAGCCGCATGATTGAAGCCTGTAAAAGTGCAGGCGTGATCTTTGCAGAAGCTTTTATGTATCGCTATCATCCCAAGCATCGAAGAATTAAGGAAATTATCAATAGCGGGGAAATTGGCGACATTCGTGGCATTCATTGTACATTTACGTTTAACAATGCCGATCAGGCAGACAATGTGCGTTTTAATAAAAGCATGGGCGGCGGCTCGTTATATGATGTAGGTGTGTATCCAATATCCGCGGCTCGTATGTATTTGGATCGGGAGCCTGAGGCGGTGACGGTACATGCCTTATTTTCCCCGGAGCATGACAACGTCGATATGATGGCATCCGGTCTGCTGGAGTTTCCCGGCGGGGTCAATCTCACCTTCGATTGTGGCATGTGGGCCGCGAACCGTTCCAATATGGAGATTCTCGGCAGCAAAGGCACGATTGCGATGCCCAAAATGTTCGGCTGGGAAAGAACGGCTGTTGTACCGCAAATCTTCGTCCACGTTGGTTCGGTTACGCGCGAGGAACGTCTTAAAGGCTTTAATTCCTTTGAGTTGCAAGTGGATGCTTTTGCCGAGGCGGTGCTTGATGGTGTTCCGTTGCCGTATGAACCAGAAGATGCAGTAAACAATATGAAGGTGATCGATGCCTGTATTGAATCGGCTCGCAGCCGCAAACGGGTGGAAATTGGATAAGAATAATCGAATTAAAGTAATAGCTGTATCACAGCAGAGTCAAGAAAAGCAGCCTGTCACAAAGACAAGCTGCTTTTTAGATCAACAAATACATAGAATGCATACGCATACAATCAGGTTTCGAGCTTTTGCATCGCACATATTTTCATCATAGCTTGTGGCATCGCGCTTGGCGGCTTTGATACCGCTCACAGGACTGGGCAATCAGCAGCGACTTTTATTCCCGGTCTAGAATGTGATATAAAAGAATAGTGCGTTAAGGAGGGAACAACGATGGATGAACATATGAAGCGTCGTCTGGATAAGCAAAAACAGTTGTTTAAACAACTGGGCATTCAGCTGGACGCGCTCTCCATTCATGAAAAACAGTTTAAAAATAAAATGCGCGGCTATGATCCGGATGAGGTAGATGCTTTTCTGGATGAAATAATCAAGGATTATGAACGCTTTTATGCGAATATAGCCGACTTGATGGACAAGTGGCAGGAGCAGCAGGCAACGATACGTGATTTGAAAAATGCACCCAAGCCTGCTGCTGATTTCAGCGGACTTGATCGTCGTCAGTTGGAGGACATCGTCAAGCAACTGGAATATAGCGTGCGCCAGTTGAAAGTGCGGTTGCGTCCTGAAAATGACTATTTTCCGGAGTGAGGCGCAGTAAGCGCTGTGTTGATGCCTCGTTATTGTGGTATGATGTAGGTATGCATTTTACACAACATTTAATGAGGCACACATATAAAGGTGGTTAACATGAGTACCCATTTTTCCGTTAGTATCCATTGTCTGCTTCTACTGGCTGAAGGAGCGCCGGAGCGAATGACTTCGACGCTTATTGCTTCCAGCATCAATACGAACCCGGTCGTCGTGAGAAGAATTATGAGCCGACTCAAGCAAGCAGGTCTGGTTGATTCCTCGCCGGGAGCACGTGGCTTTCGTTTGAGTATGTCGAGTTCCAACATGAATCTTAAAATGATATATGAAGCGACCAAGGATGAAGGGCCGTTGTTCGCTATTCATGCCGACAGTAATCATAATTGTGAGGTAGGCAAAAACATAGACGCTTTGTTAGACGGTTTATATACCGTGGCAGAGGAGAAAATACAGACGTTTTTCGAGACCGTTACGCTGCAAGATCTGGAACAGGCACTCCAGCAGCGGATTGGACACCAGAGCTCGTCTGTGTAAAGACGCCGGTAAGGAGAATTGAATATGAAAATCGTCGTACTTTCCGATACACATATGCCGTATCGAAGTAAAGCGCTTCCGAGTCGGCTTGTACAGGAGTTAAAAGACAGTGATCTCATTCTCCATGCCGGAGACTGGACGGACTGGTTCGTATATGAACGCCTGGCTGAATTTGCACCTGTACAAGGCATTGCCGGAAACAATGATGGAATAGACATCGTAGATCGCTTGGGCTATCAACGAATCGTTGAAGCCCGGGGCAAACGGATTGGTATGGTTCACGGGCACGGCTGGCGTGGCTCGACAGAGAATATTGCGCTGAATACGTTTAAGGGAGAACCGTTGGATTGTCTGATTTACGGACACTCGCATATTCCGGTGGTCAAAAGGGTGGGAGAGCTGCTTGTCTTGAATCCCGGTTCTCCGACTGACAAGCGTGGTGAGGACGAATACTCATTTATCGTGCTAAACCTTATAGGTGGACGGTTGGAAGCACAGCTTGTTCTTTATCCAGATAAACATTAATCAATCAACAACCGTTGAATAAAGGGGAAGCTATGGCTATATTTGAATTAGAACCGATGAAGCACCATGTATTGATCTGTAATGGAGGTACATGTATGCGACATGAGGGTGAAGAAGTGACACAAGCAATCCGGGATGAAATTCGCAAACAAAATGCAGATGCTTATATTCATACGACCAGAACTCGCTGTAATGGTCGTTGTCACGATGCTGCGGTTGTGATCGTATACCCTCAAGGCGACTGGTATGGCCAGATGACGCCTGCTGCGGGGACACAGCTGGTACAGAAGCTCGTAGAGGGAGAAAAGCTGGAAACTCATCTTTTTCATGAGTGTGCAGGCAAATCCCGTTCGGAATAACCCAATAAGTGATCAAATAGGCATAGGAAGAGAAAATCTTTACGGAGATTTTCTCTTTTTTGCGTTTAATCCCTGTGCTGGAAGGTAAAAGTATACTATGGAACCAACCAAGCCGAGAGGAAGGGAAGCCAAAATGACCCCATTTGACGACGAGCTGCGCCACCAGAATCAGAATGGCGGGAAGGAACAGACAGGGAGAGGGACAGCGAAGCATGCTGCTCAGGAGCAGCCCGTAAGCCGAGATCATGCGGAGCAGTATCCGACAGAGCAGGAGAGCTTGTTTGACCGCTTTGAGAGTGAGCAGACAGTAGATGCTATTCCCATAGAGGATTTAAAGATGGAACTCGAAGAGGAATTCGACAAGGACGTAACCAAGCATACCTCTTCTAGTGAAAAAAAATATAAAGGCGATGTATAAATCGTCAGGCAAGTGGTAATATTTAAAAAGAAATCTCTTGACATTAAGATAAGTGTAATATATATTTAGTTACGAAAAGTAATTAATTTTTCTCAGGAGGTAACAAAAATGTCCAAAGACTTCTTTACAGCTCTGAAAGAAAGACGCTCCTATTACGGGATCAGCAAAGAACAGGTCATTTCCGATCAAAAGATTCAAGAAATTGTAGAGGAAGCTGTGAAGTATACACCTACCTCTTTTAACTCCCAAACTTCACGCGCAGTGGTATTGCTCGGAGAACAGCATGACAAACTGTGGAATATTACTGAACATATTTTGCGTGAGGTTGTAGGCAACGAAGAGCAATTCAAGTCTACTGCTGAGAAAATGAACGGCTTCCGCAGCGGCTACGGAACGGTCTTGTTCTTTGAAGACAACAACGTTGTAGCGGGTCTGCAACAACAATTTGAAGCGTATGCGGACAATTTCCCAATCTGGTCCAACCAATCCAATGGTATGCTGCAACTGGTAGTATGGACGGCTCTGGAGCAAGAAGGACTGGGCGCATCCCTTCAGCATTACAACCCTTTGATTGACGAAAAAGTAAAAAATGAATGGAACATCCCTGAACACTGGAAGCTGATTGCTGAAATGCCATTCGGTAAACCAACCTTCCAACCAGGTGATAAAGAATTCCAGCCTGTAGAAGAACGCGTAAAAACGTTTAAATAAGTCAGACAATATAAACGATCAGGTTTCATCCTGAGCAGAGCACTGTGGTACGCACAGTGCTTTTTGCCATTTTATTCATTACGTGACTAATCAAACAAAAGTACCGCAACCCTAAGAGCTGCGGTTTAAAAGGGTGGATGTATACCCGTTTGAAGATGATGGCCGAAGCGATTCAACTGATCGCTCATGCCGTATTTACGTAAAATCTCCGTTTGCTTGCTGCCGATCAAATCAAAATGAGGATAGGGCTGACGCTGATGAATATATCGAGGGTCCAAACCGTTATTGTTGCACCATAAGCGCAGCTTGTCCAAATCGGAGCAGCCTACCTTGGTGACCGTTGTAATTCCTGGAAAACGATTATCCAGCCAGTAATGCGTCAGAAAAGCAATTTCACCGCGACTGACCTCTCTTTTCCAGGCTGTAAGCTCCTGTCGGGTAATGCCAAATGCCATCCGACTCATCCTTTCTTGGCTCAATCCAAAATCATGAGCTGCCCGCGTGGTTGTACCATTATTTTCGTACGTTAGCCTGTATTATGATCCTTAAAAGGTAACACAATAACAGGAGACCGTGTAGGACGATCTCCTGTTGGCGGTTAGAGCCATCTTTCGGCCCAACTCTCTACACCATTCAATGCATCACCGAGTTCCTTTCCCTTGCGTGTCAGCGAATACTCGGTACGCACAGGCCGCTCTGTGATGACATTGCGAAGGATCAGGCCGGAAAGCTCCAGTTCCTTGATGCGCTCGTTCAGCATACGTTTGCTAAGATCAGGTATGGAGACATGAATTTCACTGAATCGTTTGGGATGTTCCATCAAAGCATGAATGATGAGAGCGGTCCATTTTTTGCTGATGATCTGAAAGGACTGTTCCACCTTACCGCACAAAAGCTTGGGCTGCCTGTCGTCGCTCATCTTGAATCCCCTCAATTTCATTGTTGTTTGAAACAGTATACTAAAAGTAACTCTGTATACCAATAGTAACTGTATCATGTTGTAGTAACTGTAACATTTTTAACATTATTTTCTCTTTCCATTCGTCAATCATACCACAGAAAACGTTATCATTACAGGATATTTCGAATGTTCACGAATTTGCTAAAATTTGATTGACTTGCCCCTTATTTTGGGTGTATTATGGGTTACGTTAATTCCTCAGGTAACTTTTAATAACCTCATCTTTTATAATGGGAAGAAGGAATAATTCATGGATTCAATGACTTTTGTCTTATTTGGAGCGACAGGGGATTTGGCGAAACGCAAAATTTACCCTGCCTTGTATAATTTGTTTGTAGAAGGTAAAATTCCGGCTTCCTTTTCTGTAATTGGGATGGGGCGCCGTGAAGTGGCTGATGAGCAGTTTCAAAGTAATGTAGAGCAGTCCATTAAGGATTTCTCCAGACACGTGAATGATGACCGTGCACAGATGGATCAATTCCTGAGTGCTTTCCGCTATAGCGCTTTGAACGTCAATCATCCGGAAGATTATAAAAAGCTGCTGCAGCTTGTTGAGCAACGTGAAAATGATTTGGGAATTCCGGGGAACCGCATGTTTTATTTATCGGTGGCACCGGAATTTTTTGATGTGATTGCCCTCAATATCCGGGAAAGCGGTCTGGCCGAAACCAAGGGCTGGAAACGGCTCATTATCGAAAAACCGTTTGGACATGATCTGGAATCTGCACGCGAGCTGAATGATCGTTTGAGCAGAACATTTGCTGAGGATGAGATTTACCGTATTGACCACTACTTGGGCAAGCCGATGGTGCAAAACCTGGAAGCCTTGAAATTTGCTAATCCATTGCTTCAAGGAGTTTGGAACAATCAGTACATTGCCAATGTACAAATTACCGCTTCCGAGATCGTAGGGGTTGAAGAACGTGCTGGATACTACGATCATTCCGGAGCTATTCGTGACATGGTACAAAATCACATGCTACAGGTGCTGATGATGGCAGCCATGAACAAGCCTAAACATGTAACAGCTGGACAGGTGCGTGACGAGAAAAGCAAGGTTATGAAGGCATTGCGTGCGCTTGATCCTTCGGATATTGCTTCCAGTGTGGTTAGAGGACAATATACGAGCGGTGAGATTAACGGAAACGCAGTTCCTTCTTATAAAGAAGAACCGGGTATTGAGCCTGATTCACAAAATGATACATTTATTTCAGCTCGTCTATGGATTGATAATGAGCAATGGTCAGGCGTGCCATTCTATATTCGCACTGGCAAACGCATGAAGGAAAAATCCACACGTATCATCGTGGAATTCAAACAGGACAGCACAGATCCATATGCTGCTCAAGGGCAGCCATCTGAACCAAACTTACTTATCATGCATGTGAATCCAGATGAAAAAGTAACTCTGCGTCTGAACAGTAAAGACCCGTTGAACAATGGTCAACTGGAGACGGTTCTGATGAACTATGATTCTGAGAACAAGGATGTACCGGAAGCTTATGAGCGCCTTATCTTTGATGCGCTGCGCGGCGATTCCACCTTCTTTGCTCACTGGAATGAAGTTGAGCTTTCATGGATGTGGGTACAACCCGTGCTGGAAGCTTTTGCTCGTGGAGAGGTTCCGCTTCACACCTATGCAGCAGGCTCCTATGGTCCAAAAGCCTCGGATCAATTGTTGCAGGAACAGGGCTTTACATGGTGGCTGGATCAAAAGTCTGAAAGTCCTGAGAAAGCAGTTGTTCGTTCATAAACATTAACAAATAGACAATATATTTTGCTACGGCAGGAGGCCTTTACAATGCAAGTTGGACTAATTGGTTTGGGAAAAATGGGCTTGAATCTCGGAAAAAACCTGATCGACCATCAGCATGAAGTTGTTGCTTATGACGTGAATGCAGCAGCGATTCAAGAAATGAAGGATTATGGTGCTGCAGGTGCTTCCACATTGGAAGAGCTTGTACAGGCAACCCAGTCTCCAAGAGTTCTGTGGATTATGGTTCCTCATCAAATTGTTGATACTGTGCTGGATCAGCTTCAACCATTGCTGTCCAAAGGGGACATCATTATTGAAGGTGGCAACTCTCATTACAAAGAGTCCATTGCCCGTCATACCCGTCTAAAAGAATACGGCATCAGCTTCATGGATGCAGGAACGTCCGGCGGTATGGAAGGCGCACGCAATGGTGCATGTTATATGATCGGCGGCGACCCGGAGGCATGGGCGGTTGTTGAGCCTATTTTCCGCGATACAGCAGTGGAAAATGGCTATCTGTATGCAGGTAAATCCGGTAGCGGACATTTTCTCAAAATGGTTCACAACGGTGTGGAGTACGGCATGATGGCTTCCATCGGTGAAGGATTTGAAGTGCTGGAGAAAAGCAACTTTGACTTTGACTATGAGCAAGTAGCGCGCGTGTGGAACAATGGCTCCGTTATTCGCTCCTGGCTGATGGGCTTGACTGAACGTGCATTCTCCAAGGATGCGAACCTGGATGAAATCCGCGGGGTTATGCACTCTTCCGGTGAAGGTAAATGGACGGTTGAGGAAGCATTGGACATTCAGGCAGCGACTCCGGTCATTGCTCTGTCCCTGCTGATGCGTTACCGTTCTCTTGACACCGACACGTTCAACGGTAAAGTGGTTGCTGCACTGCGCAATGAATTTGGCGGTCACGCGGTTGAAAAGAAGTAAGAACGATATAAGTTAGTACCTATCCCCGTAGCTTCACAACTGCGGGGATATTGCTATATACAATCCTTGCTTATGCATATTTTTCCTTGTATATCCGCACAATAGATGAAAAAGGCGGAAGGAAGAAGCGCATATGTGCAAAAGATTTTCGTTATCAGCGGATTTGGATGAGGTAAGGGACCATTTTGCTATACAACGAGTGATGTATTATTACAAAACACGTTATAACATGAGTCCCACCCAGCATATTCCGATTGTGCTGCATCAGGATGGAGAACGGGTGCTTGATGAATTCCGCTGGGGTTTTATCCCCTACTGGGGGAAGGATTGTGTCAACGCCGACTTAAATTCACTTCGGGTAAATCCGAGCTATCGCAAGATGGCGGAAACCCGGCGCTGTATTATCCCCTGCAACGGATTTTATTATTGGAGAAAATTAGGTAAACGCATGTGTGCTGTACGTGTGGTGCTGCCGGAACAGAAAATGTTTGCGGTCGCGGGTTTATATGAAATATGGCAGGATAGTCGTAAGGAGCCGCTGCGGACCTGTACAATGATGACGGTTCAGGCCAATGCGGATATCCGTGAATTCGACAGTCGTATGCCGGCCATTCTCGAATCCGAACATATAGATTCATGGCTGGACCCATCCATCCAGAACGTAGATGAACTGCTGCCGTTACTGCACACGTATGAGCAAGGCGATATGAGCATCTATCCAGTGACTCCGCTGGTGGCGAATGATGAACACGATAGTCGCGAATGTATTCAGGAAATGGATTTGCAATATTCCTGGATCAAGCCTTGAACGTATGAATATTTTTAAGAATGGAGATTTTTCATTCACCAAGATCATAAGCTGCCCGCTGCCTGCATAGGTATGTATTGGGGAACAAGCGTCATAATCCGGGGAGAGGGGAAACGGCCGAAGGAGTATCTCATATGGGATGGAGGCGATTGGAATGAGTAATGATACACTCATCCAGCTGCTGGTGCTCATGGTGACGATCATCGGTCTGGTCCAAAACCGGTAAGTGGCAGGTTCCAGAAGGCGGGAGAATTGCCGTAGGCAATCTTCCGTTTTTTTCTGTGTAAAATACTCGCAGATTCAGCAAGCTTGCGGTACAATAGATGCTAGGCTGTGGGTGACAAGACACCTGAATACACGGCTGTATATGATGCATTTAGGGGAGAGCGAATCATGAGTGAATTAACTTCATTACCACCAGCTAAGAAAAGGAAGCTGCTGTTTAGCGCAGGGTTCAGTTGGCTCTTTGATGCCATGGATGTGGGGCTGCTATCATTTATAGTCGCAGCGCTGGCCAAGGAGTGGCATTTGGGCTCAGAGCAAATTGGTCTGGTGACTTCGATGAATTCAATAGGAATGGTGTTTGGGGCCGCTTTGGCCGGGATTTTAGCGGATCGCTACGGCAGACGCGCCATATTAGTGTGGACGCTGCTGATCTTTTCCATTGCCAGCGGTCTGTCTGCTTTTGCGACGGGTCTTGGAGTGCTGCTGGTGCTGCGTTTTATTGCCGGCGCAGGCTTAGGCGGGGAATTGCCTGTAGCTTCGACGCTGGTGTCAGAATCGGTGCCTGTAAAGGAGCGAGGACGAGCAGTTGTATTACTGGAAAGCTTCTGGGCAGCAGGCTGGATTCTGTCGGCCCTTATCGCCTATTTTGTGATCCCGAAGTATGGTTGGCAGATGGCCTTCATTCTCGGTGCGGTGCCTGCCCTGTACGCCCTTTATTTGCGCAGGGCTGTTGAGGATTCACCGCGTTACAAGCAGCAGAGCGTCAAGCTTCCACTACGTGAAAGACTGGCTTCTATTTGGGCGGGAGCGAATCGCAGGTCTACGTTAATGCTGTGGATATTATGGTTTACGGTTGTATTTTCCTATTACGGTATGTTCCTGTGGCTGCCGAGCATGATGTTCATGAAAGGTTTTGAGCTGGTTAAAAGCTTTGAGTACGTCCTGATCATGACGCTTGCACAATTACCAGGTTACTTTACCGCCGCGTATCTGATTGAAAAGCTGGGCCGCAAATTCGTCCTGATCCTCTATTTACTGCTGACGGCAGTGTCTGCCATTTGGTTCGGAACCGCGGAAACGGCCGGGATGCTGCTGGCCGCCGGGATTTGCTTGTCCTTTTTCAATCTCGGCGCGTGGGGAGCGATGTATGCCTATACACCGGAATTGTATCCGACGGCCGTCCGTTCTACCGGTGTGGGTATGGCGGCTGCGTTTGGCCGTATCGGAGGCGTAATCGGACCATTGGTGGTCGGAATATTGGTAGGACAGGGCATTGGGTTACCCGCTATCTTTGGGATTTTCTTCGTCGCTATCCTGATTGGAGCAGCCGCTGTAGGGTTGCTGGGGACCGAAACGAAAAATCAGGAGATCGACTAACTTTACATTCACCTATATAAAATTCATAATACAAGAGAGGGGAGTGACCTGAAATGGAGCATACCTTTCTGCTCAAGGCAGACTGGAACGGGGGGCGCAACAGCGACGGCCGCATTGAAGCCGGACAGCTGCGGACTGCGATTTCGATCCCGGCTGAGATGGGTGGCCCCGGTGTGGGGACGAATCCGGATGAAATGCTGCTCGGTGCGGCCGCGACCTGCTATTTGATTACGTTGGCAGCGATGATGGAGCGTGCCAGTCTCCCAGTGGCAGCTCTGGCGCTGGAATCCGAAGGGATTGTCGATGTAACGAACAATATTTTTACATATCGTCGAATCGTGCATCGCCCGCGGGTTCAGCTGGCCGCTGATGCGTCAGAATCGCAGATCGAACAAGCATTGCGGCTGACAGAGCAGGCAGAAACATCCTGCATGATCTCGCGTGCCGTTGCGGGAAACGTGGCTTTGTCTACAGAGCCTGTCGTGAAACGCGCCTCTTCAAGCGAAATTTGAACCAGGAGCAATCATTCCAATTGCCCACTATTTTCTAATTCAAGGAGGACACAACCATGACAGCACAACAAAAATTGCTCGTATTCGCAGGCTCTTACGCCGAATTGGAAGGCAACGGAGTGTATGCGTACACTTTTAATGAAGAGACTGGTGTACTTACACTACAGGATGAGTTCTCCGGATTGAAAAATCCTACATTCCTGAATGTGGACGTCAAAAACCGGAAGCTGTATTCCATCGGTGAGACGATTTCGGCTAGCGGAGCGAAGGTAGGCGAAGCTGCTGCGTTTGAAATTGATCCGGTTAAGGGAACATTGACACTGCTGAATCGCGCGGAAAACGTTAGCTCAACAACCTGCCACATTCAGCGTGATCCATCCGACCGTTTCCTTATCGTAGTCAGCTACCACGGAGGTATGGTGGGACTGGTGTCTCTGACAGAGGACGGACGTATCGGTGAACTGCTGGATGTGAAGCAACATGAAGGTAAAGGAGCGCATCCTGAGCGTCAGGATCGTCCACATCCTCACTCCAGCTTCTTTAGCCCTGACGGTCGCTTCCTGTTCGTACAAGATCTCGGTCTGGATCTGATCCGTATCTACACCATTGACGCTAGCAAAGGTCAGCTGGTGCTTCATGGAGAAACCAAAACCCATGCAGGTGCAGGTCCACGCCACTTGACGTTCCATCCGAACGGTAATTTTGCTTTTGTTATTAACGAAGTGGATTCGTCCATTACTTCTTTTGCATATGATGCAGAAGCTGGCAAGCTCACTGAGCTTGAGAGCGTACCTACATTGCCGTCTGACTTTACTGGCGAAAACACAACCGCTGAAATTGCGATTTCGCTGGATGGTGCTTATCTGTATGGCTCCAATCGTGGACATGACAGCATTGTGGTATACGCTGTAGACGGAGCTTCTGGCAAGCTGAGCCTGGTAGAGCATGTATCTGCCGAGGGCGAGCATCCGCGCCATTTTGCTTTGACTCCAAACGGTGATCATTTGCTGGTGGCAAACCGTGATACGAACAACATTGTTACATTCAAAGTGGACAAGGCAAGTGGCCGCTTAACCTATACCGGACAACAAGTAACCGTATCCAAGCCGGTATGCGTACAGCCTTTTTACTTTTCCGTGTAAAATGACTGAGTAACGGTATGCGGCTCATGGCCGCTATGAGAACGGATCATTCTTCCGATCGCTGCCGCCCCCGGATTTCTTGATTATATGTTCAAGGTAGAAATCCGGGGACAAAGGCGAACGCTCTGCTTCTTTAGAACGATTCCGTCCTCTCCGCTGCTGTGGTGCTTTTGGCGATGGTTTCGATTGATTCACTAAGCATAGAGGATTTTTTTAGAAAACGGTTCGTAGATTAGTCTGCGACCGTTTTTATTTTTACGCTTAGTCGTTTCTAAAGAGATCATTACCCACGAAAGTAATCTAAAGCTTTAAAATTACAAAATAAAATACGAATAATCTCGGTAGGAAAAGGGTACATATGTTATAAGCGGGACAAGAACCCCTCAAGCATCTCCGATAATGCAAATCCAGGACAAGCATTGTGAGTTCCATCTAAGGGTTAGAGGGTAAAATTGAAAGTATTATATTTAGCCTGAGCATTTTAGTCCTGTTGGCTTTTTAGATACGATATTATGAAATGAGAGTAGCAGGGATAAGCTGAGTAACGAAGCGGGCAGATGGATTTCGGAGAAGCGATAGCGTTCGCCTTTGGAACCTAATTTTAACCATTAAAATATATTCAAAAAATCAGGTTCCAACAGCGATTGGAGAAACCATCTGTTCGCGAAGTGGGCCACAGAGACCGATAAAAGTATATAAAGGAGGGATTTGCATGAAAATTATCATTACGCAAAAGGAAGCCGCCGACAAAGGAATCTGGACAGAGATTATGGGGATGTTTGGTGTAACCAAAGAGGACGAGGTGTGGGGAAATGAGGAGTTTATTCTCACCGAGGAACAGGCGCGTCAGGTCGGTTTGATAAAATAACGAGAAGTAAAGAGGACATGTCATCAAGTTTTAAGACCAAGTCTTAAAAAATCGTAACTTATTTTTTATGTATCTGATACACTTTTTAACCGTACAACGTTTATGATGCATGTATAAGGGTAATGAAGCTTACAGACACCGTGTACATACCCAGACGGTAAGGAGAGATCAGACATGATGAGACTAGCTTCGAAATGGACAGTATTGGCTTTAATGATGATGCTGATGACGGCAGCGGGAGCAACAGCACAAGGCTACACATCCGTAACACCTGCTGAAAATCAGGAGACCGTATATATAAACCAAATGGAGATGCGTAACGGACAAATCTATTTGTCGGCAGATCCGATTGAATGGTATGAAGGCAAGGCAGCGGACAAGGTATTTTTGGAGCATGAAGGAAATACAGGATTGGATGGAGCGCCAGACGGCTACTACATCGTAAACAATTCTGTTCAAAATGATGTATATCAGGTTGCGCCGGATGCATCGGTAGAGGTACAGATTTATGACCATACCGGTCGCATTGAAGACACAAATGTGAAATGGAACGAGTCGATTCCGCTGGAACAGTTTGAACAAGATTTCGCCAAAAAAGATGTACTGGACCTCAGCCAATTTCCGTACCATGTGACGCTGCGCGACGGCAAGATCGTTAAAATCGTGCAGCAATTCATTCCTTAACATGTAAGGTAGTAGATAACCAACACGTGCTTTTCATCTGATTTCACTCAGAGGAGCACGTGTTCTTCATATGTTATAACAAAAAAAGAGGATATCCATCCCCAATGGGGTGCGGATATCCTCTTTTGATCATATATATGGTATTAGAACGATTTTGCTGCTTCTACTGCACCTTGAACAGCAGATGCTACGATGTCTTGTGCTTGATCTGGAGCTTGGTTATGTCCTTCCAGTACAACCTTCACGATGTCTTTTACACCGAAGAAGGATAAGATGTTGCTCATGTAGTTCAAAGACATTTCAGCAGCAGCAGCCGGTCCTTCGGAATATACGCCGCCTCTTGCGTTCAACAGGACTACTTTTTTGTCAGTTACGAGACCAACAGGACCTTCAGCAGTGTATTTGAATGTTTTGCCAGCTTGGTTCAGGTAGTCAATGTACGTATGCAATACTGCAGGGATTGTCATGTTCCAGAGCGGGAAAGCAAATACCACTTTGTCTGCTGCCAGGAATTGATCCAGGTAGCCATTGGCAATGTTGGCCAGGCGAGCTTCTTCAGCGTTCAATTCCATGCCTCTAGCGGATTTGAACGTACCGTTAATCATGTTAGCGTTCAAATAAGGAAGCTCGACAGAGAACAGGTCCAGCTCAGTGATTTCATCAGACGGGTGGGAAGACTTGTAGCTTTCCACGAAGGCGTTATACAATTTAACCGTTGCAGATTCTTCGGCTGTACGATCATTAGCTTTGACAAACAATACTTTAGACATGAAATATTTCCCCCTAGGTAAATTGAATAAGTAAGTTAAGTTAGTAAGTTACCTCGTAATATTACAATATAAAGATAATTTCTGTCAACTCTTTTATATTAAATTTATTTTAAAAAGCCGCTTTATTTTTTACACTGTAAAAATCATGTGTTTCTTTTGCAAATTATCAGTTTTGCGGTAAAATTTAAATATGAGCAGTTGAGAGTATGGATGAATAGGTAAAAATTGAAGTTACGACGTTGCCTGCAACATGCGGTACAACAGTTGAACGAAAAAAGGTGAGCAGCTTGAAAATTGGTTTTTTTGATTCAGGACTAGGTGGAATTACGGTATTATCTGAGGCGTTAAGACGGCTGCCGAACGAAAGTTTTGTATACATGGCAGATACGCTTCATGTTCCTTACGGGACGAAAACACCACAAGAAGTGCGCGGATATGTCAAGGCTTCGGTACAAACGATTCTAAAAGAAGAGGTTAAGGCATTGGTTATTGCCTGCAATACCGCGACGAGTATTGCGGTTGCGGAGCTGAGAAGAGAATATTCTATCCCGATTATTGGCATGGAGCCTGCAGTGAAGCCTGCGGTAGAGATGAATCGAGCGAATGGGAAAAGAGTACTGGTATTAGCCACACCGCTGACATTAAAGCAATCCGGTTATGCAGCGCTGGTATCGAGGGTTGACGATCATGGAAGTGTGGACTCACTACCTCTGCCAGAGCTTGTGCAATATTGTGAACAGTTAAATTTTGACCGAACAGAATTGTTCGAATATTTTAACCGTAAGTTGTCTTCGTTTAACCTGGACATATATGGTACGGTCGTTTTGGGATGTACGCATTATCCATTTTATAAGGAAATTCTGAAGGAACTGCTGCCTTCTCATATTCAGCTAATCGATGGGAGCCAGGGGACGGTTAGACGATTAAAGCAGGTGCTGTCTGAGCGTAATTTGCTGGCATCTCCGGTACAAGCGGGTCAATCGCAGGAGGGACACGTTACATTTCTATGTACCAGCCAGGATGAAGCCTACGTGCATAAGATGGAACGCGCGCTTGAAATCTATGCGGAGCATGAAAAGATATATTTTTAAATAAAACAGGCATTCTCCAGGAAAATGGTGGGGGTGTCTGTTTTTTTACAAAAACAAGCAAAATGGGGATGTTCAAACTTTTCAAAAATTGCTAGAATATAGTAACCTAGAATGATCACTTCGAGAGGTTTTTAAAGTTTCATAGACGGATGGTTTCCGATTGTATCCATGAAGGAGGGAATAGGATGGAACGTAAAGTGCATATCATTCCTTACCAAGTGATCAAGCAGGAGCAGGAAGCGAATGAAATACCGCGAGGTGTAGAGCTGATTCAGGCTCCGGCGGTATGGAACCAGACCCGAGGCCGAGGAGTGAAGGTGGCCGTGCTGGACACGGGCTGTGATTCGGACCATCCTGATTTGCGGGAGCGCATTATTGGCGGCCGGAATTTCACGGATGATGATGAAGGTGATCCCGAGATCTTCAAGGATTACAACGGTCACGGTACACATGTGGCAGGAACCATCGCGGCAGCGGAAAATGAGCATGGTGTCGTAGGTGTCGCCCCTGAGGCGGATTTGCTCATTATCAAAGTGCTGAACAAGCAGGGCTCCGGCCAATATGACTGGATTATTCAAGGCATTTATTATGCGATTGAGCAAAAGGCAGATGTCATCTCAATGTCGCTTGGCGGCCCCGAGGATGTGCCAGAGCTGCACAAAGCAGTGCAAAAGGCAGTGGACAGCCAAATCCTGGTCATCTGTGCAGCTGGAAATGAGGGAGACGGTGACGAGAGAACGGACGAGCTCGGCTATCCCGGCTGCTATAATGAAGTGATCAGCGTAGGTGCAGTAAACTTTGACAGACATGCCTCGGAATTCAGCAACTCCAATAATGAAGTGGATTTGGTTGCACCAGGAGAGGATATATTGTCCACCGTTCCGGGCGGCAAATATGCGACCTTTAGCGGAACTTCGATGGCTACCCCGCACGTAGCAGGTGCTTTGGCATTGATAAAGCAGCTGGCGAATGCGAGGTTTGAGCGTAATCTAACCGAACCGGAGCTGTACGCACAGCTCATCAAACGCACAATTCCACTCGGCAATTCTCCTAAGCTGGAAGGCAACGGGCTATTGTACCTGACGGCAGTGGAGGAGCTTTCGCGTATTTTCGATACACAGCGTGTAGCAGGAATACTGAGTGCAGAATCATTCAAGGTTAAATAAGCCGTAACTGTCGGAAGACAAGTGCATACTCTTAATAATAAGTCGCTACTTTAGCGACTTTTTTGTTTTAACGATATAATTCCTGTTCAAACTCTGGACAAGAGGAAGGTGATTTGGCGTCATTGGCAAGTGAATTTTATGTATATTGTGTTATACGTTCGTACATAAAAAGATCACAGTCAGTGAGCTGTAAACCTCATTCCCTGACTGTGATCTTTTGCTATCTAGTATCTAGTTATAGTGTCCATATCTTGATGAGCTATACCTTGTGATTACTGCGCGCCTTCGGTAACAGCGATTTCTTTATCCAGGTTTTCTCTGGACAGGTTCGCGGTCAAGTAATCCGGTGTATCGGGCAGCACAAGATGCAGATTGGATTTTTGACAAATTCGGATGGTGCACTTTTCGACGATTAAATCAAAGACGTGACCGCCTCCCGTGCGTTCCTCATTAATAAAATGCAGATGAAATCCGGCTACGCCAATCCCTTGCGCATAGGCAGGTGTCCAGAAGCCTGTGATCACGCCGGAAGCCTCATTAAAAGTGAAGGTAGGCTGTGACTTGGTTGCTTCAATAAAAGGCTTATAAGGTTTCACTTGGTGAGGCACGGTCCGTGTTTTTACTTCACGGAAAGTGCCATCTAAACGGAAGGCATAGAATAAATTGCGGCTTGGGAACAGCTTGAGCAGCAGGGCTTCCAACTCATCGCGATGCATGGGGCGATCAATGGTATATATGAAATCTTCACGAAAAAAGGTGACTGTGGAAAAAGGAGTGGTCTCTTCCGGTTTTACACGATGGGCCGTACCGTCTGGAAGCAAGTGAAAAAATTCACCATCAAACGCAATCATTTCCCCATTAAGTTGATCAAAGGTGCCGATCCCGAAATCCCCGTGCTTTTGTAGTTCCTTGAAGGCTACGACCCCATCATAAAGACCATCTAATAAAGCGAGCATGGTGGACGTTTGGTAAATATCATGGTCAAGTTCAGTTTCTTCCTTGTTTTCCAGTTCTGCAACGGTCATGGCAATACACTTCCTTTTGTAATTGTATGCGTTTATTTTCTTTCTTTTTCAATAATAATCGTAAATTTGCAGTAAACAACATGAATAACTCAAAAAAAGCATAAAAAAAACGTTAAACTCCTTCATTGTTACGAAGTTGTCACGAGTGAGCAACCAGTTAAGGCTAGTTTAATTGATTAGGAAGCAATTTACGTCCTAGCTGGATATTATCCTGATAATCAATCGGAATATCGACGACCACGGGACCCTCGGTATCGAGTGCCTGCTGCAGCACACTTTCCAGTTCTTCCGGGCCGTGCACGCGTAATCCGGTTGCCCCAAAGCTTTCGGCATATTTCACAACATCTACATCTCCGAATTCTACACCGGAAGTTCTGCCGTATTTCATTTTTTGCTGAAAAGCGACCATGTCGTAGCTTCCATCTCTCCATACAATATGCACGAGCGGAGAGTTAAGACGTACGGCGGTTTCGAGCTCCATGGATGAGAACAGAAATCCTCCATCCCCAGAAATAGAAACGACCTTTTGACCGGGGTTGACGAGAGTGGCAGCAATCCCCCAGGGCAAAGCTACGCCTAATGTCTGCATCCCGTTGCTGAACAGGAGTCGCCGTGGTTCATAAGAACGGAAATATCGGGCCATCCAAATGTAGTGTGAGCCTACATCACAGGTGACCGTGACGTTATCGTCAATCAGGCTGCGTAATGTACGAATGAATTGTAATGGATGAATCAGATAGTTTTGTTTGTGTGCAGGAATGGCGGCCTGATCATTCAAATCCTGGTGAAATCGGTCCAACTGGGCGCATGAGGCTTCGGGCAGCTTCAAGGTAGGTATTTCCTCTGCGAGGCTGCTTACGATCAGGTCTATATTACCGATAAGCTCGTAATCTGGCTGATAATCATGGTCGATATCCGCTTGATGATCATCCAGGTGAATCAGGGTTCGATTTGCGGGAATGTTCCAGTTTTTTGGATCATATTCTATAGGATCATAGCCAATCGTCAGTACCAGATCTGCTGCCGCGAGAAGCATGTCGCCCGGTTGGTTGTGAAATAGGCCCACTCTTCCAAAATAGTGGCTTTCCAGCTCACGAGAGATGGCTCCAGCGGCCTGAAATGTTTCGACTACAGGCAAATCCGTATTTCGAATGAGTGCGCGGATGGCTGCGGTGGCTTTAGGAGTGCTGGCTTTCATACCGAGAAGAAGTACGGGCAGCTTGGCTTTTTTGATTTGGCCTGCGACTTGCTCGATTAGCCCGGCTGGTGCAATTCCAAGCTGTGGAGGGGAAAGCTTTTCAATAGCTGTTACTTCGGATGACGAAGTCAACACGTCCTGCGGCAGACTGACAAAAGTTGCTCCAGGCTGGGCTGAGGTCGCAATCCGAAATGCATTGGTAATAGCTTCCGGTACATTATCAGGATGTTCTACTTCGACGCTGTATTTGGTGATGGGTTCGAATAGTCCGGCGTTATCCATCGATTGATGCGTGCGTTTCAAGCGTTCGGATCTTGGGACTGCACCAGCAAGAGCAACGACGGGATCACTTTCCGCATTAGCGGTGACAAGTCCTGTCGCCAAATTCGATGCACCGGGACCGGAGGTAACAAGGCATACGCCGGGTTTCCCGGTTAATCGGCCGACCGCAGCTGCCATAAAGGCGGCGTTTTGTTCATGACGGCATATGATCAATTCTGGACCACGATCTTGAAGAACGTCAAAAACGGAATCAATCTTGGCACCTGGAATGCCAAAAATGTGCGTTACTCCTTGCTGGATCAAACAATCGACAACAAGGTCAGCCCCTTTCGTAACGGTCTTTGCTTGGATATCTTGCACTTTTGTACTCAATGCAGTCACCTCTTCTTTTGTCTTTGAAATATTATGAAAAATTTTCAATGTAAAACATTGGATGCATGTGACAATTATAATACAATAACTGGTATTTTCAAGAGAGAAATTTTCAGAAAAATAGCAAAAAATAATGAAATCGTTTTCGAAATGCCGTTTTAATGGGGAAATACAAAGTGCGGAGATTTGGAAAAGGAATTCCTGACTATTTTTTGTCATCTCACATGATAAAAATCACTTTCCTCTGCAAAGGATAGCGGTTACAATATAGTTGTTGTTAACGTAAACATTAAATTTAAGGTGAAATGATCCAGGGCGATATGACAAGCAGGAATCATAATATGGCCTGTTCATCTTGTATAATAACGTGACCTGTTAAGTTATGCAGAATGCTATTGCTAAATAATAGGCGGAATACAATCATTTTTGTTAACGTTAACAATTTTGTTGGAAAGAGGACTATAGAAGGGATGAGAGAGTAATGACTAAAGCGTTTTTAGATGAAAACTTTTTGTTAAGCAATCCCACAGCTGAAATTTTGTATCATCAGTATGCCAAGGATATGTCGATTATCGACTATCATTGTCATTTAAGTCCGCAGGAAATTTACGAAAATAAAAAATTCAAGAATATTACGGAAGCTTGGTTGTACGGAGATCATTACAAGTGGAGACTGATGCGGGCCAATGGGGTAGAGGAGCGCTTGATTACGGGGGATGCCGAGGATTATGACAAGTTTTTGGCTTGGGCCAAAACGGTACCTACACTGATCGGTAACCCACTGTATCATTGGACACATTTGGAGCTTCAACGCTTTTTCGGTGTCTATGAGCTGCTAAATGAACAGAACGCACCTTTGATCTGGGAGAAAGTGAACCAAAAGCTGCAGGGAGAGGGCTTTGGGGCGCGTGATCTGATTGTAAATTCGAAGGTAACTGTTGTGTGCACCACAGATGATCCGACGGACCATCTTGAATACCATAAACAAATCAGCAAGCTGAGCGATTTCCCAGTGGCTGTGCTGCCAAGCTTCCGCCCGGATAAAGCTCTTGAAATAAATCGTGAAACCTTCCAGCCTTGGGTATCCCGCCTGGGTGAGGTCAGCGGCCTGAATGTTTCCGGCTTTGAAGGATTTTTGAATGCGCTGGCGAGCCGGGTGCGCCATTTTCATGCTGCTGGAGGACGGGTATCCGATCATGCACTGGATACTGTAGTCTATGAGGAAGCGACACGGGAAGAAGCGGCAGCCATATTCGGCAAGGCACTGAAGGAAGGTCGTGTGACTCCGTTAGAGGAGGCGAAATATAAATCATACGTGCTGGTATTCCTCGGTAAGCAGTATGCAGAGCTTGGCTGGGCGATGCAATACCATATTCACGCGCTGCGTAACAATAATACCGCCATGTTCCGTCATCTGGGACCGGATACCGGCTACGATGCCGTAAATGACGGCTCCTTTGCCCGCTCGCTGGCGGCATTGCTGGACGCGCAGGAGCTGGCAGGAGGATTGCCGCGAACGATTTTATACTCGCTCAATTCGGTTGATTACCCAGTGCTGGCAAGTCTTGCAGGCTGCTTCCAATCCGGTGGAACCGTGGGCAAAATTCAGTTTGGTACGGCATGGTGGTTTAACGACCATATTGAAGGCATGCAGGAGCAGATGAAGCTGCTGGCCAATCACGGGGTGCTGTCCCGTTTTATCGGTATGCTAACAGATTCTCGCAGCTTCCTGTCCTACACACGCCACGAATATTTCCGGCGCATACTCTGCGATCTGATCGGAACATGGGTTCAGGAAGGCAAGGCGCCTGAGGATCTGGAGCTGCTCGGAGCCATGGTGCAAAATATTTGCTACAATAACGCCGAGCAATATTTTAATTTCCCCACCGTTGTTCATAGCAAATGACACTTTTATGTCAAGGCAATAGCTTACGTATTTCATAAAAAAATGCTCTTGCCAGGAAGCTGCTGCAAACGGCCTGGTAAGAGCGGTTGACCACAGGGTAGATATCAAACATTCATGTGAATTAAATCACAATCAAAGAGGAGTGAGTAGGTATGGGAGTACCTATCGTACAGGAGAGCGTTCTATCTGACAACAAGACGGGCGAGCGCATTAGCCTGAAGGAAAAGATTTCTTACGGTATGGGTGACTTTGGCAACGGATTCATGTTTGATTTGGGGCAGTTGTATCTGCTGAAATTTTTTACGGATGTGGCAGGTGTTTCAGCGGGAGCAGCCGCCGGCATTTTTTTGGTCAGCAAGCTGTTTGCCGCCATATGTGATCCGGTTGTCGGTTCCTTTGTGGATTATCGCAAGCATATTGGTTCACGTGGGAAATTCAGACCTTTTCTCATCATTGGAAGCGTTATCCTTGCGATTCTTACGATTCTTACCTTTATTTCGCCCAATATTTCACCCACAGGCAAACTCATTTACGCTTATGCGTCCTATATGATCTGGGGGATTGGCTATTCTATCGTAAATATTCCATATGGCTCACTGGGTGCGGCCATTACACAGGATACCATTCAGCGTGCCTCCTTGTCTTCTTTCCGTCAGGCAGGCTCACTGGGCGCATTATTTGTAACCAGTGTCGTTGTCATGCCGCTGATTTTGCTGTTTCCTAACCATCATGTTGGTTATCCGGTTGTGATGGGAATCATGTCACTCATTGGTGTGATCGCTTTCATTATATGTTACCGAGGAACGAAAGAACGTATTATTAGTCAATCCGGACCCAAGGAAAAGTTGTCTTTAGGCGTTATTGTGCACACCTTTACGAATAACAAGCCTTTGCTGGTACTCGTTTTGATGACGATTTTCACCATATCCGCGTACAACATCAAGTCCGCACTGCTGATCTATTTTGCCGAATATAATTTGGGGCATGTAGAGCTAATGGCTTATATGAATTTTATTATTATCGGTTCGTCGCTGCTGGGTGTGTTGTTCCTGCCCAAGCTGGTGCGGCGTTTTGGTAAACGAAAAACAGCCATGCTCGGGATGCTGGTTAGTGTCATTGCCGATTCCATCAACTTTTTTATGCCTTCAAATGTATATATTTTCACGATCCTGGCCAGTATTTCGTTCATTGGTATAAGTATTCCTAACGGAGTGACCTGGGCATTTGTCTCCGATATCATTGACTACGGCGAATGGTCATCCGGGGAGCGGAAGGAAGGGATTACGTACTCACTATTCAATTTTTCGCGCAAGCTGGCTCAATCCTTGTCCGGCTTTCTATCGGGTATCGGACTGGCGTTCATAGGATATGTTCCGAATGTGGTTCAGTCCTCTGGAACACTGCTCGGGATCAAGGCATTGCTTTGTCTTTATCCGGCTGTTGCCCTGGCATTGGCCATGCTGGTTATCGGTAAAATGTATAAGCTGACTGACAGCAAACATGCAGAAATGGTTCAAGACTTACAGCGTCGACATGCGGAAAACCGCGTATAATTTGTGAAAGTCTTCTTTTCCGGGCGGCTCCTGTGGTATGGTGGGTATATAATTTTTTAGAGCCTCACTAAAGAAAGGATACGTATATGGCAGCTACCATTAAAGACATTGCCAAATTGGCGAATGTCTCCCATACAACCGTCTCCCGGGCGCTTAACAATAGCCCGCTGATTAAAGAAGATACGAAACGCAAAATTATGGAATTGGCAGAGCAACTGAATTATATTCCAAACTTTAACGCCAAAAGCCTTGTTCTCCAGCGCTCGCATACGATTGGCCTGTTTTTCACCAGTATTTCACAAGGCACCAGCTCCAGTTTTTTTGCGGATACCATTCGTGGAGTGAATCATGTCATCGGGGTGGATTACAATTTGTTTGTGCGAGGAATTGATGATTATACCGATTTTTCGGCCATTCACCGCAAACGTTTTGATGGCATTATTCTGATGAGTCAAAGCGAAGCGGACAACCCGTTTATTTATCATGTGCTCGGTCAGGGCATTCCGCTTGTTGTACTGCTTCGTCAGGTGTCCGGAGCTGGCATCGTGAATGTGATTTCCAATGATAAGGAAGGGTCCTATGCGGCGGTTTCTTTTCTCATTGAAAGTGGACATGAACGCATCGCAATCATCGAAGGGGTGGAAGGCTTCAAGTCTACCCAGCAACGCCGCGAAGGTTTCATGAATGCGCTGATTGATAAGGGAAAGCCGATCCGACACGAATACATCGTCCGGGGGCATTATGACACCGAAAGTGGAAGCCAGGCGATGAAGCAGCTGCTTTTCTTGCAGGAGCCGCCGACTGCGGTATTTTGCTCTAATGATGATATGGCCATCGGTGCGATGAATGCAGTATTTGAAAACGGTTTGAAGGTACCTGAGGACGTATCTGTTATTGGCTTTGACGATATTGGTTTCTCCATGTATACAACTCCGCCGTTAACGACGGTCAAAAGGCCGATAGAGCAGATTAGCGCGCGTGGAGCTGAATGCATTCTGGAACGGATTCAGTCACCGTCGAACGAGGGTGAGCTTATATTTATGGAGACTGCGCTTATGAAGCGGAAATCGACGGCTAAGAGACCAGGCTGAATATCATTCTGAAAACAGGCAGGCCGCAAAAGGGCAGGTCCAGTGCATATGCGCTGTTCCTGCCCTTTTTTTGTCTAAAATCGTGTTGCTTCGTCGGTACTTAACGAAAGAGATTGGTTTTTGCCAGTTCAACAATCTCGTCACCGCGCCCGTTCAGCACCGCTTTCATCATCCACAATGTAAAGCCTTGTGCTTGTTTAAGATTAATTTTAGGCGGCATGGATAGCTCCTGACGGTTCACCACCACATCCACCACCACAGGGCCGTCATAGGCCAATGCTTGCTGAATAGCATCCTCCAGCATAGATGGATCTTCAACCCGGATGCCTTGTAGTCCCATGGCTTGCGCTACAGTGCCAAAATCAGGGTTAACCAGCTCGGTACCACTTTCCAGAAACCCGGCCGCTTTCATTTCCAGCTCGACAAAACCAAGAGCGCCGTTATTGAATACAATGACTTTAACAGGCAATTGATGTTGCTTAAGGGTTAGCAGATCGCCCATCAGCATCGTGAGTCCGCCATCGCCCGAGAGGGAAATGACCTGCCGTGCAGGCTCGGTGGCCTGTGCACCAATTGCTTGCGGCAGTGCGTTTGCCATCGATCCATGGTTGAAGGAACCGATAAGCCGCCGCTGGCCGTTCATCTGTAAATAACGTGCTGCCCATACCGTCGGCGTACCAACATCACAGGTGAAAATGGCATTGGCTTGAGCGGCATCACTAATGACCTTGGTGAGATATTGCGGATGGATCGGTGTATGACCTGGTTTGCCAACCGCCAGTTCATCCAGTTCCTCGCGGACCTTGGAGTAGCGGGAGACGGCTTTCTCCAGATGCTTGGACTCATGCTCTGACGTTAAATGAGGAAGCAGCATCTCCAGCGTTGCTTTTACATCCCCACACAATCCATAGGTTAAAGGAGTGCGTCTGCCGAGATGGGCGGGTTCTATATCTACCTGCAGCACAATCGCATCCTCGGGATAAAATTGTCTGTAAGGAAAATCGGTTCCGAGCATAAGCAGGACGTCACAATCCATCATCGCATGGTACCCGGAGGAATATCCGATCAACCCGGTCAAGCCTGCATAATAAGGATTGTTATATTCCAGATATTCCTTGCCCCGCAGAGCAGACACCATAGGTGATTTTAGCTTGTCGCATAGCTGCATGAGCAATTCGTGAGATTGTGCGCAGCCTGCTCCGCATAACAAAGTAATACGCTCGCCTTTATTTAAATACTCGGCCAGCCGGGAAATTTCGGAAGCTGACGGATGCACGACAGGGGCAGTGGGATGGTAGACGTGTTCGGGGACGGGGACCTTTTCCGCCTCCAAACCTGCTATATCACCGGGAAGAACAATGACGGAGACACCTGAACGTGAAACGGCCTGTTGAATAGCCATGGTCACGGTTCTTGGAACCTGCCTCGGTGTCGTAATCACCTCACAGAAGTGACTGCATTCTCCGAAAAGATGCTCGGGATGTGTAGCCTGAAAGTATTCACTTCCAATCTCGTCACTTGGAATATGGGCTGCAATCGCGAGTACAGGCACCCGATTGCGGTGGCAATCATATAATCCGTTAATCAGATGCAGGTTTCCGGGACCACTGCTTCCGGCACATACAGCAATGCTTCCACTAAGATCAGCATCCGCCCCGGCTGCAAAGGCAGCCACCTCTTCGTGCCTCACATGAATCCATTCGATTTGGCCATTACTGCGAATGGAATCAACCATATTGTTTAAAGAATCTCCAACGATGCCATAAATCCGTTTGACTCCTGCGTTGACCAAAACTTGTACAATAGTATCTGCGATTGTCTTCATAGAAGTTCCTCCTGCTTGGACCTCGTTTATTAAGTAACTTTATCCTGCCCGTGCCTTCTTGCATCTATTCTCCTGAAATGTCTCATAACAAGTCCGCGGGAGAGGGTGACAGTTAGCCTTAACCATCTTGGATCAGGGGCGAAACAGCAGTAAGAGGGGCATAGACTGCGGATTGACGTACAATCTCTTATGTTAACGTGTTCATATTATTGTCATTAATATTTATAAAATCTAAAAATGTTGAGAAAACTATTTTGTTCACGTGTGCATTGTGATAAAATAACCTTGCAATCATAATGGTAATAATGGGAGGATACTCCGAATGAAAAAAGTAGATGAATTAGACCAATTAAACAGAAAAAGCTTTATTGTAACAGAACCGTATCCTGAGAGGGTGCTGCAATTTGGGGAAGGTAACTTCCTGCGTGCATTTGTAGACTGGCAATTCGACAAAATGAATAAGCAGGCAGAATGGAATACGGGTGTTGTGATCGTACAACCGCAGCCGGGAGGCATGGTGGAGAAGCTTAACGAGCAGGAGGGCCTGTATACGGTCATTCTCGAAGGGATTAAGGATGGGCAAGCCATGAAGGAGCATACCTTAGTGGAGTGTGTAACCCGTGGGCTCAATCCGTACACCTCAGACTTCGCTGAATATGAGGCGTTATCCCAAAAGCCTGAGCTGCGCTTTGTCGTATCAAACACGACGGAAGCAGGGATCGCTTATGTGCCAGAGGATCGACTGGAAGATCGCCCGCAAAAGAGCTTTCCGGGTAAGCTGGCCGCTCTACTGTACAAGCGCTTTCAATTTTTTGGAGGCGATCAGAGCAAGGGGCTGGTGATCATTCCGTGCGAGTTGATCGACCGCAATGGTGATGCGCTCAAGGAGATTGTACTGAGATATGCTGATCAATGGGGACTTGGGGCTGAATTTACAGCCTGGCTGAAGGAAGCCAATACGTTCTGCAACAGCTTGGTGGACCGGATTGTACCTGGTTATCCCAGAGACCGGATTCATGAAATTCAAGCAGAATTGGGCTACAAGGACGATTTGGTTGTTGTAGGCGAACAATATCACCTCTGGGTCATCGAAGGACCGCAATGGCTGAAGGAAGAACTGCCGGCTCATCTGGCGGGATTAAATGTACTGATTGTTGACGATATGGCGCCTTATCGTACACGCAAGGTGCGCATTTTGAATGGGGCGCATACGGCGCTTACACCTGTCTCTTATTTATATGGTCTGGATACGGTGGGGAAGGCGGTCGAGCATGAGGTGATGGGCGCTTTTATCCAAGCGTTGATTCGAGAAGAAATCATTCCGACGCTGGGTTCTCCAGAAGCGGAATTGAATCTGTATGCCGACGATGTTATCGAGCGCTTCCGTAATCCATATGTGAATCATTATGTCATGAGTATTGCCCTGAATTCGGTGTCCAAGTTCAAGACGCGGAACCTGCCATCCTTGCTCCAGTATGTGAAGCAGCATAAGGAGCTGCCCGCTAAAATTGTATTTTCGCTGGCGTCTTTGCTCGTATTTTACCGGGGAAACAGAAACGGCGAGCCGATTGCCTTGGCTGACGAGGCGGAAGTGCTGGGCGCATTTGGTGAACTGTGGAGCAGATATGACGGAACCCTTGCCGGGGCGAAGCAATTGACCGAACAGGTACTTGGCAAGCAGACATGGTGGGGTCAAGACCTGAACCAGATCGAAGGGCTGGCTGAACAGACGGCACAGCACGTGTATGAAATAACAAGCAGAGGAATAAAGGAGACGCTGGAGGTTCTAACCGGGAACAGCGCGCCCAGAGCATAAGCAAGGAGGAAACCGGAATGCTGGAATTCATTCAAATCCATGATCAAGATAACGTGGCTGTCGCTTTGCGCGATTACAAGCGGGGAGAGACACTGGCGTGGGGAACGCAAGAAAATCAGCGCGTGGAGTTGGCCGACGATGTGGCGCGCGGGCATAAAATTGCGCTGCAGAACATCCCCGAAGGTGAACACGTCCTGAAATACGGGTATCCCATCGGTCATGCCACTCAGCCCATTCAGGCCGGGCAGCATGTGCATACGCATAATACGAAGACAAATCTGACGGGCGTGGAGGAGTACAGCTACAGCCCTAAGTCAGCGCCCCTTTTATATGAACAGGAGAGCCGGACGTTTCAAGGCTTTCGGCGAAAGGACGGTCGTGTGGGGATTCGCAATGAGTTGTGGATTGTCCCAACGGTCGGTTGTGTGAACGGGATTGCCGAGCTTATATTGAACCGCTTCAAGCAGGAAGTGGGCGATATTTCGCCTTTTGAAAATGCGCTTGTGCTCAAGCATAACTATGGTTGTTCCCAACTGGGTGACGATCATGCGCATACACGCACGATTTTAATGGATGCCGTAAAGCACGCGAACGCGGGCGGTGTGCTTGTACTTGGTTTGGGCTGCGAGAACAATGAAATGAAGGAATTCAAGGAAGCGATCGGTGAATATGATCCGGAGCGGGTAAAGTTTTTGCTGTCTCAGGAAGTATCGGACGAGGTGGAGGAAGGGGTACGGCTGCTGCATGAAATTTTTGCGGCGGTGCAGGAAGATCGGCGTGAGCCTGTACCTTTATCCGAGCTGAACATTGGCTTGAAATGCGGCGGCTCTGACGGCCTGTCGGGCATTACGGCCAATCCACTGCTCGGACGACTGTCGGATTATATGGCAGCGCAGGGTGGAACGACGGTGCTGACTGAGGTGCCTGAAATGTTCGGCGCAGAGACCATTTTAATGGAGCGTGCTGCCGATGAGCAGGTATTCGGAAAGATCGTACATCTGATTAACGATTTTAAGCAATATTTTCTGGATTACAAGCAGCCGGTATACGAAAATCCGTCACCGGGCAATAAAGCAGGAGGCATCACGACTCTGGAGGATAAATCTCTGGGCTGTACGCAAAAATCCGGGTCCTCCACGGTCACCGATGTTATTCAGTACGGGGAGCGTCTCAAGACCAAAGGACTCAACCTGCTCAGCGCACCAGGGAACGATCTGGTGGCTTCTTCGGCACTCGCAGCAGCGGGCTGCCAGCTCGTTATTTTCACAACCGGACGCGGTACGCCTTTTGGCTCCTTTGTTCCGACGATGAAAGTATCGACCAACTCGCCGCTTTATCAGGCTAAGCCCCATTGGATCGACTACAACGCCGGTTCATTGGTGGAGGATGTCAGCATGGAAGATGCGCTCCGCAGCTTTGTGGATTACATTGTCGATGTAGCCAGCGGAACCTGGGTAAACAACGAGAAAAACAATTTCAGGGAGCTTGCTATTTTTAAAAACGGCGTTACGTTATAAGAGGTTGTGCAGCATTAGGCAAAGGGGAGCGGGAATGATTCCGCTTCCCTATTGCGTTTGTATGCCTCTAAATCAGCATGTTAGACTTAATCGGAAATATGTTGAATGGATATTCGAATAGGAGGATATACAATGCACAATCAAATCGTTGCTTATCGGGAAGAAAATCATGACCAACTGGTGGATATTTGGCATCGGGCTGTGCGGCAGACGCACACATTTTTGACGGAAGAGGATATTCAATTTTACCATCAAATTGTACAAAATGGCGTTTTAAGGGAATCTGAAATTTGGATGGAATGGAATGAACATCAGGAGCCAACAGGTTTTATCGGACTGGACGGGCTTAAAATAGAGATGCTGTTTGTTGACCCTGATCGGCATGGACAGGGCATTGGTAGCCGGCTCATCCAACATGCTGAAAAAATAAAAGGTACACCTCTGAAGGTAGACGTTAATGAGCAAAATGAGAAAGCGCATGCTTTTTACCAACATTACGGCTTTGTACAAGCAGGACGATCTGAACTGGATGGATCAGGTCGGGCATTTCCCTTACTTCATATGGAATTGAACAAGTGAACAAATAACATCTGACGACATGCTCAGAATTGGAATATATTATCATAATATTCTTGCCATCTGTTTGATTTTATGATATAACTTAATTACGTAATAAATACGTAATTAAGTTATAATTTTAGAAGAAATGAATGTAGATCACGCTTTAGATTAATGAGTATTCAAAGTCGGACAAGGAGGTGGGGAGGGTGGATGATCTCGTTCACTCCCATATCACAGATCTGGACACACTTGTTAACATGATTAAGCTGTCATTTTCATTTGCAGACGGAGCCGACATGATTGCTTTATGTGATCATCTGTATAACCATGCCAGCCAAAAGTATCAGGAACTGCAGCTTTATAAAGCACGCAAGAAGCCTGTACAACTCATACATAACAATCGGCCGCTAGTGTATTACTACGGCTACAGTCATCTTATGAAAGGCATGACCTTCCAAAAACAGGGCAATTATGAAGCTGCCCGGGATTGTATCGAAAAATACGCGGAATTGGGCTGGTTTAATGGTCTTGATCAGCATGGAGAAGCAGAGGTTGAATATTATCGCCATGCTGCCAAAGCCAATCTGTACGCCCTTGATATTTTGTCCGGCCATGCTGAAGTGCTACAGGAATACGTCCAATTTCTTCAAGACAATCCGGAAGAGCTGTTACCGGGGCTTCTTTCCATCGTAGAAGGGGGCTACAGGCATGATTACCCTTTAGAGACTATACTTCAATCATTTGCCGAGCAAATTGATGATTTCAAGTATTTAGAAGAGCCTGTGAATGTATCTTACTATTTCCGCTTCTGCTATCAGTTGGCTCTCTACTATATCAAGCAGCAACAAGTTACAGCTGCATTGGATTATATTCTGCAATCCCTCATGCTGTCGGATACTCTGGGTATGGATCATGAGCATGAGTTTAGAAAATGTACCGCTATATTTGAAATTTTCCGAACCCAAGCTACAGCAACACAGCAAGACCAATATATAACTATTTTAAAAGGAGTGTTAAAGGATGAAAAAATTGATTTCACCGTCTCTGTCGCTCAGTTTGTTTAGCTTGCTGGTGTTTGTTACAAGTCATGACCTCATTTCGGTATTCTATCATGGAGCCAATCATTAATAGGCAGAAGTTAAAGTAGAACAGGAAGGTACGCCAAATAGCAAGCAAGCTCATCATGATCAGGGCTTGCTTGCTATTTGGCGTTTATTTAAGCCATTGTTGGCTTATGCAGGAGACCTTGTTCTGAGGGGTGCAATGAAATTCGCGTTTGTTGGTAAGCTGGGAATGCTTCTTTTGCAGGGTATGTCCCACTTTTTAGTGCTGCATCCAGTGCCCGCAATAAGGAACTGATGAATTGCTCTGGAGAAAAGAAAATACTTTTCCCGACCATATGAATATGGAGTTCGTTATGGTCGCGGTTGCTTACGGACAGTAATAAACCTTGGCCCTGAAAGCCCGTGCCAATTGCCCGCACCTTGTTTATACCTGCAAGCAGCATCTCGGTTTTTAACGCACGCCCGTGTTCTTCCACAAATACCGAAATCAGACGTTTGTCTGTAACGATAATAATCTGGTTTCCTCGAAACGTATGGGTTAGATGTACAAAATCTTTGTACACTCCAATAATCTGTTCATGCGCAGCAACAATCCCCATGCGTACAAAATCATCCAACACAGCAGCATCGGGTTCCTGATGATTTTTAATCCGTTTCTTAATGCTGAACTGAATGGTTAGTATACCAAAAACGGCCATGAGAAAAGGGATGAGCCCGCCGTTTTGCAAGAAGAAAAGCAGGACGATAAATACGGCCAAAATACATTGCCCCCAAGTAAGATAACGCAGTTTCTGTTGAACGGTACGGCGATAGTAACGGAACCCTTTTCCCGGTTGATACTCCGAGGCATACTTTGTCATACCACTCATCTGGGTTAATCCATAGACCGCCAGAACGGTCAGCCCAAGCGAAAGGAGCATCATAAACCATTCTTGTGTCGCAATGCCAACTAACGTGCCAAGACCGAACATAATGATCCCCGCCCAACAGGCAACTCTTTTGATTCGAACCTGTTTTTGAATCGAACGAACTAATTCTTCCATCTTGTAATCCTCCTGATCTAGGTGCATAGGTAATGATTGGAACATCAATAGTCTTATCGTACCATCTGATAGTCTTTTTCGTAAATTCTTTAGAAGATATTGTATGTGTGAGCCTTTAAAACTTCACTGCCTTTTTATCCTTATCCTGATATAATGAATGTAAGTATAACCATGTCCTTCGATCAGAAAGTTTGTACACATATCAGATGAATTGCCAAACGGAAGGGGAGAGCATATGGTTATTTATGAAACGGACCAAGCTTATGTAATGACAACGCAGCATGACCATGCCCACATTTCAGGTGAACTGGCTTCACAATGGGAAGAGAGTGCCTTCAAGAATAGACGGCACAAGCAGGATTTTGTATATGCAGCCAAGGAGCATGACCGGGGTTGGATTAAGTTGGACGCTGCTCCTTTCTGGAATGATCATGTATCCGCACCTTATACGTTTATTGATTTTCCGCTCAGTTCTCGGTTTGTCTTTTATCATCTTGGGATTGATGAAGTGGAGCAAGTGAATTCGTATGCCGCGCTGCTGTGCAGCTTGATGTACAAGGAGCTGGTCGGACGGACCGAGCATGAAAACGCTCAGGACAAGCAGCTTACGCGTGCTTATCTGGAGGCGGAGGAACAGCGGCGACAAAGGCTCAAACAGGAGCTGGCGGGTGGCATCACCTTCGATCATCAGGTGCGTACGGATGTGCGCAGAATGTTGTTCTGCGACGAATTGAGTCTGTTTTTGTGCAGCCGGGAGCCAGGGACACCTGCGGCAGATTATGAATGGTTTGCTGATGGTTTGAGCTTCCCGGCTGTTCGCCATGAAGGCGGACGGGTTCGGGCCGAATGGTTATCGAATCAGACGGTGGGTCTCTCTCTTTTTCCTTTTAAAGGCAAGGTGGGGATTACTCATACCTTTAAGCAGGTGGACAAAGAGCAAATTCATGCCTCAGGACTTTTGCAAGCCTACCGTTCCTCTGAATGGAAGCATCGAACCTTTACCGTCGAACATATCATGGAAGTAGAAAAACGCAAGGAGAATGCCTGACCGTCTACCGATATGGCCTCGGACAGAGCAAAGCCTCCCTGAATAAATCCACGCAGAGAGGCTCGGTTTTTTCTTGTTTTAAAGCTTTAAGATTTTGTAGATATTTTCGCGCGGTTGACGAATGTCTGTACCTTGTTTAGCACCTTATCGCGTGCCCCTTTATTTCTCATCAGATACGTAACACCTATTCCCAATGCGGCTACCACCCATTTTTTATTTTTCATGAATAACACCTCCTTCATGATCATGCTGTTATACAGCAATGATGTAAAATGATCCAAAATGTGAAATGATGAACGAGATTTTACAATTTAGTGCTTCCCTGCGCTCGTTCCGCATAACTATGATTTTACCCTTTACATGAAATCTTACCCGCTCCATCGACAATGAAACGATTACGAGTGTCTATTCACGTTTAATGGATATGATCCCAATATCCTGCCGCAATTGCTTCAGACGCACATGACAGGGAGGTCTTTGTGATGAGAAAGAAGGAAGTGGTGGCCATGCTGCTTGCCGGAGGACAGGGCAAAAGACTCAAAGGACTGACCCGGACACTTGCCAAACCGGCTGTATTTTTCGGAGGAACCTACCGCATCATTGATTTCCCCCTTAGCAGTTGCGCCCATTCTGGTATCGACACGGTAGGCGTATTGACCCAGTACGAACCGTTGGTGCTTCATTCGTACATCGGCGTAGGCAGCGACTGGGATTTGGATCGCCTGGATGGAGGAGTTTTCGTATTGCCTCCGCATGAAAAAGAAAACGGAAATAACTGGTATAGAGGTACAGCGGATGCGATTTACCGTAACCTGCATTTTTTGGATCAATATGACCCGGAGCATGTCCTGATTTTGTCAGGCGATCACATCTATAAAATGGACTACAGTCGCATGCTTGACTATCACAAGCAAAAGGGAGCAGACTGCACGATTTCTGTCATCAACGTCACGATTCAGGAAGCCAAACGGTTCGGGATCCTGAACACGGATGATGATCTGAAAATATACGACTTTGAGGAGAAGCCGGAACAGCCAAAAAGTACATTGGCCTCGATGGGCATTTATTTGTTCAAATGGGAGATACTGCGTCGCTATCTGCTGGAAAGCGCAAGCGATTCTGAATCCTCGCATGATTTTGGCAAGGACATTATTCCAATGCTGCTCCAGCATGGACGGTCGCTGTATGCCTATCCGTTTGCCGGGTACTGGAAGGATGTGGGTACGATTCAAAGCTTGTGGGAGGCTAATATGGATTTACTGGCTCAGGACCCGCCTTTGGATTTGAATGACCCTTTCTGGCGTATCTATACCCGCAGTCCCAATCAACCGGCTCAGTACATCACCCAACGAGCGATCCTGAAAAACAGCATCGTCAATGAAGGCTGCATGGTGGACGGAGAAGTAAGGCATTCCGTGCTATTTTATGGAGTCGAAGTGGGCGGAGGCAGCGTTATTACCGAGTCCGTCATCATGCCGAATGTAAAAATTGGACGCAATGTTCGTATTCATCGGGCTATCGTGAACGAAAACATGATGATTGATGACAACATGGTTATCGGTTCTGAGGATAGCCCGGATGAGATTATTTTGTTCGATCAGGAATGCAAGCTTCATGCACGAATATAACCCGGATAAGGACGGTGTCCGCTATGAGCCGACTCATTGGAGTTATCAATCTGGATCACGAACTGGATCAGTTGAAGGAGTTGACCTATTTCCGGTGCGGGGCCGCAGTTCCCTTTGCCAGTCGATACCGGCTCATTGATTTTACCTTGTCCAACATGATGCATGCAGGGGTGCATGATATTGCACTATTCGTCCGCCGCAAATACCGTTCGCTGCTGGATCATTTGGGTGAAGGCCGACCCTGGGATTTAGATCGCAGACGAGGCGGGCTGTTTATTTTGCCGCCGGATTGGAATGATCCGACGGATGGTTCACGCGGGGATTTGCAGCATGTGCACAACAACCTGGACTTTTTCCATCGCTCAGCCGGGCAGACCGTTATACACGCAGGAACACAGCATGTCAACAAGGTAGATATTGAGGATGTATACCGTTATCATCGGGAAAAGAATGCAGACGTCACCCTTGTCTACAAAGCGATAGAGCAGCTAGAAGCTGAGCATGCGCCTTGCGTACGCCTGGAGATTGCTGAGGACGGACGAGTGACCGGTATTCACCAGGAGCAGGATCATCATAATATTTATCTGGAAATATTCGTAATGGACAAAAGCTTGTATCTGGATCAGGTGAAGCATTGCATTGCCCATCAGGATAATCATTTCTTCCGGGATGCGATTCAGAAAAATCCAAGCGGACTGCGCATTTACGCTTATCCTTATGAAGGGTATCATGCGGTCATTAATTCCATCGAGAGTTACTATAAAAATAGTATGCGGCTGCTGGATCAGCAGCAGTATCAAGCGCTGTTCCAGAATCAGCCGGTGCACACCAAAATCAAGTACGAAGCCCCGACCCGCTTCACTCACAGCGCCGAGGTGGAGCATTCGCTTGTCGCCAATGGCTGCACGATTGGAGGCAAGGTTGAGAATAGCATTCTTTTTCGCGGGGTACGGATAGAGGAGGGCGCGAGGGTAAGCAACTCGATTATTATGCAAAAATGCACGATTCGTAAAGGCGCCATTGTCGAGAATGTTATTTTGGATAAGGATGTAGAGATTTCACCGGAACGGACTCTGATTGGAGACATTAAGGCTCCCTATGTCATTGCCAAGAACAGCACCATTTAAAGGGATATATTGTGCATTTAAAACCGAAATACAGGAGGTTACACCTTTGTTCAGCAATAAAGAAGCTTTTAAGCAGGCTTTTCGAGAGCAACTGGTTGGAAGGCTGGGCAAACCGATGCAGGAAGCTCAGGCGGAAGACGTATACAAGGTTTTGGGCGGTATGATCCGCGAACAGGTCGGCAAGAAGTGGGCGGATACGAACCAAGCCTATAAAGAAGGACAAGAGAAGCAAGTCTATTACTTTTCACTGGAGTTTTTGATAGGCCGTCTGCTGGGCAGCAATTTGCTGAATTTGGGTGTATTGGACATGGTTCGGCAAGCACTGGGAGAACTGGGCTGGGACTTGGAAGCAATCGAAGAACAGGAGGCAGACGCCGGGTTGGGAAATGGCGGTCTCGGTCGTCTGGCCGCTTGCTTTATGGATTCGCTGGCATCCCTCGGCTATGCAGGACATGGCTGCGGCATCCGATATAAGTACGGTCTGTTTGAGCAGCGGATTGTAGACGGGAATCAGGTGGAACTGCCGGATTACTGGCTGCAAAAGGGCAATGTCTGGGAGGAACGCCGTCCTGACAAGAAGGTCGAAGTTCACTTTTGGGGACGGGTAGAGGCTCGTGAACAGGCTGGTCGTCTCGTATTCGAGACTCAGGATGCCGAAACGGTCTGGGCAGTTCCCTATGATATTCCGCTGGTGGGTTATGGACACGCGCAGGTGAACACGCTGCGGATTTGGAGCGCGGAATCAGCGCTCGACCCCGTTCGAGGCCCGATTCGGGGCGAGGGCGGCTACTACCGCTTTCTCGACTATAACCGCTCGGTAGAGTCCATCTCGGCCTTTCTCTATCCGGATGATTCCAACTATGAGGGCAAGCTGCTTCGCTTGAAGCAGCAGTACTTTTTGTGCTCGGCCGGCTTGCAAAGTATTTTGCGTACGTTCGAGAAGCTTCGTTTACCGTACAGCCAGTTGCCTGACAAAATTGCGCTGCACATTAACGACACACATCCAACGCTGGTGATACCCGAGCTGATGCGTATTCTAATGGACGTGAAGGGCTTGGGCTGGGACGAAGCATGGGATATCACGACGCGGACGGTTTCGTATACTAATCATACGATATTGAGCGAAGCCTTGGAGCAATGGCCTGTCAATATGGTGCGGGAGCTGCTTCCTCGTATTTGTTTAATCATTGAAGAAATTAACAAGCGTTATTGCGCTATGCTGCTGGAGCGTTATCCAGGCCAGGACATCAAAATTGGACAGCTGGCGATTATTCACGGTGAACAAATCCGCATGGCCCATTTGGCTATCGTCGGCAGCTACAGCGTTAACGGGGTAGCGGCGTTGCACACACGCATTTTGAAGGAACGGGAAATGAAGTCGTTTAACGAGCTATACCCTGGTCGTTTTAACAATAAAACGAACGGAATTGCTCATCGTCGTTGGCTGATGCACGCGAACCCCAAACTGGCAAGCTTGTATGATGAAACGATCGGTACACGTTGGAGAACTCGTCCACGTGAGTTAATCGACCTGCTTCGTTACAGTGGGGACGAGTCGTTCCAAGAGCGGATTCAGACGATTAAGCGAAATAATAAAATAAAGCTTGCCGATCATATATTTGCTAAATACGGTGTCCGGCTGGATACGTCTTCGATTTTTGATGTACAAGTCAAACGGCTGCATGGCTACAAGCGACAGCTGCTTAACATTTTGCATGTGATGCATTTGTACAGCCAGCTTAAAAATAATCCTTCGCTGGATATGGTGCCACGCACGTTTATTTTTGGGGCTAAAGCAGCTCCAGGCTATTTTCTTGCCAAGCAGACGATTAAACTGATTAACAATGTGGCGGATACGATTAATCGGGATGTGGATGTCAGGGACAAGCTGAAAGTGGTTTTTCTCGAAAATTATTCAGTTTCGCTGGCGGAACTGATCATTCCTGCAGCAGATGTCAGTGAGCAGATCTCTACGGCAGGCAAGGAAGCTTCAGGCACAGGAAATATGAAATTTATGATGAACGGTGCACTCACCCTGGGTACATTGGATGGAGCCAATGTTGAAATGCATGATATGGTGGGCGATGCCAACATGTTCATTTTTGGCTTAAAGGTGGATCAGATTGAGGCGTATGTTCAGGACGGCCAATATTCAGCGCGTAAAACAGCCAACAGTGACGAAAGACTGCGCGAAGTGCTGGATCAACTGGTGAACGATGCTCCTTTTACACGGCATGAACGAGAATTTGAGGCCATTTATCAATCCCTAATTGATCATAATGATGAATACTTTGTGCTCAAGGACTTCGCAGCCTATGTGGAAACGCAGGTTCATGTGGAGCAAGTGTACCGGAATCCGTCCGAGTGGGCGCGGCGTGCCATTGTGAACATGGCTCACTCCGGCAAATTTTCCAGTGATTGCACAATTCAGCAGTACGCAGCGGAGATTTGGGATATTGCACCTCTCGAAAACGATGTCAACAGGCGAATTTTGTCCTAAAAAAGGAAACAGGTCGAATAGCATTGCTTTTCAACCGCTGAGGGTTATAATGACAGTATAAACATAAGTAAGGAAGGGGAGCTGTTAACCTCATTCCCGAACTTGAATAGTACTGTTAAAGGAGTCCTCCTATTGATAAAGCTCAATCCGAACAGACTCAAATCTCATAAATCGAAGAAGAAATATAATATGTTCCAAAATATATGGCGGGCGATTCGTCTGAATTTTATCAAGCTGTTGCGTGCACCTGGTGGTGTCAAAAAAATCTCCTTGGGCTTTGCCATTGGCTTCGGGCTGGAGATGATTGTGATTTCTACGGCATCTCTGATTTACCTTGTGTTTTATCCCATTGTTCGGCTGTCCGGTGGTTCGATGCCTGCGGCCATTGTGGGTAATGTAGTAGGCAAGCTGACCTTTTTACCGATTGTGCTGATGCCGTTCGCCAAGCAGCTTGGGGCATGGATTTACCCATTTCATTATCCGGTACACGTCAGAGGCGGTCGACTTCACGAGCATTCTTTTATGGAGCTGTTTCATGGCAACTGGTCTGTATTCAGAGACTTGCTGCACGGAGGGCTGCACATTATGATCGGGATGTCGATTTTCGGTGTGGTACTGGGTATTATCTCGTATTTTGTCATTCAAGTCTTGTATAACCGTTCGCTGCACAAACGGCTGGAGAAACGGAAATTGCGACACGGTACAGCCTTTTCGGCGGCCAGACTACTGAAAAATGGATAACGCAGCAAATCAAGAAGCTCCTTGAGCCTATCCTTTAGGCTTGAGGGGCTTCTTTTAAGTTCACATGATTGGCTTCATCCACTCAAATCGTTTACAATACGTGTGCATACAACACTGGACGATAGGTTAATGTACATACAAGGAGTGGTGAGGTTGCGGAAGATATGGCACATCTACTTAACCGACTGGAAAAATGTATTCAAAGTATCGACCGGAATTTTATTAGTTATTGGCATCATTCTTTTGCCTTCCGTCTATGCATGGGTGAATTTGAAAGCGATGTGGGACCCGTACGCGAATACATCAGGTATTAAAATTGCAGTAACGAGCCAGGACCAGGGTGCTGAGGTGAACGGGAAAAAAATAAACATCGGCGACGAGGTTATGCATAGCCTTCACAATAACAAGAAGCTGGGCTGGACGTTTGTGAATGAAGCAGAGGCGCGAAAAGGTGTGCTGGACGGTGATTATTATGCCAGCCTGCTCATCCCCAAGGATTTTTCGAAGAAAATTACGAGCGTGCTTACGGAAAATCCGCAAAAGCCGGAGATTGATTACGCGGTAAACGAAAAAATCAATGCGGTGGCTCCGAAAATCACCTCCTCGGGGGCCACCTCTCTGACGAACCAGATTAGCCAAAACTTTATTGAAACGGCCAGTCAGGCTGTGTTGACTAAGCTAAAGGAAGCCGGGGTGAAGCTCGAGGAGGAGCTGCCCACCATTCGCAACATTGAGAACCGGGTGCTGGAGCTGAATCAGCGTCTGCCGGATATCGACAGGTTAGGTAAACAGGCGATTGAGCTGGAGCAAAATTTGCCCAAAATCAAGGCGCAGGGGCAAAAGATCATTTCCCTGAAGGAGAAGATTCCTGAAATTAACCGCGCTGGCGAGCTGGTGCTTAAAATTGACAAAAACTTGCCTGAGCTGGATAAGGTAGCGGCGGTTATTTTGGATATCCAAAAAAGACTGCCAGACATTCAAAAGGCCGGAGACCGAATTGTCGAGCTGGATCAAAACTTTGGCAAGGTGGAAAGCGCGTTGGCCACTGCCTTGGAGGACACGCAAACGGCTCTTAAGGTCATTCATGCTGCCCAGAAAGCACTGCCGGAGGTGCAGAAAATTGCAGCTACAGGCAAGGATTTTACAACCGGCTTACTTGAATTTCTGGACAAAAACGAGGGTGCACTCGACTCCATTGGAACGCTGGTCAAAGAGGACCTGCAACTGGTTCAGCAAATTGCGAATGAAGTTTCCGGGATTACAGGCATCATTCGTGGGGTAGATTTTGATCCTAAAGCAGCACAGGCTGCGGCGAATCGGGTTAGCGGAAGACTGACGACCGCAGTGGGGGTGCTGGATCATATTTCCCAGTTGCTGAACCGTGTGAACGGATATTTGCCGAGTCAGCCTCTGGATTCGCTCATTTCCCGCGTGGGCGGACTGAAGGATCGTCTCGGCCGCTTGAATAGCACAGTGACAAGCATTGGAGATGCCATACAGCGTGGCGAGAAGCCTGCACAAAATTTGCTGGATGACGCAGACCGCCTGGCCGGAGAGGTTAGCAGCGGAATTGACAGCATTTTGAGCAATTATGATACGGAGTATGCGCCCGCGATTCAAAAGGCGCTGGATCAAATCAAAACCGTTGCACGCAATTCCGCCAATGTGCTGAATACTGCTCAAGAGCAGCTGCCGAATATTGAAAAGATATTAAATGATGCACAGGCTGCTGCAGAATTCGGTCAGCAAGAGCTGACTCGTCTCCAGCAGGATTTGCCGCAACACCGCCAGAAGCTGCATGAAGCGGCTACCACGATTCAGGGACGCATGGGCGAGTTCACAACTGCTGTCAACAAAGCGGCAGACTTTGTAAATAACGATTTGCCTGCGGTTAAAGGTAAAATTCATCAGGCGGCGGAATTTGTACGCAATGATTTGCCGAGGGCGGAACAACAGTTTGTCCAAATGGCTGACTTGATTGAAAACAAGTTCCCCGAGGCAGAAAAAGCGGTACATCAAGTCGCTAATTTTGTGAGAACAGATCTTCCAGCTGCCGAGGATTCCATACGTCGCGCGGCAGACACGATTCGTCAATTGAGGGGCGAAAATGCACTGGGACGAGCCATTGCGTTACTCAAGGGGGATGTGAAGAAGGAAAGCGATTTTCTCGGCAGCCCGGTATTGCTGAAGCAGGAGCGAATATACCCGATCCCGAACTATGGCTCTGCGATGTCCCCTTTTTACACTACATTATCGATTTGGGTAGGTGCAATGCTGCTGGTCTCCATGTTCAGGGTAGATGTGGAGGACCCGGAAGGTCAATATAAAAGCTATCAGGTGTATTTCGGACGGCTTATGACGTTCTCTACAATTGGTATATTCCAGGCGCTGAGCGTGTCCCTCGGTGATTTGTTCCTGCTCGGGGCGTATGTGGATGCCAAAGTGGCATTTGTATTGTCGTCTATGCTGATCAGTCTGGTGTTTACAGCGATGACCTATACATTGGTTTCTGTGTTCGGCAATATCGGCAAGGGTCTGGCGGTCATCCTGCTGGTGCTGCAATTCTCCAGTTCAGGCGGGACATTCCCGATTGCGACAAGCACACCCTTCTTTCAGGCGCTGAATCCGTTCGTCCCATTTACCTATGCGGTTAGTCTGCTGCGGGAAACGGTAGGAGGGATGCTGCCTTCAACGGTAACACGAGATGTAGTGATGCTGTTTGTATTCATCGGAGTGTGCTTCCTGTTTGGATTGGTGCTTAAGAAGCCGCTCAGTAAATATACGAAAAAAATGGCCGAGCGCGCGAAAGAAACGAAATTGATTCCTTGATTGTGAAAAAAGAGTGAGTTACGGTGGGTGAAGAGGCGCTTCGCGAAGGATTTGATCTTACGATTGCTGTTGCCACGGGATTCCTTGGATTGGATAGGACATGAAAAGGTAAGAACCCCGTGGCAAAGGCGAACGCTCCGCTTCTTCAGATTCAAATCCTCCGCTCCGCTGGCAACCACCGTAAAGTCACTTTCCTTTAACATTCGGCGGGTAGTATGAAGGGAGATGCCTCGCGCTTGCGGCTTCGGCAGTGCGTGGGGCTTTTTTTGCATACGGCTATCCAACCTGAAAAATGCATTTTGGAATGTTTCAAAGCGCTTTTTTCTGGTGAATAAACTGGGTATGGTCTTTTTTTTTGCAATTTTTGTGGAATTTATAAATCCTTGAGCAAAGGCGGGAGGCAGTATGGAGTATTCATACTTGGGCAAGTCAGGCTTGAAGGTTAGTCGGTTATGTCTGGGCACGATGAATTTCGGACCGGAAACCGAAGAAAAGGACGCGTTTAAAATCATGGATGCCGCATTGGATGCGGGCATTAATTTCTTTGATACAGCCAATGTATATGGTCGTGACCGCAAAGGCTGGACAGAGGAAATTATCGGACGCTGGTTCCAGCAGGGGGTCGGAAGACGCGAGAAGGTCGTGCTGGCGACGAAGGTATACGGGGACATGAAAAATGAAAATGACGGACCGAATGCAGGATCAGGCTTGTCTGCTTACAAAATTCGCCGTCATCTGGATGCTTCTCTGAAACGCTTGCAGACCGATCATATCGAGCTGTATCAAATGCACCACATTGATCGGAACGTCTCCTGGGATGAACTGTGGGGCGTGTTCGAATCCGTGGTGGATCGGGGGCAAGTGGATTATATCGGCTCCAGTAATTTTGCGGGCTGGCACATCGCGGTAGCGCAGGCCGAAGCAAAGGCACGACGTTTTCTCGGTCTTGTATCCGAGCAGCATCTGTACAATCTGAATGAACGTTCTGCCGAGCTGGAAGTATTGCCGGCAGCTCAAGCACTGGGATTGGGTGTGATCCCTTGGAGCCCGCTGGCAGGTGGACTGCTGGGACGCAATGCGTTGGCAGGTACAGGCTCCCGTAGTGCACGGGCCAAAGAAAAGGTGGAACAGAACCGTGCCAAGCTGGAGCAATTTGCAGCATTGTCCCGCGAGCTGGGCGAGAAGGAAGACGTGATAGCGCTGGCTTGGGTGCTATCCCATCCGGCTGTAACCGCACCCATTATCGGCCCGCGGACCTTGGAACAACTGGAAGATGCTTTGCGGGTGCCTGAGGTCAAATTGACTGACGATGTGCTTGCCAGGCTGAACGAGATTTTCCCCGGCCCGGGCAAACCGGCCCCGGAAGCTTACGCTTGGTAATAATTTGTATTCATGAGGCTGTCGCAAAAGTAAGATTTTCTACGAATGAGACAGTCTTGTTCACTTTAGAAACCGTAAAAAGCCAGCAAAGCAGCGATGCTCCCGTAATTGGAGGATCGCTGCTTTGCGTTTCTGGTCATTGGCGGCTTGCTTTAGCAGATTATGGGCAAGGGGAATTAAATAATCTGGGCTGGGCAGCGATTGGAACAACGGATACGTTAGACCGTGTCTATCTTTTTGGATATCAGTCTTTGATCCGGTTTCTTATGATGTGCAACATAGCTGTGCAGAACCATACCGAGGATGACGACGAACATACCTAGCCATGACAGAAGTGACGGAATTGGGATGGATAAAAAGATCAATTCCCCCATTAATGCGAACAGAACTTCCAGAGATTGTGTTGCTTCAACGGTCGCCAGCTTTTGCATATTTCCGCGCACCTGATCCGTTGCTTTAAAAAATAGAACCGTCGCGATCACTCCTGAAAATACGGCTACCAGAGCAGACTGTATCGTCTGATCCTTGCTTGGCATTCCCGCACTGAACACTCCGTATAGCGAAAGCAGTAACCAGAAGGGCAAGCTGGCTAAAGTCATCCCGAGCACACGTTGATAGGCATCTAACCGTCCTGCACAGACCTCCATCATTTTGCGATTGCCTAATGGATATGCAAAGGAGGCGATGATGACCGGCAAGAAGCCAAATAAAAAATCTTGCGTAGAAATGGATTGTGACTGCTCGACTTGCATGAGAAGGATTCCAATTAGAATAATCAGAGACATCATAAGTCCTTGAATGGGGATTTTCCCGCGCACCTTTACTGAACCGTTCTCCGTTTGGACAACCTCTGTAAATAATGGCACAAGCAGAGAACCGGAAATAATGGTAATTTGCCAAGTACCCGCAATCAACCAACCCGGCGAATAAGCCGATGCGAAGCATAATGGAGCATAAAATAAGCCAAATCCGATGAAGCTCCATAACAGCCATGTTCCCGGCCGTTCTTTCATGACGAGCCAAAGAGGCTTGAGCTTCTGCTGGCTCATAACAATGACGAGTAAAATAGGCACCATAAACACATACCGCAATGAAGCACTCCAAATCCAGCTCCCGCCAGACAGTTCCATAGAACGATTGAGAACAAATGTAAAAGCAAAAAACACAGCAGCCAACACACCTAGCCAAATGGATCGCAACACATTCACCTTATTCTTTAAATATTGTTATTACCCATAATAATAAGGTTTGATCATTTATTTCAAGACATTCTTCATCGTTGACAACGCAAAAGGGATGCTGTATATTACTGAATGCCGACATTAATAGTAATTATTACGATTTAAAAATATGAACACAACAAACCAATGGCAAAGGGAGCATACTGTCAATGAATAAGAAAGCAATACCGGTAACTGTGCTGAGCGGATATTTGGGTGCAGGGAAAACGACGATTTTGAATCATGTATTAAACAATCGGGACGGAATGAAAGTGGCGGTGATTGTTAATGACATGAGTGAAGTAAATATAGATGCCGAACTGGTTAAAAAAGAAGGAGGCTTGTCCAGAACAGAAGAAAAACTGGTTGAGCTGTCTAATGGCTGTATATGCTGTACATTGCGTGAGGATTTATTGCTGGAGGTCAAGAAGCTGGCCGAACAGGGCGAGTTTGATTATATTTTAATTGAATCAACAGGAATTAGTGAGCCTGTGCCCATCGCTCAGACCTTTACGTACGCTGATGAAGCAACGGGCATTGATTTACCCTCCTTGGCAAAACTGGATTGCATGGTGACCGTGGTCGATGCGAACCGCTTCTGGCATGATTTTGAATCGGGAGAAACACTGCTGGATCGTAGGCAGGCTACTGGAGAAGACGACATGCGTGATGTCTCGGATCTGCTAATTGACCAGATTGAAACGTGTGATGTCCTCATTCTGAATAAATGCGATCTGGTTCAGCCTGCCGAGCTGGACAAACTGGAGGGTGTGCTGCGCAAATTACAGCCTGAAGCCAAAATCATTCGTACTACTAAGGGACAGGTCGCTCCTTCGGACATTTTGAATACGGGGCTTTTTGATTTTGACAAGGCCAGTCAATCGGCTGGATGGATTCGCGAGCTGGAGCTGGATAGTCATACCCCGGAAACGGACGAATATGGTATTCACTCCTTTGTGTATCGCCGCAGAAGACCGTTTCATCCTGCCAGACTGGCTGAATTTATGAGCTATTGGCCGCAGGAGGTCGTGCGCGCCAAAGGTTTGGTCTGGATTGCGACACCTCAGGATTGGGCGGCGAGCATTAGCCAGGCAGGTCCATCCATTCAGTTTGGACCGGCGGGAAGCTGGCTTGCGGCGTTATCGGAAGAAGAACGGCAGGAGATTGTCGCAGCCGACCCAGAAGCTCTGGACAATTGGGACGAGCAATGGGGGGACCGCATGAACGAAATTGTCATGATCGGTATCGGAATGGAGCAATCGGACCTGGAAGAGGAACTGGATCAATGTCTGCTGAACGATACGGAGATGAACATGGATTGGTCTGATTTTGAAAATCCTCTGCCGTGGCCAGACGGGCAGTAATGATTCGTCTCTGAATTAACGGATGTATAGACTTTAGCGAATCCATTCCGTAATAAAGTTCATACACTTTTTGGCGGCAGGAGCCATATTCTTTAAAGAAGCCGCAGCGATACCAATAGAACGTGAATATGGCCCATCCAAAGGTCGAATACAAAGTTCATAAGGATTTTGAGATAAAATCATTTCCGGAAGAATACTCACGCCCAAGCCGTTTTGCACCATTGCCATAATGGCATGATCATCTTCCAGTTCATATTTGATTTTCGGAGCAAGCTTGTGCTGTGAAAAAATTCTTCGTACATCGTCATCGCAGCCGGAAGCAGGCATAATGAAGGGTTCATCGCAGAGTTGATCCACACGTATGGCTGTCTGCTCCCGAAGCATATGATTCGATGGCAGTAGGCACAGCATTCTTTCTTTTCGAAGCGGCAGTACTTCCAGTACGTCTAAAGCAGGCAAATTAACGAAGCCAAAATCAGCTTCACCGCTAGCTATCCACTTCTCAATTTCATGGTAGTGGCCATCAAGCAATTTCAGTTCAATAAATGGAAACTGCTCGTTAAATTTTTGGATAATACCGGGCAACCATTGAATGGACACACTTGAGAACGTACCTATCTTGACGGTTCCGGTTTCAAGTCCTTTGATTAGAGCGACCTCTTGATAGAGCCTCTCGTTCATTTGTACGATCTCTCTGAAATGCTTAATCAGGTGTTGTCCGTTGCTGGTCAATTTGATGCCTGAACGTCCTCTAATCAGAAGAGTTAGGCCCAATTCATGTTCCAAATTGGAAATAGCATGGCTAATTGCGGATTGTGTAAGATTGAGAGTCTCTCCTGCTTTGGTGAAGCTTCCCGTTTCTACTACGCTAAGAAAGACCTTATATTTCAACAAGTTCATGTGTCCTCCTAGATTGAATGAAATATATTCATACATAGTATCATATATATTCATTTTTTTTATCTCAGTTTTGTGGTTATAATCGAATTTGAGGATTTTGCAAAATCCTTGCTTAAGAAAAAGCTGATAACCATTTAATCTCTGGGAGGTACTTATGAGTTCAATTGCAAAAACGCCACAACCCCCTTATTATGCTGCTATCTTTACTTCTGAACGTACTGAAGGAGATGGCGGATACGGAGTGATGGGAGACAAAATGGAGAAACTGGCTGCTGAACAACCGGGTTTTCTGGGCATGGAAAGTGTTCGTGACCAAAATGGAGTAGGTATCACAGTTTCCTATTGGGAGTCCTTGGACGCTATAAAAAATTGGAAACATAACGAGCTGCACAAGGTAGCACAGGAGAAAGGGAAATCCGAGTGGTATAGAACATTTGGTTTAAGAGTGAGCAAGGTAGAACGAGATTATTTTTTTACAGTATAAACAGGTTCATTAATCATAAAATGTCGATGACCCGGTTGTCCACAGAAAAAATGCTGGTTCGATTACGGTAGACATAAATGAAATCATGACAGGCTAAAGGGAGCGTCTTCAAAGCCATATGCGGCTGATAGTACGCTCCCTTTTGGTTTCCAAACTTATATTGTAATGTCATATACGTATAAGCTCAGGATTTAGATGAATTTACCGGCTGCATTTCCTGGATAGCTTCCTTCAAGTTGTGTGAGCATAGCTCATACAGCTGCTTCCTTTGCTGTTCGCTGGAATTCGTGGCCAGTTTTTGCAGCTCGGTTGTACATTGCTGCAGCAGCGTCAGCACAGCTTGATTAGAGTCCTGTGCCTTGGACATCTGTACGTTATCACTGTATTGGTCAATGTACAGCTCCCCTTGCTGGTCCACTTGTGCGAAAAATACGTCTTTGACCGTCAGGCTTTTTTCTTTCAGCTTTGCATCCAGCCATTGTTGTGTAATTCCCATGTATGACATTTGCTGCTCCATGACTTGTCCATCCATAATAATGGCTGTTGGTTCCTGCTCCGGCAGCTGTAGCATATTAAGATCCTTAAGGGTCACTGGCTGTTTGTCTTTGGTCAGCAGCACGTTGATCTCACCACTGGTCTCCATAATCGCAAATTCCACGTCAGACACCTTGAATACATTTTTACTCCGCAGCTGCTCCATGAGCTCATCTAGCGTAAGCCTTTCCTTTCTCATATTATCCTCTAAAATTTTGCCGTCTTTAACCAGAGTAGTGGTCTTTCCATCGGTAAAATCTCTGATTTTCTTGCTTTTAATTTGCAATATTTCAATGACAAATGTTGTGAGGACCCATACTGCCAAGGCTATAAACCCCAAGTACCAAGTTTTTTCTCGCTCCATAGGAATGGTAGCAGCCAGATTCCCGATCGTGATTCCGGTTATATATTCGAACACGGAAAGCTGGGATACCTGACGTTTCCCGAGAATTTTGGCAATTAAAAATAATACAGCGACAGCCATTAATGTGCGTGTAACAACCTCGGCCCAATCATGCATGTACTCCACCTCATTTCATTTCGTTTTGCCGCAAGTGCGCTAATATTCCAAGCATATCCGCACCAGGGTCAGTTTAAACGCGAACACTTTAATTTTAGATAAACCGTTGAAAGCATATTAAAATTTTCTATCGTTGCATTGTCGATGTCTATTAGCCGAGCGATTGACGGAAAGGGGGGAGCAGGATACATTATAAATATAATTCTTATTTAATTCATCGGGATTATAAACATTAAGCTCACGGAGGTATGTATATGTCGTCCAAACCTAAAGTTGTTCTGTGGAGTAAAACCGGCTGTCATTTTTGTGGAGAGATCAAATCGTACCTGGAATCCCAAAATCAGCCGTATGAAAATATTCAAGTGGACGGAAATGATGTGCTGCGTGACGTGCTGGAGACTAAATATGGTATTCGTTATGTCCCTGTCGTAGAGGTGGGTGGGGATAACAAATATGAAGCTCTGCTTAACCCGGATCTGGAAGAGTTGGCTAAAGTGCTGGAAAGTTACAATCAAACGGTATAAGCCGAAGGATAACCAATATGTTCAAGAGAGGTGGAAGAGTCATGGCTAAAAATAGACAAATTAAGTTTGGCGCCATTATTCACGGTGTTGGGGGCAGCATGACGACTTGGCGTCATCCCGAAGTGCCTGCGGACGCGAGTGTTAATTTGGAATTTTATAAAACACAGGCGCAAAAGGCGGAGGAAGGCAAGTTTGACCTCGTATTTATCGCAGACGGCCTGTTTATTAACGAAAAATCCATTCCCCACTTTCTGAACCGTTTTGAACCCATTACGATTTTGTCCGCTTTGGCCGGGGTGACGAAGCAGATCGGACTGGTCGGTACACTTTCGACTTCCTATAGCGAACCGTTTACGGTAGCACGCCAGTTTTCTTCCATTGATCATATCAGTGGCGGCCGTGCCGGCTGGAATGTGGTGACTTCCCCGCTGGAAGGCTCTGCTCTTAATTTTAACAAAGGCGAGCATCCGTCGCATCCCCAGCGCTATAAGATTGCCGATGAATATTTGCAGGTGACCAAAGGGCTGTGGGACTCATGGGAAGAGGATGCGTTCATTCGTGATAAGGAAAGCGGCGTATTCTTTGACCCTGAAAAGCTCCATACACTCAATCATCAAGGTGAGTTCTTCTCTGTGCAGGGTCCATTGAATATTGGGCGTTCCAGGCAGGGACAGCCAGTTATTTTCCAGGCAGGTTCTTCGGAGGATGGTAAAAACCTGGCTGCGAAGGAAGCGGACGCTGTGTTTACGGGACATGAAACATTGGAGGAAGCACAGCAGTTTTATCGTGATGTGAAGGAACGGGCGGTCCGCTATGGCAGATCAGAAGAGGATATCGTCATTTTACCGGGCATTTCACCGATTATCGGCAGCACGACGGAAGAAGCGGAACAGAAGTACGAGGAGATCACCAATCTGGTGACGATTGAGGCCGCGTTAAAATATTTGGGACGTTACTTCGATCATCATGATTTCTCACAATATCCTTTGGATGAGCCATTCCCTGAGCTTGATGGTATTGGCAGCAATGCATTCCGCAGCGGCACGGATAAAATCAAACGGACGGCCAAAGAGCAAAATTTGACCCTGCGTGAGGTGGCATTGCATTCGGCAACACCGAGAACCGCTTTTATCGGGACGGCTGAGCAGGTGGCGGATCGGGTACAGGAGTGGTTTGAAAGAAAAGGAGCAGACGGATTTATTATCGGTTCTGATGTGCCGTCGGGTCTGCATGACTTTGTAAATCTGGTTGTACCAATTTTGCAGGAGCGCGGTATTTACCGTCAGGAGTATGAATTCAGCACACTTCGTGAAAACCTGGGCGTGCCGATTCCAGAGAACCGTTACACAGCGGCTAGATCCAAAGTAAAGGTAGACGCGTAACAGAAGGAGGTAGAAATATGTCCAAGGTTGTCATTCTGTCAGGCAGTCCGTCTACACAATCCCGTCTATACGGCTTGATTAACTATACGACCGAGCAATTGCAGCAGGCCGGAGCGGAGACCACTTTGCTGAATGTGGCCGACTTACCAGCCGAGGATTTGGTGCAGGCTAATTTTAACAGTCCTGAGATTACGACAGCACTTGCGCTGATTGCAGCAGCAGACGCCATCATCGTGGCTTCTCCCGTGTATAAAGCCGCCTATTCCGGTCTGTTGAAGATATTTTTGGATCTGATTCCACAGGAGGGGCTGAGGGGTAAGCCTGTACTTCCTTTATTTATCGGTGGCACGCTGGCTCACCTGTTGGTCATTGATTATGCCTTGAAGCCGGTTCTCAACGCGCTGGGTGGAAGACATATTCTTGGCGGTGTGTATGCGCTGGATCAGTGGGTTGAACGGCTGCCGGATGGAGCCTATGGATTATCCGAGGAATTGGCTGTGCGGCTGGACCGTTCTGTGAAAGAATTGAATGAGCTATTAAGGGGATAGATATTTTCAATATTTCCATTGACAGGTCGTTCAGTGAGTTTTATGATACAAAAAACCCGAGTTAACATATTGGATAAGTGTATATAAACTCACTGGAGGACTTGCGTATGAATATCGAGAATATGGAAGCCTTTGTATACGTGAATCATTATGGCAGTTTTAACAAGGCGGCAGAAGCGTTGTTCTTGTCACAGCCCTCTGTCACAGCCCGGATTCAGACGCTGGAGCGTGAGCTGGAATGCAAGCTGTTTGACCGCCAAAGCAAGCAGACCATTCTGACGGAGGAGGGGCGAAAGTTTCTTCCTTATGCGGAGCAGATGCTGCAGGTGCTGCAAAAAGGAAAGCAAAAGCTCCAACAGCGCAAGAAAGTACCTCAGCAAATTCGAATTGGCTGTACGATATCGGTGTCGAATTATATCATTCCTGAAATATTAAAGCAGCTTCGCGCTCGCTACCCGGAGGTTAACTACAAAATTGTGACGGCTACGACGGATCAACTGGTACAGAAGCTGTTGAACCGTGAAGTAGACATTAGTTTTGTCCGTAAAGTGATGCATCCGGCCATTCGTACGCTTGCTTTTTATGAAGATCCTATTTCTCTGTATGCATACGATGGTCATCCGTTTATGAAGACAGGCAAGGCCAGCATTCAGGATATCCAACATGAAACACTGGTGTTCTTCGAATGCGGATCATTGGATTGGATGAGAATTCATCGAGCTTTTGAATCCCTGGAGCAGCCGCCGGATATTGCCTTTCAGGTAGATAATGTGGTCACGGCCAAAAAGCTGGTATTGGAAGAAGCGGGTATTGCCTTTTTACCGGATATCTGTGTAAGCCGTGAAGTGAAGGATAAGAAGTTGTTCCGCATTCATGTACCTGAGGTGGCTAGTGTATCTATGCAGATTAGCATTGTGGCAACCAAAGAAGATTGTGCAGTGACATCGGATTTTGCAGATGCGCTGACAGATGGCTTTCGAGAGGCTGTTTTGTTATAGAACAAGAGACGAGGGGGATTCATATGAAAAAGTGGTTTGCATTATTGTCTGTTGTGGCGATGGTCCTGGTGATAGCAGGCTGTGGTTCCTCAGACGATACGTCCAGTGCATCAGGTTCCAACGGAGATGTGAAGAAAATTATCGTAGGCACAGGTACTCAATTCAAAAATGTGTGCTTTATTGACGAAAACGGAAATCTAACAGGCTTTGATGTGGAACTGATCAAGGAACTGGATAAGCGCCTGCCTCAATACGAATTTGAATTCAAAACGATGGACTTTGGCAATCTGCTGCTGAGTCTGGATGCCGGTAAAATTGACATGGTATCTCATCAAATGGAAAAGAACCCGGAGCGCGAAGCCAAATATCTGTTCAACAAAAATCCGTATAGTATTTTCCTGAACAGAGTTGCCGTAGCAAAGGATAACAATACGGTCCATTCGATTGATGATTTGAAAGGGAAAAAGGTACTTACCAGCCCAACCAGTAATGCGGCCTATGTGCTGAAGGAGTACAACAAAACTCATGGGAACGCCTTGAACATCGTGTATACGAGCGGTGCAGCCAATGATACGGTGCAACAAATAACGAGCGGCCGTATAGATGCTACCATTACGACAGACTTTGCAAACCGTTTTAACACGGATGAAAAAGGAGAAGTCGCTCTGAAAACCGTCGGTGATCCTCTGACTCAATCGGATGTATTGTATGTACTGAACAAAAATGAGCAGGGTCTGGCGGACGATCTGGACAAAGCGATTCAGGAAGTGAAGGACGACGGCACGCTGTCAAAGCTGAGCGTTAAGTGGCTCGGAGAGGACTTTACCAAGTCTCTGGAAGATGTGAAAAAGGAAGGCAGCAGCAAGAAATAAGGTTGGTTTGAATTTTCAGCGGTCAGGGTACTCCGTGTATTCTGACCGCTGATGTATAGGAAGGAGGCAGGTATATGAGCAGAGAGTTCAATATTGACTATGTTTTTAGCTTTATCCCGAAAATGCTGTCTTATTTGCACATCACGTTGTTTATTGTGGCAAGCTCGCTAGTATTGGGGCTGGTGATCGGTCTGTTGGTTGCGCTGCCTCGCATGTATAACATTCCTTTTCTCAAACGTGTTTCTCAGGTGTATGTTTCCTTTTTTCGCGGAACGCCTATTTTAATCCAGCTGTTTCTGGTGTATTACGGTTTGCCGGAGCTGCTGAAGCTGGTCGATATCAACTCCTCCAGATGGGATGTATTGTGGTTTGCCATAGCGACCTACGCGCTTAATAGCGGGGCATTTATTTCGGAGATTATCCGGTCAGGTGTGGAAGCCGTAGACCGTGGACAGATCGAGGCAGCACAGTCCGTCGGCATGACCGGATATCAGACCTTTACACGCATTATTTTGCCGCAAGCACTGGCTGTTGTGGTTCCGGTATTCTCCAATCTGGTGATTGGAAATTTGAAGGATACTTCACTGGCGTTTACCATCGGTGCGATGGAGATGACGGGAAAATCACAGACATTAGGCTCGGCTACCCAGCATTTTGTTGAAACCTATATTGCACTGTCTTTGATCTATTTGGTGATCAGCCTGATTTTACAAAAATTGTTCAAGATGCTGGAAAATGTGCTTCTCCGACATGAGCATCGGGATACCGCCCGGAAAGAGCCTGAACAACGAAAAGGCTTTGTCGTGCGGCACCTGCGGAGTCCACGTCTTAGCAAAGGAGGCAAAGGCATATGAGTCTGGATTTTGGATTTATGTATACCGCCTTTTTGGGGCTGTTCTCCGCGTTGCCCAATACGTTAATCATTACGGTGGTTTCCGTACTGGCAGGGATGGTCATCGGTATTATAACGGCGCTGGCCCGAATTTATAAGTTGCCTGTGTTGTCCCAGATATCGCACGCTTATGTGACCTTTATCCGGGGTACACCGATGCTGATGCATTTGCTGCTTATCTATTTCAGCTTGCCTTTGCTGATTGATGCGGGAGCGAACCATTTCGTCTGGTCGTTTCATTCCAAAGACGTTCCCTATATGGTATTTGCCCTCATTTCATTTTCCATTACCAGTGGCGCGTACATGTCTGAGGTCGTTCGTTCCGGTATACAATCGGTGAACCGGGGGCAGATCGAGGCAGCCTATGCAGTCGGCATGACGACATGGCAAGTGCTGAGACGAATCGTATTTCCGCAGGCGTTCGTGGTGAGCTTGCCGAACCTGACGAATTCTGTGATTGGGATGCTTCATGGCTCCACCTTGGCCTTTACGGTTTCGGTGACAGAAATCCAGGCACAGGCTGAAATTCTGGCATCTACCAACTGGAAGTATTTAGAGGTGTACATTGCGGCCGCTCTGCTTTTCTGGGGTTTGACGGTGCTGATTGAGCGAATATCCGGGTTGGTAGAGAAAAAAATCAATGTGTTTCATGGAGGTAGAGCATCATGATCCGTCTGCAAAATATAACGAAATCGTTCGGCAAGCATGAGGTGCTCAAAGGTATTGATTTGACCGTGAACAAAGGAGAGGTCGTCGTTATTCTGGGCCCGAGCGGTTCGGGCAAAACGACCTTGCTGCGCTGCATCAATTATCTGGAAAAGCCGAATGACGGAGAAGTCAGCATCGGTGATTTTACGGTGAACTGCAAGCGGCCTGCGAAAAAGGAAGTTTTGGCTTTACGGCAAAAGACGGCCATGGTCTTTCAGCAATACAATTTATTCAAGCACAAAACGGCGCTGGAAAACGTCATGGAGGGACTTGTCGTCGTCCGCAAGGTGAAGCTGGAGGAAGCGAAAAAAATCAGCATTGAAGTGCTGGAAAAGGTCGGTCTGGGCGAGAAGCTGAATCATTATCCGAGCCAGCTATCCGGTGGACAGCAGCAGCGTGTCGGCATTGCGCGTGCTTTGGCGCTGAACCCGGAAGTGATTTTGTTCGATGAGCCGACCTCGGCGCTGGACCCTGAACTGGTGGGCGAGGTGCTGTCGGTGATTCGCAAGATCGCGAAGGAAGGCATTACGATGATTGTCGTTACGCATGAAATGGGCTTTGCGCGAGATGTTTCAAATCATGTGGTATTTATGGATGGCGGTCATATCATCGAGGAAGGCACACCGGACGATATGTTTAACCACCCCAAAGAAGAACGGACAAAGCAATTCCTGAAACGAATTACACCAGAATATAATTATTCGATATAGACGGGAGAGGGAGACATGAGTATTAAAATCGGAGTGTTGGATCAAAGCCCTATAGGCGAGGGTGAAACAGCTGCACAAGCGCTTCGCAACACGATTAAACTGGCACAGCGTGTAGAGGAATTGGGATTTTCACGCTTTTGGGTATCAGAACATCACGATTCCGAGCAGGTTGCGGGTTCTTCACCAGAGGTACTCATTTCTCATTTGCTGGCACGTACCGAGCATATTAAAATTGGCTCAGGCGGGGTGATGCTGCAGCATTACAGCCCGTATAAAGTGGCCGAAAACTTCAATGTGCTGTCATCTCTTGCGCCGGGCCGCGTAGATTTGGGCATTGGCCGCGCACCGGGCGGATTACCAAAGTCCACACAGGCATTGCAGCGTAACGTGCATGGTGCGCCTTCTCTGGAAGAAAAAATTGATGAAGTAAGTCGTTACATTCATCATATCCCATCGGAGGAGGGGCCTTTGGCTGGACTACAGGCGAATCCGATTCCGGAAACACCAGCGGATATCTATGTTCTGGGTACAAGTGCAGACAGTGCTGGAATCGCAGCGCGTTTGGGGTTGCCTTACGTTTTCTCGCAATTTATCAATAGCAGTGAGCAGGTGGCATTGGATGCATTCCGCACGTATCGGGAGTCATTCGATTATAGCCTTGGACGTGTGCCAAAGGTTCTTTTTGCACTGTCCGTCATTGTAGCTGATACCTCCGAGGAGGCTGAAGCCTTGGCAGGCGAGCACAAGCTGTACAAGATTCTTCTGGCCAATGGAAAAACAGCGACGGTGGGAACGCTGGAAAGTGCAGAGGAATTCGGCAAGCAATCGGGTGAACAGTATACAATTGAAGTTACGGAAGCGCAAATTAACAAAGGCAATAAAGACGAAATCTATGCTTTGTTGACGGAAATTCAAGCGAAATATCAAGCCGATGAGCTGATCGTCACGACGGGAATACGGGATATTGAAAAGCGCGTGCGCTCATTTGAGCTGCTGCATGAAGCTTTTGCCGGATCGCTTGTACAATCCTAGCTGTTATCGACTTGAAAAAGTTATAACCATTCTGGATTCACGAAGGAGGAACAGGAATGAGCGGAACAATCGAGACCAAGGAGCAGGTTTTGGAGCAGGAACTGGTGGTCATTCGTCGCCATCTTCACCGAAATCCCGAGCTGTCGAATGAGGAAGTTGAAACGACAGCCTATATCCGCCGTCTGCTGGAAGAACACAGCATAACCATTCTGGATGTGCCACTGCGCACCGGGCTGGTGGCAGAAATCGGCGGGCAGCAGGAGGGGCCGCTTGTGGCGCTTCGAGCGGACATTGATGCGCTCCCGATTCAGGAGGAGACGGGATTGGCTTATGCCTCGGTGCATCCGGGCAAGATGCATGCCTGCGGGCATGATTTTCATACAGCTTCCCTCTTCGGGGCTGCTGTATTGTTAAAACAGCGGGAGCAGGAGCTGAAAGGGACGGTTCGGCTGGTGTTTCAGCCAGCCGAGGAAAAGGCCAAGGGCGCAGCCCAAGTGCTGGACAGCGGTGCCTTGGCAGGCGTGCAGGCCATATTCGGCCTGCATAATAAGCCGGACCTGCCGGTAGGCACGGTCGGGATCAAGGAAGGTCCGCTAATGGCAGCGGCGGACGGCTTTTACATTGAGGTGGAGGGACTGAGCACGCATGCAGCCGTGCCGCATGCAGGGATTGATCCGATTGTGGTCTCATCACATATCATTACGGCCCTGCAATCCATTGTGAGTCGGAGCGTCAACCCACTGGATAGTGCAGTGATCAGTGTTACAAAGCTGCACAGCGGCAACGCCTGGAATATCATCCCGGACCGTGCCTATCTGGACGGCACGATCCGGACGTTTGACGAAAACGTGCGTGCACAGGTGGCTGAACGCTTCGAGCAGGTCGTCAAAGGTGTTGCCGCTGCTTTTTCCACGCAAGCGACCATCCGCTGGATTGAAGGTCCGCCACCTGTGCTGAATGACGGGCCGCTGGCTGTCATTGCGGAGCAGGCAGCTCGCGCTGCCGGCCTAGAGGTTGTTCGCCCCGTACCCTCCCCGGCGAGCGAGGATTTTGGGTTTTATCAGAAAAGCATCCCCGGTGTGTTCGTTTTTGTTGGCACTTCGGGGAGCCAGGAATGGCATCATCCGGCCTTTGATCTGGATGAACGTGCGCTGCCGGGAACGGCGAAGCTGCTGGCTTCACTGGCAGAGTCGGCGCTGGCATTCATAGAGTAGGTCTTATTAACACTCCCAGACAGACAAATAATATCTTTGGGAATGGAGCGTTGAAAAGTGAAATATAAGGGAATAGGAGGCACGGGTTTGCCCGTCTCGAAGTGTACCTAAAAAAGACAGGGTCGGGTAGTGTCCTTATCCTGCCTTCTTGCGTGTTATATGTTTTCTACTGTACTAAATTATCCAAATCCGGCTGCAATTTGGTCTGCAGAACATACAGCATGATGGCACCAACAAGGAACGCGACGGCATCCGAAATGACAAGGGACCAGACCACCCCGTGGAATCCGCTCATTCGATTAGCAATATACAACACAGGAATCAGAGTAACTCCTTGAATAATTGACATAATAAACGCGGCGGTTCCTTGCGCGGTTGCTTGAAAAATCCCCGTAAACAGTGAGACCATTCCTGTAATGAACAAGGATAAGAACGTCACATGTAGAATGTAGCTACCCATTTCAATTAATTGCGGGTCACTCGTAAATAAACCAATTAAGTGGTCGGAAATCAGATAGACGACAACACCGAACACGACTGCTAACGCCACAATAGCTTTAATCGTGAATCCAATGGTTTGCTTCATGCGTAATTTATTCGCTGTAAAAGAGAAGGCAATCAACGGCACGACTCCCTCGCATAAGCCCATCAGAATAAACTCAGGAAATTGCAATAAACGTGATGAAATTCCATACCCCGCTATGGCTTGATCCCCATATTCGGCAAGAAAAAGGTTAAGGATGAGCGACATTGCACCTAAAAAGACACTCATAACAAAGACGGGAACTCCGATTTTGAATACATTGCTCAGAATGTCCTTGGTAGCCTTAAACCATTTTACGGAGACGGTTAAAAATGGGCTCTTATATCCCATATGGAAGGCGTAAAATGCACTCGCAACCAAGTTAGAGATAACTGTAGCAGACGCAACGCCGATCACGTCCCAATGGAAGACAAAGATGACTAGCACATCGAGAATAATATTCACAACAACACTGAGAATCATACCCATCATCGACGTGATTGCTGCGCCTTCCGAGCGCACGATATTCTCCAGCGTGAAGAACAATATGACAAATGGTGAACCAACAAGCATAATCGTCACGTAGTCTTTTGTAAATCCGAAGGATTCAGACGTTGCCCCCAGACCATGAACGATTGGATCAATCAACGGGAGGCCAACGGCCATCACGATAAGACCGAGAACTAAACTACTGTAAAAGGCGAATGAAGATACATGCTTTAGATCATCATATTTTTTCTCTCCCAGCAAACGGGAGATGAATGTACCGCTACCGATGCCGATCAAGTTGCCTAGCGCCATAATTACCGCGAATAACGGCAAAGTTAGTGCGAGTGCGGTTAACATGGCAGTATTGCCCAGTGTGCCAATGAGAAAGGCATTCAAGATAGAATAAATGACACTCATTGACGTGCCTAGCATCATTGGTATAGCGAAGTGAGCTACGGCTTTTGCGACTGGTGCTTTTTCAAAGTAATGGAGATTTTCTGCATCCATGCGGATCACTACTTTCTTTTATTTATTTTGCCCTTCAGTCTAACACTGTTAGTTTGTGCCTTACAGTGTTAGATGGTATCATGAACTTATGAACCTGTAAAGCGTAAACTTACACTGTTAGATAAAAAGGCGGATACCGATGAAAAAAAAGCAGCCTCAAATTTCGGAGGATAAGATTTTGGAAACCTCGTGGGAACTTCTTGGAGAGGAGGGTATCGAGAAATTCAGTATGAGACGATTGGCCGACTGTCTCGGGATTCAGGCTCCCTCTTTGTACTGGTACTTCAAGAGCAAGCAGAATCTTTACCAGCGTCTGGCCAACCAGGTATCGAAAATGATTCTGGAGGAGTTTCATTCCGAGGGGGACTGGAAGGAGCAGCTGACGGGGCTTGCGGTAACGATGCGGAGTGTGCTCTACCGGTACCCCTGCTCCACGCAGCTCATGATGATGACGCTGCCCCACGAACCGGATATCATCCGGTTCACCAATCGTATGCTGCTCTGCGTGGAGTCGACGCCGCTTGAGCAAGATCAGAAAATGCAAGTGGTTACTACGCTTGTGAACTATGTCTCCTACTTCGTCCTAGACGATTATCAGCATGAGCGTAATGTCTCCGCTATCCTTAAGAACCAGGAAGTAAACCCGGGTGAAGAGATGATTCACCTTCTGGACTCCATGAGCGAGACAGAAGTAGGACTATTCCGGAGGATGTTCAAGAACGGGCTGTTCGAGTTGATGGGAACCGACAGTGCGTTTGAGTTCGGATTGAAGCTGATTCTGTTGGGAGTTGAGCAGGTGATAAAGGAGCAGGAAAGTAGTATGTAAAAAACCGCCTATCCGGTTATTGGATAGGCGGTTTCAATTAGGTTTACCCTAAATTGTCACGCAAATCTATGCTCAGCTCCGTGGAGAGCGTCGGAGAGAACTGTATCGTCGATTTTTTTAGTATGTTAGCGGCGGATTCTCCATTAGAGATCCGCCGTATTCAACTAAAGGGCAGTTTAGCCCTAAGCTGCTGCTGTTAAATATTTTTAAATAAGTCTAACACGCTATTAAAGTGAATTTCGCTCAAATGTTCTATGATCTCTTCTACCCCCAAATTCTCATGGTCCGTAATCCAGAGACAAATCACGCCTACTAATCCTGAAATCATGTATTCTAAAGCAACTTTCATCTTTCGATCATGATGAGGATCACTGATATCAAAAAGAATAGTTTTTTTTAATGCTTCTTTTAAATGAAAGGTGAAGTTAGGTTGACCGTTGTGACTAAGCATTGTTTTAAAGAAGGCAATGTCACCTTCTATGATATAGAATATTTCCCTTAAACTAGACGTTATCATTGCTTCATCTATTTCGTGAATATCCTTCACATCCGGGCTGGGGCAAACATTCAATTTCTCCACACTTTCCTGACATAATTTTTCCATTAGGTCAGGTTTATCTACATAGTGTAAGTAAAAAGTGTTTCGATTAATCATGGCTTCGTCGGCAATATCCTGAACGGTTATCCGTTCATAGCCTTTTGTTTGAATTAAAGTTAAGAATGCTTCTTTAATTGCTTTCCTTGTTTTTAGTATGCGCAGGTCTACTTTATCTTTACCCATCTGTAAACTCTCCTTTCACAAAAGATAATAGTCACATTTATTTGATTTGATCAATAATTATTATCTAGCTGAATATTGATCATTGAGTGGTTTAATTCTACTCTCTACAATTAAGACTATCAAATGTAATTAACATTCAGCCAATCAAAAAGGAGATAAACGTATGAAAACATTAGCGATAATTGGAGCAGGTAAAGGACTAGGATTATCACTGGCGAAACGTTTCGGTAAGGAAGGTTTATCCTGTCCCAATGGTGGGAAATATCGGTGTCGCAATGTCGGGCTTGCGCAATTATGTTGCCAATCTTCATACTGAACTGTCACCTAAAGGTATTTTCGTTGGTCACCGATCTTTAGGTGTACTTATTAAGGAACCAGGGGTTGGTACAGTTAATGATCCTGATGTTATTGCAAATATGTGGTACCAAGCCTATACGGAGAAAAAAGTATGGGAAGAAGAATATCCGAAGGGTGTCACTCCTGAAACAATTGTATTTTAGACAGGGCGCGTTATTCAACTAAAATAGGATCAATGTTTATTAATGCTTAATAAACATTGATCCTATTTGTGTCTGAACTGTTTTCTAATTCTTTCTTTTCACCGAACACTTTTAGCAAAGAGGGGATTTTTTTAATTGACGATTCCATATTCCAGTGATACTATAAAAATGTTATTTTATTCAAATTGAGAGGGGGGTATGTAAGAGGATACGAGAATCATAGGTTTGTGATTTCCCAAGAATGATTATCAAAAAATTACAGGTGATGGAGGTTGAAGAAATGGCGAAGAAAAAAAGAATGATGATGGCTTCTTTTTCATTGGTAATGGCTGCTTCTCTACTGGTTGCGGGGGCTAATGCTGGTGCAGCAGCGTCTGATTTGGAAAGCGCTTCCGATATTGAATCCACGAGCATTAGCTTGGCCGCTACCAATATACCTGCAAAATTCAAGCCATCGGTAGAATGGGTTTGGAAGAATAGAATGGTTAAAGAAGGCTCAACCAACCGTAAAAATTTGATTTTTGATCAAATTTATGCGGGAAAAGGGACGCTAAACTATGTGGTACGCTGGCAATCTTCCAAAAATCTCACACTTCAACAGCGTAAGGACATGGCTTCTATGCTGAGCCGCCAGATCAATAACTGGAATAAGCAACTGAAAGGGTATGATGGCTGGCCTTACAACAATATTACTGTCAAAATCGTAGGCTGGGCCGTTGCAAATCCAGCACAAATTCTTAACAAACAATCAAATGAAATCGTTTACACCGACACCATTTTCGATGATTTAAGCAATTCGAACCCAAGTATCCCTGCCAAGCTCCCGGTTGCGCCTAACGCACTGTCCCGGTTTGAGCATTTTAATGATCCCAACTATGCTTATCCCGGCGGATTGGACAAGCGGTTTGATATGTATCTGTGGGGAACAACTAATTTCGGCGGCGGGGCCGGCGGTGACTGGGGACAACGTATGTCCGATGATTACATCCTGAGTACCCTGAACGCAGATGAAATTCAAATTACAGAGCATGAAATGGGTCATGGATTCGGCCTGCCTGATTTCTATGAAGATCACGAGCGTCCACCCGGCGGATTCCCGACACCTACAATTATGTGGGCAGGAAATTCCCCCAAAATAACAGAGTGGGATACCTGGATGTTGCGCTATACCTGGAGTCAGGTCAAGAAGGATACTTCTCGTTTCCCTTCCCGGTAAAAAATGCATAGAATAGCGAAAAAAAGCCTATAAATAGGACCGTTTCTTCCAAAATCAAATTCTGTGAAGGAATTGATTTCGTGAAGAGGCGGTTCTTTCATTTTACAAAATACCGGTTTTTTGATACCTGCTTTTTGCATAAGAAGCGGTAACATCGTTCCAATATACGAGCAAAATACCTAATTTAAATCATCAAGGAAAATATTGACTATGCAATAATCCAGTGATAATATAGTTTGTGATTATTTACAAAAAACGACAAGGAGGATTGATAGATTATCGTTGATCTTATAGATCAAATACATAAATACGCAAAGGAGGTGATAGAGTTAATCGTTTCAGGTAATCTACCGTATTCATTCAAATAACTATGGAGGTCTAATGCATGTTGAGTAGAAAAGGAATGATGATGGCTTCTTTTTCAGTCGTGATCGCCAGTTCATTGCTGATGGGAAATGCTACGATGATGTCCGCGGCTTCATCACAAGATGAGCGTGCTGTGGTTGCGGCCACGGGTGATTCGACACTGGCTGATATGCCAGCTTATCTCAAATCATCGGTGGAGTGGGTTTGGAAGAATAGAATGCTGACCGAAGGCTCGACGTCTCGTAACAACACGATTTTTGATCAAATTGATGCGGGAAAAGGGACTCTTAATTATGTTGTACGCTGGCAATCTTCCAAGCCGGTTACGCTGCAACAACGCCAGGATATCGCTAGAATGATAGATCGCCAGGTCAACCATTGGACGGAGCATCTGCAGGGATATGATGGCTGGGCCTATAAGAATATTAATGTAAAAGTGGTAGGCTGGGCTGTTGCCGATCCTTCACTGCTGCTGGACAAGCAGCCGGATGAGGTCGTTTATACGGAAACGACTAGAGATGAGCTAGCTTCCGAAAAACCGGAAATTCCTGCTGTACTCCCGGTTGCGCCTGCAGTCTTGTCCAGATATGAGCACTATTGGGACCCGTACTATTCATATCCGGGTGGATATGATAAACGCTTTGATATGTATTTGTGGGTAACTGAAAATTTTGTGGGGGGAACCGGTCAGGATTGGGGTCAACGTGTGAGTGATGATTATCTTTTAAGCACTTTGAACTCGGATGAGATCCATATCACGGAACATGAAATTGGACATGGCTTTGGCTTAACTGATTTTTATGAAGAACACGAGCGTCCACCGGGTGGCTTCCCAACCAACACCATTATGTGGGCTGGTGATTCCGATCATATCACCGAATGGGATATCTGGATGCTGCGTTATACCTGGAGTCAGCTCAAAAAAGATGCCTCCCGTTTCCCCAATACGACCAGGGGCGACGAGGGTCCCATTGATACATCACCTGACGAAAGCGTTAACATTGCGCCAGCTGCAACAGCCAGCACTTCCTATACTTCGCCTTGGGAAAATATAAGCGCACTTAATGATGGCTTTGATCCTGCCAACTCCAATGACAGAAGTCATGCCGTGTACGGCAACTGGCCTGAAACGGGAACCCAGTGGGTTCAATATGATTTTGATCAAGAACAAACGGTATCGCAAACCGATGTATATTGGTTCAAAGACGGGGGTGGCATTGATGTTCCCAAGTCTTACAAGATTAAGTACTGGAACGGTCGAGGCTGGTCCAATGTCAAGCAGGCCAATGGATTGGGTACTGCGGCAGATCAATATAACACGACCACTTTTACGCCTGTAAAAACAACGAAATTGAGAATTGAAATGGCATCCCAAGGTTCGGCATCCACAGGGATTTTAGAGTGGAAAGTCGCAGCTAACTGAGGAACTGCTAATCAATAAGTAAATACTTTGAAATGATATGGAGGAATTCGAATGTTGAAGAAAAAAGGAATCATGGCGGCATCATTTTCCGTGGTGATTGCCAGCTCCTTACTGATGGGAAATACTAGTTTTGTATCTGCGGATGCGCAGATGAATGAGCGTGCCGTGGTTGCGGCCACGGGTGATTCGACACTGGCTGATATGCCAGCTTATCTCAAATCATCGGTGGAGTGGGTTTGGAAGAATAGAATGCTGACTGAAGGCTCGACTAACCGAAAAAATATAATTTTCGATCAAATTTTTGCGGGAAAAGGGACGCTTAATTATGTTGTACGCTGGCAATCCTCTAAGCGGGTTACACTGAAGCAACGCCAGGATATTGCCAAAATGTTAGATCGCCAGATGAACCATTGGACAGAGCATCTTCAGGGATATGATGGCTGGCCCTATAAGAATATTAAAGTAAAAGTGGTAGGCTGGGCTGTTGCCGATCCTTCACTGCTGCTGGACAAGCAGCCTGACGAGGTCATTTATACGGATACCATTACAGATGTGCTAGCTTCCGAACAACCGGGAATTCCTGCTGCACTTCCTGTTGCGCCTAATGAAATATCGAGATTTGAGCATTTTACCGACCCGAACTATTCGTATCCGGGCGGATTGGATAAACGTTTTGATATGTATCTTTGGGCTACAGAAAATTTCGGTGGAGGAGCCGGCGGTGACTGGGGACAACGTATGAATGATGATTACATTCTGAGCACGGTGAACGCTGATGAGATTCAGATTACCGAACATGAGATTGGACATGGCTTTGGTTTAAACGATTTTTATGAAGAACACGAGCGTCCACCAGGTGGCTTCCCAACCAACACCATTATGTGGGCCGGCAATTCCAATCATATCACCGACTGGGATATCTGGATGCTGCGTTATACCTGGAGCCAGCTCAAAAAAGATACTTCGCGTTTCCCAAGCGTGAATAATGGCGGCGAGGGTCCTATCGATACATTACCTGACGAAAACGTGAACATTGCGCCAGCTGCAACAGCCAGCACTTCCTATACTTCGCCTTGGGAAAATATAAGCGCACTTAATGATGGCTTTGATCCTGCCAACTCCACTGACAGAAGTCATGCCGTGTACGGCAACTGGCCTGAAACGGGAACCCAGTGGGTTCAATATGACTTTGATCAAGAGCAAACGGTATCGCAAACCGATGTATATTGGTTCAAAGACGGGGGTGGCATTGATGTACCCAAGTCTTACAAGATTAAGTACTGGAACGGTCGAGGCTGGTCCAATGTCAAGCAGGCCAATGGATTGGGCACTGCGGCAGATCAATATAACACGACCACTTTTACGCCTGTGAAAACAACGAAGTTAAGAATTGAAATGGCATCCAAAGGTTCGGCATCCACAGGGATTTTAGAGTGGAAAGTCGCAGCGAATAAACAGTAAGCATCACATTATTATTTTAAAGGGTTGTCTCTTGCAATATGCAGAAGACAACCTTTTTTAATGCATAGCTGAACCATTGGAGTCTGATGATATCAGGCTTTTTTTGTATCTTGATATTTGTGACCAGTATCGTTCATATTTGTATGACTGGGTTACTGAGAATGAACGTGTGTACGATAATATGTATAATGAACGTTAGACATGAAAGAAAAGAGGACAGAGAGCGATGAGTCATGACGTAGATGCTCCTTATGATGTACATGTAGTATATGGACCGGTGTTTGAGCTGCTCAGCAGCCTACACACCTTTATTTGCCGCAAGGCTTACAAGAAGACTGATTTATCATCCGCATGGGCGGAGCAGGTGCGAGGAACGCTGTCTCCAGGTTTGGCCGGATTGCTGGAGTCCATGGCAATCAATGCAGATTGGAAGGTCATTTATGGACTTGTCTGCATGCTTACCGATCAAGGCGATATTGCTGAGGTTGTAGATCGTCTGGAGAGCCAGACTGCACAGGAACTGAATGACCAAGCATCAGCTTATGGTATCCCGCTGCCTGATGATATGGAGCAGCTTCGCAGGCTTGCTGTACGGCTGCTATCCGGCTGGTATGAGGAGTATTTTCGCCATGTGGATAGGAAGATTTTAAGCGGGCTGGAGCAGGAAGCCGAGCGGAGAAATAAGGAGAAGGATGTATATAGCTCTACGGAATGGGTGGATCGTACAACCAATGGCTTCCGGTTCGAGCCTTCCGAGGGATTAACGCGGGTGTTGCTGGTGCCACAATACCATTTTCAACCTATTAATATCATTTACCAGTTTGGATCGCTCTTGCTGTGTCATTATTCGGCGGGGATTTATGTTCAAGCGGAAGACTTTTTATCTCCACAGGAATACCGGATGATTCGAAGTCTGGGGGAGAAGAGCAGGCTCAAGATTTTAAAATATTTGTACCAAAGCCAGTCTCCACGAACCTTCATTGAGATTGTCCGTCATCTCAAGCTGTCCAAGGGAATCACGCATGACCATATATTCAAGCTCCGTGCCGCTGGTTTCATCCATGCTCATTTTGATGGTGAAACATTGCTTGGTTACAGCGCGCGGCTTTCGGCCGTAGATGAAATGCATGCGAGTATCCTGGGCTATATGAAGCGAAATTAGGCTGTACGCACAGGTTGGACTTTAACACTTTAAACAAATAGACGCAGGTCATTTGGAATCCAGATGAGTTGACGTCTATTTTTTTGCATAAAATGGGGGTTCTCTCTTTACAGAACCGGAATAGATTCCTATAATGAGATTTATCTTATTAATCACAACTTGTTCTATCGGAATTAACTAAATTAACTTGGGGGGATTATTTTGAAAAAGGGAATGATTCTGCTTGGCAGTCTACTTATGGCAAGCTCTACTTTATTAGCTGCTTGCTCAAGCGGGGGATCGGACAGCGCTAGCCATGCTAATACGCAGAATGATGAGAACACGCAGCAGGCTGCTACAGCACAACCTTTAACAAGTCTGGTAAAGGCCTCTGATCTGTCCAAGTTGCCGGAAGTGTCGCAAAAAAGAAACGACACGATTATTGTCGGTCTGACCGACCCGGCAGGCGTGTTCACGCCGTACTTTAACCAAAGCGGTTATGACGGCAACGTCATTTCGCAGTTGTGGACTCCGCTGGTTACGGTAGACGAGAAGGGGCTTCCACTGCCCAATCTGGCGAAGAGCTGGGATATTTCCGAGGATAATCTGACGTATACGTTTCATCTGGTTCCCGGAACCAAATTCAGTGATGGCTCCCCTTTGACAGCAGAGGATGTTGCTTTTACCTGGACGTTGATCTATGACAAAGCCTATCCTGGCGACAGCCAAATCCGAAAGCTGAACATTAAAGGCGGCAAAGCCTATACGGAGGGCACAGCAAAACAAATTGACGGGATCAAGGTGATTGATCCGCAGACCATTTCTGTGACGCTGGAAAAGCCAAACGCGCTGGCCCTGTCCATTCTCGGCGACAATGTATTGTCCAAGGCTTACTACGGCAAGGATTACAAATTCGGACAGCTGGATTATTTTAAAAATCTGCATGGCAGTCCTCTGGGCAACGGAGCTTATAAGCTGGAAAAGTTCGTACCAGGACAAGAGGTTCGTCTAGAGGCCAATGACTATTTCTTTAAAGGCAAACCGAAAACGCAGCACTTCATTTATAAGACAGCGGAAGGCGATGCTTGGCAGTTCATTGAAACAGGCGATACCGACTTTGCCTCCTTCACCGCAACGCAGGAAAATATCGACAAGCTGAAAGGACTTGGCTTTTTGAACATTTTGCCCTACACCCCGAGCACCTACGGATATTTGCAGGTCAATCTGGAAAATGAAAAGCTGAAGGATAAAAGGGTTCGTCAAGCGTTGACCTATGGACTGGATCGTAAAAGCATTTATGTCGACGCAGCTCAGGGAGCAGGGGCGGTGGCCAACATTCCAGCCTCGCCTATATTCTGGTCCTACACAACGGATGGAATCAACCCGTATAACTACGATCAGGAAAAAGCAAAAAAGCTGCTGGATGAAGCGGGCTGGGTAGAAGGCAGTGACGGTATCCGTGAGAAAAACGGTGAGAAGCTGACCATTCACCTGCTGACCTCCAAGCGTCCGGAGACAGACACCTTGATTGCGCTTGCGGCGGAGAATTACAAGGCCATTGGTGTGGATCTGCAACCGGAAATCTTTGCTGATTTTAATGCCATGGTCGCCAAAGTGGAAGGGAAGGATTATGATCTGGCCGCCTTCTCAACAGGCATGCTGACTGACCCGTCGGATGGAATCGAACCGTTCGTTAATGGAGAAATCAAGGGATATAACAATCCAAAGGTCAAAGCGTTATATGAAAAAGGCTTGGCTACGACGAATATTGAAGAACGCAAGAAAGTATATAAAGAATTATATGTGCTGTTAAATGATGAACTGCCTGTCATTTTCACCAACTACAAGAAAACGGTGTATGCCTACAATGGTCGGATGGAGCATGTACAGGTCAGTCCGTTCATTGGCTTGGCTGGTAATCTGTTCGAATGGTCCCTTAAATAAGGTAGGCATGCGGGCCCCTTGTGAAGAACCCCAGGTTCGGATCAAGGGGCCTCGCAAATAGGGAATGCGATTTGAGCAGCCCAATCCTGAGATGAAAGGAGTCTGTCATGAGCTCGTTTTTAACGAAAAGACTGACGTACATGATTATTATTTTGCTGGCTGCTTCGATGATGATTTTTTTCCTGTATGCCATGACACCGGGAGATTTCATCAGTGGAAATCTGAAGCTGTCGCCGGAGAGAAAGGCAGAGCTGCGAGAAATCTACGGCCTGAACAAGCCTATTCTTAAACGCTATGGAAACTGGCTGGGAAATGCGCTGCATGGCAATTTCGGTTATTCGCTTGCCCAGCAGAAGCCGGTGCTGACCCTGTTTAATGAGTATATTTGGAACTCGTTCTTGTTGGCCATTGTAACGACCTTCCTGACCTGGATGATTGCGGTCATTATTGGCGTGGTTGCTGCCTACAAGCAGTATTCATGGTTCGATACGTTGGTCATGGTGCTGATTTTCGCTGCGATGTCCGTTCCGTCTTTTTTTATCGGGCTGTATCTGATTAAAATTGCGGCGGTCGATCTGAAGTGGCTGCCACCGGGCGGCATGCTCAATACAGGCAGTAACGCTACAGGCATGGAGTATGTACAGGAGGTTCTCCAGCATATGACCTTGCCGGTGATCGTAATGACGCTGCTGGGGCTGGGCTCACTAACCCGTTACTTCCGCAGCAATATGATCGACGTGATTCAACAGGATTATATCCGTACGGCTCGTGCCAAGGGCTTAAAGGAAAGAAAAGTGCTCTTTACGCACGCATTGAGAAATGCACTGTTGCCTGCGATTACGCTCGTTGGTTTTGAATTGCCGGCGCTGTTTGGCGGATCACTTATTATTGAAAAGATTTTTAACTGGCCGGGCATTGGTCAGCTGTATATGCAATCTTTTTCGCTTCGGGATTATCCTTTGCTCATGGGCTTCACGATGCTGATTGCCATATTGAGCGTCATCGGCACGCTGCTGTCCGATATTTTGTATCGCATTGCTGACCCGCGTGTAAAAGTGTAAGGAGGGGCTATGGAATGTCATCTGTTAGCAGTAATTTGAGCAAAAGCAGCGACAGACTGCGGACATCTGCCAAATCCTCGATGTGGCAGCAAGCGCTCAGGCAGCTGGTTAGAAACAAGCTGGCTATGACCGGGCTGCTCGTCGTGGTATTTATGTTTTTGCTCTGTTTTATCGGCCCGTTATTTTCACCCTATGCCGATAACAAAACCAATATATTGATGATGAACAAGGGGCCGAACATCCATCACTGGCTGGGAACAGACAAGCTGGGAAGGGATGTGCTGACCCGTGTGATGCAGGCAGGGCAAATTTCTCTGACGGTGGGTCTGGCTTCTATGGTGTTGTCCGTCGTTTTGGGGGCAACGCTGGGGATCATATCTGCCTATTTTCGCGGGATCGCCGATCAGATCATTATGCGTGTAGCTGATTTGCTGCTGACGGTTCCCAGTTTGCCGCTGCTATTTATTATGGGCGCGCTGCTGTCTGACTGGAAGGTTCCGCCCGATCAGCGGATGTACATTGTCATGCTGATGCTGAGCTTGGTCAACTGGCCGGGGATTGCACGGATGGTGAGAGGCCAGATGCTTAGCTTGCGGGAGCGTGAATTTATGCAGGCCGCGACCGTGCTGGGATTATCCAATCGCCGCAAGCTGTTCAAACATCTGCTGCCGAATATTTTGCCGCTGCTAATCGTGATCGCTACATTGAACATTGGCGGAGCTATTTTGAGTGAATCTGTCCTTAGCTTCTTTGGACTTGGCGTGCTGCCTACGACACCGACCTGGGGCAATATGATTGATGCCGCCAACAATGTGCTGGATTTTCAGCAGCGTCCATGGCTGTGGATACCGCCAGGCTTGTCTATTTTTGCGACAGTCATCGCTATTAATATTTTTGGTGACGGACTGCGGGATGTACTTGACCCGAAACATAAGAGGTAGGTGATCATACACCATGAACAATTTACTTTCGATTGAGCATTTAAGCACTCATTTTTATACAGAAGAAGGAACCGTTAAAGCGGTGGATGATATCAGCTTTCGTGTGAAGCCGGGGGAAACGGTGTGCATTGTCGGTGAATCAGGCTGTGGCAAGAGCATTACCGCGATGTCGATCATGGGCTTGATCCAGAGTCCAGGTGGTAAAGTGACGGGTGGAAGCATCCGTTTTGAGGGGACTGATTTGCTGGAGCTTGGCAGAAATGAGATGCGCACGATTCGCGGGCATGACATATCTATGATTTTTCAGGAGCCGATGTCTTCACTGAATCCGGTCTTGACCATAGGTGAACAATTGTCCGAGCCATTAATTGAGCATTTGAAGCTGGGCCGCAAGGAAGCACGCAAGCGGGCACTGGAGCTGATCGAACAGGTCGGCATCTCGCGGCCGGAGCAAATTTTGAAAAGTTATCCGCATGAGCTGAGCGGGGGAATGCTGCAGCGCATCATGATCGCTATTGCGGTGTCCTGCGGTCCCAAGTTGCTAATCGCAGATGAGCCAACCACGGCACTGGATGTGACAATACAAGCGCAAATTCTTGATATGCTGCGTGAATTGAAAGTCCAGTCCAATATGTCGCTCATGCTAATCACCCATGATCTGGGTGTTGTCGCAGAAATGGCTGATTACGTCATTGTGATGTATGCAGGCAAAATCGTCGAGGAAGGTGAAGTGGTGCAGCTATTCAAACACCCCCAGCATCCTTACACACAGGGATTGCTCAAATCCAAGCCGGTGCTGAATCAGCGCCAAAAGGAGCTGTATTCCATCCCCGGACAGGTGCCTAATCCGCTGGAGCTGACGGCTTCCTGCTACTTTCATGACCGCTGCGGGCATTGTATGGACATTTGCCGCGTGAAGGAGCCTATATTAAAAGAAGTTTCAGCTCAGCAGAAGGCAGCCTGCTGGTTATATGAGGAGGCGGTTGTGCATGGCTGAGCCATTGTTGGAAATAGACCGCTTAAAAACGTACTTTCCGGTCAAATCCGGGTTTATGAATCGTACTTCAGGGCATGTGCGGGCGGTGGACGATATCAGCTTTACCATCCGTCAAGGAGAAACCTTTGGGCTGGTGGGCGAGTCGGGGAGCGGCAAAAGCACGGTGGGCCGTACGATTGTCAGATTGACGGACAAGACGGACGGTACCGTGAAATACAAAGGGGTCGACTTGCACAGCTTGTCTGCAAAAGGGATGCAGGAGCTTCGTCCTAAAATCCAGCTGATCTTTCAGGACCCGTACAGCTCGCTGAATCCGCGGGTGCGGATCGGTGATGCGATTGGCGAGGCGCTGCTGGACCATGGACTGGCGACGAAGGAAGAGGTCCGGTCCATTGTACTGGGCGTGCTCAAGCTGTGCGGCTTGTCGGAGTATCATATCGACCGTTTTCCACATGAATTTTCGGGAGGTCAGCGTCAGCGGATTGGCATTGCCCGGGCGCTGGCACTTCAGCCGGATCTGATCATCGCTGATGAGCCGGTATCGGCGCTGGATGTATCCATACAGGCGCAGATTATTAACCTGTTTGCCAAATTGCAGGCCGAGCGGGGGTTGACCTATCTTTTTATCTCGCATGACTTGAGTGTGGTAGAGCATCTGTGTTCCCGCATTGGAGTGATGTATCTGGGTTCTATGGTCGAAACAGCTTCGCGTGATGCACTGTTCGAAAATCCGCTGCATCCGTACACGAAGGCGCTGCTGTCCGCTGTACCTATTCCGGTGCCGAAGCTGAAAAGGGAACGCATATTGCTCAAAGGGGATATCCCGAGTCCGGTTAACCCTCCTTCAGGCTGCAAGTTCCATACTCGCTGTCCCTTTGCGATCGACCGTTGCTCCCAAGAAGTTCCGCTCTATCGCGAGGCTCGTCCAGATCACTGGGTAGCTTGCCATTTGGTTGAATAAACAACGTTGAATCAGCAAAATTTGAAGCCGTCGAAACGGCAGACCGTTCACACCATGAAGCGGTTCTGCTGGTTCAACGGCTTTTTGATGTGGCTAGAGGAATTCAAATATGTCTTGAAATATCATCTTTTTTTGGGTTTTCGTGTCATTCGCACAATTTCTACACAATTTCTACATACTTTCTTTTTACAATTACTCAGATAAAAGAACTCAAAAGGAAGGAAGAGATGAATGAAAAGATGCGGAGTCATCATTGTGCTTATTGGACTCCTCTCGTTTGTCAGCACAGCCTTGGCAGACGAGGCGACAAAACACGATGAGCATGGACAAGCAGGGCACAAAGCGGTACAAGAACTACAGAACCCGGCAAAAGAAGAAATGACTTCTGATATGCAGATGGATGATACCCATTCCCACAGTATGACTATGGAGGAACACCAACACATGGATATGGGCACCAGTAAGGATGCAGTTGCTCCTAATACATCTGCGGAAAGTGGTGGATATGGAGGACATGGCGGCCACGGCGAGAAAATAGTAGTAGAAACACCTCCAAATATTCCGGTATTAAGTACATTTGCAGCCATAATGGCGGCATTTATTCTCTATGGAGCCTGTCGTAAATGGTTACTGAAGAAGGGACGTGCTCAAGCATGATCAACCCGGCCAATAAAACGCAGCAGGTGAGCATCCCGCCTGACAAAAAGAAATATAACTTGTTGGATATTCCGTTTGTAAAAGCCTTTATTAAGAGCCGATGGTATCCCGGAATATTCCAGTGGGCGGCGATGATCGTATTTTCTGTTATTGTATATGAGCTGGTTGCCGGTACGGTCAATCCCAGTCGAAATTTTGGAACTTCATTGACGTGGGTGCTGTGGTGGCCGGCCATTCCCATTATTTTTCTGGTATTGGGCCGTTTCTGGTGCGCAGTCTGTCCTTTTGGTAAAATCAGTGACATTGTTCGCAAGCTGGTCGGCAGCGAAAGGCCGATGCCGAAGTTTTTAAAGAAATATGGAATATGGATGATTGATATTTTTTTTATCATGATTACATGGTCCGATCACATCTGGGGAATCATTGAGTCGCCGCGTGGTTCGGGATATCTGCTGCTTGTTCTGACGACGATGGTTGTCGGTACTTCCGTATTTTTCGAAAGAAGGACCTTTTGTAAAACACTTTGCTTTCTCGGAGGATTGGCGGGCAACTATTCCCGTTCAGGTATGCTGGAGCTTCGCGGAACACCAGACGTTTGCAAAACCTGCAAGACACAATCCTGTTTTAAAGGTGACAACAAGACAGAAGGATGTCCCATGTTTCAATTTGTTCGTACAATGGATGACAGTGCGGATTGCAACCTTTGCGGAAATTGCGTGAAGTCATGCCCTAACAATTCCATCCGTATTACCCCGAGAACGCCGACTGCAGAGCTGTGGGGAATCAAAAAACCAAAAGCCGAGCATGCATTTTTGGCAGCGGTTATTATGGGAATCGTTTTTGTACAAAATCTTACGATGTTAGGAATTTGGCAAGATATTTTAAAAGTAATTAGCAAGATCACGCAAACTACCTACTACCCGGTGAATTTTACGGTTGCTTTTGTGGTTTCCATGATGATTCCAATCGCCATGCTGTGGGGAACAGCGAAATTAACTGCCCGCCAAGAAACATCCGAGAAAGTAAAAGAGAATTTCGTGCGTTTTGGTTACGCCGTTATTCCGCTTGACTTGGCTGGTCACTTGGCGCACAATCTTTTCCACATGTTCACGGAAGGCAAAGCCATTTGGTTCAATACGGGTAATTTGTTTGGCTATACATTAACCGGAGATCTGGCATTGGCTTCGGTAGGCACTGTACAGCTTATGCAGTATTTTGTTATTCTGCTGGGTCTTGTCGGTTCAGCTTATACCGTTTATCGTATAGGGAATAGGGCTTCCTGGAAAAAGCTGCTGCCTTATTATGCGCTAATGATTTTGCTCGCAGTCATCAATATGTATCTGTTCTCTTTACCGATGGATCACCGGGTATAGCTCCTGATAACACAACAGCCAGCCTTCCTTGTACCACGGGTCGGCTGGCTGCTTTGTTTGCCAAGTTTGCCAAGTTTGCCAAGTATGATTGCTCCTAGAGTTACAGCTCTTGACGAAACATTTCGTCTAATACTGGCCGGACACTTGTCGGATCTTGGAGCGATAATGTCGCTGCAACCGATTGGAAAAGAGGCTCTGGCAGCATGTTTCTTGTACTTTCCAAGTTTGGGCAAACGATCAAGTCAATCATTTTCAGCATGGCCTGTTCCTGAATAATCTGACCGTCTTTAAATTGAATCTGGTTATTAGCTGATTTTTGTACCAGGATGTTGGTTTTGGGTGTCATAAAGATTTCGAAAAGAATAGAGGGGTAGACAACTCCGTTAAAATACGGATTGATCACATAATCGTAAGGATCGTTTTTTGCTTCGTAGTTTGCAAGCCGTTTGACAAACAATTTCTTTACCTCTTGGCTATTGGGAAATTCAAAAATGGTCTCTGTGTAGCCATACGTATCCAGCACCGATCTGTTAACATAGTCTTGTAAGGCCTGATTTTTTGGGGTCACGCTTTTACCTCCCTAAAACATTATATTGAAGCTTGTTATTAAAGTAACGAAAAATTATAGAGAAACCATGTGTTTTTTGTGGTCAATTTGTGAATGCAGGATACGCTCTGCAGAATGGGCTTTAGGCTTTGGCGAGTGAAGGAGGATAGCATGAAATGGAATAAGGTTTACTTAAAACTCAGTCTCACCATATTTAGTTTGTTTCTTGTGATTTTGGTCTTGCTTAGTATGGTCATCAACCAGATATTCAGCAACTTCTATACGAAAAAAGCACATGAGGAGGCAAATGAGCTAGCTTTACATTTATCCACTATGCTTCGTGATCGAATCTATGCTGTGGAAACGATGGCCGAATTCTCCGAAGCTAGTATTTATCTAGTGAATGGGCAGGGTCAATTTCTTGACATGTCCGCTTCTACAAAACAGAAAAAGATCCAGGCTTGGCCGAATGTGTGGGAGAATGCACGATTGCTGCAGGGGAAGCAAATCGAAAAGGAGTTTAATGCAGGTGATCAGTTGTATTTATTGCATGGTATCCCTGTTAACAGTTCAAAAAATCCTGTGATCAAGGGAATTTATGTCGTGAGTTCCTTAGAACATATGATAGAATCGATCCGTTCTGTTCGTTATCTGATCGGCTTTGCAGGCTTTGGTACACTGTTGCTGGCGCTCGGCTGTATTTTTATCTTGGCCAAAAAGCTGTCCGCTCCATTAGTAGAGATGGAAGCGGCTACTCGTAACATAGCAAAAGGAGAATTGGAAGTACGTCTTCCTGTCCGTTCCCATGACGAAGTAGGCTCATTGTCCGGCGCGATTAATGATTTGGCCATGGAACTCAAACGATATCGTGACACGCGCTCCGAATTTTTTGCAAATGTCTCTCATGAGCTTCGAACTCCTGTCACTTATTTAAAGGGATATGCGAATGTCTTGGCCAATGGACTCGTGGATCATGAAGAGGAAAAACAACAATATTTGCACATTATAGCCGATGAGGCTCATCGGTTGACGGTGATCATTAACGATTTGTTTGAGCTTGCCAAAATGGAGGAAGGGAAATTTGCATTCCATTTGGAATCCGTTGATGTCAGGCGAGCTATTGAAAAGTCGGTAAATAAGGCCAGGATAAAAGCAGAGCAAAAGGGCTTACAATGGGTACTCACTCTGGAGACGATACCACGATGTCTTGTCGACCCTGTCCGCTTGGAACAGGTGCTTTTAAACTTGCTTGATAATGCCATACGTTATACCAGAGAGGGGACGATCAAACTTACTTTACAGCAAGAGAATGGACTCGGGGTCATTATGATCTCCGATTCAGGGTCAGGCATTCCTCCGGATGAACTTCCTTACATTTTTGAGCGGTTCTACAGGGTGGAAAAATCTCGTTCTCGGGAGCTTGGAGGTACGGGACTTGGCCTTGCCATTGTCCAAAAATTAGTGCAATTGCAAGGAGGAACGATTGAGGTAGAGAGTGTAATGGGACGGGGAACTGTCTTTCGTTTGTCCTTTCCTTTAGCATAAACAGGAAGGATATAGAAAAAGATACCTGAGTGTACAGCCAGACTTCCTTATCCGGGAAATCTGGCTTTGTTATGGACAAAATGCACTGGGCCAAAATGTGCTTTATTCAGGAGTGTTGTTCAAGTCCGAATCTGGCTGGAATGTATTTGTAAAATCATTATATTTCAGATCCGTCACCATACCAGCAGAGGCATGATGCAAGTCGTGACAGTGAAACATCCAATCACCGGGATTATTAGCTGTAAACGCTACGATATATTCTTCTCCAGGTTTAACATTTAGAGTGTCCTTATATACGGGAGAACCTTTAAGCGGAATTCCGTTTTTGCTTAGAACTTGAAACGTGTGGCCATGCAAATGCATAGGATGGTCATCGCTGGCAGAGGTATTTACAAAACGGACTTTCACCTTGTCCCCAGTTTGTACAGCAAGCGGCTCCGTGTCGGGATACACCTTGTTATTGATCGTATATGCCAGTTTTCCCTGCTGTACACGGGTTCCCAGGTTCATGGTGTAGCTTACATCATACACATCATTCAATGAAAACCGTCCTGCTTGCGATTTTCCGTAGTTTGTCAGATCTACTGTAGGCAGTTTCGTTAATGGATCGGGTTGATCATTTGTTCCCTGCTCATTGGTGTATTGAATACGCTGCTTCATATTCGCAACCATTGGGCTGGAACCGTGCTCTTCCAGGTACCACGTTCCCGGGTTATCGGCCTGGAATTCAATATCCACCCGTTCACCAGGGCCAATCGAAAGCAGCTTGTCCTTAACCCACTTCGGATCGGAGACAGGATTGCCATCGGTAGCAATGATACGGTAACGATGTCCATGCAAATGAAGCGAATGACTCAAATACCCGGCGTTAATCAAGCGTAGACGAACGGTGTCTCCTTGAGTGACCTGCAGCGGCTGCGAGCTATCAATAGTTTGGCCGTTTATCGTATAGAGATCATACATACTCATATCATGTCCCGGCGGAGTAGATACAGCTTGTTCATGTTGGCCATTTGCATCGGTTTCGCTTGAGGAATGATCCATGCCGTGCATGCTCATGTCCATGTCCATGTTCTTCATGCCTTCGTGACCCTGCTCCGGGCTTGAACTCATCCATTCATCCAACATTAACGTATAGTCCCGATCCGCTTTCACCAGTTCATCTTCCACAATAAAGGAACCATAAAGCCCCTTATCGACCTGATTGACGCTGTCCTGATGAGAATGATACCAGTACGTACCGGGAACCGTTGCTTTAAAGGTATAAGTAAAGCTCTTGCCTGGAGCAATCGCATTTTGCGTGATCCCCGGAACACCATCCATTTTAAAAGGTAAAGGATATCCATGGATATGCAAAGAAATGGGCACTGTTAGCTGATTTTTCACAGTAATGTTTACGGTTTTTCCTTTTCTAATTCGGATTTGCGGGCCTGGCACTGAGTTATTAAACGTCCAAACCGGGAGGGATGTTCCCTTTTCTACTTCCAGGTTGCTGGCCTCGGCCGTCAAGGTTGCCAATTCACCATTTAATTCAGTGGACTTAACGGTTTGTTTTAACGATACTGCTTCGGCCGTGGTTTCTTTAGATGAAGTTGCTGTAGGTTTAACGTCTTTAGCCGTTGAACAACCAGCCAAGATGCTCATGAGCACAAGTATGCCCAGGCTTGTCTTCCCAAGTAAAACTTTATTCATGACACATGTCCTCCTTCTATTATTAATAAGACGCATTATAGGTCACAATTTTGTGGAAAGTATGAAGTTACCACAAATTTTAATTATAAGAATTTCCCCATAAAAACCACACAATTGAGGGCTATACTCAAGGCATCCAGAGAGGAGGAATCAGCATGGATTGGAGTTGGCTGCTTTGACCTCAAATGGATACTTGCTCTCATGTTTGTTATGCTGGTGTAGGGACAACGACTTCACTAAGGTAGGGGAATAGGCGTGAGTCAGTTAAGAGTGCTTGTGATCGATGACGAATGGAATATGCGAAATCTTCTGCGAATTTATTTAAGTAAAGAAGGATTTCACGTAACCGAATCATCTAACGGATGTGAAGGTTTGAAGGCTTTTAAGAGCCAAACACATGACGTTGTTTTATTAGACGTTATGATGCCGGACATGGACGGATGGCAGGTTTGCAAGAAGATGCGAGAAATTGCGCCTGTTCCAATACTCATGCTAACCGCTCGAGGTGAGGTCAAGGACAAGGTGATGGGACTTGGCATAGGGGCCGATGATTATGTCGTGAAGCCTGTGGACCCGGAAGAACTTATTGCCCGAATTTATGCATTGTTGCGACGCTCCAGCCAGCAAGCCCATGCTGTGGTCAGGGAGCAGAAGCTTGCGTTCCCGGATTTAACGATATATCCAGAACGGCGGCAGGTAGTAGTGCTGAACGAAAACGTTGACTTAACGCAAAAAGAGTATGATATTTTACAATTATTAGCCCAGCACCCGCAACGAACGTTCGAACGGGACGCTATCGTTGAACGCTTATGGGGGAACGATTTTTTTGGGGAAAATCGGGTCATTGATACTCATATCAAAAACATCCGAGAAAAATTGCAGCTTGCTGGACTGTCTTATAACCCTATAAAAACGGTTTGGGGAATAGGCTACAAATGGGATGATTCGTCTTATTAGCTCGCTTTAGAGTATAGAGGTGAACAATGAATAAGTCGGATTGGGCAATTGCTGTTTCTATAATCTTCGTCGGCTTGTCCTGCATGATCATGTCAGCAACCGCGTATGCGCCAAATCCGATGTTATCCTACTTTGGAATCATGCTGAAATTAGCAGTGGCCGCCGGCATACTGATAGCTTTGTTTTGGCTCACATACTTATGGTTGAATAAAAGAAAGAAATAATACTAGAGAAAAAAAGCATGCTCCAGATTCTGAGGGGCATGTTTTTTAGCTGTTTTTTATGTGACATATATTATAGTTTGTATTGATTCTCTACAGATGGTTAGGTAAAATATGGACGAGTTAAAAATAATACATAGCAAATGATTACATAATGTGGCTATATCAGATTATGTATACCTCAGGAGGAAGCAACGGGATGGAAGAGAAACAGAGAGAGGACTCTTTTTGGAGTCTAGTAAAAAAGGGGAATAAATCCTCGGGCTCGGCGGCGTTAGGTAATACTGGCATTGCTCTGGTTAAAGGAATTGCTTTTGCCTTGACAGGCAGCGGCTCCATGTTTGCCACCATGATGCATTCCATTGCAGATGCAGTCAACCAGATATTTGTATTTGCAGGCAGTGTACTGGCAGAGAAAAAGCCGACCAAACGTTTTCCTACCGGCTTTGGACGGGTGATTAATCTGTTCTGTATGGTTGCCGTTATTGTCGTAACGATTATGGCCTATGAAACTGCTTTGGAAGGCATTCATTTGTTGCAGCACCCGGCTGAATCCGCACAGGGCTTTTGGATTAATGTCGTGGTACTTATTTTGTCACTGGCGGTTGACGGATTTGTCTGGAGTAAAGCGATGAAAGAAGTGCTGCATGAATCCAGAGTGGAAGCCAAGGGCCTCAGTATTTTTACGTCTGCGTTCCGTCATGTGGGACGTGCTGCACCGCCAACTCGGCTGGTGTTTTATGAGGATTTGGTAGCAACAACGGGTGGGGTGCTTGCCCTGCTGGCTGTTGTGGTCACATCGCTGACGGATTTTAAGCTGCTGGATGGTATTTCGAGTATTCTTATCGGTTGTCTGATGGTCGGCGTTGCGTTTCGGGTCGGCTACGATAATATGGTGGGCTTGATTGGCGTATCGGCTCCCCCGGATATCGAAGAACGTGTGGCTTCTATTATACTTGCCGATTCACATGTAACGGATATCTATCAAATGCGTATTTTGCAGGAGGGACGCTACTATCACGTGGAAGGGCTGATTGAGCTTACACCGGGAATGACGCTGGCAGATGCGGATGATATCAAATTCAGAGTCGAGGATGCTTTGCTGCGTGACCCTCATATTTCAGACGCTGCATTAGGTATTTTGGAAGATGATGGGGTTAAAAACTGGAAGTAGTGTAAAACAAGAACTTTCATGACTACGAAAATGTGGCGTGGAGGTTCTTTTGCATTTTTAAAATGATTTGGCTACCCTTTGAATTTAGGCTCATTGTTAGATACAATGAAAGCGTTAACAAAAAAGAAGGTGAAACGAATGCTTCTTATGGGGAGGAAAAGCGAATGAGTCTTTTGAAGGAGGCTTGGCCTGCTTCGCGGCTCGTTATGGTGCTGTCTGACGGGGTGCAGGACACAGCAAGGCAAAGTGTAAGGAGTGAATGGACTAAAAGGCTGCGGGCGACAGTCGCTGAACCGATATACGCCGAGCTTTGGGTGGACATCGAGCGTGTCTGCAAGGATAGTCAGGAAACACCATGGCCTGAGCTTTCGTTGACACTGTTTCGCCAATTCGCCCATACGGGTGAGCGCAAGCCATATGAGGATGTGTATTTTGAGCGTCGTGGACGGTTGGCTGCTTTGGCGCTGTCGGCTGTAGCCGAATCGGAACCCGGGAGGCTGAAAGAGGTAGAGAGCGGCCTGCTGGAAATATGCCGCGAGTACACGTGGGCGCTTCCTGCACATGTCAGGGAAGAGAACAAGGTGACACCGCCTTGGCAGCAGGTGGATTTATTCGCGTCTGAAACAGCGCAGATGTTGGCTGAAATTTTATTGCTGTTAGGCGAGCAACTGGCTGGACATGTGGTCGCTCAGGTGCGCCAAGAAGTCGGGCGCCGGGTGCTGGAACCTGTTTTTTGGCAGCCTCGCCATTTTGAATGGGAGACAGCAGATCATAACTGGGCGGCCGTATGTGCTTCCGGTTGCGGAATCGCTGCATTGCTGCTGGCGGAAGACAGTCTGGGCAAAGCCGAAGCTATCGAGAAAATGCTTGGTGCGCTGGACTGTTTTCTTGCAGGTTACAAGGAGGACGGGGGGTGCCCTGAGGGCGTCGGCTACTGGGTGTACGGCTTTGGTTATTTTATTTATTTTGCCGAAATGCTGCGTGCGTTTACCGGAGAAGCCGTAAATATTCTGAACTCGGAAAAGGTAAAGCAAATCGCCGCCTTTGCGGAGCGGGTGCATCTGTCGGAGGGGATTTTCGCCAATTATTCGGACAGTAGTGAAACTGAACGCTTGCCCTCTGGACTTGTCTCTTATTTAAACTCCTTGCAGGAAGGCCACTCGACACTCCCTTTCCGGGTGTCTGGCCTGCTGGAAGATCCTTGTCGTCGCTGGGCTCACGTATTGCGCAACCTGGTATGGACGAATCCTTTGGCATTTGGAAGCGATCTGGCTGGAGTCGATTATTTGCCGCAGCTAGGGTGGCTGATGTGCCGTAGCTTTAGTCATAGTTCCAGTCATAGCAGAGCTGGAAGACAAAAGTCTGAATTAGACACCATGCTTGCATTTTCAGCCAAGGGCGGGCATAACAATGAACCGCACAATCATAACGATCTTGGACATTTTATCCTTCATGGCGGTGGTGAAAATCTGCTGTGTGATCTGGGAGCAGGCTTGTATACGAAAGCCTATTTTTCACCGGGACGAGAATCGATCATCAACATTTCCTCCGGCGGCCATTCTGTGCCCATAATCAATCGGACCATGCAGCAATCGGGTGCAAGGGCAAAGGCGGTTGTACTGGATATTGCTGTGGATGAGCAGGAGGAGACACGGACGGGCACAAGGCTAAAACTTGATTTGACATCCGCGTATCCGGTAGAGGAATTAACGGTTTTCACCCGCTCCTTTGCTTGGACTGTGCTGGAGGAAAACGAGGGAGCGAGGCTTACTGTCACAGATCATTTTGAGTTTGAATCGCCCGGCGTGAGTATGAAGCCATGGGATGTGGAGGAGCTTTTGATCAGCCGTATTCAGCCTGAAACAGGAACGGGCTTCGTGGAATGGCGAGGAACGAAGGCTGTGGTCAGGCTGGATTATGATGCCAGTATGATGCATCCGAGGGTGGAGGCTGTGAAGCATGTCGATCATGATGGAGTACCCTTTGTGTTTTATAAAACATCGCTGACATTGGCCTCAGATCGCTGGAACGATTCTGCAAGCGTAGATTGCAATCTGTTTTTTAGCATCAATCAATCTTCATGTTGAATGGGAGGCAGACAGGATGAATAAGCTGCATACAGGTAGCGTGTATCCTTGGCAGACGGAGCTGGAGAGATTTATAGAGCAGTTGGAGACCACACGGAATCGAGTGGAGGACGGCTGGACACGCCAACGTAAGCTTGCCATGCTGGAAAAGCTCGTTCGCGCATATGCCCTGCATCAGGATGAAACCGGAGCTATTATTGACCCCCATTCTGAAAGTGAACGGTATTACTCGACTCCATCCTATGCGCTGGCTGCAGCGGTACTGGTCAAAGAAGGCCGGCATGATTTACTCGAATCTGCGGCTGCGGCTTTGACGCACAGCATCGCTTGTGTAGTGGAGGAAAAAGCGCCGGATCAGCACCCGGACTTTTTTCCCATCATGATGATGGGAGCGTACCGGCTCCTGAAACATTTGCTGCCAGAGCAAGCCACTGCCTGGAAGCAGCAGTTGAGCGGGATTGAGCCGGAGCAGACCTACATTTTTACGATGAGCAAAATGAAAAATCCGAACCGGATGATCAACTGGAATGCGATTATGATTTCCGGTGAGTTTTTGCGTGCTGCCGAAGGGCTTGCAGCCGATGCCGAGTGGATGGAGACGTATATCCGCAGCTACCATTTGCCTCGCTTTACCGGCTTGGGACTGTATCAGGACGGTCCGCTGGACCGACCCAATAGCCCGTTCGCCTACGATATCGTCACTCGCTTTCATCTGGGTGTGATGCTGGAGAACGGATATGATGGCGGCTGCGCTCTTGAACTGCGTGACCATCTTCGCAGAGGGGCGCTCAGCTCACTGCTGGCGTTATCCCCGCACGGGGAAATTCCGCCGCGTGGCCGAAGCGCACAGCATCAGTGGAACGAAGCGGCTGCGGCCTTTATCTTCACGACCCATGCACAGCAGGCTTATGCAGCAGGCGAGCACGGGCTTGCGGGTGCGTTCCGGCAGGCAGCGGACCTGTGCTGGCAGGCGATTAGCCGCTGGCAAATCGATGACGGCAAGCTGCATATTGTCCGCAATCATTATTCGTCCGAGGCACGGCATGGCTTCGAGGTGTACTCGAACCACACCTGCTACAGTCTGTGGACGGCAGCTGTGCTGGCTCATACCCTGCTGTACGGGGAGGGGATAGAGCGTATTACTCCAGCTTCTATACCGGCAGAGGTAGGCAGCCGGGTGCTGGAAACGGACGGCTGGTTCCAGACGGTCATTGCAACAGTAGACGGGCAGCAAATGCTTGTGCAGACGTCGGTCAATGACCCGTACAATATTCCCGGCATTGTGCGTATTCAGCAGACCTCGCTGCCGTCACTGATGGGTCCGTCCTCAGCAGGGCATGCAGACCGCGGCTTTACAGGCTTCGCGGAAGGAGATATTTTTCCGCTAAGTTATTCTCCGGCCTGGCAAACGGAGGACGGAAAGTGGCACAGCCTGTCGGAAGGCATCCCCGGAACGCTGGAATTCGACCGGGACGGAGGGATTGACCCGCAGGATGGTGGAGGGTCCGTACAGGTGGAGCAGAGCTCAGCATCTGACGGAGCAACGGATTTTACATTGCTATGGAGAGGACCATTCCCGGGGGTGAGGGAAATCCGAACACATTATCGTCAGATGCGCGGAAAAATTGAGGTGGAGTATGAGCTTCAAGGCAATATTCAGCATTTGGGAGCGCTAATTCCCTTAATGGCGTATGACGGCCGGGAGCGCAGCGTAATTCATCATGTGATGTCAGCCGGGGAAGAAACGGAAAGCATACGGGTGGAATACGCAGGCGCCAGTCTTGAAGTCATCCCGACAACGGAAGGAACAAACGTGGTATGGCCGGAGGAATTGACTTCCGTAGCCTGCCGGAACGGCTTGCTCAAGGGGGCGCGTCTGGAATGCACAGGCAGTTGTATTTCCTTTATTATTCGGCTGCCAGAATAATTAGGGTTGTAGCTATAGGCGTTTTCGAAGCGTTGGAGAGGGGAGAGGACAAGAAATGACGAAAACAGAAGCATGGCTGGAGCAATCGTGGGAGCTGGCTTTGGACAAAACGCTTGCCTTGGCGGCAAGACTGGGAGATGCTTTTCCCCATGTTGCGGAGGGTGGATGCTATGACAATCGTGAGGAAGCATGGTGGACAGCAGGCTTTTATCCAGGGCTGCTATGGCTGGCAAATCGGGCCCGCCCTGACAGCGGAGCCGCCGGGATTGCGCAGCGGTGCGAGAGCCGTTTGGAAAACGTGCTCTATAACAGCGAAGCGGTAGACCACGATCTCGGTTTTATTTGGCTGCTCAGCGGTGTGTCCGCCTATCGGTCGACGGGGGATGCCGAGTCCAGAAGGCGGGGACTGCTGGCTGCTAATCTGCTGGCCGCCCGTTTTAACGTGAATGGCCGTTTTATTCGTGCGTGGAACTTTCATTCGAAGGACATGGATACACGGGGCGTCGCGATTATAGACAGTATGATGAATCTTCCTTTGCTTTATTGGGCTTCGGAGGAAAGCGGAGATCCTCGTTTTGCTGCTCTGGCTGTGCAGCATGCGGATACCGTGGCACGTGAATTCGTCCGTGCGGACGGCTCTATTGCGCATGTGGTCGAATTCGATCCGGAGATCGGAAAAAAGGTCGCCGAGCATGGTGGTCAGGGGTTCGCTCCCGGGTCCGCCTGGGCACGTGGCACGTCATGGGCTTTGTATGGCTTTACGCTTTCGTACGGGTACACGCGCGATTCGCGTTATTTGAAGGTAGCCGAAAACACAGCAGACTTTTTCCTGTCCCAACTGGGAGATGCTTGTCTGCCTGTGTGGGATTTTAGAGCACCAGAGGGACATCGCGGAGCATGGGATTCATCTGCTGCGGCCATTGCGGCAAGCGGTTTGCTGGAACTGGCCAAATATTCGACGCGTGCGGAGCATTTTACCCAAAGGGCAGAATCCATCCTTATGGGCTTGCATCACACATGCACGGCGTGGGGCGAGGACCACGAGGGCTTGCTGATGAACGGAACCGTGCATTATCCTGAGCAAAAATACATCAACGTTCCCATTATCTACGGCGATTATTTCTTTGTCGAGGCTTTGGCAAAGCTGCGCGGGGAAGAAGGCTTGTTTAGTGTTTGCTAAATGAACTGTGAAGCAGCGTGTGTGTAAGCTCATTACATACACGCTGTTTTTTTATGCCTTGTTTATGAGTATTTATTCGTAGATTGACAATATAGGCGAGTAGCCGTATGATATCTTTTTGGATACAGGAATAAACTGGATTTTAAATTACATAGGCAAAAGGAGTTATACATCATCATGACAGCAACAAGTGATAGCGTAAGAAGAATGTACGGAGGATTTTGGATAAGAACAGCAGCGTTTGTGATGGATCTGGTCATTGTCTTTGTACTTGTTCTTTTAATAGGAGGAGTGTTTAGTATTCCATTTCTTCTGGGCATAGAGGAGACTGGTTTCATAAAAGTGTTGATGATATGGTTGCCGCTGATCTTGTGGCTCATAGTGCCATGGCTGTATTGTGGGTTATGGGAGTCATCGAAGGTCAAAGCAACACCAGGGAAGCTTGTGTTTTCTCTAATTGTCGTGGACAAGGAAGGAAATCGACTTGCATTCTGGCACGCTTCCGGGCGTTATTGGATTAAAGCTATTTCTTTTATAATTGTTCATATTATTTACATCGTGGTTGCTTTTACTGCGAAAAAACAGGGAGTTCACGATCTTTGTGCCAATACCCTGGTTGTAAATAAAAAAGAGTTACAGCGATATGAGCAGCAATCGTCTTTTCCTCCAGTATCAATGGAAATCACCAATTTATAAGAAAAGCTCAAGTAATCTTTGATTTTCAAAATAATGGGGGAACATGAATTCATGCAACAACGAAAATGGATGTTTTGTTCAGTTGTATTCCTGCTGCTGTTCGTAGCAGTTACGGGTTGTACGAATCAAGGACGCTCCGGAGAGATCAGCTCTGGAGATGCTAGAAAAGATCAGTCTGGAGGCACTTTTTTGGAAAATTTCCAGGCAGATCTGCCACAACCCACGGAGGCGCAATTTTCCACGCCCGAATCGGTGGTAGAAGCCTTTTTTGAAGCTGTAAATGAGCATGATCTCGACAGTGCGTTAAAATGTTTCCCTATTATGGAAAAGTATCGTGCGAATACGGTAGATAATCATTTCAACTTGCTCCATACCTATGAGCTTCAAGCGGGAACTCCCATTCCTTCCTTTGAGAGCCATAACTTTTTTAAAAGCTTTTTGGAATATGAACAGTATTGGGAGAATTTTTATATGTTCCTTTTCCTGAATTCAAACCCTGATATCATGGGCAAACGTATCGTTATGGGTGAAGCCAATGCTGCTACGGAACTGAAGAAAATCAAGGAAATGAAGGTGAGCAGCACATATTCTAAGCCTGAAATAATTGCGAATTATGATAAAATGAATAAAAATGTTATAGAGCAGAATATGAATATACAAGAAATAAGGTTGCTTGAAATTAAGCTTTATATCGAGGAAGAAGAACAGAACCCTGTATTAGTAAGAGTGGGGAAAATCGGATCTAATTGGCGAATTTTAAACATGAGTTAAGGCGAACGGGCTTCTGCTTAAAGTATATTCTCCAATCCATAAGAAACCAGCTAATGCCTGCAATAGATTAGCTGGTTTTTGTTTTTTTTAATTTTTTTATGATAATTTTCTTCATTTACTATTATAGGCAATAGCCAAAACTTTTCTCCTCGTAGATATCTATGTAGCTTTCTTTGTAAAATACCAATATAACGGTGGTGTGCAGCGTAGTGGAGGATTTGAATCTGGAGAAGCGAAGCGTTCGCCTTTGCCATGGGATTCTAACCTTTAAAAGGTTTGTGAAAATCTGAGAATCCCGGGGCAACAGCGATCGTAGGATCAAATGCTACATGTAGCGTCTCACTCAGACGAAAGCATGTCCCTTTATTTTAAAGGGATTCTTATATCGAATAAGAAATGCAGGCTGCTTTTACATTTTACATATTCCTTTTAGCTTGTTTTGCGTTATAATGAAAGGATGCACATTATGAACGAATTGGAGGCACAGCCCGATTGACTACTTATCCTTTTGCCTTTGATCCGTCCAAGCCGTTTATTGAGCAGGCAAGTGACTGGATTGCGGATGTATTTTATGAGGTTTTGCCTGAAGTCGGCTTTGAGGTTCGGGATGAACAAATTTATATGGCATTTCAGCTGGAGCGTGCCTATAAGGAGAAAAAGACCATTTTTGCGGAAGCAGGTGTGGGCACAGGCAAAACACTGGTGTACCTGCTGTACGCCATCGCATATGCCCGGTACATGAGAAAACCTGCGATTATCGCCTGTGCGGATGAATCACTGATCGAACAGCTGGTAAAGCCGGAGGGAGATATCGCCAAGCTGGCACGGCATTTGAATCTGACGATTGATGCCAGACTGGGCAAGTCGCCGGATCAGTATATTTGCCTAAACAAGCTGGACGAGGCTCGAAGTGGGCTGGATGAGGATGCGGATGTCTTTCGTGATATTTATCAGGACTTGCCGGATTTTGTCCATTTTCCAGACACGTTGCAGTCCTTCACCCCTTACGGGAACCGCAAGGAATATCCTGAACTGACGGACGGACAATGGAGCAGACTTGGATGGGATGTTTTTCAAGACTGTCTCGTTTGTCATCAGCGTCATCGATGCGGACAGACGTTGTCTCGTGATCATTACCGCCGAGCGGCGGATTTGGTCATCTGCTCACATGATTTTTATATGGAGCATGTATGGACCTATGAAGCAAGAAAACGTGAGGGCCAACTGCCATTGCTGCCTGAGCATAGCTCTGTTGTCTTTGACGAAGGGCATTTGCTGGAGACAGCGGCGCAGAATGCACTGACCTACAAGCTGAAACATGCTCAGTTCGAGGCGATGATTACCCGTCTGCTAGAGGGTGAAGTGCGGGAATCGCTGGCCATGACGATTGAAGATGCAATATCCCAAAGTGAGGCTTTGTTTGCTGCGCTGCAAAAGAACAGTCAACCTGTACAAGGTTCTGACCGCAAGGAATTTAACTTGAATGAGTCGCTGATTCGAGAAGTCAATCGTTTTGGCGACCTGATCGGCACCATTGAAGAGGAGCTTGTATTTGAAAGCGGGCTATTTTCACTGGATGAGTATCAGCTCAAGATCGTGGAAGAGCATCTTGAAATGATCCAGACGGCTTTGGCCTTGTTTAAACGCCCTGAGCTGTTGATTTCGTGGGTGATTGAGGATCAGGACGGATTAACGCTCGTGGTTATGCCTAAAATGGTAAAGGAGATTCTTAAGGAGCGAGTATTTGCGCAGCATATGCCAATCGTATTCTCGTCAGCTACCCTGTCTGTGGAGAACTCCTTTGATTACATGGCACAGAGTCTCGGGATTGAAAATCCGCTGACGTTTTCCGTGGCCTCTCCTTATGAGTATGCCGATCAGATGCAAGCGGCTTTGTATCCGTTGCAACCTGAGCAAAATCCGATCGAGAGAGTGCTGGCACTGCTGGAAAAATCGCAAGGCAGAGCGCTTATCCTGTTTCCTTCCCAGGAGGAGTTGGCTGCATTTCAAACCGGTCTCGTTGCTTATCGGGAGGCATCTTCCTATCGTTTTCTGTACGAAGGCTCGGCGGAAATCAGCCATCTGATCTCGGCTTTTCAGAATGATGAGGAAAGTGTATTGTGTGCGGTTACCTTATGGGAAGGCCTGGATATTCCTGGTCCGTCTCTGTCGCATGTCATTATCTGGTCGCTGCCGTTTCCTCCGAACGATCCTGTGTTTACGTCTTTACGCAAGGATGCGGCGGAACCATTTATGCAGATCGATATGCCTCATATGGCACTTCGACTTAGACAAGGTATAGGACGTTTAATCCGCTCACGCAATGATCGGGGTTGGATCTCTATCCTGGGTCAAGATTTGAATCGTCAAGAAGTACGTACTCAAGTTGAACAGCTACTGCCTGCGGGCGTAGAATGCACAGTAATTGAAGGAAATCCGGAAGGAATGAAGATATGTTAAATTTTACATCGTACACAATGGAGCAAATTAAAGATGCTTTTGGTATTTTGAGTGGGCAGCGGTATGAATTCGTCATTGAGGTGGAGGTAGAGGAGGACGACGAGCTATACACCGAAAACGGACTGCATATCCGCGTCCTTTATTTGGTAGACGAAGAGAAGACGGGATTGCTGAAGTATGAGTTGATTGAAAAAGTAACGAACCGCTACATCGACCTCGAACTTGAGGAAGATGAAGTGCAGGCCGTAGCGGACTTTTGCAAAAAGCATGTACTGGACGGAACAGGTGAATAAAACGCTGTGGCTGCTGATGGCGATCGTCAGCGTATAGCCCCAATATAACGGGATATGTAAAGGAGCTCTGGTATGACCAGGCTCCTTTTTTTTATGAAATACGCGGGAGCAGCCCGCTTCATTGACTGATTTCCGTCTGGATTTAAGAGGACATTCTCTTTTGATCTATTAATTGTAAGGTGCAGTGATTTTGTGAATATAAAATTTGAATTTTATGCTTGAAAAAGAGAGCGCATTCAATTACTATGAATGTGTAACCGATACCACACTATGAACTGGATCCATTTTATAAGATTTTAACCCTGAATTCCTTTGTATATAGGCGATTTTTGGGAAATAACGATGAGTAGATGCTATTTTAATGATATGAATGTGTTAACGGTTACACATCATATTCATGCAGAGGTGATTGTTATCGCTACTATTCGGGATGTTGCCAAACTGGCGAATGTGTCCGTAGCGACGGTGTCCAGATATCTTAATCAGAATGGATATATCAGTAAGGATGCAGAGGATCGAATTAAGGACGCGATCGGTAAGTTAAATTATTCACCCAATACGATGGCCAGAGGTTTGGCGGGATACAAGACCAATACCATTGCCCTGATCGTTTCGGAAATATCCAATCCGTTTTTCTCCGCCTTGGCAAAAGCGGTCGAGGATACGGCGACCAAACTCGGGTATACGACATTGCTGGCGAACTCCGACAGAAACAGTTTGAAAGAGATTCGTTACATTGAGGCTTTGAAGAAAAGACATGTGGACGGCATTATTTTTGCCACACAAATGCTTGCCACGAACGAAATCAATGAGCTGTTGGGGGCCAAAATCCCGATTGTCTCGATTGACCGTGCATCCTCTGAACAGGCGGTGCACAACATATCCATGCTTCAGGTCAATCACTATAAAGGGGCAGTAATGGCTGTTGAGCATCTGTTATCGGTGGGCTGCAAAAATATCGCTCACATTAGCGGACCGGGTATTGTCATTCCCGCTAAGGACCGTCTGCAGGGATATATCGACACGCTGACCCGATATGGGCGCTTTACCCCTTCGTATATCGTGGAAGGTGATTTCACGATGGAGAGCGGATTTAAACTGACGCAGGATTTGCTCGCGCGTCACCCGGAGATTGACGGTATTTTCGCCACCATAGACCTTATGGCTATCGGGTCTTTAAAAGCGCTTCTTCGATCAGGGCGCAAGGTGCCGGATGATGTGGCGCTGATCGGATTTGACGGCATTGAGATGACCGGGCTTACCGAACCGGAGATTAGCACCATTGCTCAGCCGATCTATGAAATGGGCGAACAAGCGGTATATCAGCTTATTCACCAGATTGAGGACAAGAGCAGTCCGATTCAGTTGAAGCAGCTGGATGTAAAACTCCTCGCAAGAAGCAGCACTACAGGTCTGCCCTGAGCGGTCTATAATTGCACAAAACATATTGCGTCATTTGGACTTAAATTTTCGATCCTCACCCACTACACTGTGTTTAAGCAAGGTCAGCCCAAAGCCAAACGGTGAAATGGCTGAAGCAGCTCAGTTACTGCGGGCAATGCTCTCAGGGAGGTGAGGATCGCACAGAAGCAGCCTGGTGTCAGAGCTATTCAAAATAATATGATCTCAAGGGGGATTATAAACGATGAAAAAACTAGCTGTGTTATTACTTACTGTATTTACACTGACAATGATTTTGGCGGCCTGCGGCAATGGCGGCACAGCAACCTCCACTACAAAGGGGGACGGAAGCGCGGCTCCGGCAAGTGAGGGAGCGTCGGACACAAAGACAGGGAAGCCTAAGATAGCCGTCATTTTGAAAACGCTTAACTCCCCGTTCTGGACCGAGATGAGAGACGGAATTAAGAAAGAAGCGGAAGAAAAGGGCATTGATGTCGAAATTTTCGCTGCCCAGGACGAAACCGACTTGCAGGGCCAAGTGAAAATATTTGAAGACATTCTGAGCAGAGACTTTGACGGCGTTGCTGTGGCGCCTTTGACTCCGGTTAACCTGATTCCTTCCATCGTTCAAGCCAATAAAAAAGGAATTTATGTCGTTAACATCGATGAGAAGATCAATATGAATGAGCTGAAAAATGCCGGCGGATATGTTCTGGCATTCGCAACCTCCGACAATGAGAAAATTGGGGCGCAAGGCGCCAAGGCTATTGTAGATGCGCTGGGTAAACAAGGCGGCGAAGTGGCAATCATCGAAGGAAAAGCAGGCAACGCATCGGGAGAAAGCCGCAAGAAGGGCGCCGAATCCGCCTTTGCAGCGGCTTCCCAAATCAAGCTTGTCGACAGCCAGCCGGCTGACTGGGACCGTCAAAAAGCGCTGGATGTAGCGGCTAACCTGCTTCAGCGTTATCCGAACCTGAAGGGCATCTATGCGGCTAATGACACGATGGCTCTGGCGGCGCAGCAAGCTGTTGAGAATGCAGGCAAAGCAGGTCAGGTAGTTGTAGTGGGAACGGACGGCGATCAGGAAGCCCGGGATTCCGTCGCAGCCGGCAGCCTGTATGCGACAATCGCCCAGGACCCTGCCGAAATCGGAATCACTTCCCTTAACAAACTTATCGACGCGATTAACACAAAGAAGCAAGGCAGTGTTGATGCTGAACCGGAAACGGTCTGGATCGACGCCAAACTGATCACGAAGAAGTAAAACTGTACAGAGAAAAGGACGGTGCCGGAGCGAAGCTGACATTCCGGTACCGGATCACTCTGGCGGAGTTCCCTGGGGAACACCGCTCCAGGAAGGAGAAACCGAAGTGGAATATCTTGTGGAGATGAAAAATATCGCAAAGCATTTCGGAGCCGTAAAGGCTTTGCAGGATGTGTCGCTGACACTGAAGCCAGGCGAAGTTCACATACTGCTTGGAGAGAATGGGGCGGGCAAGTCGACGCTGATCAAAATTTTGTCGGGCGTATACGAGCCGACTGAGGGCCAGATCGTCATTAACGGCAGCGAATTTAAAAAGTTGACGCCGAAGGAATCGACCGAACAGGGGATCAGCGTTATTTATCAGGAGCTGAGTATGATCGACGAGTTGTCCATCGCGGAAAATATCTTTGTGGGAAAGCTGCCCATGATCAAAAGATTCGGCATCCCGGTCGTTGACCACAAGACGATGCATGCGCTTGCACAAATGATGATTGAAAGAGTCGGTCTGAAGTGTTCGGCCACCCGAATGGTGGAGACGCTATCCATTTCGGAGAAGCAGCAGGTTGAGATTGCGAAGGCGATTGCATCGCGCGCCAAGGTCATTATCATGGATGAGCCGACCTCCTCGCTTACGATCGACGAAACGAACAAGCTGTTCGCAATCATCCGCCAACTGCAAAGCTATGGCGTAGGCATTATCTATATTTCCCACAAGCTTGACGAATTGCTGGAAATCGGGGACCGCGTCAGCGTACTGAAGGACGGCAAGTATGTAGGCACACGGGATATCAAGGACGTTACGCGTGAGGATTTGATTACAATGATGGTAGGGCGCGCAGTCAGCGAACGCCACCTGAAATCGGAAGACAGTCAGCACAATAACACGGAAGTGATTTTGAAGGTGGAGCATCTGACCCGAAAAGACAAGCGGGTGAACGATGTCAGCTTCGAGCTGCATAAAGGGGAAATTCTCGGCTTTGCCGGCTTGATCGGCTCTGGAAGAACGGAGCTCATGAATGCCATTTACGGAGCAGCACCAATACAAAAAGGGCGAATAGAACTGTTCGGCAAAGAAATCAAGGTCAAGGATCCATATCATGCTATCAAGCTGGGCATCGGACACGTAACGGAGGCTCGTAAAGAGACGGGCTTTTTGAAAAACTTCGAAATCTGGAAAAACATCTCGATCTCCAAGCTGCTGAAGGAGTCAACCGCCGGAGGGACCTGGGGGCTCGTAGACCATAAAGCGGAAATCAAATTGGCTGAAAAATTCAAGCAGACAGTCAATATTAAATGCTCCAGTGTAGAGCAGAACATAACCGAGTTGTCAGGCGGTAACCAGCAGAAGGTGTTGATCGCCAAATGGCTGGCCGCCGGCTCACGATTAGTTATTTTTGACGAGCCGACCAAGGGTATCGATATCGGAGCCAGGGGCGAGATTTACAAGATCATGCGCGATCTGGCGGAGTCTGGTGTGGGCGTCATCGTCGTTTCGTCGGAAATGCCGGAGCTGTTGTCGGTATGCGACCGAATCGCCGTATTCCGGGAAGGCACCATTAATAAAACTCTACTGAATGAAGAGGCCACGGAAGAAAAGATCATGCTGGCCGCTACATCATAGTCAAGGAGCAAACATCTATGCAAAAATTCAACCTGATTTGGGAAAAGTACGGAACTTTCGGCATCCTGCTGCTGATTACACTGGGCTTGGGCATCGGCTCTCCCCAGTACTTTTTGACAACGAGCAATCTGACCCAGGTGCTGCTGCAGAGTGCGGTTACCATTTTGATCGGTGTTGGCGAATTTTTCACTATTCTAATCGCCGGAATTGATCTTTCTGTAGGCTCTATCATGGCGCTTACAGGTATGGTCTCCGCCAAAATGATGATTGCGGGCGTGCCGTGGCCGGTTGCGATCCTCATCGGCGGCGTTGTGGTCGGCGGGACTTTGGGCTGCTTCAACGGATTTTTGGTGAATAAAACAGGTCTGCATCCTTTTATTATCACACTGGGGACCCTGGCGATTTATCGCGGGCTTACACTGATCATCTCGGAGGCGGCACCGGTGTTCGGGCTTCCCCAAGGCTTCAAGAGCGGTATTGCTGGCTGGCTCGGGCCTGTTCCGATTCCGGTATTGATTGCCTTGATCGTAGCGCTTGTATTCATCTTTATTACGGTTAAAACCAAGCTTGGCCGCAACATTTTTGCACTGGGCGGCAACAGCCAGGCAGCCTGGTTCTCGGGTATCAACATCAAACGACATACGCTGATCGTATTCGTCATTTCTGGAATTTGCGCCGGCATTGCAGGCGTTGTATTGACCGCCCGCCTGGGGGCAGCGGAACCGCTGGCCGGTACGGGCTATGAGACGCAAGCGATAGCTGCGGCCATTATCGGAGGCACCAGCTTTTTCGGAGGAAAGGGCCGAGTCATCGGGGTCGTCATGGGCGGTCTGATTATCGGTGTGATTAATAACGGTCTGAACATTTTGAGTGTACCGACCTACTATCAGCAAATCGTCATGGGCGGTCTAATTATCCTGGCGGTGTTCCTCGACCGTCTCTTCGGAAGCAAAAAAGTGGCAGCCTAACAGACAGGAGTGAAAAAACGATGAAAAAGCATTTATTTTCTCCATCCCTAATGTGTATGAACTTGATGGATATTGAAAACCAGCTCAAGGTGTTGAACCAAAGAGCGGATATGGTGCACATAGACATTATGGACGGTCATTATGTCAAGAACATTACGCTCTCCCCCTTTTTTATGGAGCAGATCCGCGGGTCTTTAACAATACCGATGGACGTGCATTTGATGGTTGAAAAGCCTTCCGAATTTATCAAAATGATTATTAATGCAGGTGCCACTTATATCAGTCCGCACGCCGAGGTCATTAACAGTGAAGCCTTCCGTATGATTGATACGATCAAGAGTGCCGGCTGCAAGGCGGGAATCGCGCTTAATCCGGCAACACCACTCAGCCACATCCAGCACTACATTCACCATTTGGACAAAATCACCTTTATGTCGGTCGATCCGGGATTTGCCGGACAGAAGTTCATTCCAGAGGTGCTCGACAAGATTCGCGAGGCGAAGGCGCTCAAGGAAAAGCATGGCTATAACTATCTGATTGAAATCGACGGCTCCTGCAATGAAAAAACATTCAAGATACTGGAAGAGGCGGGGGTCGAAGTGTTTATCGTCGGAACGTCGGGTCTGTTCAACCTCGATAGCGACTTGAATAAGGCATGGGACCAAATGATGAAGCATTTCAATTCACAAGTGAACGCCAAAGTCTGAATATCCAGAAAAGGGAGTGGTTAAATGTCATTGGATGAGCGCAGTTCCAATATATTGACCAAGCTGCTTGGTTCCAGCTCCCATATTTCCATAAATGAGCTTACCTCTGCTTTTCAGGTATCCAAACGCACGATATATTATGACATCGAGAAAATCAATGATTGGCTAAAGGACAACAAGCTTTCTCCCGTTTATTATGTGCGCTCGGCAGGATTCCATCTCGATGAGGATACAAGAAAACAAGCACCGGACAAGTTCAGTAATATCCAGCAATGGAATTATGAGTACTCACAGAAGGAGCGCAAAGCGCTGATCGCGGTCTATATTATCGGACGAGAAAAGCGGGTGCAACTGGAGGATCTTATCAACCGCACGCGGGTCAGCCGCAATACGGCCATTGAGGATCTCAGGCTGCTAAGAAGTGAGCTGCAGGATTTTCAGACTACGCTGTTGTGTGAACGGCATATGGGCTATTACATGAAGGGCTCAGAAGAAAATATTCGCAAGGCGCTTACTCATTACCTTTCCCAGTTAACGGTTGATCTGGAATGGAGCAAGAGCTTGTTCACCGCGGATGACATTCAGCTGGACCGGCAGCCCGCTTACGGATTGTTCGAAATCGAGCAGGTGAAAAGCATTTACCTGTCATTGACATTGTACGAGCGTACCCTCAAGATCCGGTTTGCAGATGACACGCTGCGGAATCTGAGCATTCAACTATTTTATTTTCTTAGAAGAATGCTGCGGCGGCGAAACGTTAAGGTGGACGCCCATCTCCAAGAAACACTAAAGGATTCGGCTGCGTTCAGCGCTGCCAGCAAGACGGTTGTTCCTGTACTGGAGCGTCTGTCGGATCTGCCGATTCCCAGTGATGAAATCTTTTATTTAACGATGCATCTGCGGGGCGCAAAACTGCATGAAATGAAGCAATCCCGCAGAGATTCTTCTTCCTATGAGAAAATCAGGGATATTGCGAGGCGGATGATTGATGACTTTCAGCAGCAGGCCTGTATCGTATTTCAGGAGCGCGCAGGGCTGGAGGAAGGGCTGACCGTACACCTTCAATCCGCATATCACCGGATTCAGTATAATCTGGATGCTCCTAATCCCTTGAAAGAAATGATTCAGGATAAATATAAGGATGTTTACGTATTCACCTTAAAAGTAGTGCATCATTTCGAAATCGAAGCGGGCGTACATCTTGATGAAGATGCGGTAGCCTTTATTGCGATGCATTTCGGCGGATGGATGAAAAGAGAGGGCGTCCTGTTTCTGTCGCGGGTCACGGCAGTTGTCGTTTGTGCCAGCGGTATTGGAACGTCGCAGATGCTGAAAAAGCAACTACAGGAGCTTTTTCCGATGATCGATTTTATAGAAACGATGGCTATCCACGATTATGAGACGGCCATGCCACAGGCTGATTTTGTATTCAGCACTTCACCGCTTAGAAGCGGCGGCAATGAGGTGTTTCTTGTAAGCCCGATTTTGAGCGATGTTGAAAAGATCAACCTGCTTAAGAAAATCTATGCCAAATTAGGGACATATGACCATGTAGGCCAATCTATTGAGGGATTGATCAAGATCATCCGCAAACATGCTTTTATCCGTAATGAAGAGCAGTTATACGGGCAATTGCGGGATTATATGGCTCGCCAAGACTGGATTCGAATCGACCAGGCGCGGCGTCCGATGCTGAACGAGCTGTTGACGCCGAGCCGGATTCAACGGATGGATCGCGTGGGCAGCTGGGAAGACGGGGTTGCTGCCGCGGCCTGGCCTCTGCTGAAGGAGGGGGCCATTGCTGATTCCTATGTCGAGGCGATGGTTGAGAATGTGAAGCAGCGGGGGCCGTACATCATTATTGCGCCGCTTGTAGCGGTACCACATGCCGATCCGCTGTCCGGCGTTAATAAAACGGGGATCAGCCTTCTGGTACTGAAGGAGGGAATAGCCTTTTCAGAGCAGCCGGAGCATGAGGTACGGCTCATCTTTACACTGGCCGCGATGGATAATGAAACTCATCTTAGAGCTTTGTCCCAGTTCACCTCTCTGTTGACCGACGAAGGCAACATTGAGAGGCTGTTCCGCTCACAATCTACTGAAGAGATTATGGAGATCATCCTGCAGTATTCCGTATAGAAAGAGCAAATTAAGATACTACCAAGAGAGACAGGAGCCATTTGTATGAGAGCGATCGGGAGAGACCGCGCAGCGTTTCAAGGCAATTCGGATGGGAGATGCTAGCGTATGGACAACAATGAACGTATACAAGGGGGATACACCATCGGAATCGATATTGGCGGAACGAATTTTCGTATCGGGCTACTGTCCGAGATGGGGGAGCTGCGCCATTTTCATATCGAGAGCAGCCGTTTGTTATATGCAGAAGGGGAGCCCCAGGATAATCTGCGGAACTATATAACTTCTTATATTCAAAAGCATCCGGAGGCTGAGATTAAGGGGATCGGCATCGGCTTTCCATCCGTGGTCAGCAAAGACAAGAAGACCGTATATTCGACGCCGAATATTGAAGGCTTCAATCAGGTGAATGTGGTTGATCCGCTGGAGTCGGCGCTGGGTATCCCTGTTTATCTGGATAATGATGTGAATTTTCTGCTGCTGACCGAGATCGTCGCGCATAAACTGGAACGCCGAGGCATTGTAGTGGGCTTTTATCTTGGCACCGGCTTCGGCAACTCGATTTATTACGAGGATCACTTCATTGCTGGCAAGCATGGCTCGGCAGCAGAGCTGGGACATGTTCCTGTGTTGGGGCGGCAGGATTTATGCAGTTGCGGCAATCCGGGCTGCATAGAGCAGTATGCCTCGGGCAAGCGGCTGCGTGAGCTGCATGAGCTTCATTTTGCCGGAACTCCGTTTGGGGATATTTTTGTGAAGTATGGGAGTCATGAGGTTATTCAGGATTTTCTCGAAGCGGTAGCGGTGGCGATAGCTACAGAAATCAATATATTGGACCCGGATTACATTGTGTTGGGCGGTGGCGTACTGCATATGTCGGGATTTCCGAAAAAAGAGCTTGAGGCGAAAATATACAGCCGCGCCCGCAAACCCTTTCCCGCCGAGGGACTGAACTATATTTATGCTAAGGACAACCAGGAGGCTGGGGTCATCGGTGCTGCTTACCGTGCCTGGAGGGGGAATTCCCCGGCGGTTATAAAGTAATATCACGAAGAGGTCTATGCCGCTGGTCTGATCAGACTGGAACATAGCCCTCTTTTTTCGTTGTGGGCTTTTGGACATGGGTATTATCCCCTAGACGCTATACATTTTTGTGTATTAGAACTCTTCCAAAAACTAGCCCTTTGTACAATAGTAAATTTATCCTCTAAAGATTTAAAATGACATAGATAGACTCGGGAGACGGCACGTATGACTTACATAAGCTGTGAACATGACGAAAATACACGACAGAAAGCAGGGAGAACATGGGCCGAATAGACGAACAATGGTTGAAGATGATTGCCGAGCAGGAACAAAAAGAGAAACAGAAATCGGCGCGGAGCGCATTGTCTGGTGAGAACATCAGCTCTTCGATTCAAGAGGGTGAGCTTGTTATAGGGGATGAACGGATTCATTTTGAGTCAAAGGAGGTTGTGCCTGACAGGGTTTATATGTTTGTACCTGCTTCTTTTGTCCCATTGCCGGACGATTATGCCAAAATGAAATATCCGGCCGATCGTCGTCCACAAACGATATTTGCGGATGAGACGCTGGAGATTAATCTGACTGTGAATGCAACAAACAATCGATTGGTGAATGATGAGATGGAGTCGTTTGTAAAGGACCTCAGTACGATGCTGAAACGGATGCAGCCTAATGCCCGGTGGATTGGTGAAGGCGTTCGCGAGGTCGGTCAGCACAAGATGGGATTTTATGAATTTACAGTGCCCGTGCTGGATGGTGTGATGTATAACGGTATCTTTTTCATCGAGCTGGATGGGAAGGGAGTATTTTTCGGATTGAATTGTATGGAGCGTCATCAGGAAAAGTGGCAGCCTATTGCCCATGGAATCATGAATACCTTGCAAATTGTGGATGAAAAGGCAGAACAGGAGGTATAGCAGGTGGAACGAAACTACGCTACATATCTGGATCTTGAAATCACGCCGTTTGTATTTGATACCATTCAGGAGCTTGTCATTGTGAAGCAAATCAATGAGCACGCTACGCTCCGTTTGAAGGGAATCGTGCAGGAAGAACAGGGGACCCACTATCTGAAAATGAGCCATGCTGAACAAAATATTTCCGTGGGACTCAAGGGTGGCCAAATGGACGCGGCGATGCTGTTTCAAGGCATGGTTCGAAATATACAGGTTCATCAGGTGCGAAATGTGTATCACATCGAACTTGAAGCCGTGTCCTTGTCGTACAAGCTGGATGTTGTGCGAAAGGAGCGAACATTCCAGGATATTCAAATGACCTATACTCAGCTGATTGATCAGGTTGTACAGGATTACAGCGGCGCCCAAATGGTGGACGAAGCCTCGAATGGGGCTGTTATTGCGAAAGTCATTTTGCAGTACCGCGAAACAGACTGGGAATTTCTCAAGCGAATGGCCTCCCGTTTTTATACAGGTCTGATTCCATCCACTGCCTTTGATACCCCGAAGGTTCATTTTGGTCTTCCGTCCTTAGGCTACAAAGGGGAAGTGCGTGCTTTCCATTATCGTGTTCGCAAGCAAATGGAGCTTTTTCAGCAATCGGTGCGGGGACAAATTCCAGCTTTGCAGGAAAGTGACTGTATTTTTTATGAAGTGGAGACGGATCAGTGGCTTGATATTGGGATGGAGGTCAGCTTTGACGAGCAGCGGGTTGTCGTGTACGGGGTACGGATTGAAATGGAGGAAGGACTGTTAAAACCTGTATATACGTTGGCTTCGCGCTTGGGTGCCAGCCAGCAGAAACGATATAACATGCCTATTGTTGGCGTTTCGCTCCAAGGCAAGGTCATTGCTGTGGCCAAGGATTTAATTAAAGCACATCTGAATATTGATTCAGCCCAGGATGTGAATAAGGCCTTTTGGTTTCCTTACTCTACAATTTATGCTTCAGAAGACAACGCAGGTTGGTACTGCATGCCAGAGATAGGAGATGACATTCGCATTTATTTCCCTACGCACAAGGAGGAGGATGCGATTGCGATCAGCTCGGTCCAAAAGCCGGAGCCTGAAGGATCTCAAGGGAGTGGCGGCGGTGCAGCGGCAGCATCGGGGAGTAGCGGATCAGCCCAGGGCAATACCGGAGGCGGCGGAAACGACCCCATGCAAGACCCTAAAATCAAGACGATCAAAACAATTAACGGAAAAATGATCGTTCTCGCGCCGGATCACATTCTCATTACAGGAGACGGAGTGTCGATTCTCCTAAGTGATGCAGATGGAATTTCCATTACCAGCAGTAAAAATGTCAGTGTAAAAGCTACAGAAGAGGTGATCCTGACCTCCAAAAAAGTGACAATCTCGGCTCAGGAAAAAATAGAAATGACCTCGAAGGGAAGCTCGTTGATTCTGGAAGATTTGGTGGACATCAAAGGAACACAGGTACACCAAAACTAGGGGAGGAATGGCATTGCAGCAGCAATCTTTACAGCTATGGCTAAAGCAAGAAGTCGCATCCCGCCGGGAAGCGCTGATCCGTCAGCTCGGTACAGTAGTTCGTACCCGATTTCAAGACGACGGCTTTATCGAAGAATGGATGAAGCCTTTTCGCAGTCTGTGTATGAAAATGCAGGAGATGCAGTCAGCAGGCAATAAACGGCCTGTTGCTTATATACATGTCTCATGGCTGCGTTCTTGGCTGCGCCAAGGAAAGATGCTATGCAGTCTGGAGGCTTATGATGATACCTGGTATCTGGATCGGTCGTCCTGTATGGAGATTTTTGAAGTCCCTTGGCTTTCCGATCATGTAACAATGTATTATCAAGCGATTGAATCATCCCGCAAACTTGTGGACAAGAACATCCCGCATACCGAAAGCTTCCGTATTTTAATGGAGGACACGGCTATAGCGGGTCAATATGTCGTCCATATCGTTCGGGCTATAGCTTCGCGTATGGTGGCATGCGCAGAATTTCAGCAAGTCCTTCGCGCAGATGATTTTCGCATACGTGCCGGTGAATATATAGATTTAAGCGAGGATATTTGGGTCGAATTGAACGAATCAGCGGACGCTACAGCGGTGCGCCAACGGCTGGAAAGCAAGGATGGTTCACTTCACCGTTATCAGGATTGGCGGGGGCTGCATCTTGGTGGCGGGAACTACGAAAACAGCGATTTGGCCTACACCCATCTGGCAGGCTCCCATTTGTCTCACAGTTGTTTTCGAAAAAGTATTTGCGTTGGGGTTGATTTTAGCAATAGCCAAATGCAGCAGGTCGATCTGGCCCAAAGTGTGATTTATGATGCGAACTTCAGCGGCTGTGACTTGCAGGGAGCGAACTTTCAGGAAGCTGCTGGAGGGGAACCGATTATTTTGGAAGATCAAGTGCTGGGGAGTTTTGGTGTCAGCTTTGCTGGCGCCAATCTGCAGGATGCCAATCTGTTGTTTGCTGATCTTGCACATGCCTGTTTTCAGAACGCGAATATGAACGGAGCCAAGGTCATTGCTTCCCAGTCCGCCTCATGGTCACTTAGCGAGGAACAAAAACAGCAGATTATGTGGATGGAAGAAGATGAGCAGGGAAACTTTGTCCAAGTCCGTCACCTTGAGTATGGGAGGGAATGAGCCCGTGTACTATTTTCAGCTGCAACAGGACTCCCTTTATCAGCAGCCATTGTCCTTGGAGAAAGTGGGCCGGAATACCGAGTTTCAGGAGCGGAATCAATTTTTTGTGGATGAAAATAAGGGAGAACCGTTTTATCTCGATTATATGGAAGAACCTCGCTGGTTTGTATCTCATGCCATGAAGGAATGGCTTGAGAAATGTGACCCGTCCCTATCCTTTCAAGTGGCTGTTCTCACGGAGCGCAGCACACAGCAACAGCGCACGTATTGGCTTATGGAGCCCGCCCATGTGGAGTGCTTGTCCGAAAAGGCTGACGTAGATATGAACGGCAACTGCAAACGGCTTATTTTAAACAAGCGCAAGCTTAAAAGTGAACGTATTTTTCGTGTTGCCGGGCTGCGGGAAAATGTACTGATCATTCGTCTGGACATTTCTGAAAGTTTATTTCGGCGTGCTTTTACGGGATTTCAATGCATTCCGGTTGAATTTGATGAAACGATGGAATAAAAGGGGGAAGTTATTTTATGTCTAGTTTTAAAGCATTTGGCAAACCTTCTGATCCGGCAATAGAGGTCGGGGCCGATCCTTCCATAAGCTATGTGGTTAGAGGGGCGGTGCTGGAGTGTGAATGTGGCAGTAATCCGAATATTCTCAACTTGCCAATGTGTCATGGCGCTTATATTCAGGGCAAACCCTTGATGAATGTAGGAGATAGCAAAAATATAGCCAATATTCCCGCGACCTTTGGGGTCTGCGAAGCACTGGGAGAGCCGTGCCAGCCTCAGGTTAATATGGAGTGGCTGAATGGAAAAAACGATGTACTCATTGATGGAAAAGCCGTTCTGACCAGTGAATCCTATGTCATGTGCACGAAGCATCCGCAAGGGATTATTTACGTAGCCGATGATGGCCAGCAGAAAGGATAAGCAGACAGGATGAAGGAGGAATAAGCATGTTAACCAGCCAAACAGACCGCTTCTCTGACCTGACTGTGCAAAATCTGCTGCTCAAATGGCCTTACGGAAGGTTAAGGTTGGAAAAGGTAGAGCTGCGTCGTTTCCCGGGTGTTCACTCTACGCTTCGGTTGCAGGGCATTATGAGCGAGGAGGACAGCAAGGAGTTACTTCGGCATGGCAGCCACCGTGATCAGGCAGGCCTGTATTTAACGGTCACCGGGACAGGGGAATATCCATTATTTCTGGGACAGCTGCATGTGATTGACGTTAAGGCTGAGGGTGTACATACCGTATGTGTAGACATCATTTCACATAGTTATCAATTGGATATTGAACGAAAAAGCCGTTCCTTTCAAAAATCCGATATGCTTTACACGGATGTGCTGCACGAGGTGTTTCAGGCGCATTCAGGGTCGAGCTTTTTGGAAACGGATGCTTTTGAGAGGGGAGCGACGCTGGGAAATTTATTGCTGCAATACGAAGAGACAGACTGGGAATTTGTGCAGCGGGTTGCTTCGATTGCAGGAGCGCACATAACTCCGGACGTAAGCGATCATACGCCAAGAATCTGGATCGGAACCCCGACGGGAAATCGGCATTTACAATTAAAGGAAGGCTCCTATCGGCTTGAGCATCAACGGGATACCTTTCTGAATGCATTGGAAACACAGGGTGAGCAATTCAGCAATGAGGATTTTACCTGTTTTCAATTAACGACGAATCAATGGCTGGAGCTGGGCTGGGAAATTGAATTTGACGGACGTGCGTTTGTCATTGCCGGCGTTCAGGGACAGCTGAATAAAGGTGTAATGGAGTTTGACTATACATGCACGACTCCGGCAGGCTTTCGTACCAATCGTCGTGATAATGAAAATCTGGCTGGACTAGGCATGGAGGGAAAGATTCTGGCTATAGGCGTGAAGAAGGCCAAAGTCCATCTGGATATTGATCGGGAGCAGCCGGAAAATGAAGCGGTATGGTTTCCGTACTCTTCGCCCACCAGTAATATTTTTCATGCGATGCCACCTGTCGGTTCACGGATCAAGCTGTATTTTCCCACTTCTGTTGAATCTGATGCGATGCTCATTAACTCGGTAAGAACCCCGTTTTCCGCACAAGGAGAATCGGCTCAAAAAGCAAATCAAAAAATGGCGGATTCGACGGTCAAATCCTTTTCAACTGGCGGGGGCAAAGAGTTTGAACTGGGAACCACCGATATTTCGTTTACAGCCAAGGAAGGAGCCTTACTTTTTAACATTAGTGAAAAAGACGGGATTACGTTTCTGAGTGATAAAGATCTCGTGGTCATGGCTCCTGAGGAAATTCGTTTTACCGAGATGAAAGCGTTCCGCGTACAGGCGGAGGAAGAGCTATGGCTAGTGGCCGGAAACAGCAGCTATATGATGTATGATGAGACTGAAATCATGGGCCCGAATGTAATCATGACGGGGACGGAAAAACAGGCGTATGAAGCGTTGAGTGATCCTGCAGCAGAACAGGCCAAGAGTGATAAGGAAAAAGATTCTTTTCTTGAGAACCTCGGTACGGCTCTGGATGTACTAAGCATGGTGCCGGGCTTGGGAACCATTGCGGGTGCAGCAAGTGCCGTGGTCAGCCTATGCCGTGGAGATTTTCTGGGTGCAGCGCTGTCGATTGGTTCCATGATCCCGTTTGGCGGCTCTATGTTTGGTGCGGCGAAGCTGGCGGCCAAGGGAGCTGCCAAGGCGGTAGCCAAGACGGTCGCGAAGGCAGCGGTCAAAGCCGGCGGGAAGGTGGCCGGCAAAATAGGCCGGGCTGCGGCGAAAAATGCGATCAAGCTGGGCAAGAATACGATGAATAAGGTGCTGGCAGGCGCGCGAAAGCTCAAGCATCAAGCCGATGAGCTCCAGAAGCAGCTGGCCAAGCGTATGGATGACATGCAAAAAGCAATTGCGGAACGAAGTAAAAGTTTAATGAAAAAAGCGTTGGAAAAATCGGGTGCCAGCAAACGGCTTACCCAATTGAATCATAAGGTGCTGAGCAAGTTTAAATGCACTAAGGGGTTGAAAGATAAATTTTGCCAATGGGGATTCGAGCCTGTGGACCTGATCACCGGACGTATGATGAGTGAAGCCAGTGATTTTGAATTCCCGGGTCCTGTACCGCTATCTTGGGAGCGACGCTGGATTAGTGACAGTCACCATGAAGGCTGGCTGGGGCATGGCGTGCATCATGTGCTGGATATGCGCCTGGAGGTGCTGGATGATTGCATCGGTGTGCTGCTTGGAGATGGACGAGCCGCTACGTTCGAGCGCCTGTACCATGGCCTGACGGAGACGAGAAACCCGATCGAGAAAATGGTATTGCGCCGTCAAGGTGCAGGATATGCGCTGACAGAGGAAGAAAGCCGCTTGACTTATTCGTTTGAAAAACAAACGGGAAAAGAGAGCGGATTTCGTTTGGAACGGATCGAGCTGGAGACCGGGCGGCATATTGCATTAGCTTATGATGAAAAAGGCTTTTTACAGCAGGTGACAGATAGTGTAGGCCGGATTTTTGAAGTTGATACAGACCTTATTGGGCGAATCACCTGTGTTGCTCATGTGTATGTGCCGGGAAACAGCCGTAAGGGTGAGGTTCACAAGCGGGATGTATTGGTTCAGTACGCATACAACGAAGCTGGCGATCTTGCTGCCGTGACGGATGCGCTTGGACAAACAACGTATATGTACTATGACCGTCATTTGATGATCCAAAAGAAGGACCGCAACGATTATAGCTTTCATTGGCGTTATGATGGTCCTACCACTGGAGCGCGGTGCATTCATACCTATGGAGACGACGGGTTGCTGGAAGGACGTATTGCCTATTTTAATGGATGGAATGAGGTCACCAACAGTCAAGGTCATGTAACAAGGTATGAGTATACGCCAGAATATTATTGTACACGTATCCTGAATCCTCTGGGCGGTGAACTTCGCTACGTGTATAGCGATACCGGAGAGCTGCTTCGCATGGAAGGTGAGGATGACCGGGTGACAGGCTATGCGTACGATGCATTCGGTCGTATGGTGGAAGAGATACAGCCGGACGGAGGCAAGTGGCAGTATTCGTATGACTCAGACGGGCGCTTAAAGCAGATGACTGATCCAGAGGGAAGGTTACGAAGCTGGATTTATGATGTCCACGGACGTCTGGTCCAATCTATTGCAGCAGATGAGACGGTTACCCGTTTTGTCTATGATGAACAGCATCGCATCCGTGAAGTGCACAATCCGCAAGGCGCCATCACGGAACTGGCATATGACGAGCAGGATAATCTGGTCAGGGTGACCCTGCCGGATGGTACGAGTGGACAATGGAGCTACAACCAGCGTGGAGAATGTGAGCAGGAGATCAATCCGCTGGGCGCCAAGCAATGCTTTGTCTATGATGCACTGGGACGTGTGGTGCGGACCGAAATGCCAGACGGTAATGTCTTGAAGCTGCAATATAACGCATACGACGATATCGTTTTGGCTGAGGATCATCTGCACCGGGTTGCATTTGGACATACTCCGCTGGGAGACATGAAGTGGAGCGAGCAAAAGGGAAGACGGATAGAGCTCGTCTATAACCAGGAAGATGAGCTGATCGAAGTCGTCAATGAGAAGCGTGAGCGTTATACCCTCGAACGGGATGCGAACGGGCAAATTACGCGTGAGACAGGTTTTGACGGGATCGAAAGGCAGTATATTCGCAGTGCTGGCGGACTATTGCAAAGAGTTGAGCGTCCCGGCGAAAGATGGACGAGCTATGAATATGATCAAACAGGTCGTATCAACCGCGCCGAATATAGCGATGGCCTGCTAGAAACGTTTGTTTATAACCGCATGGGCGAGCTGGTAGAAACATCGAACCCATTCACTACCGTGAAGCTGGAATATGATCAGGCTGCACGTGTGGTGAAGGAATGGCGGGATGACTACTGGATATCAAGTCAATATGATACGCTAGGGAATCGGCTGCAAATCAGCAGCAGTCTCGGCGCGTCCATCACCATGGAGCGTGATCTGTTAGGACAAGTCAGCCGGGTGCAGGCACAGCAGACTGCGGACAAAGCAGAAACGGCAGCAGCCCCTTGGATGGCTCAGATGAAATATAATGCGCTTGGACAGGAACTGGAACGTCTGCTGCCAGGCGGAGTGGTCAGTTCATGGCAGTATGATGTGGTTGGACGGCCGGAGCAGCATAGCATCAGGACAGGGGGCCGCGAGAGCCGATCCAAAAAATATGAATGGGACGTCAACAATCGTCTTAAAACGATTGTTAATGGGATCACTGTCGAGAAAACGAGGTATGCTCATGATGAGTTCGATACCTTGATCGGTGCTGCGAATCCGTTCGGCAAAATATTCCGTATGTCCGATGAAGTGGGCAATTTATACACCACAGGTCAAAAGACCGACCGCAAATACGGCCCCGGCGGACGGCTGCTAGAGTATGAAGGGATTCATTACAGCTACGATGAAGAAGGAAACCTGATCCATAAAACAGAGCCGGATGGCACACACTGGCAATACGAATACTACGGTAACGGAATGATGAGCAAGGTCATCCGCCCGGACGGTCAGGAAGTTACATTTAAATATGACAGTATGGGCAGGCGAATTGAGAAGCATTTTGCTGGTGTGGTAGACTGTTTTGTGTGGGATGGAAATAATATACTGCATGAATGGAAAGAGGAGGATTCATCATTAGCAAGCAACCGGAATGGTGAGCTAACGAAAAGCATTTCATCCTCCGTTATCCCTGAAAGCCTTATTACATGGGTGTTTGAAGACGGAACATTCCATCCTGCCGCGAAGATTACGGGACAAGGCAGCTACAGCATTGTGACCGATCATCTTGGAACTCCGGTTGAAATGTATGATGAGGCCGGAAGTCGGGTATGGGCAAGCGAGCTTGATATCTACGGAAACGTGCAAAAAGTTCATTTGCAAGGCAAGCGCGGCGACTGTCCATTCCGTTACCCTGGACAATACGAGGATGAAGAGACAGGGCTGTATTATAACCGGTTCAGGTATTACTCTCCGCATGAAGGAATGTATACGCAGCAGGACCCGATTCGCTTAGCTGGAGGAATGCGGCTTTACGGGTATGTGCTTGATTCACTAACCTGGGTCGATGTTTTTGGACTAGCAAGGAATAGGAACAATCGTTCAGATATATTTATCCGTTATGTATCAGAGAAAGAAGTACTAGATATTAGAAGCAAAACGCCCCACGTACTTGTTCCAAATGTACTGAATGGTAAAGTTACACGAGGGGGCAAGTGGATATCGTTGCAAGGCAAAGGCCGTGACCCTAAAGCATTAGGGCAAAAGCATGGCTCGCATGATTGGCAAATAACGATGGAAACCAAGCCAGGGACTCAAGCATGGCTCGAATCCAAGGGTATCGATTATGATCACATGATTGGTGGAGAATCCGATAATTTAAAGAGTGTATTCATAAAGTCTAACGAAGCAGGATCGTATGGGATTGGAGCTGACTTGTTAGATGATTTTAATAGCAGAGTAACAAAAATGGATATCAAAAAAATAAAGTGTAAAAAATGATGAGTAAGCAATGTAATAACCGTTATAGAAAGAAAAGGAGGTGTGTAATTTGATTGAAAATAGAAGGTACGATGAATTCCTTAAAGAGATTGACAAGATATCAAAGAAGATCATAGAACATGATAGATTGGAATATAATGTCGAAGAATTCAAAGAAAATTTTTTTCGACAATCTTCGCATTCCCCGGATAACTTAGAAAGTATGGCATATATTGAATATGGTGTAGTAAGAAAAAAAGACATGCAGAATCGAAAAACTTTTGGACTAAAGGTAAAGGATAAAGACATCCTTATTTCTGATATCATGTTTTTTTTGGAGAATCAAAGTGTAGTATCTAAATGTATTCAGCAAGAATACCCTGAATTAACAACTGCTGAAATAGATGCAGTACTACGAGTGATTTCAATAAGTATGATGGGATTGGATTGCCAGCAATTTGGGCTGGAAGATGACTTGTAATGAACATAATGGCCCTATTGGGAAAGCATGCCGGATAACTTATGGATTGTATTGGGAGGAATATTTACTATGTATATCATAGGGTTTCTAATTGAAGAACTAGATCATGATTACGATGAAGTAACCGTAACAATAGGCTATAAAAGTATTGAGTACAAAACCTTTGTAGAGAAATATTTGTCTATGCAAGCCTCTTTGGCACGAGAGGAATGGTACTGTTTTTGGGAAAAAGAGGAGTCAATAAATTTTGAAATTTTCACGGGTTACCCAAATATTGTAGATGATAAAGAGATTGGACTATCTGGAGGCTCATATGGGTACTATACAGAGAACTACCAAAGGTTTTCTTTTTTTGAGGATAATATATTTAAGGTTAGACAAGAGGATTGCTCCTTATTTGAAAGAGCTCTAGAAGATGAAGTAATTGCTATTTTGAAGCCACTAGAGAGTCAATTTGTTTTATATAACGTTATAAAGAAGGATTTAATATAAAATAATTAGATTTATTATGAAATGGTTATAATCTAAATTTTGTGAGAAGCTATCTCTAATTAACCACTTGGTTCTTGGAGATAGCTTTAATTTATATATAAATAGTAAGGTGTGGCAAGATGACAAGGAAAATCGTAAGAATATATCCTGCTTATGAAACGAGGAATGACGAGTTGGACTACTCAGTGTATACAAAATATTTCAATAGAGCTATTAAGGAATATAAAGAGACTATAATTCCACAAGAGGAAATTGAAGGAATTTTACTTGATGTCAAAGAAGACATTGATGAAAAGATTATGGATAAGGAAAGAAATGAACTGGCATTAGCCCTTGGTTATTTAATAGGTGTACATCTCGAACAAAACGCAAAAAATAAAATTTTGAATGGAGAAGCGGAAGCATGGAAGTTGATAGAAAAACAGATCATATGGCTTGTACAAATTATTAAAAGCGTACCGAATAGTGGAAGAGTAAGTGCCTGGCAACTTGGAGGTCTTATTGGTTTATCAGTGCTTTGGGATTATGAAGATATAGCCGAGTCGACCTATGAGTATGCAAGCAAATTATTTGCAAAGGATCTTGAGTTCTATGCAGAAAACAAAACACATCATGTGTTCATGACATGCTTATATCATAAATGGAAAACAGGGCAAATGCCGCCCTTGTTTGATATTTTACCTGAGGATCATGTTTATCAGCGGTTGCTGAAGCACTGGAATGATTCTGAGAAATTAGAGGAGTTGCTTTACGAAGTATGTGACTTTCATATTTATAGTGCGAGTGACACACCAAAGAAATCCAAAGAAATACTGTCTTTTGTGCATATTCCATACGATATTTATTGCATTCAAATGGTTAGGGAACAGGAAGGATTAGAGACACCTTCTATTAAACATCCTCTTCTCCAAACGGCTTTAGGACATATTCCAAAAGAGAGACCCGGCTATGATGTGGACGCAGATGAAATCTTACAATATGTTCTCCAGCATGAGAAGGTTCCCGACTGGCAGCGGATTATTAGATAAGGGGAAAGGAACAGGCAGCTTATGAACAAGGCAGCGATGCTGAAACTTAGTGAAAAGCTGGCGTATGATCTGAAGGAGAAGGTTCTGGAAGATGTAAAGTTGGCGTTGGAAGAGCCTGAAAGTTACTTTGAACGATGCGAAGATCGGCTGAATGAAAGAGGAATAGAGGTTTCCGATAGGACCTTTGTTTGGATTGCACTGGTTGACGTCCTGCTTGAGTATGATTTAGCTTTTGAAATGGATTGGAAAGAAAAGGGAACCTACGTCTGTGATGTGATCGACGGTCTACTCGTGAGAAAATATTTTCCTTTAGTGAATTGGGAAGAGCTTGAAGGGAAGGATTACTCCGAATGGACCACCGAAATGTTTCTGAATGAAGCAGCAAGACGGTTGAAAAGCATTGCTGTATCCCTTGCCTATCTTGACATAGATAGTGACAGCTTTGTTCTAATTACAGTTCCAGAGATTGAAATAGAGAGCATCAAGCAACTGTCCCAAAAAGCAGGATTTACAGTCGAGGATTCCTTCCTGTAAACCCCTCTAGGGGCAAGAATGTTGCTATTTGACAAATGCTTCAATTATACATAAAATCTTATTGCATAAATACTTAGCGAATTACTGTGTTTTCGGACAAGGGAGTAAACTTTTCCGGCAACACCCTGCTATTTTTTGACCACTGGTTTATTAGGATTCGTTATTTAAAAGGAGCTTGAAAATTATGAATGTATATCGCAGCACCCTTGAGCTTATTGGACGCACGCCATTAGTGGAGTTGAACAGCTATTCTCTACCGAGGGGAATTCGTTTGTTCGCCAAGCTGGAGTTTATGAATCCGGGCGGCAGTGTGAAGGATCGGGTGGGTAAGGCTCTTATTGAAAAAGCATTAAAGACGGGTCAGCTGAAACCAGGCGGGACTGTAATTGAAGCAACCGCAGGCAACGCAGGTATCGGCCTGGCTATGGCGGCGCTTCATTATAACATCTCGGTTATTTTTACTGTGCCTGAGAAGTTCAGCCAGGAGAAACAGGATCTGATGAGGGCGTTGGGTGCGCGTATCGTTCATACTCCGACAAGTGCGGGGATGAAAGGAGCCATCGAGAAAACGAAGGAACTGGCTGCTGAAATAAAAGATGCATATTTGCCACGTCAATTCAGCAATCCGGATAATCCAGAGGCATATTATACGACAATGGGCCCTGAAATTTGGAACGATCTGGACGGTAAAGTGGACGTATTTGTGGCAGGAGCAGGGTCGGGAGGCACATTTATGGGAACCTCGCGTTATCTTAAGGAGCAAAATGCAGCTATTAAAACGGTCATTGTGGAACCGGAAGGGTCCATTTTGAATGGCGGCGAGTCAGGTTCGCATAAAACGGAAGGAATCGGCATGGAATTGATCCCCGAGTTTATGGATAAAGGGTATTTTAATGCCATTCATACCATTAGTGACGTGGACGCATTTAACCGGGTCAAGGAACTGGCAGAGCGTGAAGGGATTCTCGTCGGCAGCTCCTCCGGTTCAGCCCTGCATGCTGCTTTACTGGAAGCAGAGAGCGCACCGGATGGTGCACATATCGTTACCATTTTCCCGGATAGCAGCGAACGTTACCTGAGCAAAAAAATATACGAAGGTGGGATATAAAATGAAGCGCAAAACAAAACTGATTCACGGCGGGCTCCCTACCGATCCTCATACTGGCGCGGTTAACGTTCCTATTTATCAGGTAAGCACTTATGAGCAAGAGGAGATCGGCGTTCATAAGGGCTACGAGTATTCGCGTACAGGCAATCCGACCCGGTTTGCGCTGGAAGAGCTGATCAAGGAATTGGAGGAAGGCAAGCGCGGCTTTGCTTTCGGTTCCGGTATGGCAGCGATTCATGCGGTATTTTCCTTGTTTAAAGCAGGGGATCATATTTTATTGACCGATGATGTATACGGAGGCACTTATCGTATTGTAAGCAAGGTGCTTAGTCGGATCGGGATTGAGTCCACATTTGTGGATACGACCGATCTGGAGGCCATTTCCAAAGAGATCCGTCCAAATACGAAGGCATTGTATGTTGAAACACCAACGAATCCGTTGTTGAAGGTTACAGATATCCGCGCAGTTTCGGAGCTGGTGAAAAAGCATGAGCTTTTGTTGATTGTGGACAATACATTTGCCACTCCTTATTGGCAGACGCCAATTAGGCTTGGAGCGGATATTGTTATTCACTCTGCCACCAAATATTTGGGCGGACACAGCGATGTTGTAGCCGGGCTGGCTGTAGTAAACAGTGAAGAGCTGGGCGAGCAGCTTCATTTTCTGCAAAACGCCATTGGCGGTATTCTCGGTCCGCAGGATTCCTGGTTATTGATCCGTGGTATCAAAACACTGGGTTTGCGTATGGAAGCGATCGAGCAAAATGCGAAAGAAATAGCAGCCTTTTTGGAAAAGCATCCGAAGGTTAGCAAGGTGTACTACCCTGGACTGGCAAGCCACGCGCAGCATGAGTTGTCCAAAACACAGGCTGACGGCTTTGGCGGCATTATTTCCTTTGATGTAGGCAGTGATACCAATGCGGTAGCACTCCTGAAAAAGGTGAAATATTTTACGCTGGCTGAGAGCTTGGGAGCAGTAGAAAGCCTGATAAGCGTTCCAGCGCGTATGACCCATGCCTCCATTCCGGCAGAACGCCGTGCAGAGCTGGGCATTACGGAAGGTTTGGTGCGGATTTCGGTGGGGATTGAAGATCTGGAGGATTTGATCGAAGACTTGCAGGCAGCATTGCAGGACTAAAAAACGTAAAAGGTCAAGAGAGGTGGCTGAGGCTGTCTCTTTTTTTGTCTAAAAACGTTGCTTTTCCACAAAAGCCGAGTATAATACTCGGTAATAGGATGTATCATAAGGAGAGATAGCGTATGCAACGGGCAAAAATACACAGTTACCTGCAGGTAGATGACTATTTGGATCTTCTTAATTATGCGAAACAATTACATGATATAAAGTGGCAACAAGAGCTCAAGGAAGCCTTGCAGCATCATTTGCAGGAGAACGGCAAGGAGACTAAGGATTCTAAAATTAACGCGCTATGGCGGCATTTTGACCTGATTAACGACAGGCTGATGGAGCTATTTGATCTTTTACGGAAGAGTAATAACGCGGCGGAGCGAAACTCGTGGAGCGAACAAATTTGGGAGCTGAAATTGGAACGAATCAAGTTGGAAAAGCAAATACAAGCGAGCTATTCACATATATAAACATCAGCATAGAAGGTTATGAGTAGACCCAAAAGGCATGCAGTTGACACTGCAATGCCAAGAATTCGCGAAAACAAGTAGCAAGCTCAACTAAATATAGAAATTTTAGTAACGAAGTGAAGCGCTCTGCTTTCTTCGTTTTTTGTTTATACACAGCTTCTTTTTTTGGAAAAAACAGAGGAGTAAACAGAGAGGATAACGAATAGTTTTATATAGTTGTTTTAAGTGTTAACGGAGAAATTTCCAGAAGAATATCGCGGCTGCGTCTTTCGAAGAAATCAAAACCTGGAGGGGGAATGTTATGAGGTTCACGCATCTGGAAAAAGCAACAACTGTGCTGTCGGATTATCCGGTTCGTTTGGTGTCTGCTTACGCAATCGGTCCGCTCAAGCTACCGGAAAATTGCGGTGTGGGCAGGGAATGGTCCAATTATTTCACACATGAGGACTGGAATTTGGAGAAGGCATGTGAAGAGGGACTGGAGCTTTCAGCCGGGGGAAAGGCAGCTTGCCGATTATTAACCGAGCTGGACCCCCGGAACGCGGAACTGAATTTAGGTGTTTTCCCGCCTTTGGCCGAGCAAGAAAGGCTTTTGCTGGTTTCCAACCTTCGTTGTATGGCAGCACAGGAAGTCGTGATCAGACCATTTGAAGGGACAGGACAAATTTGGATAGACGGCATACTGGTATATGCGGAATCCGGTCCTTTTCGCTTGCATATGGAGGAAGGCGATCACACAGTGATCATCATCGCATCGTTTATTCCCGATGAAGCCCGTTCTATTCGTATTAGCGGAAATCAGATATGCGATCATCCAGATGTGACAGAGCTGCAGCGTGAATTTGTAGAGCGTAATATACGTTTTCATATGGCTTGGCTAGAGGTTGAGAAAAGTGCGGAGAGGGAAGGGGAAAAAAGTCCGATTTCGTTTTATTTGCTACGTAAGGATCGCGTAGATCTGCCTGCAGATCAAACGGTATGGGTCGAGGTAACGAATGATGCGGGAACGAAGCTGGATCGGTTTCAAGCGACCTGGGAGCAGGAGCAAAGGTATGCCTGGGATGAGGAAATGACCGGGAACACAGGGATGCTGCATTTTACGGTTACATATCACGATCATGTGGCAGGAGAGCACCATTTTGTGTACTCGGTACTTGTACGTCCTTTGTCTGCCGTTGTGCAGGGTTTGCAGGAAGAGTATGACCACTACAAGCAGGCTCACGTCAGAGATGCTCTCAAAGCTGCACGAAAAATACAGATAGAAGGTCTACTGGAGGAACTAAAAAGGTTAACGGCTTTGCCGGAAGACCCTTTTGAAATCTGGGACTACCGGGTTGTGCGTGAATATATCAAGCTATTAAAACAAATTTTCACATATGGATTGGCCGAACAGTCTCAGCATTCATTCTCACTTCAGGAGAAAAACATCTTGGTGTCTCCTGACGGGATTGGCGAAGGCTTTTTTGTCTCCCGCTTGGATAACAGCTTACAGCGCTATACCATACAGCTTCCCAGAGGACTGCTTTCAGGAAGCTTTTCGGCAGAACGACAGTACCCTTTGATTGTCCTGATGCCAGGCAAACGGTATGAGCTGGGTCTACCGGATTTCCAGCAACGTGATTTCGGACGGGACTGGGAGGAAGAGGCGATATTTGTTACTTTTTCGTGTCGTGGCGTAACGTTGGGCAGTTATATTGGCGAAGCCGCTTTTCTGGAGGCGTTGGATGTCATTCTGCAATCGTACCCGGTGGACGAAGACCGAATCTATCTGACGGGTTATTCTAACGGCGCTTATGCGGCCTGGGCGATGGCACAGGCATATCCTTCGCGTTTTGCGGCTATTGCTGTGATTGCAGGTGCACCGCATCCAAAGCAGCTAATGAATCTGTCAAATTTGCCCATATTGAACATTGTTGGCGAGCAGGATTATCTGTTTGACAAGGCCTATACGGCTCCAGCAACCGAGCTTGCATCCAGCCATTTCAAAGGTGTAGTGGAGCATTGCTCCAATCACTGGGACACACATGAGCTGAGGCTTCTGGACGGCGTGCTGGGCTGGCTTATGCAATGGAAAAGAGATGTCGCACCTCAGCGCATAGCCTACCGGACAGAACGGGGCAGACATAATCGTGCTTATTGGCTGGAGCTGGCGAAAATGGATGAACACGGGGAATATGCTGAGCTGCACGGTGAAATAAGCACAACAGGTGAATTGGACATTACAGCCGTTCACGCTGATGAATTTATCATTCATCTTTCTCATGAAGTCATGGCTTTGGAACTGGTCCAGGTACGTATCGGAGCTCGTATTTTCGTGCTGGATCTGCTGGAATACAGCTGCTTTCGGTTTGTAAAAATGGAGTCACAGAAGCGCCCCTCGCCCGAATACCGTTTGATTGCTGAACGGGGGAGAGGAAGCGATGTAAGCTCTGCAAAAGAAACAAAGACCGAGCAGGAAGCAAGTGGGATGAAAAGCGCAGGAAGAAATGCTCGGAGCCACGGTATGGGCGTGCTTGACGTTTATATGGATCGTCTTCATATTGTCCTTCCATCCAGCTATGCTACACCGGAGGAAGAGCAGGCGATGAAACGAACAGCGAACGCCTTGGCCAGCCCGCGGACAGCGACCTGGAATCCCTACATCGGTGTCCATTATCCCGTTGTGTCTGCTCATGACATTTCGGAGGAAGAGCTGGCCAACAGTAACGTGATTTGTATTTCTTCGGATTTGACCAGACATGAGCTGCTTCAACGACACCAGGAAAATTTGCAATTCGTATGTACGGAGGAAGGGTATACGCTGGACGGTGATTTTACAGCAGGGGAATATTGTCTGTTATATATTCAGCCTAGTCCTTGGTCTGCATACCGACAAATGCTTGTCGTAGCGACCAATTCACCACGGATGCTAGGCAAAAACCTGTTTATGCGCAAGCTGATCATGCCCGGCTATTTTAACGGTTTGCACCCGTATTTGAATAAGGAGATTATTGTATATGACAGCAAGGGTGTGCGTGCTTTTAATTTTTCTTCCAATAAACATGCGTACAAAAAACTGCAAGGCCAATAAAGAAGACTAGCTAATGAACACATATACCCTATAAAAATCAAAAAACCGTCTGGAGGCACGTTGGCGATCCTGACGGTTTTTTTCTGATTTATTGCAGTGATTTGTAATCGATATGACGTCATATATAAAAGGGCGTTGCAACAGGTTAGCTTTTATACTGCTCCATCAGGTACATGATCTTCACCTCATCGGCCAAGTCTCCGAAGGGTTCTAACGGATTTTCCTGAATGATATGATATAATCGTTGGACTCTTTCCTTTGGCAGCTTGCGTACATATCTGGAAATAAATGCGGCATGGGTGACCACGTAACGCTTTTTGCGGACAGCCGCATTGGCTACGCGGACGAGAATATCCTCGCCTCCTGCCATTTCCAGAATGCGACGCTCATAAAAGGTGACATATCGGAAGGTTCGATCCTTGATCAGCTCACGATTTAATCTGGTAATTTCTCCGATATATCTGACCATAAGCGGTTCAAAGCTTTTGATCAGGAGAGGATCGAGTGTCAACTCCATATCTTTGCGCAGAACAAAGGATTGCAGCAGGGCGACCTGCTGGAGCCTGATCCGGTCGTTGTGAATGAGCACAGCAATCTCGCGCAGCATCTCATAGGAGACACGCTCACTCATCTGTCGCAGGGCAACCGCGTTTTTATGATTAACGTTTAGTCCCTCATGGATTTGAGTTATGCGTCCTCTGAACAGGCGTATAAGCTGTCTGCGCTTTTCATGAGGGTAAATACGCTGCTGCAGAAGCACCAAGGGCAGCAGGAGGAGTGCACCGACAATACCGCCCAGAAGCATTTGCTGCGTTGAATGACCAAAAAAGACAGCAGCGGCCAACAGCATGATGCCAACGGCGAGGTCTTTGCGAAAATAACGTCTGGCACTAAGCTTGGCGTATTGCTCTACAGGAATCAGCGTATCCCGATCGCAGGATGTACATTTTTCTTCCCAGAGGGCGGTGAATTGTCCGCAACGCCTGCAGATTCTCAGCTTTTGGAAGGCATGCTCCGTGCGGGTGAATGGACGGAATTGTACAGCCTGTTTGGAACTATTCATTGCGCTCACTTCTCCGGTTCAGCAGTGCCAGCAGCTCGGTGTCGATTTGTGTAATCGATGGAGCGCGTTTTTTATGTATATAGTAAATGATTAATTTAACGGCGACAAAAAGAAACAAAATCGCCAGACATCCGTATGAGATCATAGTGTACTTCCTCTTTCTACTTGGATTTTGACTTCGATATTTTACATGGCAGGTTTCGCTGTTGTCATTTTTGTCGTATAAAGGAGAAGGCTGGTGCCCGATTGTCCTGGTTGGGGTATAATTATATCATTACTGCAGGATATTGGTAAAATCTCGCGGTATAACAAGCTTCTTGGCGACATTATGACCATTCAGGCAGTATTTTCAGCTGGCGCTCATGTAAAACTCATTATAATTTAATAGTAGGGGAGTACAACTGTAATTTAGAGTGAGAAGTTTCCTGAATGAGAATTAAACCGGCAAAGGGGTACATGCGATGTTTAGTAGAGACAGAAAATGGTTTTTGGTCATCGGAATCATATGTGCAATGATCATGACTTCGATTTCGGCATGGCAGCCACAGACGGCGAATGCCGCTTCACCCTCTGCCTCCAAGGTAGATGCGGTGCTGGTTGTCGATGTAAGTAATTCCATGAACACCAGTGATCCTGGGAAAATTGGCAATGAAGCCATGAAAATGTTTATTGATATGCTGTCAACGCAAAATGACAAGGTTGGGATCGTAGCGTATACGGATGTTGTACAGCGCGAAAAAGCCTTGCTTAACATCACGTCTGAAGCAGATAAGCAGGAATTGAAGGCATTTATTGACGGGCTGAACCGGGGGGCGTATACTGACACCTCCGTAGGCGTCAAGGAAGCAATCCGCATTTTGCAGGATGGCAAAACAGCCGGACATGCGCCTATGATCGTTATGCTGGCCGATGGCAACAACGATTTTAATAAAACGACAGGCAGAACCGAAAGCCAGTCCGAACAGGATATGGCGAAGGCTGTAGCCGAAGCTAAAAATAGCGGTGTTCCGATCTATACTATCGGTTTGAATGCAGACGGAAAGCTGAATAAAAGCAAGCTTGCCGACATTGCGCAGCAAACGGGCGGCAAGTCCTTTATTACAAGCTCGGCAGATGACCTGCCGAACATTTTGAGTGAAATTTTCGCCAGCAATTTGAAATTGAAGGTTGTGCCCTTGCAGTCCATTACGGCGAACGGCAACTATCAGGACGTTACGGTAACCGTACCGAATGATAGTGTGCTGGAGGCTAACATTTCGATTATGTCCTCGAAACCGGTGGATGCAAGGCTGATTGACCCGGCGGGCAACACCAAGCCGATTCCTTCAAGTGATGTACTGTTGTCCAAGTCGAAAAGCTACTCGCTGATTAAGCTGCTCAAGCCTGTAGCTGGCGACTGGAAGCTTCAGGTCAAGGGAGTCCGGCAGGATCAGATTGATATTAATCTGGTATTTAACTATGATTTGGAGTTGAAGCTGGACGCACCGCCTGCCAAATCGTACAAAAAAGGTGACACGGTGCAAATTCGTTCTTATCTGACGAGCAATAACCAGCAGCTTCAGGATCAGGAATTGTATGCGAATATGAATGCTGTTCTGAAGGTCAAGGACCTGGATTCCGGTACAATGAATGAGGTGCCGCTAACTAATGCAGGGGATGCTTTTACCGGCTCCTACACGATTCCGGATGAGCACGATTATGAACTGACCGTCAGAGCAGAGGAGAAAAGTTTTTACCGTGAAACCCAGCCCATAACCATCAGTGCTAAAGCAGGGGCGGGCAGTGGCACGAATACAGGCACAACTCAAGCGGCAGCACCTGCCGAAAAGTCCAAGTTGCTGCCACTCATTCTTGCAGGCCTTGGACTGCTTGTGCTGCTGATTGCCGCATTTTTCATCTGGAAGGCTGTCAAAAAAGCCAATCGTGGCTTTGTCGGCCAAATTGTACTGGAAATTCGGGATGAAAATACCGGTGAAAAAACGTATCCGCAATACAAGAAGCTGAACACCTTCCGGGGCAAATTCAATCTGCACCAGTTGCTGCAACTGGCACCGGAATTTTCCGGAACCGACAAGGTGGTGTTCACGCCAGCCAATCAGGATCGTATCATGGTGCGCAGCACCCCGGAGATTACGATTGAAAAATCCGGGCGCGCTGTAGACACAGGCAGCGGTCTTGAACTGAAAAACGGTGATCGTCTGACGATCCCGCTGGCTAGTGTGGACAAAACCATTTTACTGGAATTCATTTCAGTGAACAGCTAAACGAACCCTAGGAGGTCAAAACTATGAAACCCGTAGTTAGAGAGCATATTCAACAATTAGACGTATCACTTGGTGGGGGAATCGTAAGCGACAAGATCAGAGTAGATACCATTGATAATCCTATATTAATTATCGGACTTGGAGGTACGGGAATTGATGCCCTCCTTCGCTTGAAATATCAAATTAACCGCAGATTCAAGCTGCCGGCAGATCCAATTTCCAAGAAAAAAAGCGAAAAGCCGGACAATGTGGAATTTCTCGCTTTTGAAACGAATGAGCAGGATCGCAACAAAAAATACAAAGGCATTGGTCTGGACCCGATCAATGAGTTTGTACTGCTGTCCAATGCTGAAATCGGCGGATTGTTGCAAAATCGCAGCATTCTGGAGCCGTACATTACTGACTGGCTGTCTCCCGAACTGAGCATTACGGATGGAATGAACGGAGCCGCAGGGGTACGCCAGGCTGGACGCCTGCTGTTGTTCACCAAAATCAATCAGGTCGTACAAAGCATTGACAAAAAAATCAAAACCCTGTCGGAAGGCACCAACAAGAAGCTGATGGTGTTCCTGCTGTCCGGTTTGTCTGGCGGTACAGGAAGCGGCACCTTCCTCGATATTTCATATATCGTCCGGGGAATTATTGAACGTGACTACGGGTCTGCAGGTGTAGACCGTGTGAACACATTAGGTTATCTGTTTACTCCGGATATTAATCTGGCCAACAAAAGCCTGAGTGAGCATACGCGTGAATATATTAAAAAGAACGGCTATGCCGCGCTGAAAGAACTGGACTACTGGATGAATGTGGACAGCCGCGCCGAACGCTTTAAGCAGCAGTACGGTAACATTTTGACCGTCAACTCGCCGCTGCCGCCGTTTAATCTGTGTCACCTTATTTCGGCCACGAATACGGAAGGCAAGCTGCTGGAAAATGCTTATGATTATTGCATGAATGTCACCGCCGAGAACATCACCAACTTTATGGCGAGTGAGGAAAAACAGTCGGGCGAAGAGTTCGCCATCCATGACTATATCAGCAACATTCGTACGAACATTGCTCAAATGAATAAAACTTATCCTGCAAACTACGATTACAATATTATCGGGGCTTCCTCAGCAGTGCTGCCAATGGAGGAAATGACCACGTATCTGGCCTACCGGATGTTTGGTAAAATGTCCAAAATGTTCGAGCAAGCGCCGAATCAGGAGGATGTAGAGAAGTTTGCCCGCAAGCTCGGCGTTGATCTGGACAGCATGATCAAAAACTTTGAATCACGTGTACCAGAGCCACTGCCGGGATTTGAAAATAGTGAACGACTAAGCTATAGCAATGTTGTGAAAATGCAGGTTGTCAATATGGACACTGAGCTGGAGCAGACGTTCCTGACACGTGCCCGTGAAGAATATATCAAAGCAAAGAAACAGCTTCCAGGCGAGATTACCGGGCAGTTTACGGATCAGATTCGCCGGATGTTCCTGCATCCCGAGCAAGGACCGTTCTATGTATCTCGTATGATTTATACGGAAAAAGGATTCAGCTTGCTGAAAATGCTGCTGTCTTATATCGAGACGTTGCGTGAAACCCTGCACCGTATTCCTACGGATATTGAATGGGCGCGGGAGCAGGCGAATGAGAAGCTGGGCGATGCCAAGAGCGCGTTTGTGTCCAAGGATAAAAAGAAAAATGCGTATATTGATGCAAAAATCAACGAATATTGGCTTCGAGCCGATGTGGAGCGTACAGAGCAGCTTATTGAATTTTATGAAGACCTGTATGACCTGCTAAATAAGGAAAACAACCGCATTTATAATGTATTTACTGAAATTTTGAACGCACTGAGTGCAATTTTTGAAAAGAATGGCGATTTGCTGATCAATGGCGAGGAGCAGTCCGATCATAAAGGTAACAAAACCTACTATTGGAATCTGGTAAGCGTCCCGGATATTTCCGAAGTCGTGACCAGGCTATTGGATAAGCGTAACGGTGATGATCTGATTCGTGATTTTGCCCAGGAGCTGCTGGAAAATTCAGATCAATGGGTGAAGGATCAGGATATGGACATTATCAGCTCCATCTCCAATTTCTTAACTGATAAGTTCGGTGATCTCATTACCCGTTCCATGGAGGATTTCCTCGTCATGAAATACGGGCAAGATGAAGCGATTGAAAAATTCGTGGAGCGCTACATTGCGAGCAAGCTGGATGAGGAGGCTGTACCTGTCTTCCATCTGAGTAACAGCTCTGGTAATTTGTACTTCCCGTCATGGGGATTTGTATCGGTCCCTGTGCAGTCACCTAACATCTTGAAGGGTGTTCGCAATTATCAAAATAATGCGATTGGCAAATCGCACTTTACGATTAAAGAGAGTGAAGTCCGTAACCGTATTTTCTGGCTCAATACGCGCAATGGCGTCCCGCTGTTTGTATATACGCCGCTCAAAGTGTATGAAGAAAGCTATGAAAAAACGATTCTTGACCGCGAAGGTATTGGCCGCCATTTGGTACAGACAGGTCAGAATAACTGGACCAATCTGCCTTCGCCAATTCCTGAGAAATCATGGGGCGAAACCTATGTCAATCCGCGTGTGCAGGCTTACAATGCCCGTATCCGAAATGACTTTGACCATGCGAAGTCACTTGGTGTTATCCGTGAGAAGGATGTCGATCAGAATACGAGCAGCCGCTTTACCGTGCTGCGTTCACGCGCGCTGGATCTGAATGCGCTGTTGGCAGGCTACGATATGCGCTTGCAGGTATCCAAGCCCAATCTGGGTGAGGTGAAGAGAGCATGGTCTGAGCTGAAACGTCTACTGGCTGAAGGACTGGAGCAGACGGGAAGCAAAGACATCTTTGGCAGCATCAATGAAGACATGGCCAAGGAAAACCTGATCCGTTCACCGGAGCTTACGCAGGTGGTTCGTGAAGAACTGGCGAAATATACTGAAATCGAAGCAAAGGCTACGGAATTGGAGGCTTTGCTGGGCAAATATCAGGATGAGGAAAAATGGCTGGATCAATTCATCCAGGTCCTCTATACCGACACGATTACGAAGAAAGGCGCTTTGTACGTCTATGATCGTGACGAAGAGGAAGAGGCTTGGGAGCCGTTTGCCAACGTTATGAAGAGTCGTAATTATGTGGAGTTTGAAGTGTTTACAAACTTCCGTGGTCTGGAAGAGAAGAAACTTGCAGCCCTGATGCGTAAAGCGGATCGCCGTGATGCTGTGTTGACTTCATCGGAGGATATTACACCATTGCTGACGAAGCTGGATGAACTTGCTGCGACCTTTACAGAAGCCCGTAATCAATTGGAGTATGAAAAGGTGGAACTGGCTAATGGAGCTGAGCTTTATGCGTTTTATGCTCAAATGGCCGCTAAATTAAACGACATTCGCAGAAAGTTGAAGTAAAGTATGAGAGAGCAGCTGTTACGTTACGCGGCTGACTATGCAGCCGCAGAGGACCAATTCATCGGAAGCGGGGATGGACGCAGCAGCATCCATTTCCCGTCCGTGTTTCTTTTTATCGGTGACGGTATGGGATCGGTGATAAACACCATTGCAGATATCAACCGGAGCAAGTGGGATAACAGCACAGGGGTAACATATATTCAGATTCGCTCACAGGATGAGCAGACGGCTGTAGACCGTTCTGTAGATGCTATCCTGCATACGGTAGCCGTACCGGAGGATAGCAGTCACCAAACGATACGCCGTGATTTGCATCAGGCTTTTTATACACATGAATCGCAGTTGATTGAACTTAACACCGCATTGCGCCGTGCTAGTGGGCACTTAGCGGATTACGGTCGGCTGTATTCCTCGTTCGAGCGTGTCCATTTGTCGATCTTGACGTCAGCCGATGATCCGATGAATGTATTGGTTCCCGAGATTACGCTATTGGCGGAATATATTTTTGCGCAATCCTTCAAGTCCGTACAGATGGATTTGTATGTGCTGGTGAGTGAAGGCGATCAGGCTGCCCAATTCGGCTACCGTAGTGCAACGTCTGTTGCTTTTATGCGGGAGCTGGACTATATCCAGAGCCCGGAGTATACGTTTACCGCGCCACTCCATATGACCGAGGACAAATTAACCATCCCGGTATTCCATGCTCCATCGCCGTTGTTCGATCTTGTTTATGTGCTGTCCGACAAGAACGAGCGTGGCATAACGGTGCCCAATAGTCTGCGCGAGAGCTGCGACATTATTTGTCACATTCAGCTCCTCAAAAACCGTTATCAGGCAGGAGATTCCTATCGGTCACAGGATGGGGGCTACAACAATACATCGTTTAAGAACAATATTATGACGGAATCCGGGCGGCAGGGCTATGTGTCGGCCGGATTTTCCCGGGTCAAGCGCCCTAACCAGTCGATCGCACTTACGGTACTGTATCACTTTTATGTGAAGCTGCTGACACGTATGAGAACGGACAGGGAATGGGACGTACGCGATAAGCTGACTTATTTTGGCTTGGATGCTGCCGAGCGCGGGCGTACACGAAATGATCTTGTGCCTGGGAATGATGCGATTACAGACATGGGCGCGCTGATGACAAGTGGAGCCAGTTATGGCTCGTTGAAACGAATGTCATTACGTGAGGCAGAGGAAGCCTTGTTTGGTCAAGGCTGCGAAACCTTTTTCCGCGATAACTGTGAACGGATCGTACACAAACGTCTGGGCGGTTTTCAGGCGGAATTACGTTTGCAGACGGCTGTGAACACAGCTGCCAAGGAGCATCCCGAAATCGGCGTATTCGAGCTGGCAGACTGGACGGATGAAAATAAACCGGGAAATGTGCTTACGGCTATTCGGGGAATGATTCGTGATACGTCCAATGATTTGCAGGTTAGTGCTGCCGAACTGGACACCCTCTATAGCGGGCGGGTGGAAGATCAGCCTTTCCAGCGGCTGCCGCTTATGGATAAGCATAATGTGCGCAGCCTGATCCGTTACCTGACGGAGACAGTCTACGGTCATAAGCTGCACATGCTGCGGATTCAAGCGGATTTGGAGCTATTGCGGTGCTATGAGCTGGCGCTTGAACAATGGCATGCACAGGCGAAGCATATTAGTGAACAGCTTGCCAGCCTGGAGCGTGAACTGCATCAAGCCGCAGCGGATAGTATTCGCCAGGCTGACAGCTACACGGGGCAAAACCTGTTCGAGTATTACGAGCGTGTAACAGAGGATGTCATGCACGAGTTGGAAACCAAACGCGGGAAATCTGTATTCTTTGATACCCGTCATATGGGGCCAGTGTCAGGATTGCTGGACGGAGGTCTGTCCCTACTAGTGGATCGACTTACACAGACCTGCCATGCCATGATCCTTAGCTCACAGCCGTTTAATCAGACATTCGAAGAGGAGTTGCTACGGCGTGCCAATGTAGCCGCTGCATATGAAAATCGGCTGGTCGTTCCAAAGGATGAGCTGTTTAAAAAGCTGTACCAAACATTAGAGGAGCATGGCGGAATTAACGTGCGCTTGCTGGACTATACCCATGAGCATCGGTATGAAGAAAAGTATTTCTTTGGTGACTATGAAGGCGAATTTCTTCCTTATGCGATGGATGTGGACATTACCTCGCGTATTTACAAGCTGGGGTTTGTACATGAACGTCGCAGCAGCGGGGTGGAAAAGCTGCATTTGATGGGCGGCTTCCATCTGGAGGATCTGATGGTGTATCGCAACGGCAAGACGTATTATGAGACATATATCGCGAACGGTTTTGTGTTTCACGGAATCGCCGCGGATCGGTTGCCGGAATTGCGGTAGCCACTTGTTAATCCTACTTTAATGATGGAAGGAAGCAACGATTCTTATGAAGCAGCGTAAATTTAATGTTCTCCTGCTGCTGTTCGGCTTGCTGGGCGCTGTAGTGGGCTTCATTGTAGGAGAGATTATTCTTCACCAATGGATAGGACACTGGCCGCATATTGTTGTGATTGGGCTGTATTTTGGTATCTTGGCGCTATGCATTGGCCTGGGATGCCTTATCGGCGAATTGATTGCACCACGATTAAACGGCCATTCGTGGCGACAACGCTACTCAGGACTGTCCTGGAAGCTGCTGGTGCCTGCTACACTGGTGATGCTGTTTGTGGCAGGCCTACTGCTGGAGCTGGGCTATCAGGTAAACCCGGAAGGTCGCAAAAGTGTCCAGGACCTTGTGCTTGTGATTGATAATTCCGGGAGCATGCAGGATACAGATCCTGGTAATGAACGGCTGTCGGCTGCCAAGAGTCTGATTGGACAAATGGATGGAGACAAACGGGTGGCCATTGTCTCCTTTGAATCCACTGCACAATTGGTTCAGCCGTTTACTCCAATTGGGACGGAGGCAGAGAAGCAGGCGGTTTATGCCAAAATTGATAGTATGCATACCATAAAGTCTGCCAGCACAGAAATTAGACTTGCATTGGACGAGACGATCAAGGAGATTGAAAACCAGGGCAACGCCAATAAAGGTTCGCTCGTTATTATGCTGTCTGACGGCTTTAGCGAGCTGGATACCCAGACAGCATTGGCTCCTTTTATAACACGTCAGATTCCGATTAATACCATCGGCCTGAAACTGGCTGAATCGAAAGGGATAGCTTTATTGCAAAATATTGCTGGTCTGACAGGTGGAACTTATTCGAATGTAGCCAACGCCCAGGGTCTTGCTCAGGCGTTTGGTAAAATTTATGATAAAATTGGTGATCGTACACTGGTAACGGAGCGGACAGGTGAATATGCGGACAGTCTGTATTTTGCCATTTATCGCGTAACGGCTCTGGTCATTATCGGAGCACTGCTGGGATTGGCTCTTGGACTGATGTTCGATAATCGCTTTCTGGCACGAAATTTTGCGATTGGCGGAATTCCTGCCGGATTGCTTGCCGGTTTCATTTTGGAAAAGGGGCTGTCGGGCTCGTCGATCGGTGATCTGATGATTCGTTTGGTGGCAGCGCTCGTACTGGCCGCTCTTATCGCTGTCTTTTCGCTTGTTCTTCCGATTGCAGAACATACGCGCCGATCTTCCGGTGGAGGAAGCCCAAGTGGGCCGTCAGGCCGGCGAAGGGGAGCACCGGAAGGTCCGCAGCGCAATCGACGCAGCAGTGGATTTTAGAACGGGGGCTGAAATTTATGCAGTATAGGGATGCACAGCCCGGTGATCCTGCCATTTCGGAGCTGAGCTACAAACTTGACGACAACCGGGTTGTGCTTCGTTGGCAGTGGCCTGAAGGCGCGGCCGTGGTATATATTGCGAAGGAATCATCTGATCCGAGTGTAGGAGGGCAGAATGAGGATAGAGGTTTACCGCCTTTTTCAAGCCTGAAACTATTTACGCGTGAGGAATATAAGGCTGCAGGCAGCTATCGTGACCGGGTTGAAGGGTTTGGACGCGTGCGTTATACCGTGTATCCGGCTGTGCGTGAGGATGGCGACACTTTTGTGATTTGTCAACCAGACGGGGCCAACCAACTGGAGCTGAGTACGGGGAGAGCTAAAATCAGATATGCGGTTCAACATAAAAAAGGCTGGTTTCGCAGCCGCAAAACAGTTCAGATTCAGGTGACAGCTGAGGTTCCTGTTCCGCAGGAGGCACTTTGCTACGTGAAGAAACGTGGAGGTTACCCGGCCGACCGTGAGGATGGAACCTTGTACCCGTTCACGGCACCTTTTGCCGCGGGACGGAATGTGTTGCCCACGATTGAAGTAGGCGGAGATGAATATGTGCGGTTATTTTTTACGGATGGTCAGAAATATGGCACGATATATGAATTAGTTCCTGAATGAAAGGAGGCCGCAACCAATGAGTTTTCTTAGCAATTTATTCAGAAGAAAGCCGCAGGCAGCGCCAAGGCCATTATTTTATGATATTGTGTGCCCGTATTGCTTTAGTAAATTTTCCCCGGAGGAAGTGGTATTCCGTGCTTCCCATCACCGCGAAGATGACGAGGATTACGCTTTGGGTGAAGATGAGCTGTTGAACAAATATCGGGAACGCTTTGGTTTGGATAGCGTGCATGATATGGAGGCGATTCTTCATCCCCACGATGTTCCGGAGGAGCACAGATTGTATTCGGATCATGTACTGACAGGTCTCACGGATCGTTATGGTGAGCTGACGCGTCACCGATTGTGTCCGAACTGCCACAACGAACTGCCGGTGACTGCCGGTAAGGTGCCGAGCAATATCATTTCGATTATCGGGGCTTCGCAGGCAGGAAAATCGGTTTATATGACTTCCCTGATTCACACGTTGCAGCATGTAACGGCTGATCATTTTGATGCGGCTTGCATGCCGCTCAATGCAGAGATCAGCCGCAAGTTCCGCAGCATGTATGAGGAACCGCTGTTTGAGCGAGGCGACCTGCTTACATCCACACAAAAAGAAAAGATGCAGGAGCCTTTTATCTTCCAGTTTGTATTTAAGGATGAGGAAAAGCCACCGCTGACGCTCGTATTTTTTGATGTTGCCGGCGAGGGGATGGTCGATCAGGACTATCTGGGGCTGCATGGACAGCATATTAAAAATTCAGAAGGTATTCTGTTTATGGTCGATCCGCTGCAAATTCGCTCGATTCGGGAGCGTATTAAGATCAACCTTGGCGACAAGCCGGGCGAATGGGTTTCGCAATATGATGAACCGCGTGATGTCGTTCTGACGATGTTCGGTGATTTTATCGCATATCAGGATAAGGGAAAAACGGACATTCCGACCGCAGTCGTCCTGACCAAAAGTGACATGCTGACTGTACTTGCAGATGAGGAAGGCACATACATCAAGACGAACAGCAACATTTTTAATCCGATGGAGCACCGCAAATATATGGATTTGGATGAGTTCGCGAACATTGATGGCGAAGTCCGGCGCTTTATCGAGAAGGTGGATAAGCCGTTCAAGGGCACGATGGATGTATATTTTACAGATACGGCTTATTTTGCGGTTTCCGCTCTGGGGAGCAATCCGGTCGAGCAAAAGCTGCAAGGGCTGGTTAGTCCGATCCGGGTGGATGAGCCATTCATCTGGCTGCTCTATAAGTTGCAGTACATTGAGGGGAGAGAATCACAGTGAGTCAATCGACCTCTCATTTGATACAGCAGCAGATGTACACACGGGAACGGCGTGGAATTTTCCGTTCCACGGAAGGCTTCGATACGGTGGCTAATTCTAAAGGGCTGGATGCTTCTTTTATAAAAAAGGTGCTGCATCCTTTATGTGTATATGATGCTCCTGCTGCCTTAACAGCCCGTGGCGAGAAGCAAGAGAGCGTCTATCCTGAAGCCATACATCTGGTGCGGACCGAGTCCGGGGATGTGGTCCTGGGACGGAGTATCTATAAAGCAACGGATTTTACCGGGCTGCGAAGCGCTTTTTTCACGCATAACTATGTGATTCCAGCCGGACATGGTGAATCTCCGTCTGATTACAAGCAGTGGCTGAACACTTCCTTTGTTGATGCCTATGACATTGAGCAGGGAACGGAGCTGCCGGAATTGGAGCGACTGCCGGGTGGAAGCGTATTTCCGTCTGTTGACCCATCAGCGGTGCTGACTCAATTGAAGCTCAGTGAAGAAGTGTTTAAGCAGCTTCTATACGCTGTTATGATGTCAGCCACAGGTCGCAAAAAAGTATATGTTGCGCTGAATGTTCCTCCAGAAGAGGTGGCATCTTCAGCCAAGCTGCTGCTCGGTGTGTTATACACGGCTTTGCCTTATGCATTTCGTAACAAAATCGGATTTCTTACATATGCCAAGGAACCGAACAGCAGAAAAGGGATTCACTTGATGTTTGTGGAGCCTTTCAGTATCCGACCCGGTGACCGGAATGTGGACAAGGATTTTGTATTTGACCTGTCGACCAATAGTCGGATCCTTAATGTGGATGCAGAGCAGGTGAGACAGCCTTATTTTGACTGGATTGTCCGTACGCTGCTTGGTGGCGGGACGCCGGACGATTTTTTCAAATTTGCCGAGCAAATGCTGACAGGCATGGAGGCAGGGCGTAATCTGACGCTATCCAGCTATCATGAGCTTATTACACTGTACAGAATTGAGCAGGGAGAGCGCGCATTATACAACGAACGACGAGTTGCTGTGCTGCGAAGCCTGACTGATTATTTATCGTCACCTGATGCGCTGTCACATAAAATGCAGCTGAATGACCTGTTTTTGTCGTTTTTTGATCACGAATTTGACCGGGTGAAGGATGGATATATTCCAGAGGTGGGGCTGGTCGATTGCTTTAAGGACTATTATAAGGTTCATGCTCGCACCAGCGAAAATCGACTGGTGGAATATTTAATCCGCTCGCTGAATAACGCTTATACCGCCAGAAATACGGAAGCTGTGACGTATATCTATCATACAATTGAAGAGAATCCGTCATTAGGCAAGGCGTATTTTACAAAGGTGCTGGGTAATCCGGCGCTTACCAAAATGCTGTTCATTCCCTACATGGACAGTCAGATGAAAAGAACAACGGATGTAAAGGGCCTGCTGGCAGTCGTGCATGAATGGGGCAGCCGATATATCGAGGTATCAGCGAATGCCGATTTTCAGCTTTTGGCTGAATCTGCATTGATGGGCAGACTACGTGCCGAAAGAAAGCCAGTAGAGACTGTGGCTGCCATTCATCAACGCTTGCGTCAATGGGATGGCAGTTCAGTGGATGGGAAGCTTTCCCCGTTGGAGCAATCCGGATTGACAGAGCGTTTGCAGGAAGCATCGGATCGGTATTTGCTTACCGAAGTAGAGCTAAAAGAAATATCACCTGATCAGCTCGTACAAATTCCGTTCTTCACGCGGCCTGACTTGGTACAGTGGGTTGGCAAATTGCCCGCTCCTCTCAAGGGACAAGCAGTGCGCTTGATCGCGGCTTATGATTGGTTTAGCACGGAGGACCCGGAACCGTCGGTGCTGGACGGTCTGGAGTCGGGCGAAATAGAGAAGGTACAGGACTGGGCTTACGGCTGGCTGCCCCAGCAGCTAACGGAAGGCCATTTTGCCCGCCTGCTGCCCGCATTCTACCGCTCTGACGGTCCGGGCGAAGGCATATTGGATTTTGCCCGCCTGGTTAGCTCCGTCCGCAAATGGGCAAAGGATAACGATACGATGTACCGCTTTATCCGCTGGTCCGAGGGGCAGGGTGAATTTGCTACCCCACGGGGTGGTTTTGAACCGGCCTACCGACGTGCGCTGCTTTTGTTTTTCCAAAAGGAAGGGCGCGAGGGGCTGCATAAAAAAGCACTGTGGCGTCAATATTTTGAACCTGCAAATCCGGTCTTCAAAAATTTCTATCTGACAGCGAAGCGCGAGACGGATACTTCTTTGGTCAAAACGCTGCGCCGCTTTCGCAAAGGCGGCATCATTTCGGGGATCGTGCTGATTGTCATTGCAGGTACGCTGGGTGGCCTGAAAGCTGCCGGGGTGATCGGATCTGGTGATTCACCTGCGCCTGCTGCGGCTCCGAAGCCTGTGCAGCAGCCTGCAGCAGAGCCTACAGTACCTGCAAAATCGGAGCCAACGGCGATTGTGACCCATATACCTAACACCAAGTCGACTACGAAAATGGTCAAGCTGTTGTTTGCGTTTCAAACATCGGCGGAACAGGCGGCGTTTAAGCCTGCAAAGCTCGTTCTTGTCGGCGCGGATCAACAGGAGCATTCATACGAAAATTTTACGCTTGCTGAGCAAAACGACAAGGCAGCAATCGATAAAATCGGCAAAGGACAGTCGGGTGACGCGAAAACCGGCAGTACTGTTACCGGAAGCACGACATCGGCTGGAGAATCCGCAGGTAGTGACTCAACAACTTCTGGAGTGGGCAACGGCACAACTGCCAATCAAGCCACAGGAAGTACAACGTCCGGAACTACAGCAACAACGGCTAACCAGGGTTCAGGCGATGGAGCAAGCACAGACGCTAACGCGCCAACGGAATATGATTTGGAAAAGTATCCTTATCGTACGCTGCTGACCATTTGGCAACGGCTGGAGCTGGACGCTGCTGGCACAGTTACGGTCGATGGCAAAGAATACCCGTTGGTTCAAGTGAAGTCAGCGGATTAAGCTGCATCAAGTATTCTTCATGATTTTTTTGTTTAAGCAACGACATATTTTATTTGTAAGCAAAAAGATGAGCCTCCCTTACAGGCTCGTCTTTTTGTTGTGTATTTAAATAATAAAGTACCTTACGAAAAGTATTGACACGAGGCAGATAACTGTTTAAAATTAGTTGGAATTCAAACTATTCAAATTTGGTGGGTGTGGAGGTTAGGAATGAGATGGGAAGTGAGGTGTATCCCGTTTGTCTTCCCTGGGAGGAAGAAAGCATGATGTATTTAATTAAATGGATCTTTACCACGGTCCGGCGCGAGATTGAAACGGCACTGCGCCCTTTGGGTCTGACCTCCCCACAATCGCAGACGCTCTATGTACTGGCGATGTCGCCTGGGGTGACCAACACCGATTTAGAAAAGCTATTGCTTATTGATAAATCAAGTGTTACCAGCCTGGTCAACGGGATGGTTGGGAAAAACTGGGTAGTGCGCCGAAGTCACCCGGAGGATGCTCGAATGAAGCAAATATATTTGACCGAGGAAGGCTTGAAAATTCACAAGGCAGCGGAACGCACCATTGAGCAAATTAAAAGCTCGGTAGGCGAAACACTATCTATCCGTGAATCGGAGACACTGCGCGGTTTGTTAAAAAAAATACTTCATGACTATCGTCCTGCGAATACTGGCGTTTGAGTGGATCTATAGAGAAAATTGCCCGGCTTTCAGCATAGAGAGCATTTTACAGGAGAGGAAGAAGCCATATGACCAAAGAGCAAACTTATCCGAATGCGGATAAGCTTATGCGTGTGCTGGCCTTCACACTTGTTTTTTCAGTGATGAACGCCTTTATGTTTAATGTAGTTATGCCTGTAATTCGCAAGGAGTTTCATATTAGTGCTTCCGATGTAAGCTGGCTGTTGACAGGCTATATGATCGTATATGCGGTTGGCTCGGTGACCTATGGCAAGCTGGCGGATAAATATCGTCTCAAGGATTTGCTTACGTTTGGGATTACTTTTTTTGCCTTAGGCTCGCTAATAGGTCTGTGTGCCAATCAATTTTGGATGCTCATTGTAGCTCGCTTACTTCAGGCTGCCGGGGCTGCTGTCATTCCGGCAACGGCTATGATCGTGCCTGTCCGCTATTTCTCGGCTGAAAAAAGAGGACAGGCCTTGGGTGTCACGGCAATCGGCCTGGCACTAGGTACTGCACTGGCTCCGATTATTTCCGGTTTGATTACAGGCTTTGCGAGCTGGCGCTTTTTGTTCATTATTTCCATGCTGCCACTTATCGCCCTGCCATTCTTTCGCAAATACCTGGATGACCAGCGTGGAGCGAATCAGAGGTTCGATTTTCTTGGGGGATTATTGCTGGGCGGAACAGTAGCCTTCCTATTGCTTGCGATTTCGCAAGCGAACATGATATTTTTGGGGCTCGGCGTTGTGTTATTTGCACTGTTTATATGGCGCATCAACACTGCGAATGATCCATTCATCCAGCCGAAGCTGTTCCGTAACAAGCAATATTCGTACGGTCTGCTTATCGCCTTTTTGGGGGCAGGGATTAGCTTTGGGCTGCCGTACCTGGCACCGCAGTTTTTGAACAGCCTCAATCAGCTTACGCCTGCCGCGATTGGACTGATTATGTTTCCGGCCGCGATTGCGTCGGCTTTGTTGGGTAAAAGCGGCGGGCGCTTGGCGGATAGCAAAGGTAACTCATTCCTCGTCTACACGGCGGTTACGCTGATGTTTATCTGCTTTATCAGCTTGTCCACGTTTGTGGGTGCGTCGCCTTACCTGATTTTATTTTTGCTGATTTTCGGAAATGTAGGTCAGACCTTCATGCAAATCGCCATGTCCAACACGATTTCCCGTACCTTGACGAGGGAGCAGGTAGGGGTTGGTATGGGACTGCTGTCTCTGCTGAACTTTATTTCCGGGGCGATGACCACCAGCATTTTGGGCAAAACGCTCGATAGCTCATCTACTTTTCATTTGAATCCTGTCGTTTCCAATGTGCAGGTATTTAATTTTAGCAATATATTTACGGTTCTTGCACTGATTGCGCTGGTGACGATGGGACTTTACGCGTTGCAGTTCCAGCGGGGTTCACGTCGTAATACACCTGCTGTCGAACAAGGATAATCATTTGATGTAAACTCATGGCAAAACAAGGGTATAATATAGAAGGAAAAGTTCATCTATGGAAGGACGGAGTGTCCGTTATGACAAGAAACCTTCAATATGTACCCTATGGCTATGAGCCTCCGATCGAGACGCATAAAGGGACCATCGTCTACTATGATACGTTTGAGCAGATTACAGCGAGAGAACTGGAGCTTTTTGCGGAAACGGGAGCAGCATTATCTTTTACAAAGCTGGTGCTGTATCCGCTACACGAAGAAACGGCCAGAAGAATGTGGAAGCAGCCGATACGCTCATATTACAAGCGGGCGGACGAGCTGGGGGAGTGGCAGCGAGAGCAGGCTTTGGGTGCTGTTGTGATTGAAAGCTGGGAAGGTAAGCGTAAAAAATATACGCCGATTGAAGCAGCCATCCGTTTTTTGATGGAAAAATATGCGTCTCCGCTTTTTCTGTACATGAGTCCCGAAATTGCAAATTTGTGCGCTTCCTATGCATCGTTTGAGGAATGGATCCGAAACGTCAGATTAGTGCTTTCAAGCGAACCATTGGAGCTTCATCCGAAGCTCGCACAGTATCGCAATCGCTGGAATACGATAGAAGAAGCGGTAAGCCGACACGCTAAGGTTGACAAAGAGTAGCGTGAATTATAGAATAGAACTAATCGTAAAAATTACTATTGTAATTGTATACCATGTATTCCAGTTAAGGAGGAAGAGAAATGCGCGTAATTGTTACCTTGGCATGCACCGAATCCGGTGATCGCAACTATACAACAACCAAGAACAAAAGAAATCACCCGGAACGTCTTGAAATGAAAAAATACTCTCCGCGTCTGAAAAAGTACACGATCCATCGTGAAACTAGATAATTTGAGGCTGGCTACATAGCGGCCTGTATTATGGAACCGGCGAAAACTTGAATTAGTCCAGTGGACAGAGCATGGTTGCCGTGTTCTCCTGTGCTGGTGTCAGCATTTGGGACGAGCCGGAGGACCATTCACGATATGCTTATATAACGATGAAGGCTGACGAAAGATGTGGGGCGTTCGTACAATGGGCGATGCGAAATATGTGGCATCGTTTGCTTGTCGTTTACGAGCCTGAGCGCAACCGTTGCGATCTGTCGTCTTTTTTTCTGGGGAATAACTGTTCCTTTTGCCAACTGATGGAATATTGTGCCAGTACGTTTGAGTTTAAAACTAAAATAACATGAAAGATTAGGTGAAACAAATGAAAAAAGATATTCATCCAACGTTGAACAAAGTTATCTTTTTGGACCCTAGCTGTGGCTTCACTTTCCTGAGTGCCTCCACTAAACATTCGCAAGAAACAATGGAATGGGAAGATGGCAACACATATCCGGTTATCCGTGTAGATACTAGTTCCGCTTCTCACCCGTTCTTCACAGGTAAACAAAGAAACGTGGATATCGGTGGTCGTGTGGATCGCTTTAACAAAAAATACAACCTTAAGAACTAGTCGAGCGTTATGTTCGTGGATTATGCCAATAATTCGCGAACAACGCTTTTTTATTATCTACAGTTAAAACCCTCTGCAAATAACTCATTAAAATAAAGGTACATTCCACGTACAGAATAGTCGTTGAAAAAGGCTCTTCCATGACTTTTAGAGGTCAAAGGAACAGCCTTTTTTAACGGATTTTCACAAATTCCAGTTTTTTTATCTCAAGCTCAATCTGCCGGTTAAAGCGAAACGAAGCACTGCTCCCATTGGTCGGCAATAAATGCCTTGTCCAGTTGTTCCCCAATAAGCGTGACATATCCCTGACTTACCGGAAGGGCCGTAGACTGCCATTCGAAGTGGTTTCCCGAAAATTGCAAAAGCATTGTACCTTCCTGTGGAAGCACGCAATAGCCTTTCGCCCGAAGCAGTGAGGAACCGAGTCCGGTCAGAAAGTTTTCCAAACGCTGTTTTTCCAGTGGTTGCGAAGAATATTGATGCAGTGTCACGCTCTCCAGACGGGAAAACGAATCGGGCTGGCTGGGATCGTAGCTGTAGCTATGGCTATGCGCAGAAATAACTTTGAAAGCTGTATTTCTGGACATACTGGCGGGTCGTCTGATCTCTTTGCCAGTAGTGTGGATAGACATTGCGACTGCATCGGTTGGCTGAGCCTGTACTGGTGCGGGTTGAGGCACCTGCTCAGGATTGGCAGCAACGGATAAACGGGCCAGGACGGGCTCCAGCAGTGGTTCAAGGTCAACCCTGCAATATTCAGCGGTTTGCAGCTTGGCCGTATCGTTGAGCTTGTGGATGCTCTTGATTACCTTCTTCACTTCACGGCTACTTGCGGCATCCGTCTTGTTCACCACAATGAAGTCTGCGGTGCGAAGCTGTCCATGCAGAGTTCGAACCAACTCCTTGTCAGCGGTGAAGCGGCTGTTGTATTCGTGAAAAAGCTCTGCGTCCACAACACTGATGCTATGAACGAGATAGAGCTGGTTTGCCAGCAGCGGGGAGCGCAGCTCTTCCAGCACTTGCTCAGGGTTGGCTACTCCTGTCGTTTCCATAAAAATCAAATCAGGCTCCTGACTGAGGAGGGTATGCAGAGCACCTGCCAGCTCGCTTTTTTTGCTGCAGCAAATACAGCCCTCCAGCAATGCTTCCACAGTTACGTCGGGCATTTCTTCTGAAATGATGGCACCGTCTACGTCAACTTCACCCATTTCATTCATTAATACAGCAGCGCGAAGTGGGATTTGACGGGTATGGGCCAGCAGTCGCAGTAGCAAGGTCGTTTTGCCGCTTCCGAGAAAACCGCTGATTAAAATCACTGGAACCTTATTCATCATTTATCCTCCTTGCCGGGATTAGTGTGCTGCATTCAAGCGATCAAATGCAGCTACCGAGTCTGCTTGGGTATAGACATAGGGAGATTCTGGCTGCTCGACTTCGGTTATGTTGCCGGATCGAATTTCGAGTATAGGAGCATTGTTCTTATACGTGGTATGCAATGTTCCTTCAATGGTCACCCAGGTGTCCTTGTCAAAGGACGGGGTCTTGTGGGATTGAACGATGATCCCGAAGGGCATGGCATCAGCAGTGCAGCACATGACGAGGAACCTGCCCACCGCAAATAAACCTTTATCCAGCAGACTGCCGTCTTTATATACAAAGCCGGTCACCTGTACTTTTTTTCCTTCAAAAGCGTGCTTGTATAATTCGATGGCTCCGATGGTTTCAGAGAAAATTTCCGGCTTGATCTGTATGATGGGCTGCTGATACAGGCGTTTTGCCAGCTCGGCGAATTCCGTATTGTACTTGTCAGGCGGAACGAACAGCTTATCCAGCGTTTCCTGGCTCCATTTGTCCTTGGGTGGAGACGAAGCTGCCCGAAAAGACGCCGATGATAAAATAGGGGATGCAGGTGCAGGGGCAGACTGTATATCTGTTTTGCGGCGGATATCCGGGTTAGGATAGGTGAAGGACATGCCTTTTTTGGCCGCCATATCACTGCCGAGTGCCTGATTGGGCAGCAGGGCGTCGAACAGCAGCGGAATGAGCAGCATTCCATATACGAGCATTTTTTTGAACCAGCCTTGAGGTAAAGGATGCTCGCAATCACACATATCTTCACTGTCTCGCTCTCCGACTATTCCATGCCATGCCATCGCCAAAGCGATGAATAGCAAGGGTACAGGGCAGAGCAGAAGCAGCTTTTGCATGTGTGGAGCCAAGTAGTAATGAAGTGCATTCGTACGGCTTAATGTGATGATAAGCAGGGCCAAACCAATCATAAGAAAGGAGCGTATACCATATTGCCAGCGGATGCTAAAGGCTGAATTCACGCCATTCACCTCCCTAATTCTCACCTTCCTAATAACCATTCCGCAGCTATAGAACCCAGCAGGACAAGCGAAATAATGAGTAGGCACAGGACGGCGACAAATTTGGTACGGAAGGTGCTTAGCAGCATAAGCGTACCTTTGAAATCCAGCATCGGACCGAGCACGAGAAAGGCTGCCAGCGGACCTAACGTAAAGGTATGCGAAAAAGCGGTAGCGACAAAGGCATCGGAGGTTGAGCACAGCGACAGTACATAGGCAAAGCCCATCATAAAGACGTATGAGCCGACCGTTCCACCGCTTAACGAAAGCATTTCATCGCGCGGGATAAATGCCTGGATACAGGCCGTCAATAATGCGCCAATAATGAGATATTTGCTCATGTCCAAAAATTCATCGCCAGCATGTACAAAAAAGCCTCGCATGGTGCGATGATGCCGATGAGTCTGGCCGCTCTGCTTCTGCTGGTTAAAAGACAGCAACGACCGTTTTAGCGGATGCACACGCACAAAGGTATATACGATCAGTCCAATCATTGCGGAAACGGCAAAGGCCAGCCCCATGCGAACGGCCGTGACCTCTGGATGGGAAGGGAAAGCCATCATCGTTGCAGCCAGCACTACGGGATTGATGATCGGCCCGCTTAAAATAAAGGTGATGCCCATATAGGCAGGCATTCCCTTGAGCATCAATTGGCGAACGACAGGAATCATACCGCATTCACAGATCGGAAACAGCAGCCCCAGCAAGGAGGCCAGCAAAACACCCGGAACAGGATGCGCAGGCGCCATTTTACGTATCCATGCTTCCGGCACAAGCCATTGTAAAAGAGAGGAGACCAGGACACCAATAAGGAGAAACGGCATGGCTTCCAGGAAAATACCCATAAATACCGTTTTTAACGACTGCAGCTGACTCATATCCAATGAGCGAAGCCACCGGGGAGAGAGCGTAACAAGCACAGGGATAAGAAAGACGAATGGAATCATAAAAGGCAGCATCTTCAACAGCGTACTGTTTTTCATTACACGTCTCCTCGAAAATAAAGGGTAGTTGTCTACATCCTATGTCTGTTGCAGGACAAACATGCCTGCAGAAGAGCGGGTGGATCACCTCCTATGTTGACAAGTCAAAGACGAGTCATATATATTTATGTTTGTTAATAGTAATAATTACGATTAATATTCGATAAATGATTGCAAGAAGGAAATTTTTACGGTACGATCCATATTAAATGTTGTAAAGACAAGGAGGTTCATAATATGATACCGATTGTTGTTTTATCCGGGTTTTTGGGCAGCGGTAAAACAACTCTTCTTCAGCATGCACTGGCTTATTATAAAGAGCAGGGCCTCAAGCCAGCTATTTTGATGAATGAGTTGGGCGATGTGAATCTGGACGGCAGTGTGGTGAACGGCCAAGCCCCCATGAAGGAAATGCTCAGTGGTTGTATATGCTGCACCATTCGCGGGGACCTGGGTGTTGAATTGATGAATCTTGCCGAGGAATATAAGCCGGACGTGATTATCGTCGAATGTACCGGAGTAGCCAATCCGATGGAAATTGTAGATGCCGTGACAGATGCTTCTATGTATTCCGCTATGGTTTTACAATCCGTTATTACGGTGATGGACGCGCGTCAATTTTTGGATTATGCCTCGGGTAACGAGAGAAGCAAGTCGCTTCGTTTGATGCAGGATCAGCTTCGCTGTGCTTCCAAGCTGATTATCAACAAGACCGATTTACTGGCCGCAGGTGAGTTGCAGAAAGTACAAGCCCTCGTCAAGGAATTAAATCCCTATGCGCTGACTGTGACTTCGCAACGGAGCGATGTGGACGCGAAAGCTTTTTTCTCCATTCGAGGAGAGGATCGCATGGATGTCTCGCATTCAAAGGAGTCCGTAGTCGATAACGGGAATGATCATCATTCGGAAAATCATCTGCACGCTCATGATAATCCTGCAGACCATGGCTATGCAGACCATGGCCATTATGATCATCACCACGATCATGACCACCACGATCATGACCACGGACACGGGGGGCATTATCATTCCTACGACCATGTTGTCGTTCACACGCATTTCTTCGGGCAACCTGTGCCGCGTTCCAGGTTTGAACAGCTGTTCCGCAGCTTGCCTGCTGAAATTTACCGTGCCAAAGGAATTGTACGTTTTCTCGAAACAGAGGGTCAGATGATGTTCCAGTTTGCATACCGAGAGCTGGAAATCATTCCGATTCGCCCGCAAAAGCCGGTGAACGATGTTGCGGTCCTTATGGGTGAAAATTTCTCTGCTTCCGAGATTGAAGAACGGTTGAGAACACTGGAATTGGCCCGCAGGCCATTGACCCGGTTATGACCTGGGGAACGAGTAGCGTTTATCCATCGAAACATAGTCCATCAAAACATAATTCTCGCACCCATATAGCTGGAAAATCTGCATTGGGATTTACCACCATTCTGCTGTTACTGGCTGCCGGGCTGGTGCTGTCGGTCACAGTTGCAGTCATGCTCGGTCCTGTGGCTGTCGCGCCAGGAACGGTATGGCGAATTGCACTGTCGCATCTTCCCTGGCTAGATCAGTGGTTACCTGTGACATGGACCAGGCCGGAGGAATATATCGTCTGGGAAATTCGCTTTCCACGCGTGCTGCTGGGTGTTATCGTAGGGGGAGGATTAGCTGTTACAGGGGCGGCTATTCAGGCATTAATTCGCAATTCGCTGGCAGACCCCTATATTTTAGGAGTCTCATCCGGGGCTTCAGTTACAGCGACGCTGGTTATTGTGTTTGGAGCCTTTGGTATTCTTGGGCGGTTTGCGCTGCCTTTGTCTGCTTTTTTGGGTTCACTCGCAGCCATGCTTATGGTGTTCGCATTAGCCCGTGTGGCTGGGCGGATATCAACGTCCCGATTACTGCTGGCAGGCGTGGCGGTATCCATGATGCTGTCGGCTGTGACCAGCTTTATCGTTACAATGGCTCCAAATGAAAAAGGTATCCGTGACGCGATGTATTGGATGATGGGCAGTCTGGCAGGCGCACAGTGGAATACGCTTCTTATTCCGACCCTCATTATAGCTGCCGGAACGATGGTCCTGCTGACGCAATACCGCCCACTGAATGCTTTGTTGACAGGCGAAGAGGCAGCGGTGACGCTCGGTGTGAACGTACAGACGTTTCGCGTGCTGCTTGTCATTGTCGCCTCGCTGCTAACCGGAGCGGTTGTGGCGGTTAGTGGCTCCATTGGCTTCGTCGGGCTGATGATTCCGCATATCGTGAGGCTGATGGTGGGATCGGATCATCGGCGTGTTCTGCCCGTCAGTCTGTTGGCGGGAGCTATCTTTGTGGTGTGGGCAGACGTATGTGCCCGGCTCGTACTGGCTCCGCAAGAGCTGCCGATCGGCATTGTGACAGCCGTTTGCGGAGGACCCTTTTTTGTGTGGCTGCTGCGGCGTAGTTCCTATTCATTTGGAGGCGAAAAATGAATGTAGAAGTTAAGCACGTGACCTTCAGTATTCACGATAAGCAGTTGATCGATGACATCTGTCTTCAGGTCCAAAAGGGAGAGCTGGTCGGTCTGATTGGTCCGAACGGCAGTGGCAAATCGACGCTGCTCAAAAATATGTACCGTGTGCTAAAGCCTGACAACGGATGGATCACACTGGATGAACGAGATATGCTGCGCATGAAATACAAGGAAACGGCCCGACAAATGGCGGTGGTGAGTCAGGATGCACCTCAGACGTTTGATTTTTCAGTACGGGACATCGTCTTGATGGGCCGCCATCCGCATAAAAAGCTGTTGGAGGCAGATACCACTGTCGATTATGAATTGGTAGAACAGGCATTGAAGCGGGTAGGCATGGACACTCAGGCCGAGCAGAGCTTTGCTACCTTGTCCGGTGGTGAAAAACAACGGGTGCTGATTGCCAGAGCGCTGGCCGGACAGGCGAAATTTCTCATGCTGGATGAGCCGACGAATCATCTGGATATCCGGTATCAGCTGCAAATTCTTGATTTGGTCAAAGCGCTTCAGGTAACTACGCTCGCTGCGTTGCATGATTTGAATTTGGCGGCTTTGTATTGTGAGCGAATATATGTATTACAAGAGGGCAGAGTGGTTGCCTCCGGTATAACAGAGGATATACTTCAGCCAAACCTGCTGCGCAGTGTCTTCGGAGTGGAGACGGAAGTCTGTATCCATCCGAAAACCGGGAAGCCGAATATTACCTTTTTACCGGATTCTCTTAGGGGAGAGGACGATTTTTGATATAAACAGAATGCAGCTATTATAAAAGAGGAGACGGTACATATGAAAAAATATAGCAAGCGCGCAATATCCTTGATGATGCTCGCTTTGGCGGCGGTACTGCTGCTATCTGCTTGCGGATCGGGAAACACAGCTCAAACAACCGATTCAGCCACAAACGGACAGCAGTCTGCCACATCGCGATCGGCGGCCAGTAAGACGCCGATAGAGCTTGAGAATATGGGCGTCAAGATGACATTTCCCGAAGTCCCCAAACGTGCGGTTACACTGAACCAGCATGCAACAGAGGTGATGCTGGCGCTTGGACTGGAATCCTCCATGGTAGGAACTGCGTATTTGGATGATCAGATTTTGCCGGAATATAAGGCTCAATATGATAAAATCCCGGTGCTGGCCAAGCAGTATCCGTCTAAAGAGGTATTTATGGCTGCTGCGCCGGATTTTGCCTATGCGGGCTGGAAGAGCGCTTTTAATGATAAAAATCTTGGTTCCCGTGAGGAGCTTGCCAAGCAGGGAGTGCCGACCTATGTACAGGAATCATCCAATAAGCCGGGTCCAACGTTAGAAGATGTATATCTGGATATACTAAATATTGGACGCATTTTCCGGGTTGAGGACCGGGCAGATAAGCTGGTAAGTGGCATTCGTGAACAGGTGCAATCCATTCAGACTCTAATTGGTACTGTAGAGAAGGCACCGAAGGTGTTTGTCTATGACAGCGGCGAAGATAAGCCTTTTACGGCTGCCAATAATTATCTGACCTCATTGATTAAAAGTGTAAAGGCGAAAAATATTTTTGATGATATCGACAAAAGTTTTGCAGAGGTAAGCTGGGAAGAGGTTGTGAGCCGTAACCCTGACGTCATTGTCATTCTGGACTATGGAGACACTTCACTGGAGGATAAGGAGAAGCAGCTTCTGAGCAGGCCTGCACTGGCAGGTGTGGAAGCGATCAAAAACAAACGTTTTATAGTACTGCCCCTGTCTGCAGCGGCTGAAGGCATACGCGCACCGATTGCATTGAAAACCTTGGCCGCAGGTCTGTACCCGGACAAAGTGAAGTAAACAAACAAAAGAGTTGTCAAAGCATTGACGAACCTTGCCTAAACTGTTAAACTTGCTAATGCGTAAAGGTTACGTTTATCAAGCGCTTCTTTTTTTAATACCAAATCGTAATAATTACGGTAGATGGTTTAATGATCATAAACGACCTGGAGAAGCTGCGCAATGATAATCGCTCAGATGGCTCCAGGCTTTTTAAAGGAAAGGGAGATTTGCGTCATGTTATTGGCCTCATTGGAACAAGTCACTTTTGGCTACGGAGATGTTCCTAACTTGGTGGATGCCAATGTTGAAATTTTTTCCGGAGAATTTGTGGCAATTACCGGACCGAATGGTGCTTCCAAATCAACCATGCTTAAGCTGTTGCTGGGTTTACTTCAGCCTTGGCGGGGCAAGGTGTTTATGTCTGACCGCACAGGTGAAGGCAAGAAGCTTGTTGTTGGATTTGTATCGCAACAAATCGCTGCCTTCAATGGTGGATTTCCAAGTACGATTCTGGAATTTGTCCGTTCAGGAAGATATACGCATGGCTCCTGGTTGCGTCGTATGCGGCCTGAGGATCATGCCTTGACGGAGCAGGCGCTTCGTCAGGTAGGGATGTGGGATTTGCGTCATCGCAAGATTGGCGAATTGTCCGGTGGACAGAAGCAGCGCATTTGTGTAGCACGCGCGCTCGCTCAGGAATCGGATTTGCTTATTTTGGATGAGCCTACAACAGGTATGGACCAGGAAAGCCGCCATCACTTCTATGACCTGATGAATCAGCAGGTCAAGGAATATGGAAGAACGGTGGTCATGGTCACGCATGGACTATCGGAAGTGCAACATTATTTGGATCGTATTATTGAGCTTGAGAGGAAGGAAGATGGCGGATGGAAATGCTGCACTACGACTTCATGCAGCGGGCATTTTGTGCCGGTGGGGTAATTGCACTGCTGGCCTCGGTGCTTGGAGTGTACCTGATGCTGCGGCGTCAGGCTCTGATGGCGGATATGCTGTCGCATGTATCGCTGGCAGGGGTGGCAGCGGGTGCCTATTTGGGCATGAACCCGACGATCACCGGTTTTATTGTAGCCGTGATCGGCGCGATTATTGTTGAATATGTCCGCAGATCGTATAAAACGTATAGTGAGATTTCTGTGGCTATTATTATGGTCGGCGGCTTATCGACGGCTGTTATTTTAATGAATCTGAATCAGAGCATTAATAAAGGGTTTTCCGCTTATTTGTTCGGTTCGGTGGTAGCGGTCAATCAGACAGAATTGATGTTGATGATCGTAGTGGCTGTGATCGGAGGCATCTTCTTTTTCGTCTTCCGGCGCCCCTTGTACCAAATCACCTTTGATGAAGAAACGGCGAAAACAAACGGTCTTCCCGTCAAGTCCATTTCATTTGCGTTTAGTATTTTGACGGGGATGATTGTAGCTGCCGCCATGCCGATTGTCGGTGTGCTGCTCGTCTCTTCACTAATCGTACTTCCCGCTGCGCTGGCCATACGAATTGCACCGAGCTTCGCGGCAGCCATCTGGATATCTATGGTAACTGCTCTGATCGGCGTATTTATGGGGTTAACGGCTTCGTATGAGCTGAGCACGCCCCCAGGAGGAACCATTGCCATGGTACTGTTATTATTCCTGATCTTGGGAGTTGGTATTCATAAGCTGGTTCGCAAGCTGAGCAAGCAGCAGGCTTCCGGGCGGAAAAATGCGGCACGTAGCGAGAACAATTAAAAATAGTAACTAAAATATACAGGGATAAAGGAGTTATGAACATGAATGCATGGTTCAAAAAATCATTTGTATTGTCTGCGGGGCTGGCACTTATTTTGTCTGGCTGTGGAGCCAAATCCGATAATGCTGCTACAAATCCTTCCCCAACCGAGCCGGGTACGGCACAAAGCGGTAACAAGCTGAACGTGGTCACCACTTTTTATCCGATGTATGAATTTACAAGACAGGTTGCCGGAGATCATGCGAACGTAACGGCCCTGATTCCTGCTGGCGCTGAGCCACATGACTGGGAACCGAGCGCCAAAGATATGGCACAGATCAAGGACGGCGACGTATTTGTCTATAACGGTATCGTCGAAGGCTGGGCAGAGCAGGCTTTGAGCAGCGCAGCCAATGACAAGCGTGTTGTAGTAGAAGCGAGCAAAGGACTAAACCTGATGGAAGGTACTGCTGAGGAGGAAGAAGGCGAAGCACACGCAGAGGAAGGTCATAGTCACGATCATGTGCTGGATCCTCATGTATGGCTTGATCCGGTATTGGCGCAAAAGGAAGTAGAGTCTATTGAAGCGGGGCTTGTAAAAGCCGATCCTGCCAATAAAGCCGATTACGAAAAAAACGCTGACGCTTATATTGCCAAGCTGAAAGAGCTGGATACAGCGTTCAAAACAGCTCTGAAAGATGCAAAACGCAAAGACTTTATTACGCAGCATGCTGCTTTTGGTTATTTGGCCAAGCAATATGGTTTGACCCAAGTGCCGATTGCCGGACTTTCTCCAGAGCAAGAGCCTACACCGGACAAACTGGCAGGCATCATCAAATTTTCCAAAGCAAACAATGTAAAAACCATTTTCTTTGAAACCCTCGTAGATCCAAAGGTTGCTCAGACCGTAGCCACTGAAATCGGTGCCAAAACAGATGTTCTGAATCCGCTGGAAGGACTGACGGATGAAGACAAGCAGAACAACCTGGACTATCTTGGTGTGATGAAAAACAATCTGGAGGCTTTGAAGAAAGCTTTGAATGAATAAACAGACCTTAAAGGAATAGTTAAAAACTGACGTTGGAAGTATACTGACGTCAGTTTTTTTATGTCTATATAAGCTGAACTTAAAAGTTACTTATCGTGCCACTACGCATCCGGATAGTGCTTCCCATCGCCACCGCTTCGCTTGTACAGCACTATTCCGGCTACTTCGTTTTAATGTCCATCTTTCGAGTTCAAATTCTATAATAAACAATAATGAATAAATACAAAAGAAAGGACTATCACAATTTAATCGGAGAATTAACTGCCCGTCTGTATTTTCTACGAACTTATTCCGACTTGAGTAGGAGTAAGTTTTTTGTGCAAAAATCACCAGTCAGATAATGTTAGTATTGGAACGAGCTTTTGATGATCAGAGCCTTAGACAAATTTGGAATTGAAAAGTTAGGTTTTTTTGTGCATATAATGAGCAGTTAACAATTGTTCTGAAGTACGTAGATCCAGAGGTAAAACTGCTGTCCGTAACTCTCTCCATAATTAGCCTGATACAAACGTATAGAAAAAAAGAAAATAGCCAAGCTTGTATAAAGCTGTTTTTAGGGGGGAGTCTTCACGTCAAGAGATCAAGAATATACTTAAAAAAGGTATTATGTCGTTTAAAAAAGCTACGATATCATTATATTTACTTATTAATGTAAGCGTTATCTCTATATGCAGAGCATAAAAAAACGATCTATCTCCATTAGACAGGAGAGTGATCGTTTTTTTCGTTGCGTGGGATATACTCCAGAACATCGCTCAGGTTATGTCTCTGACCTGTAAGATCTTCTAATGTATCGAGAATATGGCTTAATGTTTCCAGATCTAAGCGTTTGGTCTTACCATCGCACATATCGTAAATTAAGTTCGGTCGAACTTTTGCTTCGCGTGCCAAGGCATTTTTTGTGATTCCTGCTTTGCCCAATGTTTCTTCTAACTTTTTAAGTTAGCTTATATAGTGCTAAGGTTCCAAATTATACCTAGTACTTTGTGATCTTAACACTACGAGAATAAATTACGTCATTGTGAAACGTTTTTTTGAAAACTAATTCTATGGTAGCTAGTTTCCAATTGTTTTTATAATTCAATGGTAGCGTTTTTGTTTTTACAGATTTTTTCTATTAATTATGCTCGTTTTTTCACCGATATTGAACTTTGGAGACGAATATAATCTTATAACAGATTGGAGCGATTATTTTGGCAACAGTTGTAATAGTGGATGATTCTTTATTTATGCGATCTGTGCTCAAAGATATTTTTTTAGATTTAGGTCACTCTGTTATTGGGGAGGCAGAGAATGGGTATGATGCTGTTTTGAAATATGCGCACTTTCGCCCGGACTTAATCACCATGGACATCAATATGCCTAAGATGGATGGACTTGATGCCGTTAGAAAGATTGTAGAGCTTGATCCACAAGCCAACATTTTAATGTGTTCTGCTTTGGGTCAGCAAGAAGCGATTATCAAAGCATTTAAAGCAGGTGCCAAAGACTTTATTGTTAAGCCATTTGAGATGGAAAGGGTCGTAAATGCAGTCTCAAAAATGCTTAATAGCTAATGAATTCAGCTTTCAATACATAAATATCGAACAATTTAACATAAGAAATCCATGGCTATTTTCACGAATATGGAGATGAATAGGATGAGCAATCGGGTATTATCTCAAAAAGTATTTATAGACGGATTTATCACTACGATCAGGAATGGAGGGCTTGTTCCTGTAAATTATGAACAGTTCATAAGCGAACAAAGAGAAAGAATGGATGCTCTTAACAATGAGCTCACGATGCGCATAGAGAGTTTAGAGATGGATTTGATTCCTGCTTCGACGTATTCCATTCCTTTTTCCAATGGTGAAATTATGTTTCTGGCTCGTAATATTGTACTCATGGGGGATCATACCGAGGGCTACTTTGTGTTCTATCGAGCAGAAGACTGTGAAAGCCCGGAGGAGGTACAGTTTATAACAAGCTCTTATCAGCTTCCTCATTTGTTGCTTGAGATGGCTCTTACTTTAAAAAAACATGGCACGAGTGAGCCCGTTGATATTTTGACTTATTGGAATGGACCTGTTTATCCGTTAAAAGATTTGAATAAAGAGGATATTAAGCTGTCCACCTATGAATTTTAAAGCTATTGTAAGGATAGGAGCAGCGAGTTTGGCAATACTTACCCAATAACAATGTCAAAGTCGGAGAAATTGTAATAGGTATGAAATCCCTTGAGAGAGTCAAATCCCTCAGGGGATTTTTTACATTGATAATCAAACGCATGTTCGCATATAATACAAACAAACGTTCGAATAAGGAGTGAAGGATCATGCTGGAAAAATACGTGGGGCAGATCGTGGAAATCGTGTATATGGACCGGAAGGGCAAACTGTCTCATCGGCGCATTGAGGTGCATCGTGTGCAAAATGGTTTGATACGGGCTACCTGTTTACTGACAGGCCAGCCGCGCGTTTTTCGATTAGACCATGTACTGGCATGGCATCCTGTAACCCAAACAGCATAGGAGGCGTTTACGATGGGGAAAAAGCTTGAAGGGAATGGCATATGGGAAAGCTCGCGCATGATCTTGCCTGAGCATCGGGATGCGTATCTGAGACTGATGAAGGAGCAGGGCAGACGTGACAAGCCGACACTGGACGATCAGGAGATGTGGCAGATTGAACAGGCCCTTATCATTTCCTATAATGAACGGAAGTCTATTACGCTGCGGGTATTTAATCCGTTTGATGACGAGGAGTTGTGTGGGCTTGTAACCGTGATTAACACGAGTCGGCGAGAAGTGAAGCTGTCCCGCGGAGAAGAGGATTTTAGCTGGATTAAGCTGGAGGAAATTATCGAGGCGAATATATAAATAACAATGGGATTGTAGTGAAGTTTGACAAGTACGTTTTAGTACCGTATAGTGCTAACTATGATGAAAAAAAATAAAACGACCAATCGGGATGTTGTTCTGAGCATTGCGACTTCATTGTTTCTTACTAAAGGCTATCATACAACAAGCATGGACGAAATTGTGGCTGTCAGCAATGTATCCAAAACGAACATTTACTATTATTTTAAAAGCAAGGAAGAACTGCTGTCAGCTATTCTGGACCAACTGGTTCGAACGTATAACGAGCTGATTTTTGAGGTTGTTTCACGTAAGGATCAATCCGTGCAGGAACGTCTGGAGACCCTTCTTCAATTGCTAACTCAACAAGAGACAGATTATTTGGGCGGCTGTCCCTTTATTACTCTGTACACGCAAATGCCTCAGGATATTCCCTTGTTTCGAGAGAAAGTGAGCCGATTTTTTCAAAGCCAAATCACCACGGTGGAAGCGTTGTTGAACGAGGGGATGGAGAGTTTGGAGATTCGGACTGAACTTCCTGCCAGATCGACGGCTGAATTCATTGTCTCAGCTATCGAAGGCGCACTCTTTTTACAACATGCAGGTCAAGACCCGGGCATACTTGTAAATTTAAAAATGACTTTAGCGTTTCTGCTAAAGTGATTTTTTTTAATCATGATTAGCACTATATAGTACTAAAAAATATAGAAAGCAGGTTATATTTATGGCACATATCTTGATCACGGGCGGTACAGGTTTTATCGGCATGCATACGCTGCAGCAACTTTCCCGGGAGGAGCATACCGTTACCGTTCTTGTTCGCTCGCTGAAGAAGTGGGAACAAATATGCAGGCAAATGAATCTGGAGACCGCATGGCATACAGGGAAGTTAACACCGATTATCGGTGACTTAAGTGCACCCGCTCTGGGGCTGAGTTCTTCTGACAGGAAGCGGGTTGAGACAGCAGATGTGGTGATTCACGCAGGAGGACCGATGGACATATTGCTGGGAGAGGAGGAGGCGAGAGACGCTTTTTTACAAGCAGCAGAAGAGATGCTGACGTTGGCTGCACATATTCATGCGAGCAAGGGGTTACGACATTTTATCCATTTGGTTGGATTCAAAAGCCCGTTTAATCATCATAACTGGAATGCCCCGGAGCCTGTCATTGCTCATTTGGAACAGGCTCCTCCTTATGAACGTATGAAATTCCTGGCTGATTTGCGTATCCGTCAGGGGGCGCACAAAGAAGGATTTCCGCTGTCGGTTATCCATTTGAGCGTGGTCATTGGTGACTCAGCGCACGGGGATACGCCTCAAACCGGTGGGCTTGGCATTCTTGTGGCTTCTACAGCGCGCAAGCTCATGGGTCTCATTCCGGGCGGCAAGTCTCATTGGCTTCCGATGGTTCACGTAGATCATGCAGCCGAATTCATCAGTGTGCTTGCCAAGGAAACACAGCCTGTCAGTGAAACATACTACCTAATGGATGAAAGGCAGCAGAGCCCGACCATGATGGAACTGGGAACGGATATGGCGAAGGAGCTTCGAGTTCGGAAACCGTGGGGCTCCATTTCACCCGCTTGGCTATCCGGCATCCTGGGCACTCCAATGGGGCGAAAGCTGGGGATTCCAAAGGAGTCACTCGATTTTATTGTGGATGTGGACTACCCACTGGATACGACGCGAGCGATTCAGCAAAAACACGGATTGACACAGGCGGTAAATACGGACGTTCTCCCATTTGTTATTACGGACCTTGATTACAGAATTGCACATTCCCGCATGGATACAGGTATATATGTCCGCAGCAGGCGCGGGCCTTTGGCTACGCTAGAACGAAGAGTGGAAAATGAAAATCCACCGATGGTGTTTGTTCACGGTACTTTGAGCGGGGCGGATTGCTTGATACCGCTGGCCGAGCAATTTCCGGAATCCTCCGTTTGCCTGGTGGATCTTCCCGGGTTTGGGCGTTCTCCTTACCATCATCAGGAGGATATACTGGAGGGGCACATCGAATCGTTAGTACAAGCGATCCAAACTTTTGAAACGCCAATCAACCTTGTGGGTCATTCCTTCGGCGGATTATTGGCTGTCAAAGTGTGGGAACGTGTACCTGAGCGCCTTAGCAGCCTGCATTTGTTGCAGCCTGTATTCCATCCCGCTCCGCGCAGATATCGGAGTGTACGAATTACGGAGAGCGTGCTGGGCAGACTCAGCGAGTCAGGCTTACGCAAGCAATTGCTGTCGCAGACTTGTTTTGAAAACATGGAGGAAATCCCGCCAGCATACATCACGTATGTCCTTGAGGGATTGCGTTCTCCCCGCATAAGAAAGACGAATGCGGAAACGCTGGGTATGTTAACAAGAGCGGATAATTTTCGGTTTACATCCGAGATTTCCGGGCCATCGTTCAAGGAGAAGGCTTCGATTGTATGGGGAATGAAGGATAAGCTTTATAAGCTGCCTGAGCCATTTCATGGCTTGCGCACGCTGCATATTCCGGCAGCACATCATTTTCCGATCTCGCAACCGAAGCAAACAGCGCACTTGCTAAAGCAGCACATTGAGCAGATTGCCGATGTTCTTTCCGGGTCCGTTAAATAAAATCATAGAGTGCATAGAGGAGGTCGCCATATTGGCGGCTTTTTCGTTGGAGAGAGGATTATGAAGGTTTACCGTGCGTTTCTTTTGTAGTAATATAAATTAATCGTAATTATTACAATTAAAATGCGGAATGATGAGAACAGCTTCCGGGAGCCTTGGCAATCATAATTGAAGGAGTCATTAGCGTGAGAGAAAACAGAGTAATCTCGAAACTGCCTTCCAAGGCAGAGCGTCATCGGCTGTTCGGTTCGGTGGACCCTACTCCGGGAGATAAACCCACATTGAAAGAGCATATGTCCGATTTGCAAAATGAGCAGCGTAACTATTTGTTCGACATTGAACAGGTGGGTATCGCCAGAGTAAAGCACCCCATAACTGTGGAGGCGGGTTTAGCTCCTGCTACACAGGTAAGCATCGGAACCTTTAAGCTAACAACCTCGTTGAATCGTGGGGCCAAAGGAATTAACATGAGCCGCCTGACAGAGCACTTGGAGGAGTATCGGCAGCAGGGTGGAACAACGGATTTGGCGCAGCTCGTCCGTTTTGCAAAAGGTCTGACTGCACGGATGAATCAGGAACGGGCTGAGCTGGAGCTTTCGTTCCCGTGGTTCTACGAACGGCGTTCCCCTATGCTGGGGAAAACGGGGCTAAACCATGCTGAGGGGCTAATCCGAATCAGCTATGAGGAAGGACGGGAAAGCCGTGTCGTGGTTGGTCTGACAGTGGCGGTAACAACCTTGTGTCCGTGCTCCAAGGAAATCAGCGAGTATAGCGCCCACAATCAGCGTGGCGTGGTAACGATGGAAGCGCGCATAGATGAACTGGACATGGAACAGGACTGGAAGGTCATGCTGCTGAATGCAGCAGAATCCAATGCCAGCGCTCCGCTGCATCCGATTCTTAAGCGCCCGGACGAGAAGGCGGTAACTGAAAAAGCGTATGAAAATCCGCGTTTTGTCGAGGATATGGTGAGGCTAATTGCCGCTGATTTGGTCGAGCTGAAGGCCGTTCGTGCCTTCACGGTGGAGTGTCGAAATGAAGAATCCATTCATCTGCATGATGCCATAGCGAAAATCTCATATAAAAAACCACGCTCCTGATTCTTCAGGAAGGAAAGCCACAGAACCACGGTGAAAATGGTCGGAATGACGATTTTTATTGTGGTTTTTTATTCTATTTTAGGAATTGAAAATAGTTTTTGTCCAAATTCCGGTCTGAAATGTCCATGGAATCAGGATATTTATTCCATATAATAAGGAGGTGAATCTATTGAAAATGATTATCAATATCAAAGGAGTGATCGAGTTGTCAAAAGCTGTAACTGCTATCTCGCAAAACACCCGTTACCTGGAAAGCCAGGCTGCACGGGAATCCAATGCCAGATCCTACCCTCGGCGTATTCCGATAGCCATCGCCGAAGCAGAAGGCGTCTATGTCAAGGACATGGATGGAAAAAACTATATTGACTGCCTGGCCGGGGCCGGAACTTTGGCACTCGGTCATAACCATCCCGTGGTCTTGGAAGCGATCAGAGAGCTGCTGGATCAAAAACGACCTCTGCATACGCTGGATTTGACCACACCAGTGAAGGAGCAATTTGTAGAAGAGCTATTCGCCAGTCTGCCTCCTGAATTTGCCCGTCAAGCCAAAATCCAATTTTGTGGTCCAACCGGAGGCGATGCGGTGGAAGCCGCGATCAAGCTGGTCAAAACGGCTACGGGGCGCCGAAGCATTTTTTCCTTTCAAGGCGGTTATCATGGTTCGACCCACGCAACGATGAGTCTCAGCGGGACTTTGGGACAAAAAGAGCGGGTGCAGGGCTTAATACCGGATGTTCATTTTATGCCCTATCCCTATGCGTATCGGTGCCCATTTGGAGTAGGTGGAGAGCAGACGCATGCGCTTAGTAGTCGTTATATTGAGAATCTGCTGGATGATCCCGAGAGCGGAATAGTTACGCCATGTGCTTTTATTCTGGAGATAGTTCAAGGGGAAGGCGGCTCCATTCCTGCGCCTGTCGAGTGGATTCGGGAAATTCGCCGCATTACCAAGGAACGGAATATCCCGTTGATTATTGATGAAGTCCAGACCGGACTTGGACGTACAGGCAAGCTGTTTGCTTTTGAGCATGCGGATATTATCCCCGATGTGCTGATCTTGTCCAAAGCGATTGGCGGCAGTCTGCCGCTGTCGGTCGTGATTTATAACGAAGCACTGGATGTATGGAATCCAGGGGCGCATATTGGCACTTTTCGTGGCAATCAGATGGCCATGGCTGCCGGGCTGGCTACGCTGAAATATATAAAGGAGCACCATATACCCGACCATGCTGCAGCCAGAGGCGAACAATTAATGGGCCGCCTGAACATCTTGAAGCAGCAAACAGGCTGCATCGGAGATGTACGCGGCCGGGGGCTTATGATCGGGGTAGAGATTGTAGACGACCGACAACCGGTGGATCATTTGGGACATCATCCGGCCCACAAAAAGCTGGCTGCTCGTATACAACAGGAATGCTTGAAACGTGGACTCATTTTGGAGGTCGGGGGAAGGCATTCTGCCGTAATACGCTTTTTACCGCCGCTGATTGTGACCGAGCGCCACATTGACGACATATTCCTTATTTTCAATGAAGCGGTGCATACAGCCTATGCCGGGTTGCAGCACGAACACGACTAAGCAGGCTGCGGGATGAAAAACCATGCTGTTGCTAATCAATGGAAGGTCGTCATCACGGTGATGCTCGGCACCTTTACGGTTTTGCTGAATAACAGTTCGCTGAATCCGGCGATTCCATCCTTTATTAAGGTGTTCGATACGAACGCTGCTACGGCGAGCTGGCTCATTACCATTTTTCTAATCACGATGGGGATGACCATGCCTTTAACCGGGTATTTGGCGGATCGCTTTGGAAAAAAGAAAATTTACCTGAGTGGACTTGCACTTTTTGTTACAGGCTCCCTACTCGGTTCGATATCAAGGGGGCTTACTGCTGTAATCATTTGTCGTGGACTGCAAGGGATAGCGGGCGGACTGATGATTCCGTTGTCGCTGGCGCTGATTTTTGAAGCCTTTCCCAAGGAGGAACGCGGCAGGGTTACGGGAATATGGGGAATTGCAATTATGGCCGCCCCGATGCTCGGGCCTACAGTTGGAGGAGTCATTCTGTCGCTCAGCAGCTGGCAGGTACTTTTCCTTATGAATGTGCCAACCGGGTTGCTGGGATTGCTGCTGGGAATACGCTACTTGACCGCCACGCGTGGCAATCTGTCTCGCACCTTTGATCGCAGCGGATTTATAACGATCACCTTAGGGGTGGGATTCATTCTGTTTGCGCTGGGCAGGACAACGACGGCGGCAGATATAGTTGACCCGCTGCATATGCTGCTGTTCCTTGCTGGAGCGATTTTGCTGGTGGTGTTTGTACGAATGGAGCTGATCAAGGAACAGCCCTTGCTGAATGTACACATTTTTAAAATACCTACCTACAGCCTCAGCGTGATTGTGGCGAGTGTACAGGCGATTGCGATGTTTGGCAGCATTTTTCTGGTTCCGATGCTGGTTCAACAAGTATATGGCTGTGACGCTATGATGACAGGCCTTGTGTTTTTGCCTTCTGCTATATGCACAGGCTGGTTCGTCACCCTTGCAGGCAAGCAACTGGATCGCAAGGGGCCTAAAGGGATTATCAGCACTGGGCTTATCCTTACGTGTGCGGCTACGGCGATGCTCGGTATGCTCCAGCTCCATTCACCGCTCTGGGTTATTTTTGTCCTTATGATACTGCGGGGAGCTGGATTGGGCTTGTCCAATATGCCTGCCACCACCGCCGGATTGAATGCGATTCCCGATAAGCTTGTAGCTCAAGGCTCGGCGATGAATAATGTAATGCGCAGACTGACCTCCTCGCTTGGAATGGTTGTCATTTCGATTTATTTTGAGGTTCGCAAGGCTCAACTGATGGTAGCGGGCTATTCGGTGGAAACGGGGACGCTGCAAGCGATCCGGGAAGGCTTTATTGGAATGAGCATACTCATTTTACTCACGATTCCCGCCGCTTTTTTCCTCAAGCCACCCGCATTCCTTCCTGAAAAAGAAGCGCGTCGTACATCCCGTGATACCTCGGAAGTGAAAGCACCTGCGTCTGCACCTAAAGCTTGAACAGGAAGGGAGAGAATAAATACATGCTGACACAATCAAAGGAGGCTTCCGCTGCCGCTGAAGAACGATCCAAGAGCAGAATATGGGCGGAACAAGCGACACTGCGAGCCTTGGTTAACAGCTATCTGCGGGAAACGCAGCAATTTGACCCGAGAGCGGATGCGGTGACACAGGATATGAGGGTGATTCTGCCACGGACCGGGCGACAGGTCAGAGGTACGCTGCTTCATTTTTCTGCGACCGGACAACATGTGTATGGGAGAGAATGGTACGAGGCGGAGGAAGAAGGAGCCGGCAGACTGCTTGAGATGGATGAGATCATACAATGGCTGCTGGACGAGCTGGGCTACCACGCCAATCCCGAGCAGCGGGAAGCAGAGCAGCAAAAGATGAAGCAGCGTATTCGCAACAGTTTGCACAAAATGACGCTTTTTATAGGCAAGCATCTGAAGCTTGCAAGCGAGAGCAGAACCGAATCCTCAAGTAAAGAAGCTCGTCTGACGTATGTACGCTCGGAACAGTCTTTGCTGATCGGGCATCCCTTTCATCCTTTTCCGAAAAGCACGGAGGGTTTTGCCGATGATGAGCTTCCATTATACAGTCCCGAGATGAGCGCGGTGTTTCAGTTGTATTATTTTGCGGTTCATAAGGATAACGTACAGGAGGAATGGATTGGTGAAGAGTATCGCAGGGACGCCATCGACCCGTCTGTGCGGCTCCATGCTCAGCACCAATGGGGAGAGGAACTGAAACACTATTGTATGTTGCCAATGCATCCTTGGCAGGCCAAGCATGTGTTGCGGCAACCGTATATTCAAAGCCTGATACGACAGCGGCAGCTGATTCCTATGGGAGCGCTGGGTCCTGCTTTTTATCCGACTTCTTCAATACGAACAGTATGGAATGTAGAAACCGGAAATGGCTACAAGCTGCCGTTGCATGTCCGAATTACGAATCTGGTGCGCGATAATACGCAGGAACAGGCTCGGCGTACCTTGGATGCTGCGAAGGTCATCCATGATCTTTCAGCCGAATGGTCATCCCATATCCAATCCGAAGCCTTCAAGGTGCTGACAGAAACGGGCTATAGCCGTGTATGCTTCAAGCCGAATAACGAGACAGAATGGGCGGGAAGTTCGGATGCAAAATATGATGCCGGACAGGAGTCTGGTCCAGTGGCGCTAGAAGAAGGAGCAGCAGCGGTTCACGAGTTGGGGCAGCTGTCGGACCAGTTTACAGTTCTCTACCGTCCGATGGACTTGAACGCTGAATCAACCTATGTCATGGCTTCCTTGCTGGAGCCGCTGCCGGGCGAACAGGAACCACGGCTGATTGGAGTGATTCGGGACCATTCTTCGAGTAACGCTGGAGAGCAGCCGAACCTGTCAGCTTGGCTGGAACGGTATCTCCACATATCCATGGTCCCCATGCTGCGTTTGCTTGCGGTGAAAGGGATCGCCTTCGAAGCCCATGTGCAAAATTCGCTTCTGTCCCTTCAGGACGGATGGCCGGAATGCTACTATGTACGTGATTTGGAGGGTGTGAGTATTGTGCGTGAACAGGCCGAGGAAGCCGGGTGGGTCGGTTCACTGATCTCTGAGGATAGTCCTGTCTTATATGGTGCAGAAGAGCCGTGGCTGCGTACCCGCTATTATTTTTTTGTGAATCACTTGGGTGCTTTGATTCATGCTCTTGCGGTTCATCAACAGCATAGTGAGCAGGAGTATTGGGGAGTGGTCCGCAAGGTGTTGGAGCAATTACAGGAACAACTAGAAGCACGGGATGAAGTGCAAGTACAGCAGGAGCGGGAAACAGACTCGAAGCAAGATTCAGACGCTCGTGTACGTCTAGCCGCCTATATCCAGGATTTATTGACTAATCCTGCACTGCCCGCCAAAGCCAATTTTATAAGCTGCTTTCAATCCAGAGGGGATACACCTTCGTTTATCCCGATTCCTAATCCAATTCAGATTCGTGAGGTGACTTCATGACGATAACGAACATTCCCGGAACTAACAATTCTGGAACTAACAATTCAGAAAACTTGTCCACAAGCAATCTTTCTGCAACATCCTCTGGCACCGCTTCGACCACTCAGCGCTTTATTCAAGCGCTTCGCTCAGATACCTTTACACAGGTGGAGCAACGCATCATCCGACAACTGATTCAGGCATTGTTATATGAAGAAATTTTGCCTTATGACACTTGCGGCGATGCTGTGGAAGATGGCTGCCAGCATTATATATTATACGGCAAGGACACTACAGGGCAGCCCGTTCAATACCGCGCTGCCGGAAAACGAATGCACAGCTTTGGGCGCATTCAGCTGGCTCGTGTTCCGGTCATACGGTTGGGGACGGACGAAGGTGAAACGACGGCCACGCTGGCTGAATTTGCGAACGAAGTCCTCAGCGCTGCACAGCAGGGAGAGCGACTTCAACGCTTTATAGAAGAGCTGGAGCAAACTTTGCTCAAGGATGTACAGGCGCAAAGTTATTTGACAGCGCCATCTCTCGCAGATGATCAGCGTCGATATGATGAGCTGGAAGGCAATTTGGGAGACGGCCATCCGTATCATCCATGCTATAAATCCAGAATTGGATTCACGCTGACAGATAATGAGCTGTATGGTCCGGAGTTCAAGCAGCTGATCCGTCCACTGTGGCTAGCCATTGCCAAAAGCCACAGTCTGGCGGGACAATCGCAGGCGATTGATGATGAAGCATTTATTCGCCAGGAGCTGGGAGAAGGCGAGTTTGCACGCTTCCAAGCCTTGTTGACCAGCTACGGTCAGCAACCAGAGGCTTATCGGCTCATGCCTGTACATCCGTGGCAGTGGCAACAGGTCATTTTGCCCCGGTTCCATCAAGAGCTGGCGGATCAGCAGATCATATGGCTCGGTGAAGCAAGCGATGTATATCAGGCGCAGCAGTCGATCCGCACATTGTCCAACCGAACGACACCGGAGCGCGCTTATGTGAAGCTGTCGCTTAGTATTACGAACACCTCGACCAGCCGGATCATGGCTGGACATACCGTGCTGAACGGGGCGCTTATCACGGACTGGCTGCACAGGCTGCTGGAGCACGATGAATATGCCGCTCAACAGGGATTTTTTGTTTTGCGTGAGGTTTTGGGTATCACATTTGACTACGAGCAGTTGCCCGAATACCGTCAGGCAAAAACGTACGGCTCGCTGGGCACGGTGTGGCGGGAAAGCATTCACGGCTATTTGCAGCCGGATGAGGACGCGATCCCTTTTAACGGATTATGTTATGTGCAAAAGAACGGGGTTCCGCTCATTGATCCATGGATACAGCAATTCGGGGTAGAGGATTGGACCCGCCGGGTGCTGGAGGCGACCATATCGCCGCTTATTCATATGCTGTATGCGCATGGGATTGGTATGGAATCTCACGGTCAGAATATAATTTTGCTTCACCGTAATGGACAGCCGACGCGGGTGGCACTTAAAGATTTTCATGATGGCGTCCGGTTTTCCGTGAACCATCTGACGGAGCCGGATCAATGTCCCGATCTTCATCCTGAGCCGCCAAGTCATGCCCGCATTAACCGCAATTCGTTTATTAAAACGAGTAATCCGGAGGATGTGCGCGACTTTACTTACGACGCTTTTTTCTTTATTGCAGCCGCCGAGTTGGCGATGTTCCTTGCCGAGCATTATCAACTGGACGAGCAGCGATTTTGGCAGATGTCTGCGCAGGTTATTCATAATTATCAGCGCCAGCATCCTCAGCATGAGGAACGGTTCCGTCTGTTTGACTTGTTTGCCCCGACCGTACAGATTGAAGAATTGATGAAAAGACGTTTGCTCGGGGATGAGGATCTTCACTTCAAGCCAGGGATCAATCCGTTGTATGCACACCGGGAGTCCATATGCTAACGATCAATCGGTTTCAGGAGAAGCTACGCAAAGGGCAAGAGGTATTCGGCCTGATTGCCTCCATCCCGGCGGCGCTTACAGTCGAAATGATCGGACATGCCGGATATGACTTTGTCATCATTGATATGGAGCATGTCATGATCAATCCCGAGACTGTAGAGCATATGATCCGTGCTGCGGAAGCCGCACAAATCACGCCTCTGGTGCGTGTACCCGAGGTCGATGCGAAGGTCATATTACGGGTGCTGGACAGCGGAGCACAGGGGATCGTCGTTCCGCATGTGGAGAGCAGGGAGCAGATGGAGGAACTGGTGCAGGCTGCAAAATATAGCCCGGAGGGCAAGCGAAGCCTGAACAGTGGCAGGCCTGCCGCATTTGGCAAAGGAAATTTGGTGGACTACATGAAGCAGGCCAATGATCAGATCATGCTGGTGCCGATGATTGAGAGCGAACTGGGCGTGGAGCGTATTACAGATATTTTATCCGTACCAGGCCTTGGCATGGTGCTGGAAGGAGCCGCAGATTTATCGCAATCATACGGTGTGCCATGGCAGACCGATGCGGCGATTGTGCGGGAGGGTCTACAGCGGGTCTTTGAAGCTTCGCGGGAAGCGAAGGTTCCGTACTGTGCCATTCCACGAAAGGCTGGGGAATACGGTGCATGGATAGAACAAGGGGTTCATGCCTTCGTGCTGGGTGATGAGCGGGGAATTGCTTTTCGCGCCTTGCAAGCAAGAAGGTCTGACCTATACTAGTTCTCAACATAAAGGAGGATGAACATGAGTCAGCTTGTTACAGCATGGTCTGGAGGGCAGGTCGTTTCGTATGTGGAAAAGCTTATTCAGCAAAAGTGGGAACGAGAGCAGCAACCCGTATGCGCCTATATCTATGACCTGGACGCACTGAGGGAACGGGCACAACGTTGTGTGAGCAGCTTGCCTGATGATTGCAGTTTATTTTACGCGGTCAAAGCCAATCCCGATCCTCAATTGATCGCCAGCCTGCTTCCCATTGTGAAGGGCTTTGAAGCGGCATCGATTGGAGAAATTCGCACGATCCGTGAAGTATCAGCCGACGTACCGATTATATTTGGTGGTCCGGGGAAAAAGGACGCTGAAATCGAGGAAGCGCTAGAGCGGAATGTGCTGCTGATTCATGCCGAAAGCTTGCACGAGTTGCAGCGTATCGGCTGGATTGCAGAACGCAGACAGCAGCACGTATCTATTTTGCTGCGTGTTAATTTGCGACGTGCTTTGCCAGAGGCGAGCATCACGATGTCTGGTCGGCCTACTCAATTTGGTATAGACGAAATTCAAGTGCCGGAAGCAATCCGACTTGTTCAAAGCCTGCCGTTTGTGCAGCTGGAGGGTTTTCATATGCATTCCCTCTCCAATAATCTGGATGCCCGGCTGCACGCCCGTATGGTAGCTACGTATTTGCAATGCGTGCAGACCTGGATTCAGGAGCATGAGCTATCCATCCGCTATCTGAATGCAGGCGGCGGCTTCGGCATTTCGTATACCGATCTGGAGCGCAGGTTCGAATGGAATGATTTTATGGAGGAATTGCGGCAAGTGTGGGAGGACTACCGAATTCCCGGCATCCAGCTGATTTTTGAATCCGGGCGCTACATCGTAGCGCACTGCGGGTATTATGCCGCAGAAGTGATCGATCTCAAAACCAATCATGATCAGCATTACGCCATTATTCGCGGGGGAACCCACCACTTTCGTTTGCCGGTGTCGTGGCAGCATAATCAGCCGTTTGAGGTAATTGCTGTTGACGATTGGCCATATCCCTTCCCGCGAACCGAGCGGCGACAGACAGCGGTGACGATTGCAGGCGAGCTCTGTACCCCCAAGGACGTGCTTGCACACGAGGTGCATGTAGAGCACTTGCGGATCGGAGACGTTTTGCTGTTCCACATTGCCGGGGCCTACGGCTGGACGATTTCGCATCATGATTTCCTCGGCCATCCCCATCCGCGTTTCTACTATATAAACCGAACTTGAGAGTTACCTATAATGCCACTGCGTAGCCGGAGAGTGTGCTTCCCATTGCCACTGTCCCGGAGGCTATTAAGGTGATCAAAGCAGCACAAACATGAAGAAGGAGGAATGATCCGTATGAAGTCCACATTAAGTACGACCTCTGTGCTTTCATCCGAAGAAGCAACGCGTCTGTACAGACAAAAGCAGGCTGAAAGCCATGTTATGCAGGATCTTGTAAATACACTGCTGGCAGAAGGGTTTTGGGAGCATGCCGATGTTGAGCTGTTGTCTGTCCCGCAATGGCAAAACGACTATGCTAGCGTTCAGTCTGAATTAGGCGGCTTGTTTTCTTTTAGGGAGAATGAAGCTGCTGACTCCAATAGGGATACGGCTGCAAATGGCGGCCCGATTAGCCTTTACCGCTGGTGGGTGGATCGGGAGCAGCAGCACAGTATCCTATTCCCTGTACACGCTGCGGTGGTTCAGCCCTATCGCTACCTGCGGTCAGGTGGAGTGTACGAAATTCAGCGGCAGCCAGAGGGGGAAGAATTCCATGCCACATGGCTTCATCCGGTGACGCTGATGCAGCGTGTAATTGAGGAATGTCTGGACGAGGAGTATCGTCGCCAGGAAGGAGTGGGGCGGTTTGTCCAGCTACTGGAGCAGACAATTCAACAAACCGCATGGTCGCTGGATAGTGGACTGGCGGATGACAATATTCTGGGGATATCGCCCGCTGAGGCTTTTCAACGTCTGGAACAGTATTCCTCGTTGCGTGATCGCCCTTTTCACCCCGTATCCAAGGCTAAAACAGGCTTGAACGAGCAGGACTATCGAAAATATATTGCTGAATTCGGACAGGATATCACGCTAAGCTGGGTAGCACTTCGCAAGGACGCGATTATGACCGGAGTGGGCATCACACAGGGGCCTCATTTTACGGACACAGAAACAGAAGCAACAGCAGCCGAAGCTGAAGCGAACATGCAACGTTCATACGCTGGACAACAGCCTGACGATCTTCTTCTGTCCAGCTCCGCACGTCAACTGGTAGAGCAGGAGATGCAGGAACGCGGACTGTCTGCGGATTATATCGCGATACCTGTTCATCCGTGGCAGCTCACGCATATGCTGCCCCAGCATCTGCACGCCGAGCAGGCAGACAACGTGTGGATTCCGCTGGATGTAAAGGCTGGAGCCTTTCAGGCGACCTCGTCTGTACGCTCCTTGTCTCCGAAGGATGGCGGTCCTAATTATGTGAAGCTGCCCTTGAGTGTGTTTTCACTGGGAGCATCCCGTTATTTGCCTGCTGTGAAGCTGATTAACGGGGATCGCGGACAAGCCTTATTGCAGCAAGCCAAAGCACGTGACCCGCAGCTTCAGGAGCGCTTGTTTTTATGTGATGAAGGCTCCTGGTGGGCTTATATGCCGCAAAATGGCAGCCTGTATGACGATCCACCCCGGCACTTGGCGGCGATGGAGCGGATATATCCGCACGAATTAATCCATGATCCTGCCGTTCGCCTCATTCCCATGTCTGCATTGGCTGCAAGGCAGCATTATTTTTTCCGGGAATGGGCTGCTGAACGCGGGCTTCCTGACACGGCAGCTTCGGTAAAACAGCTATTCGGTGAAGTATGCCTGACGTTTTTTGAAATCATGTTGCGTCTGTACCGCATCGGGCTCATGCCTGAGATCCATGGACAAAACTGTGTGCTGGTTTGGAAAAACGGAAAGATCGAACACATTTTGCTGCGCGACCATGACTCTGTTCGTCTGCATCTACCCTGGCTGACAGAGCATGGGATTGCCGATCCTGAATACCAAATCCGACCTGGCTATTCCAATAGCCTGTACAATGAAACACCAAAGAAATTGCTATTCTACCTGCAAACGCTGGGCATTCAAGTCAATCTGTATGCGATTATAGATACACTTTCAGATATTTATGGCATAGACGAACCGTCCCTGTGGTCTGTATTAAGGCAACAATTGGAGGACGCCATTCACCGCGTGCCCTTCAAGGCTGACGTTCGCCGGGAAATCAAGCAAATGATATTTGAAAATCCGGAGTGGCCGCTCAAGCTGCTGGTTAAACCTTTGCTGGAGCAATCTGGTGTACCTGGCAGTATGCCGTCTGGTCAAAGCCGTATACAGAACCCGTTTTATCATTTGAAAATGGCTCATTCTAAAAATTTAGATCCTTTATAAGCTTGAGCGCAATTCCATTTTGCAAAATCCGACTCAGTCTATATATAATGAAAAGAGTTCTCATAGAATTGAGAATCATGATCGATATATAGAAAGGCTGAGAGCCATGAATACGCAGGATCAATCCTTTACTTCATTTCTTTATAAACTGCAAGATATTCAGCATGTGTGCTCTGGTCGCTCTTCCTCCCGGCAAGAAACGTCTTTTCATACGTTGTTATTATTCAATGAAGGGGAAGGGGATATCGTCATTGATGGAATGACATATCCTCTTTACCGTCAAAAGGGCTTTATGCTCGCTCCTGGCGCAGTCATGAAACTCCATCTGTTGTCCAGCGCTCCGGTAGACTATTATGTCATCCGTTTTCTGGCATTACAGCCGTCGGGGGAGCTGGACTGTTACATACCTGCAGAGGCCATAGGGCCACAAGAATGGAACATTCCCCACTTCCGTTTTGTGATGGACAGGGTCGAGGAAATCAAGAAGAAGCATCATTGTGATCGGATATGGGACCAAATGAAGGCCAATATTTTATTTCAGGAAATGCTGATGTCATTGTTTCAGCATGCGAGCCGGGATCAGAAGCCGGACGTGCAGCAGGCGGTGACCTTGACACTCCACTACATGGAGCAGCATTACGCTTCCGATATCACGCGGGACAAGCTGGCAGAGCTGGCAGGAATGAGTGCTGATTATTATTCGCGTATGTTCAAAAAAATGACCGGCAAAAGCCCGATGGAATATTTGACAGACATTCGTATGAATCACGCGAAGCAAGCGCTGGTGCTCACTCGTGATTCTTTTCGCACAATTGCTCACGGTGTCGGCTTTAGCGATGAGTTCTATTTTAGCCGTAAATTTAAAGCCGCCACGGGACGCTCCCCCTCAGCCTACGTCAATACGATTCGATATACGGATAAAATCGCTTCGCTCAAGCATCTGTTAACCGGACATTTGATTGCGCTAGGCATAGAGCCGTATGCGGCGGTGATTAACAAGGCTTACCCTGTCACCGAAGGCTTTTGCAACACGATATCAGTTGGTGAGGTTCAGCCCGATCTGGAAAAGCTGATGTCGGCCCGGCCTGAGCTGATTTTAACCTGTGAATTCAGGGATTTTGAGAAATCAAAAAAGGAAAAAATGTATGAGCAGATTGCGCCCACCGTCACCGTACCCTTTTTCCAAAGCTGGCGTACTCATTTTCAGTCGATTGCCCGTATTGTCGGCAAGGATGCGGAAGCGGTGGAATGGCTGGAGCGATATGAAACAAAAGCAGAACGGATTTCCCGAAAGGTCAGACAAAAGCTCGGTGGGGAGAGCGTGCTGATCGTTGGGGTGGGGAACCAGAAGATGTGTGTGTATGGACAGCGGAATGTGGGATCGGTTTTGTATGGAGACTTGAAGCTGGCGATGCCTGCGGGGGTCGAGAATATCGCCCATTACCGTGAGGTAACGGTGAGTGAACTGAGTGAATTTGATGCAGACCGCATCCTGCTGACGTGTTATCGCCATTATGGCAACGCCTGTGAAGAACAAATGATTCAGCAGGAGTGTCTGGCTCTGTGGCGCTCTCCCGAATGGCAGCAGCTAAAGGCGGTACGGAATGGGGCCGTACACCAAATGTGTGATAGCAGGCACCTGTATACATGCTATACTTCGTTGTCTCACGATCTGTTATTGGACAAATCGTTAGAGCTGCTGTTGTCTGATTCGTCCAAATAAAGGACGTTAACGTCCATGGTCATGATAAGACCCCTCTTTATAATTAATAATGAGAATGAATATCATTATTGGCGATCTAAATAGGGGGAATAGAGAAATGTTTCGAGCATCAAGTAAAGGGAGTATATGGGTTGCACTCATGGTTGTATTCCTGCTTTTATCAGGCTGCGGTGCTGGAGGTGCGGGTACGAATGGCGGTGGAGCGCCAGAAGCTGCCTCAACTGACTCCGTACGCACCATCGAGCATGTCTTGGGTAAAACCGAAATTAAGGGTACACCCAAGCGGGTCGTAACGCTGTATAACGGAGCCAACGATGTTATGATCGCCTATGGTATAAAGCCTGTGGGGATTGTGGAGGCGAGTGGAAACGAGCCGGTGTATGATTATTTGAAAAAGGATCTCGAAGGGATTCCGACAGTTGGTCTGGAGACACAGCCGAATATGGAGGAAATCTATAAGCTGAAGCCGGATGTCATCATTGCAACCAAATTCCGTAACGAAGCGACGTACCAGCAATTGTCGGAAATCGCACCTACGGTTGCCGTTGATCAGCTATATGAGTGGAAAGATACGGTGAAGCTGATCGGACAAGTGTTGAATCAGGAGGACAAGGGAGCACAGTTGCTCGCGGATTGGGATCAGCGTGTAGCGGACTTTAAAAAGAAAATGGGTGATCGCCTGCCGATCAAGGCATCCATCGTTAATTTCCGGGCAGACCATGCGCGTATTTATTATATGGGTTTCGCAGGACAGATCCTGAAGGAGCTGGGTTTCACCCGCCCTCCTGAGCAAGAAGGGGACAAATGGGGAATCAAAGTCAATAGCAAGGAAAGCATACCTGACATGAATGCAGATACGTTGTTCGTGTTTAACTCGGGTAAGGATCAGGCTGCGATTGAAAAAAATTATGAGGCCTGGACAAACCATCCTTTGTGGAAAAACCTTGATGCATACAAGAAAAAGAGCATTTTCAAGGTTAATGAAGTGAATTGGAATCTGGCCGGTGGCTATTTAAGCGCAAATCTGATGCTGGATGATCTTTATACATTGTATGATCTGAAATTATAAATAAATATCATAAAGCAAGCCGGAAATACAGCAGAGGGGTGAGGGGGCTATATCTCTCATCCTTCTTTTGTGTTGTACATTGCTGCTGAAAGAGTGAGGATATGCAACGATGCTAACGACGATAGTAAGAAAATGGACTGGACTTGGTGTATGCCTGATGCTGCTCGCGGGCGCCTTGTTCCTTGGACTGCTGTTGGGCAGAACGCTGATTCCACCGCAATTTATGATATCTTCTCTGCTGAATTATGATGCTCAAAATGTAGAGCATGTGCTGATACATACCGAACGTTTGCCACGCACAATCATTGCTGCTGTTGTAGGCGCGGGCTTGGCGATGGCAGGAGCCTTCATGCAGGCGCTGACTCGCAATCCGTTGGCTTCGCCCAGCACGTTCGGTATTAATGCGGGTGCTTTGTTCTTCGTCTCTATCGCTGCGGTCGTGTTTGCGGTCGGGTCTATGATGTCTCTGATGGGCTTTGCCTTGATCGGAGCAGGACTGGCGGCTGTGCTGGTATATGTCATCGGATCATTAGGCCGGGATGGTTTGACGCCGATCAAGATTGTATTGTCCGGCTCTGCCATTCACGCCTTGTTTATGTCGATGATCCAGATTATTTTGGTGATGAATGAAACGGGGATGCAAAATGTGTTGTTCTGGATGGCTGGCTCTGTCAGCGGACGTTCGCTGGAGATGCTGCAGCCTTTATTTCCTTTTATGCTGGTGGCGGGGATCTCGGCAATGTTTATGGGTAGAGCGGTGAACCTACTTGTGACCGGGGAAGATGTAGCGAAGGGCTTGGGACAAAATACCTTATGGGTAAAATGCGCCATGGGCCTCATTATTGTGGTGCTGGCTGGATGCTCTGTTGCGATTGCGGGGGCGATTGGCTTTGTCGGTCTGATCATTCCGCATGTGGCGCGTGCTTTGGTTGGTGCGGATTACCGCTGGATTACCCCTTTTTCGGCGGTATTGGGTGCTTTGTTATTGGTGTCGGCCGATACTGCCGCCAGAGTGCTGATTTCACCGCAGGAAATTCCGATCGGCGTGATTACGGCTTTGATCGGGGTTCCCTTTTTCATTTACATTGCCCGTAAAGGGGGGGCGTGGAAATGAAGCGTATGAAGGTGAAGCATGGTGTCGGCACAGGTAGGTTGAACAAGAAGCGTTATGTAACGCTGCGGAGCAGGAACGGCCAATTTCATATCCAGTTGGAAAAGAAAGTGTTATGGATGATGGGTGGTTTGGCCTTGGCGCTTCTGATCATGGGTGTAATCAGTGTGGGCTGGGGGGATACGTATGTACATCCTTGGGAAGTGCTTCGAGCGATATGGGGACGCAGTTCAGGCGAACATGACTTTATTTTGTACAGACTGCGGTTCCCGCGAGCGGTTACGGGAGTACTGGTTGGCGCGGCTTTGGGTATCGCGGGAGCGGTGCTTCAGGGCATTATTCGCAATCCGCTGGCATCTCCGGATATCCTGGGTATTACAGGCGGGGCATCTGCTGCAGCAGTGACATTCATTGCTTATGGAGGAGCTGTTTTGAGCTTCCAATGGCTGCCTGTGGCGGCTGTAGCTGGCGCACTGGTCGTATCGCTACTGGTGTACGTGCTGGCCTGGAAGGACGGCGTAACACCAATCCGGTTGGTGTTGGTAGGGATTGGCTTGGCATCTGCTATGAGTTCGATTACGACGCTGATGTTGGTTATGAGCTCGTCCTTTACAGCCGGCAAGGCTTATATTTGGCTGACGGGCAGCGTGTATGGAGCGTCGTGGAACAACGTATATACGATGTTGATCGCCATCGGAGTCTGTACACCTCTGGTTCTCTATTTTGCACGCAGTCTCAACACACAGGAGCTGGGGGATGATGTAGCGACTGGGCTGGGCGTAGAGGTGCAGCGGCACCGTGTGATACTGCTGCTGCTCAGTGTGATTCTCGCCGGAACTGCGGTAGCAGTCGCGGGAGCGATTGGCTTTGTCGGACTAATTGCGCCACATATTGCACGTCGATTGGTAGGCCGCTCTATGGGCGGATTGACGCTGGTGTCAGCACTGGTAGGGGGATTGCTGGTGTATCTCGCTGATTTGCTGGCCCGCACGGCCTTTTATCCTATTGATGTTCCCGCAGGCATTTTTACAGCTGGCGTAGGGGCACCGTTTTTTCTGTATTTGCTGCTTCAGCGACGGAATCGGCGCTAAAGTCAGAGCTGGAATGCCTTTGAACACTTTTAGGTGCATCCTAATGAAATGGAATATACAAGTGAACTCGTAAAAAGTACACAAAAACGGAGTAGGCGGAATGGTGCTGTACAAGCGAAGCACCATTCGACTGCGTAGTGACGCAATAGGTAACACTTCAATAGGTAACACTTCAATAAGTAACGCTTAGATTCACGGTTTATATAGAATGACTTCACGATATGGGAGGGAAGCTGCATGGGTTTAGAGATGAAGGACCTGATGATTAACTATGGGACAGATCCGGTTATTCAAGAGCTGGACCTGCAAATCCCGGAGGGAAAGATTACGGTGCTGGTAGGCAGTAATGGCTGTGGAAAATCGACGATTTTACGTGCTATGGCACGGCTGTTAAAGCCTGCAGCGGGAGCGGTGCTGCTGGATGGGCAGGAGATTGCTGAGCTCCCCACCAAGCAGATTGCCAAAAGGCTGTCCATTTTGCCGCAGGGACCCTCGGCCCCGGAAGGGCTAACGGTATATCAGTTGGTCAAGCAGGGCAGATATCCGCATCAGAGCTGGCTCAAACAGTGGTCGGTAGAGGATGAGGAGCAGGTGCAAAACGCGCTGCGGGCAACGCAATTGGAGGCCTTTGCGGACCGTCCGGTGGATTCTTTATCCGGTGGGCAGCGTCAGCGTGTATGGATTTCCATGACTTTGGCGCAGGGGACGGACATGATTTTATTGGATGAACCGACGACTTATTTGGACATGACACATCAAATTGAGATTTTGGACCTGCTGTTTGATCTGAATGAACGCGAAGGACGGACCATTGTTATGGTGCTGCATGATCTGAATTTGGCCTGTCGTTATGCACACCATATGGTTGCAGTACATGATAAGCGTATTTATGCGCAGGGAAAGCCGGAAGAAATCATGACCTCAGAGACGGTAGAAACGGTATTCCAGCTGCGCTGCCAAGTCATTCCTGATCCGTTATACGGTACGCCAATGTTTATTCCGCATGGAAAGGGGAGGAAGGTGGATGCCGTACGGCAAAACGTTTTCGTTTGAGCCTGCGGAGTGGTCGTATCTCACGGACAAACTGCGAATCAGCAGCGATGTACGAGCACCCATCGGCCGATACGATCTACCCGCTGCAGATCTGCTGGATGCCTCTTCATGTACGATGTATCTGGATCGCCTGTCAGAACTGCATGATTTTTCTTCACGTAAGGTGGCGGCCTCTGTTTTGGCGAAGCGATACGGTTTTTTGATCGTATCCCCGGCTCTGTATGCGATGTCTGTATATAACAAGACGCTGGGAGTCGGGATGGCCGATTGTGCGATCCGCTCTGATTTTGTCAAAGATATATGGCTTCCAAGGCTGCATTTGAATAGACTACGGGTTACGGAATATGGTGTGGAATATGGCGGCGGTGAAACGGAACATGGGGACAGGGACAACGGTGATACAGCCCAGCATCAGCGTCAGCGTCATGCTTGGCGTGATTACGTCATTGGGCAGGTATTTGCAGAGCATTTGGCCCCGATATGGCGCTCGGTTTCTGCTGTTGCCTCCATTCCGAGAACGGTATTATGGGAAAACACCGCCATCTATGTCTATGCGCTGTATGAGAACCGCATCCGGCAGGAGGTGAATGGCGGGGATCGGCTGCGGATAGAAGAGGATTTTAAATACTTGATCTGTGAAGCACCGGCTCATTTGTTTGGTGAACGACACAACCCGCTGGCTCGGTATGCGGGCTCTGCTCGTACACAGCGTACCCCAATAACCTCAGCATCCACCGCATCTATAGATACGGTGAAAGCAGTACGTGTGCGCAAAACCTGCTGTTATTTTTATCAGATGAAGGACAAGGGCAGCTATTGCCCTACCTGTCCCAAAATACATGGTACGAGCTAAGCAGGAACTATGATCCCGAAAGGAGCTGACTTGCATGTTTCGGATTCAACCTCGTGTTGAGGGTGTAACGAAGGAGCTACTGGAGCTTTATCAGCATATTAGTGCTTCCACGATAGGGCATTTTACGGATTTTGGCTGTATGCAGGGAGCGCAGCCATTATTTCGTCCTATTCGTTTGTTGGGGAATGCGGTTACGGTGAGGCTCCCCCATCTGGATTCCACCGCTATCCGTCATGCACTGGAATTCGCACAAGCGGGTGATGTGCTTGTCGTCGATATGTCTGGAGACGATGCCAGAGCGTGCTGGGGGGAATTCAGAGCCTATGTAGCGCTGAAAAAACAACTGGCAGGAGTGATTGTTTCCGGCTGTGTCACGGATGTTAGCGTGCTGAATCAACTGCAATTTCCCGTCTTTTCAAAAGGAATTAGCGCTTTGACTACACGTACCTTGGAACTGGAGGGAGAGGTGAATACACCGATAAGCCTGTTTGGAGTTAGTGTACATCCGGGTGACCTCGTATTGGGCGATGACGATGGCGTATTTGTGGTGAAGCCGGAGGAAGCATGGGAACTGGGGGTAAAAGCTATGGAAAAACAGCGTAAGGAGGAGCTTACCCGCAAGCAGTATGGATATGATCAGCTTTTGAACGCCAGGCTGAACAGGTAAACATTCTACCCTTGCTGTGTTCATGTAACACCGTATCGCAGCCCCGCTAATACACCTTCGTGTTCGCTTATCTCAAAGAAACACCATTGGAGAGGGAAGCATGATCTTTGAAGGGGGTGACCTATTATGATCGGTGGTGGAGCCTTTGTTAAAGAGGATATACCCGAAGCGTTTTATCGACCAGACGAGGACATTGAAGTGATTTACCTGCCCCAAGGCTGTACTGGAAAAGGTTCTTATGACCTGACCCGGCACGGCCTTATTATATTTTAAGCTAATATATTCGTTTTGCAGTTAGTAAAAATTAAATTTATTTTTGATTATTTTTGTATTTCATATTTTCAAATTGAAACAAAAGTGTTATAGTCTCCGTAAGCAAAAATAAACACTATAATAAAGCAATTCAAAACTAAACAGAACTTGGAGGTCTTTTTCCTATGGTACAAAGTCTGTGGAATTCTTCACAAGCATCTGAGCAAAAAAATACGCTGGAACAGCTCGTATACCGTTCTAACCTTATTGGTACGGATAGAAGCGTGTGCAACTGGGGGGGTGGCAATACTTCGGCCAAAACAACGATACAGGATTTCCGCGGGCGTGAAGTGGAAGTGATGTACGTCAAGGGCAGCGGTTCCGATCTCGCAACAATGAAAGCGCATAACTTTACAGGGCTTCGTATGGAGGATATCCGTCCTTTGTTTGAGCGGGAAGATATGTCTGACGAGGATATGGTTGCTTATCTGGCGAATTGTATGATAGATGCCAAGCATCCGCGTGCCTCGATTGAGACGCTATTGCATGCTTTTTTGCCTTTTAGACATGTGGATCATACACACCCGGACGCGATTATCAGCTTGTGCTGTGCGCACAACGGCAAGGAAATCGCAAAGGAAATTTTCGGTGACCGCTTTGTATGGGTGCCTTATATCCGACCTGGTTTTAAACTGTCCCAAATGATTGCTCAAGGTGTACTGGATCATCCTCAAGCCGAATTGGTATTGATGGAAAAGCACGGTCTGGTGACATGGGGAGATACGTCCGAAGCGGCGTATGCGAAAACGATCGAAATCATTCAGGAAGCAGAAAGCTATATTAAAGCACGTCAAGAGGCAAAACAGTCGTTTGGCGGCGCAAAATATAAAGCGCTTACTTCAGAGGAGCGCCGCAGCATTGCGTCTCAGGTCATGCCAGCCGTCCGGGGGGCGGTCAGTGATGAGAGAAAGATGATCCTCACCTTTGACGATGCAGAGGACGTGCTGGAGTTTGTGAACGGCCAGGAAGCTGCTGCTTTATCCCAGGTCGGGGCAGCGTGTCCGGATCATCTGGTTCATACCAAGATGAAGCCGCTTTTTGTGGATTGGACGCCGGATGTGGAAGATGCAGAGGGCTTGAAAAGCAAGCTTGCGGAGGCCATAGCAGCCTACAAGGAGCAATACCAAGCCTATTTTGAACGCAATCGTCATGAGGGTGACGTGAGGTTTGAGGCTGCGCCACGTGTGATTTTGATTCCGGGTGTTGGGATGATCAATACAGGAAAAAGCTGGAGCAATGCGCAGGTGAGCGGTGCCTTGTATCATCGTGCGATCGCTGTTATGCGGGGTGCAACTGCGTTGGGGCAGTTTGTGTCGCTCAGTGAAAACGAATCGTATAACGTAGAATACTGGCCCCTGGAACTTTATAAGCTGTCACTCGCGCCGGCAGAAGCTGAATTTTCACGTAAAATCGCACTTATTACGGGCGGAGCAGGTGGAATTGGCAGTGCAACCGCACGCCGTTTGGTGGAGGAAGGCGCGCATGTCGTACTGGCAGACCTGAATCTGGAAGGTGCGCAAAAGGTGGCCGCAGAGATCAATAGCAGCTACGGAGAAAACCGTGCTATTGCCGTAAAAATGGATGTAACGCAGGAGGATCAGATCCAGGCCGCCTACGCAGAAACGGCATTGACCTATGGCGGTGTTGATATCATCGTCAACAATGCAGGTCTCGCCACCTCCAGTCCCTTCGATGAAACGTCGCTAAAGGAATGGAATTTAAATGTGAACGTGCTGGGCACGGGTTATTTTCTGGTCGCGCGCGAAGCGTTCAAGCTGATGAAGGAACAGACACTTGGCGGCAGCATGGTGTTCGTCGGCTCTAAAAACTCGGTCTACGCAGGTAAAAATGTAACGGCCTACAGCTCGGTCAAGGCGCTGGAGGCGCATCTGGCCCGTTGTATTGCCGCAGAAGGCGGCGAATACGGCATCCGTGTAAACACGATTTTGCCGGATGCGATTCTGCAAGGCTCGGCGATCTGGAACTCCAACTGGCGCAATGAGCGTGCCGCCGCCTATGGTATTGAGCCAGATCAATTGGAGGAGCATTACCGCAAGCGGACGACACTGCTGGTCAATATCTATCCGCACGATATCGCGGAAGGCATAGCCTTTTTCGCCTCATCCAAGGCGGAAAAAACGACAGGCTGCATGCTGACCATCGACGGCGGTGTACCCGCAGCCTTTACACGCTAGGAAGCCAAGAGAGGTAAATACACACACTAACACTTTAAAATACAAGTGACTTTATGGGTGGTCAGCAGCGGAGCGGGCGGAATTGTTCTGAAGAAGCGTAGCGTTCGCCTTTGCAACAGCGATCGGAAGAACAATCCGCACGCGAAGCGGCCTCCCCCCGTAACTCACTTTATTTTCCAAGGAGGAACCACGATGAGCGACAAAGCCTACGCTTTATTCGAGGAACAGCAACAACAACGGGGTATTGACCTGGAGCAGGTAAAGACAAAGCTGAAAGCGCTTAGCATAGAAACGCCATCCTGGGGTTATGGCGACTCAGGCACGCGGTTTAAAGTTTTTCAGAAAACGGGTGTACCGCGTGATCCGTTTGAAAAGCTGGAGGATGCCGCGCAGGTACACGCCGTGACGGGCTTATGTCCATCGGTCGCTATTCATATCCCGTGGGATAAGGTGGACGATTACGGCAAGTTCCGCAGTCATGCCGAAAATCTCGGTCTGCGGATTGGGGCCGTGAATCCCAATCTGTTTCAAGACGAGGACTACATGTTAGGCAGCGTCACCAATGTAGACCCCGCAATCCGCCGCAAGGCCACCAACCATTTGCTGGAATGTGTGGATATTGCAAAGGAGACGGGCTCCACTGATCTTAGCCTATGGTTCGCAGATGGAACGAATTATCCCGGTCAGGGGGACATTCGCAAACGAAAAAACTGGATGCTGGAGGCACTCGGTGAAATGTATAAGGCGCTCACGCCTGAGATGCGCATGCTGATTGAATACAAGGCGTTCGAGCCAGCCTTTTACCATACGGACATTGCCGATTGGGGCATGGCGTACAACTACGCCACCAAGCTGGGGCCGCAGGCACAGGTGCTTGTAGATACAGGGCATCACCTGCCGGGGGCCAATGTGGAGCATATTGTTGCGTTCTTAATAGATGAGAAGCGGCTGGGCGGTTTCCATTTTAACAGCTATAAATATGCGGATGATGATCTGATCGTGGGCTCCGCCAATCCGTATGAGCTGTTTTTAATCTTTTATCAAATTTTGAACGCAGCTCAGGATGTGGATGCAGATATTCGCCATACCGTGGATAAAATTGCTTATATGATCGACCAGTCGCACAATATCGAGTCCAAAATTCCGGCCATGATTCGCTCGGTGCTGAATGTACAGACTCAATATGCAAAGGCCTTGCTGATTAATCATGCAGAGGTGGAAGAGGCGGCCAATCGCCAGGATGTGCTGGGTGCGGAGGATGCTGTGCGTCAGGCGTTTGAGTTCGATGTGGCACCGTTGCTCAAGGCGGTACGTGAAGAGCAAGGCTTACCAGCTGATCCGATGAAAGCCTATCTGGCGTCCGATTATGGCAAGCAGATTTTGCAAAGAGGCAAGGGTGGTGCAAGCTGGTGAGCATCCTCGCTTATGATTTGGGGGCAAGCAGCGGCAGAGTTCTGCTCGGACGATTGACAGATTCACGTATAGAGGTGGAGGAAATCCATCGCTTTTCGAATGATCCGGTCAAGGTTGGCGAACGCCTGCACTGGGATATATTGCGTCTGTATCACGAGGTTCAGCAAGGATTGCTCAAAGCCAAGCATATGGGGGTGAATCCGTCCAGCCTGGCAATTGATTCCTGGGCAGTCGATTTTGGACTGATCGGAGGAAACGGAGAATTGCTGGGCAACCCATATCATTATCGCGATTGGCATACCCACGGGGTGATGGAGAAAGTACAGGAACGGCTGGGAAAAGAGTTTATTTTTCAGCGCACAGGCATTCAGTTTTTGACGTTTAACACCATTTATCAATTGGCTGCTATGCGCAATATGAAATCACCCTTGCTGGAGCAGGCAGAGCATTTCCTGATGATCCCTGATCTGCTGCGATATTTTCTGACAGGTGAAATGTACAACGAGTTTTCAAATGCGACCAGCACGCAATTATATCATCCGTTGCAGCATGACTGGGATGAAGAGCTTTTGTCCGGGATTAGCATCCCCCGCTCCTGGTTTGGAAAGGTACTGGAGCCGGGAAGTGTTGCAGGTACGATCCGTTCATCGGTCATGACCGATCTGGGTATTGGAGCGATTCCTGTGATTGCAGTAGCAGAGCACGACACAGGATCAGCTGTGGCTGCCGTGCCTGCGCTGGAGCGCTCGTTTGCGTACTTGAGCTGTGGAACATGGTCCCTGATGGGAACGGAAACCACACAGCCTGTAATCAACGAGGACACGCTTCGATATAATTTTACGAACGAAGGCGGTGTGGGTCGGACCTACAGGCTGCTAAAAAATATCATGGGACTGTGGATTTTACAGGAGGCGCGCAGAGAGTGGGAGCGGCAAGGAAGCTCCTATTCCTTTCCTGAATTGGTTCACATGGCAGAGCAGGCTCCTGCGTTCACTTGTTTGATTGACCCGGATGATGAACTGTTTCTGCATGCCGGGGATATGAAAACACGCATACGCCAATACTGCCGCAATACCGGGCAGTCCTTGCCGGAGACGCCGGGGGAGATCACACGCTGCATTTTGGAAAGTCTGGCCTTGAAGTACCGTTACGTTTTGGAGCTGACGGAGCGTGTGTCAGGGCAGCAGTTTAACGGGCTCCATATGGTGGGAGGCGGCATTCAAAATCGGCTGCTGTGCCAGTGGACGGCCAATTCGATTCAAAAACCCGTGTGGGCAGGACCAGCAGAAGCAAGCGCAATCGGCAATCTTGCGGTACAATGGATAGCACAGGGAAAGTTCGCCGATATATGGGAAGCACGCCGGGTCATCGCGGATTCTATTGCCGTAGAGGTTTATGAGCCTGCCGATTCAGAGGCGTGGGAGGATGCCTACGGACGATTCCGGCAGGTGGCGAGACTTTTTGTACATTAAAGATGTGGAGTGAGATTGCCATGCTGGTCGCAGAAAGATATGAAATGATTGTACAGCTCGTGAATGAAAAAGGAAGCATACGGGTGTCGGAATTGAGCGAGCTGTGCAAAGTAACGGAGGAAACGATCCGCCGCGATCTGGACCGTCTGGAGCAGGCGGGGCGATTGCGTCGTTCGCATGGGGGAGCGGTCAGCGTCAAAAACGAGCAACCTGAAACCCCCTATGCAGTACGGGAAATTATGAACGCAGAGGAAAAACGCCGGATTGCCGAGGAAGCGGTCAAGCTGATTCAGCCGCATGATCGAATTTTGCTGGATGCCAGCACGACCGCCTGGTATATGGCGTCGAGTCTGCCGGATATTCCGCTGACCATATTAACGAATTCGATTCGGGTAGCTACAGAGCTGGCGGGTAAGGAAAAAATCGAGGTTATTTCGACAGGCGGGCAACTGCTTCAACGCTCACTGTCGTTCGTAGGCCCGCTCGCGGAGCGTTCATTAGAAACCTATTATGTGGATAAACTGTTTTTTTCCAGCCAGGGGGTTCATCTGGATCGCGGCATTAGTGAATCAAATGAGCTGCAAGCTCGTCTGAAGCAGAAAATGGTCAGTATCGCAGACCGTGTGATTTTACTGGCAGATGCGAGCAAATTTGGACAACAGGCGTTTACGCATGTCGTGAACCTGTCGCAAGTGTCCGAAATCATCACAGATTCACGGTTATCAGACCCGATTCGCAGTCAACTTGCGGAGCTGTCAATTCCGGTTACAGTTGTGTAAAGCGTGCAGTTTCCGGGGTGGAGGCCGCTCCGCGTTTCATTTGATCTTACGATCGCTGTTGCAGTGGGATTCTTTGATGATGTAAAACACGTATAGGTGAGAATCCCACTGCAAGCTTATGCTTACGTTGTGAGCTTTCCTTTGGAAAGCTTTTAGGCGAGCGCTGACGCTTCTCCAGATTCAAATGAACCGCTCCGCTAGTATCCTCCATAAGTGGATTATTCCAATACAAAGTAGCTGGTGGTTCAACCTAATGTTCGAAGACCAAACTAGATGCTCAACAGGAAAATCGTTTGACATCAAAATAATTAGAAAACGCTTACTATTTTAATATAAGCTTAAGCTGAACTCGAAAAAATTCACATAAAAACGGAGTAGGCGGAATGGTGCTGTACAAGCGAAGCGGTCGCTTTCAAAGCTTTCCGTAGGAAAGCTCACTTCGGAAGCATCACTTCCCCGGATTTCTACTCTGATGAAAGGCTTTATTCAAAAAATCCGGGGGCGGTGGCGATGGGAAGCACCATCCGACTGCGTAGTGGCGCAACAGGTAACTTTTGAGCTCAGTTTATATTATAGCTATTCCAAGCACGGAAGGGGTGTTTCGTATGAAGGTATCGCTATTTATTACCTGCCTGAGTGATGCGATTTATCCCAAGGTGGGGGAAGCGATGGCACGTTTGCTTGCCAGATATGGTGTCGAGCTGGATTTCCCAAAGGTGCAGACATGCTGCGGACAGCCGTCCTATAACAGCGGCTATTGGGATGAAACGCGAGCAGCAGCCAAAACGATTTTGAAAGCATTTGATGACAGCGATTTTGTCGTAGCTCCCTCCGGCTCCTGCACATATATGCTTCACCATTACCCCGAGCTGTTCAAGGATGAGCCCGAATGGCTGGACTCGGCGCGGAGCCTGGAGCAAAAGACGTATGAATTTACGCAATTTATGGTACAGGTGCTTGGCGTGACCGATGTGGGCGCGTCTTTTCCGCATACAGTAACCTACCATCCGTCTTGCCATGGCACACGTTTGCTGGGCGTAAAGGAGGAGCCAATGCAACTGCTTGGCAGTGTGAAGGGCCTGCAATTGGTGCCGCTCCCTTTTGCTGAGGATTGCTGTGGCTTTGGGGGCACTTTTGCGGTGAAAATGCCGGATATTTCAGGAGCGATGGTCACGGAAAAGGTGGATCATATCAGGGAGACGGAAGCCGAGGTGCTGGTCGGACTGGATATGGCCTGCTTAATGAACATTGCCGGAAATCTTCGGTATCGGAAAGAGCCGGTGCGGGTGATGCATCTGGCTGAGCTGCTGTATGAAGGAGTGAAGCAGGCATGACCGCTGTACATTCGCATTCCATGAGTCAAAAGGTCCGAAAACGTGCAGAGCTGGCCCTCAACGATGATTTTCTGCGCAAGGCGGTTCGATTTACAACAGAGCGGCTGCGTAACGGCAAGCAGGTGGCTTCGACGCAGCATGGACATTGGGAGGAATGGCGTGAGCGGGGTCGTCAAATCCGACTGCATACGATCGCTCATCTGGATTATTACTTAAATTTATTCGTGGAAAATGCCCGGGCCAACGGGGTGCATATTCATTTTGCCGATACAGCCGCCGATGCCGTACAAATTACACTGGATATTGCTGCACACAGTCAGGCCCGCTCCGTCGTCAAATCGAAGTCGATGGTGTCGGAGGAGCTGCATTTAAATCAGGCGCTGGAAGCGGCAGACATTGAGACGATTGAAAGTGATCTCGGTGAATATATTATTCAACTGGCAGGGGAAGCCCCGTCCCATATCGTTATCCCTGCGATTCACAAAAATCGCTATCAGATTGCCGAGCTGCTGTCCAAAGAAGCAGGGGAGGAGCTGTCTGCAGATACGACGGTATTAGCGGGCTTTGTCCGCAAAAAGCTGCGTGAAAAGTTTCTGGAAGCGGATATTGGCATGACCGGGTGTAATTTTGCCATCGCCGAGACAGGCTCCATGGTCCTGTTTGAAAATGAAGGCAACGCGCGAATGGTATCGACCTTGCCCAAAACACAGATTACGCTGATGGGCATGGAGCGGATTATTCCATCCTGGACGGATTTGGAGGTGATGGCTACATTGCTGCCACGCTCCGCTACCGGACAGAAGCTGACCATGTACATGTCAGGTATTTCAGGCCCACGGCGCAGCCAGGATGCCGATGGACCGGAGGAAATGCACATCATCATCGTAGATAACGGCCGTTCGCTTCAGCTAGGCAATCCCGAGTTTCAAGAACTGCTGAACTGCATTCGCTGCGGAGCTTGCCTGAATGCGTGTCCGGTGTATCGGCACATTGGCGGACACGCGTATGGCGGGACATATAGCGGCCCTATCGGTGCGGTACTTACACCTGCTCTGCATGGCAACATTGAGGAGTGGAATGATATTGCAAGCGCGTCCAGCCTGTGTGGGGCGTGTTATGAGGCCTGTCCGGTCAAAATACCGTTGCATGACATGCTTGTTTATTTGCGAAGACGCAAGGTGGAGGCAGGACAAGGAGATAAGCTGGAAAGGGCAGGGATGAAGGGGTTTGCAACAGTGGTTTCCAGCTCGAAGCGATTCGCAGCAGCGGTAAGGCTGGGGCAGATTGGCCAGAAGGTGGTCGTCCGTAACGGCGAAATTACGCTTAAGCTTGGTCCGCTAAAGGGCTGGAATACGTACCGTGTGGCCCCGTCGCTGGCCAAAAAGTCCTTCCGCCAGCAATGGACTACACTCGAACGTGAGCTGGAGCAGGAGCGCAGCGAGATGCAAGCGAATATTCGCAGCCGAATGGAGGCCATTTTGGCAGACAGACCTAAAGGAGGCATGCAGCATGAGTGAACAGCCACATTCTTCTGCACAGGCGAAGCCGGACCACGAAGCATGGCTACGCCAACGGGAAGCCGAATCGCGCGCCAAACAGGCACGCTTCATGGATGGTATTGCGTCGCGGCTCAAGCGTCCGCGACAGACCCAGCCGCCAGTGCAGCCGTTCCGCGGCGCACCTGCGTTTTGGCACGAATTCGAATGGAGCGCGGAGCAGCGCATCGAAGAGTTCACCGCCAACTTTACAAGTGTTGGCGGGCATGTCGTGCGTCTGCCGAATCTGGAGCAATCGGCAGACTGGATCGCGCGCAAGGCGCGTGAGCTGGGAGCGGCCTATATAGTCCGGCAGAATGAGCCGGACCTGGATGCGCTCCAGCTGGAAGCGGCGCTGCCGGACGTCCGGCTGTCGGTGTGGAACACAGATCCGGCCGAGGACTGGAAGGCGCGCGCCGCGGAGGCGGATATCGGCCTCGTCATGGCCGATGAGGCCGCCGCCTACACCGGCTCGGTAGCGGTGCTATCCTCGCCGGAGAAGGGCCGTGCGGTCAGCCTGTTGCCGACCGTACTGATCATTCTTCTGCCCGTAGAGCGCTTGCGAACGCGACTGGGCGAGATTTTAAGCCGATTTGACGAAGCTGGGCGCGAGCAATTGCCCGCAGGCATTCATTTTATCACCGGACCCAGCCGTTCGTCGGATATTGAAAATGATCTGACCATCGGTGTGCATGGACCCGGCATCGTCTATACGTTGTTGATTGGCTAATTTATAGGTGGAGTTAGCAGGTAGACTGGCGCACCTTCAATTCAAAAGAGAGCAGGGCAGGCTCCAGAGGCTGGCCGTTCAACTGTCGATACAACGTACGGAACATTTCCTGTCCGATTTGCTGCAACGGATTTGTAATATTGGTCAGTCCCATGGCGTCGGCTACCTGACTTTCGTCAGCTTCAAAACCGACCACCGCCAAATCCCCGGGAATATTCCATCCCTTACTGCGGGCGGCGGAGATTATACCGCATGCCACAAGATCGTTGGTGGTCATGATGGCATGGGGACGTTCTTTTAACGACTCCAGCTTGGCGAACGCCCGCATTCCGTCCTGCACCGTATGGATCCCGCTGAGCAGCCATTCCTCATTCACTGGCAACTTCCTTGCTACTAGCAGGTCATAATAGGCCTGGAGCCTTCTTTGGCTGTTGACGCTGTTTTTTCTGCCTACGGTGCAGGCGATTTTCTCAAATCCCAGCTCGGCCAAATGCTCTAATCCGATCCGAAACCCTTCATAATGGTCGAGATAAATGGATGAAATTTGTTTATTTTTTAATGGCTCACAGGTAACAATCGGCCCATACTTGGTATAATGCCTCACAGCAGACCAATCCAGCATACGCCGTAAAATGACGATCCCGTCCACTTTTTTCTGCCTCAAAAGCTCTAACGCCGCGCTTTCCAAATCCCGATTTTCCTCCGTCTGGTAGATCAGGACCTGATAATCCTGCTCTTTACCCGCATTGGATACTCCCTTGATGATTTGCATGTAATAATTATTAATTGTTGGGGTCATGATCCCGATCACCTTGGTACGGCCTACTTTCAACTGCACCGCGTTAATATTCGGAATATAATCCAGTTCCTGAATCACTTCCATCACCCTCGTCCGTGTTGCTTCACTGACATAAGGATGATGATTGAGCACCCGGGACACGGTACTTGTCGATACCCCCGCAACTTCAGCAATTCTTTTTATATTGTGCATGACATTCAACTCCAAAAATTTTGTTCTTGACCTGGAATGCATCCCAGATTGTAGCATGAAAACATAAAGCGTATGCAGCAATCCGGGATGCACTCGAGGCACACGGGTTCCGCCATACTTCTTAACAAATTATAACCTACTTGGAGGAATACGACATGGAACAGGCAAAAGGATTTCCCAAAGACTTTCTGTGGGGCGGGGCAGCTGCTGCCATGCAGATTGAAGGTGCTTACAACGTGGATGGGAGAGGACTCTCCATCTCAGATGTATTTACCTTTGATCCGACACTCGACAAAAAGCACTGGCTGGATCAGTGGCATATGATGACCCATGCCCAGATCAAAGAAGCATTGGACCCCAACAGTACCCAAAACTATCCCAAACGCCGCGGAAATGATTTCTACCACCGTTATGAAGAAGATATTCAGCTGATGGCTGAGATGGGTTTTAAATGCTTCCGTACGTCTATATCCTGGACACGCATTTTCCCGAATGGCGACGAAATGGAGCCCAATGAGAAAGGGCTGCAATTCTATGACAAGGTATTTGATGCTCTGCTGGCCAAAGGCATTGAACCCGTCATCTCACTTACCCATTACGATATGCCTTTGTATCTTGTGACCGAATATGGTGGCTGGAAAAACCGCAAACTGATTGAATTTTTCGTCCGTTTTGCCGAGACGGTGTTTACCCGTTACAAAGATAAAGTGAAATACTGGATTACGTTTAACGAGATGAACTGTGTCAAACACCATCCGTTTGTCAGCGCCGGGATCATTGAAGAGAATCATCCGAACCTGGAGCAGGACAAGTATCAATCCGCCCATCACCAGTTTTTAGCCAGTGCGCTGGCCGTCAAAGCCTGCCATGAGATTATACCAAACTCCCAAATTGGGAGCATGATCAGCTATCTGCTGCTTTATCCGAATACCTGCAATCCGGATGATGTGCTTGAATGCCAAAAGGAAGAGCGAGTGTCGTTCTTTTTCAGCGATGTACAAGCCAGAGGGTATTATCCGTCCTATACGGCACGCATGTTCAAGGAAAAGGGCGTTGTCCTGCATACAGAACCCGGCGACCATGAAATCTTGCGCGATAACCTCGTAGACTTCATATCCCTGAGCTATTATATGTCCAACAATGCCAGCGCCACTGCCGATCAGCATGCCAAAGCAAGCGGAAATTTGATTGGCGGTGTGAAAAATCCCTACCTGGAGCAGTCCGAATGGGGCTGGCAGATTGATCCTAAAGGATTGCGTTATGCGCTGAATTACCTGTACGACCGCTACCAGAAGCCACTGTTCATTGCGGAAAACGGCGTGGGTGCGACCGATCAAATGAACCCTGACGGCACAATTAACGATGATTACCGTATCGACTATCTGAAAAAACATATCGAGCAAATGAGGGAAGCCATTGAGGATGGAGTGGACCTGTTCGGCTATACCGCCTGGGGCCCGATCGACATGATCAGTGCTTCAACTTCACAGGCATCCAAGAGATACGGCTTCGTCTACGTCGATCAGGATGATCTGGGCAATGGAACATTGAACCGTTACAAGAAAAAAAGCTTTGACTGGTATAAAAAAGTGATTGAATCGGGCGGAGAAGTGCTCTAAACGGAGGCGTATGATGCATGAAAGGCTTGAGCCTGCTCTTATGCCTGATCTGGGGCTTTAATTTTGTCATCATGAAATTGGGCAATGGAGCCTTTGAACCCGTGCAATTTGCGGCTTTCCGGTTTCTCACAGGGACGCTGCTCCTGTTCGGAATTCTCATGTGGAAACGGGTTCCGAACCCTGACAGGCACACGATGAAATGGGTTATCCTCTGCGGGATTCTCCAGACTACCTATTTTAATATTGCGATTCAGATATCCCTGAACTACATTAATGCTGGCTTAACCTCTGTGCTTACGTACAGCATGCCGCTGTTTTTATCCATTATGGCTCATTTTATGATTCCGGGTGAGCGGCTGAATACACGCAAAACGATTGGAAATGCTACAGGGATCATGGGGCTATTCTTTGCTATGGACATTCATTTGGGCGGCAATTTGTGGGCTATGCTGCTTGGGGTGAGTTCAGCGGTCGCTTGGGCACTTTCGAACCTGATTATCAAGCTCAAGCTCCAGCATTGCGATAAAACTCAATTCACGACCTGGCAAATGGCGTTCGGTGCGCTCGGATTGTTACTGTATTCCCTGTTGTTTGAACGATGGGAGCTGCACTTTAGCACTGCGTCGATCCTTTATATTTTATTTTCCGGCATTGTGGCGTCTGCACTTGCATTCCTGCTGTGGACCCATATTCTCACCAGAATGGAAGCAAGCAAAGCTTCTGTTACGCTTCTGCTGGTTCCCATCATTGGTGTTGTATCCGGCTGGATCTTTCTTCACGAGGAACTCAAAGCAGCTACCTTGCTTGGCATTTTTTTAGTACTGGCAGGCATCTGGATTGTGAACCGTTCAGGGGCTCCGAAGCCGCAGTAAGCGGATAGAAGGCTTTTATTAATAAAGGGTTGACAGAAAAAAAGAAACTCTATTATAATGAAGCCAAGAAAACGATTACAAAAATGAATTTTATCATTTTCAGGGTGTTACTATTTTAGGCATAACCTGAATGGAGTTCCGGTAGATGGGCGATAACGTCTATTAAGCGGTATTCTGTTCAGGTTTTTTAGTGTTTTCACATTTTTTAACAGAGTCTCTTTAAAAAATGGCCTTCCAGTAAATAAAAGCAGGTGGTCGCATGATTTTGAAGAAAGCGCTTAACAACAATGTCGTATTAGCAGAGGATGAGAACGCCCAAGAAGTCATTGCGACAGGGAATGGAATTGCATTCAACCTGAAGCCGGGAGATACCATCGATGAGCGGAAAATTACCAAGCTGTTTGTCGTCAAAACTCAGGATTTATCCTCCAAGCTGGTGGATTTGCTGAAAGATGCAAAGATGGAGTGTATTGAGATTGCAGATGAAATCGTGAAGTATGCCAGACCGAGATTAGCCGGTGACATCAGTGATTATATATACCTGGCCTTGATTGACCATATTTCATTTGCCATCGCACGGCATGAGCGGGGAACTCCGATTGAAAACCGGTTTCTATGGGAAATCAAGCGGTTTTATCGCGAAGAGTTCGCGATCGGGAAGCATGCGCTGGAGATGATTCGTAACAAGATCCATATCACGTTCGATGAAAATGAAGCCGGCTTTATTGCCCTGCATTTTGTCAACGCCCGCCTGGATAACCAGAAGCTTGACCTGACGCTAAAAACATCAAAAGTCATCAAGGATATTATGGATATTGTAAAATACCACTTTAATGTCGAGTTTGATGAAGATTCATGGAATTACAACCGATTTGTAACTCATCTTAAATTTTTTGCCCAGCGGCTTTTTGCCCACGAGTCGGCAGACCCACAGTACATGAACTTGTTCGAAGACCTGAAAGTTAAATTTCCGGAAGAGCACAGATGCGTACAAAAAATAGGGGTATACGTGAATAAGCAGTTTGAGCAGAAATTAACCAATGATGAAATGATGTATCTGATGATCCACATTTCCAGATTGGTCAACCGAACAGAAAACTAACAGGGTGTTACCATTCGTGGGCATTACCTGAGTGATTTCGATACTAAAATGCAATTTTGGTATCAGAAATTACTCAGGTTTTTTTATATCAACCAGAGAGCATTGGAGGCAGGCTTTATGAACAAACATGATGAATTAGCGAAATACATTGTAACGAATGTAGGCGGAGAAGAAAACATCCGTGATCTGTACCATTGTATGACCCGTCTGAGATTTACACTCAAGGACAAGCAAAAAGCCAACAAACAGGCTTTGGAAAATTCCGACGGAGTCATTTCCGTGATTGACAGCGGAGGGCAGTACCAGGTGGTGGTCGGCAATCATGTTAGCGAGGTTTATGATACGATTGCGAAGAACTTTAACCTTCAAGTCAAAAGTGGCGACGACAAGAAAGAGGCTGATGCAAAGGAAGGCAATTTCATCAGTCGTGCCTTTACCGTCATGAGCTCCATCTTCCAACCGATTGTACCTGCTTTGGCTGGTGCAGGGATGCTGAAAGCCATCCTGGTTATTCTTACGCAGTTAGAGTGGCTGGACAGTGCTTCCAGCACCTATGCGATCCTTGCTGCCGCAGGCAATGGCGTATTTTTCTTCCTGCCACTGATGTTAGCGTTTTCAGCTTCTAGAACGTTCAAGACCCAGCCGATCGTATCTGCTGCCATTATGGCCGCTCTGCTGGAACCTAACTTCACCAAGCTGATGGAGAACACGGGGGATATTGCTTCCTTTATCCACATTCCCGTTGTCCTGATGAGTTACACGACTTCCATTATTCCTGCGATTTTAGCGATATGGCTGTATTCGTATCTGGAACGATTCCTGAAACGGGTGGTTCCGAAAAGCATTGAACTATTTATGGTCCCGCTCGTTTCATTATTAATTATGGTTCCGCTTACCGCCATTGTAATTGGTCCGCTCGGAGTGTATACCGGTAAAGGTATTGCTGATGGTATTGAATTTTTGAGTACGCAAAGCGGTCTCTTAACCGGGGCGATCCTGGGAGGCGGCTGGACCTTCCTGGTGATGTTTGGTTTACACTGGGGGATCGCGCCTGCGATGATCAACAATCTTTCGCTCAAAGGGTTTGATACGATCCGGCCTATGATGGCTTCCGCGACCTTCGCCCAATCCGGTGTCGCTCTTGGGGTCTTTCTGAAAGCCAAGGACAAAAAGCTGAAAGCTTACGCACTGTCATCGATTTTCCCGTCCCTGTTCGCAGGTATCACGGAACCTATCGTTTATGGTCTGTCCGTGAAACTGAAAAGACCGATGATTGCTGCCGTCATCGGGGGAATGGTCGGAGGGGCCATCGCCGGTCATTTCCAGGCGACCGTGCTTGCTTATGTGTTCCCGGCAATAACAACGATTCCAGCGTTCTTTACGAATACCATTGCTTTTTATTTGATCAGTATCATCGTTTCATTTGTGGTTACGACCGTATTAACTTATATTCTGGGCTTTAAAGAAGGAGACGGGGTGACGGATGCGGAGACAGGAAAGATAGATTCAGACCATTCCGAGCCTGCCTTACAGACTGAACATGGACAAACCGTGGTCCGCGAAGAGGTCTATGCACCGATAAATGGCGAAATTGTTCCGCTTAGTCAAGTGAATGATCCGGCATTTTCTACGGAAGCGATGGGCCAAGGGATCGCCATTTTACCACGCGAAGGCAAGGTATATTCACCAGTGTCCGGCGTTGTCTCGCTCGTATTCCGAACCGGCCATGCGGTAGCCATCACCTCAGACAACCAGCTAGAGTTGTTAATTCATGTGGGACTGGATACGGTTAAGTTGAAAGGCGACTATTTCACGAAGCATGTAGCACAAGGGCAACGGATTGAACGAGGCGATTTGCTGCTTGAATTTGATATTCCGAAAATTCAGGCCGCCGGTTATGACCTGACCACTCCGATCATTGTTACCAACAGCACTGCTTACCAAAAGGTTACCCAGACACAGCAAAAATCCGTAGATTTGCAAAGTGTTGTGCTCACAATACATTAAATAAGGGAGGAAATGAGTTATGACAGAACATATAGCCAAAAGGTTTCCCGAGCATTTTTTATGGGGCGGTGCTATAGCGGCGAATCAGGCCGAAGGAGCATGGAATGAGGACGGTAAAGGGCCAGCGATCAGCGACGCCTTCCGGGGAGGAATTGTAGGCGGGACGTTTGATGATACGATTGATGAAAACAAATATTATGCCAGCCACGAAGCGATTGATTTTTACCATCGCTACAAAGAAGATATCGCCTTGTTTGCGGAGATGGGTATGAAATGCTTTCGGACTTCCATTGCATGGTCCCGAATCTTCCCGAATGGGGACGATGCCGAGCCGAATGAACAAGGGCTGCAATTTTACGATGATTTGTTTGATGAGCTATTGAAGTATGGAATTGAGCCTGTCATCACCATTTCCCACTTTGAGCTGCCCCTGAATCTGATCCGCAAATACGAAGGCTGGAAAAGCCGCGAGCTAATCGGATTTTACGCCAAATATGCGGAGGTTGTCTTCAAGCGTTATAAAAACAAAGTGAAATATTGGATGAATTTCAACGAAATCAACCATTTTCACACGATTCCTTTGGCGGCAGGAGGCATTGTCGTTCAAGACGATGAGCACAAGCTGCCGACAATTTATCAGGCCAGTCACCATGTTTTCGTTGCCAGCGCGCTGGCTACTAAGCTGTGTCATGAAATGATCCCGGGCGCGATGATGGGCGCTATGTTATCCCTGAGTCCGATCTATCCGAATACCTGCAATCCGGACGATGTATTTGACGCCTATGAGCTGAGAAGAAGATCCTTATTTTATTCCGATGTGCTCCTTAGAGGCTATTATCCAAGCTATGCCAAACGGATCTGGAAAGAGCACGGCATCAAGGTTCAAATGGAGCCCGGTGATGAACAATTACTGCGGGAGCATACGGCTGATTATTTGGGATTTAGCTATTATCGAAGTACGACACATAAAGCAGGGATGCCCATCTTGGGCAACACAGGCGGAATTATGGGACTCGACAATCCCTATTTGGAAAAAACGCCATGGGGATGGCCGATTGACCCGAAAGGTTTTCGCTATGTATGTAATGAAATGTACGACCGTTACCAGAAGCCTCTGTTTGTTGTAGAGAACGGCTATGGCAGTCATGATGAAATTCTGGAAGACGGCTCCATTCATGATCCTGAGCGGGTAGACTATCTGAACAAGCATCTGATCCAGCTGCATGAAGCTATTGAGGATGGCTGCGAAGTACTCGGTTACACCTGGTGGGGTCCAATCGACATTGTCAGTGCGGGAACGGGAGAAATGAAAAAAAGATACGGCTTTATCTATGTGGACAAAAATAACGATGGTTCGGGTACGCTGGAAAGAAGAAAAAAGAACAGTTTCTACTGGTATCAAAAAATTATTGAATCCAACGGGAAAGTATTGTTTGAATCGCAAAAATAAAGAGATATGTGCCCCCGTTCCGTAAAAGTCAGAAACAAACCGGCCAAAGATACAATCTATGGCCGGTTTGTTTTTTATATGCAGGAGTAGAATGGAAGCGGAGGCGAATCTGATACGAACGCTATTGATCGGCTAGGGCTGTTGTATGCTGGTTAACGACCATGATAGAGCGGAAAACGGGTTTCAAAATCCGTTTGTCTGCGATTGCTCCTCACCGAAATGTGGCCATTGTGCAACTCGGTAATGCTTTTGGTAATGGCAAGCCCCAGCCCGGTGCCTCCGGTTGCCTTGGAGCGTGATTTGTCCACCCGGTAAAACCGTTCAAATAAATGAGGGATATCCTCTGCCGGGATGGGGGTGCCGTAATTGGTGCAGATCACGACCGCCTCGTCTCCTTCATGTCCTACGGTGATATCGAGACGCTTGCCATCTTTTCCATAGCGAATGGCGTTAGAAAATAAATTTTCATACAGACGCACCAGTTCGTCCGTATCGGCCAAAATTCGAACAGGCTCGACGATCCGCACCCGGTAGGACATGTCAGCCTGTTCCAGTGAAGGCACAAATTCCTCCGCAAGCTGAGTGAGCAATTTGCCGAGGTCCACAGGCTCCAGCTCCAGTGGCAGGCTGCCACCGCTCACGCGTGTATATTCAAACAAGTCGTCGATCAGCTTTTTAAGCGTCAGCGATTTTTCATAAGCAATATTCACATAGTAGCGCAGCTCGATTTCGTCCCGGTAGCGGTCGGTTTCAATATACTCCAGAAAGCCGATCACGGATGTGAGCGGTGTGCGGAGATCGTGGGATACGCCGGTGATCAGATCGTTTTTGGCTTTGGCGGAAGCCCGTTCCTCTTCCAGAGAGAGACGGAGCTTGTCTGCCATGGTGTTCATATTTTTCGCCAAGGTTGCGAGCTCATCCGCTGAAGACACTGGAATCGAATAGGACAGATTTCCGTCCGCGAACTTCTGCATCCCTGTCGTAATTTCACGTAGATAGCCAATCGTATTTTTGGTAAAAAGAAAAAAGAAATAAATATATAAAGGCAGCCCGCTCACCAGCATGATCAGTGAGGAACCAATGTGATTTACGGTCCAGCGGATCAGCCGGGTGCCAAAAAATGAACGGGAGGGATTCAGCCATAACAACAAAGACGCTCCATAATAAAACACCATCAAAATCAGTCCGGTTAAAGTGAAGGCGGCAAGGCTAAGGGCTGCCAGCTTCCATCCCAGCGTATCGTATCGTTTTGCCTTCAAGACACAAGCCCTCCATTAATCGAATTTTTCCATTTTGTAGCCGATGCCCCACACTGTTTTCAGGTATTTGGGCTTTCGTGGATCAGCCTCAATTTTCTCGCGGATTTTACGAACGTGAACCATTAACGTGTTGTTGGATTCCAGATATTGCTCCTTCCAGACTTTCTCATAGATCTGCTCCATGCTCAGCACTTGACCCCGGTTTCGAGCCAAAAGCTCAACAATGGCGAATTCGCGCGGAGTCAGCTTAATTGACTCTCCGGCGAGAGCAACCTCATGCGTAGCAGAGTTGATGGATAGCTCGTCCAGTATCATTTCATGCTCCAGCACAGGGGAAGGGTGGGTATATTTCCGTACTCTGCGCAGCTGGGATTTGATGCGTGCCACCAGCTCCAGCGGGCTGAACGGCTTGGTGACATAATCATCTGCCCCAACGCTGAGCCCCGTAATTTTGTCCATGTCTTGTCCCTTTGCAGACAGCATGATGATCGGAAAATGCTCGGTTTCCCTGATTTTCATACAGGCTTCGATCCCTTCCATGTTCGGCATCATCACATCAAGCACCATCACATCTATCGTTTCCCGGCTGACCTGATCCAGCGCTTCCAGTCCGTCCCGTGCCATGAGCAGTCGGTATCCTTCATTTTCCAAATATATTTGCATGAGCTTAATAATTTCAGGTTCATCATCGACTAATAAAATGGTTCCGTTATGCATGGCCCGCGCACCCTTTCTGTTCTTTTCAGCAGTATACAATATGGGCGTATTATATACCTTTTTAGAGACAGGAGCTATAAAGCCCTCATCTCAGGATGTTTGTTGGATGTCATCAGCTTTTGGACAGTATCGTTTCGGGTGAAGAAATACACTCTTCTTGCTTGAATGAGCTTTTTTGTATTCCCGGCAGTTGGCCGAACAAGATCCATGCAAATGGCAGGAAGCGGGCAATAACCGACACGACGAGCCAAGAGCAAAGAAGTGCAAAGAAAAAGCCTCCGGCGTACCAAATATGAATGAGCTGCGGCGAACCGATGTGTGGCGAAAACTGCCGATACAGCAGTAGAAAGAACGGATGAATCAGATACACGCCAAAGGACAGTGTGCCCAGACGTTCCAGCCTGCGAATGATAAAGGAATGCTGTCTTCTATACATTAGAAAGGAAACTTGTAGCAATACCAGCGTACTGGACAGGCTGTACATATTGTACATAAGCTCAAAAACCAGCGAATTGTAGGAAATTCCGTACATTCTGCTTTCGTACCACATATAGACATGCACAGTAGCTGAAATCAACCATACGGCCCAAATTCCGATCCATGACAGCACCCCGGCAAAGCTTCGTTCCCCCTTGCGCCTCAGGAACCACGTTCGGAGCTGCGGATAGTAGTAGCCAAGAGCAGCGCCCAGCATGTAGCAGGCCATATAAGACAGCGCCCAGCTGCCTTTATTTTGAACCTGAAATAGAAATTTGTTGCCAATTACAAATGACCATTGTACCAGCAGCCCCATGACGATAGACCATTGCGGAATATGCCGATAACGCTGGAACATCCACAGCACAAGTGGAAATGCCAGATAGAATTGCATCATGATAAAAATATAGTATAAATGCGTATACGCTTTACCTGTTGCCAGCTTCACAGCAAAGCTTTCCGCAAGCGCGGCTATATTCCACGTTTCGGAGCTGTCAGCCATGAGAGAAAGGACAAAATAAAACAGAGAGAACATAAAGTAAGGCAAGAGAATATACAGCAATCTCTGCTTGTAAAAGCGGATTAATAGCTGTCGTCCCATCGGGCGATCCTTATAGTTGTAGAACAGCACCATGCTGCTTAGCGCGATAAATACAGGTGTACCATACTTCATCAGCACATTGAGCGCATTATATACAACATAAAGGCTGGAATCTGTAAGTTGAACTGTTGCATAGGAAGTGGCGTGGACCATAATAACGGCTAAAATCGCCATGGCTCTGACCAACTGCAATTCGGGAATTTTTTCCTTGTTCGTAGGTTTCATAAGCTTCATTTCCTTTCGGCCGTGAACTGTATCTTGTTGAACTCTTTCTATTAAAAGACAAAGTTCTTAACAACCTGAAAGGGAGCGGCTTAAGAAACACTTATCAACTTCTTAACATTTGTTAAGAAATTGTATAACCTTGATGTCCTATGCAGACCGACAAGTACAAGTTGCAACTTAACGAATAAGCTGCTTTTCTTTTGCATAGAAATCAAATAGGTACAGATCAGTATCTGTGTAGTGAAATTTTATGTATACGCTTACAAAAGAGGTTTGGAATGCTCCTTATGTACAATTTAAAATTCGGAGGAGGAATGAAGATTGAAATGGAAAAAAGGTTTGACAGGTATGCTTTTAGCTGCTTTATTATGTGGTGCACCGGGTTTGGGCATAGCTGTCCCCACGTATGCAGCCGCAGGCGAGTATAAGTTTGATTTTGGTGGAGGCACGGTCGAAGCGGGCTATACCGGAGTGAGTGCTTCGTTATCCTACGACAAGGCACGCGGCTATGGCTTCCGTACCCCTGGGAACATGCGCAATGTCAGTGCCTCTGGGGCTGGAGTGGCTAGCGATGCGGTACAGTTTCTGGCTACCGGAACAAAAAGTGAGAATACCTTTGATGTTGATCTTCCTCCCGGACTGTATGAGGTGTCGGTTACGTTAGGAAATACCTCCCGTTCGAGTGTTGCCGCTGAGGGCGTGTATCAGGTCATTAATATGACAGGAAATGCAGCCAAGGATCGTTTCCAAATTCCAGTGACAGACGGGCAGCTGAACCTGCTGGTTACAGAAGGTAAAGAGGGCGCAGCCTTTACACTCAGTGCATTGGAAATCAGGCCGTTGTCTGGCAACTCGGTTACTAATCGAACGATTTATATCGGCGGAGATTCTACTGTATGTAACTACTATCCGCTGGATAGCAGTGTGCAGGCTGGGTGGGGTCAACTGCTGCCAAAGTTTGTGAACACGAATACGTTCCAAATTCGCAACATGGCGTCCGGCGGTCAGATTGCTAGGGGCTTCCATCAGGATGGACAGTTGGAGGCCATTGTCAAATATATTAAGCCCGGAGATTATTTCATTCTCCAGCTAGGCATTAATGATACCAATCCCAAGCATAATGAAAACGAAGCGGAGTTTAAGGACTGGATGCGGGATATGATCCGTCAGGTTAAGGCGAAAGGGGCGACAGTCATCCTGTCAACACCGCAAGGCCGAGCCACGGACTTTAATGCTAACAATGTACACAACGCTGAGCATAGATGGTATAGAAGCGCTATTTTGGCACTGGCTCAAGAGGAACAAACGCCTTTGGTTGATCTGAACGTACTTAGCTCAACTTATTTCACTTCTATTGGCAAAGAGGCTACGCTCGCCCTGTATATGAATGGTGACTCTCTTCATCCGAACTTTGCAGGCGCAAGGGAGCTGGCACGTTTGGTGGCACAGGATTTAAAAAGACAGGGTCTGAACGGATTCTGAGTTTACATTTGGGATTTGGAGTTGTCTCTAACAACGGGGGTGATATAATCATAGAAAAAGTAATAGTAATGCAGGAGGATTAGAATATGCAGCCTTTCACTGCCCGTGTGCTTCAAATTATATTGCTGATCCCTGAGGGGAAAGTAATGACCTATGGGCAAATTGCAGCAGAAGCTGGAAGCCCTAGAGGGGCCAGACAGGTGGTGCGCATTTTGCATTCACTCAGCCAGAAACACCGGCTTCCCTGGCATAGAGTAGTCAACCGCTTGGGTGAGATTGCTTTGCAGGAGGATGGATCAGCATCGCTGCAGCGTCTGTATTTGGAGGAAGAGGGCATATATTTTAATGCAAACGGACGCATCCCGCTGGACCAATATCTTTACGATCCGCAAGCGGAGATAGAAGAGTAGGCGAGGAACAGCATAGATTGGATCATCACAAAAGAACCGGGACAAATCAAACTATCGATTTGTCCCGGTTCTTTTTAATCCAGCACACATCATGCAGGCATATGAGGATGCCTGTTCATATATATCCTAAGATTCGCCTGTCTCCTTATCCAATGAGGTGCTGCTGATTCCGTTGGGCAAGATGAAAGGAAATGCTGTTCATCAGCGGTATATCGTTATTTTTTCGCGCTTCCCGGATCAGTTGCATCTTTTGCTGTTCCGATTCACGTAAAAAACGGGTCATCCACAAATCAGACGGTTCGTTAGTCGTTGTCATGCGAGATTCTTTTATCATCTATTAACCCTCCTAGTGAGCGGCTGTTATTCTTTCTCTAGTATATGTCCCAAACCTTAATAGTTTCTGTTGTTTTCCTTAAGATTAGCTGAAAATCAGGTAAAGTTCAGGTAAAAACAGATTAAATGGGATATTGGTTCCGTTATCGTATTATTTAAAGGTAAACCGGTATACTTCGCTTTTGTTCAATTGGTTAGTACAGATAAACAGATCGTCCTGAGCCCACTTCATTGTTCGTACAGAATTAATATTCCGGTAAATCGCTGTATCTGAGCTAAGGCTCCCATTGTCCAAATACGCGGTATGCAAGTCACCGACACCGTTATCTTTTACAACAAAATAGGCAATTCGACTTTCATCTGAATTCAGCGCAAAGTCTGTAATGACCCCTTCCTGTAAAAGTTTAAACTTATGAGTCGCTTTATTGTACAAAAAAAGTCCCTCTTTTTTCTCAAATTTCCCTTGCACCAGTAGGTCGCCATTCTTTAGTATCACAAATTTATTAATCTCTTCCCCTTGGGCTACTTTGACCACCTTGTTGGTATTTTTTATATCCATTTCAAATATACCTGGACCGCTATTATTAAATGCTAGAAAGTAAACCTTATTCTTGCTGAAGTACAGTGTATTCGTTAGTTGGGTTGGACTTTGGAAAATTTCCGTTAGTTGCGTGTCATTGATCAGCTGACGAATTTTTCCAGTAACCACATTGGTTAGGGTAAGGTATCCATTTGAGAATCCTATGAAATTTTCGTTACTAATAAAATTTATGCCGTAGGAATCACCATACGACACTTTCTTCAGCTTGTTGGACTGTAAGTTGTATACATAACTAAATGAATCCATGTTTTGATTCTTTACATAGATGAGGTTTTTCCCATTAGGACTTAATGCGAATCCATAGAGGACATTTTCGTCAATATCAACCAATTTATTATTATCAAGATGAAGTACAGATATTTTGAACCGACCCAATGAGCGGTTCAGTGAGCGGTCCATCGATTGTAAAATAACGGAATTGTGATCTATCACTTGAAAGTCAAAAATCGAATAATCATTTGTCAACCGGGTGACCGCTCCGATCTCAAATGCTGTATTCATTTTTGTAAGGTTGCTATTGAACTGATCATTTGGCAATATCACCGTTTTAGACTTAAAGTTGCTTAACATGTACAAACTACTCATTCCGTAAAATCCCAATATAAACAAAAGCAATAAAACTCCTAAAATCAAATAATGACGATGTTCTTTCCAAGATTTTCGCTTGCTCATTCCCATTCACCCGGTAAACTGATCTTGATTTCCGTGCCTTCCTTAAATGTGCTATGAAGCTCAATCAGTCCTCCATGATCTTCGACAATGCTTTTTACGATCGCTAATCCGAGTCCGGCGCTTCCTTTTTCTCTATTGGCCATCCCGGAGCTTCTGTAAAATGGTTCAAACACATGTTCGAGATGCTCTGTCGGGATGCCGTTACCTTTATCCTTAATCCTAACAACAGCCAACCTTCCTTCTGCATACGACTGGACGTCAATGATAGAATTCACATCCCCATATTTAATCGAGTTATCTAATATATTCAAAAATACCTCCTTCAGTTTGTCATGATCTCCTAACGTGTAAAGGCCGTATTCAAGACCAAATTGAATACGAATATTATATTTTCTGGATTTTATCCGCATGTCCTCACAAGCTTCTTTCACAATTTCCGATAGATCAACCCTTTCCAATCGATAGCGGATATTTGAAGCTGAAGCCTGGGATAATTCCAAAATGTCAACGACCATCCGATTTAATCTCTGACTTTCATGAATAATATACTTAAGCCCTTTTTCAAAAAATGGAGCATCAGTAAATCCGTTATCCTTTACAATCTGTGCATAACCCAAAATAGTTGTTAACGGTGTCTTTAGTTCATGAGTCACATTGTCAAAAAAAGCTTTGCTTTGTGCTTGAGCCAGCTTTACTTCATCCCGCTCTTGCTCAATGATTGCAATCTGATCTTTGATATGCTTAATCATGATTTGAAAACGGCGTGCCAATTCACCCACTTCATCACGGGATGGAATTTGTATATCCACATTGAAATCACCTAAAGCAACCGATTCGGAGTGCTTGGTTAATTCTCTAATAGGCTTGGTAATTTTATTGGAAATAAAAATGGAAGCTATAAAAATAAAAGTAAAGATGGAGACAGCAAACATTTTAATGATCGAGAGGAAATTGGAATTTTTCTGGTAGATATCGGTATAATCTTTTTGGTACCGCAAAGACCCAATAATCTGATGATCCTGCTGAATCGGGAATGACAGGCTCGCAATGACTTTATTGTCCACCACACTAATCTTATAAACGATTTGGGAACTTGGGGACGGTTCAAGATCATTGTCATCTGGTAACTTCATGTGGTTATACATCGCTTCATTTGGATTATAAATCGTTACAGGCCCACCAATCGCAGTTGTTAATTCTTGTGAAAGCATATTTTTTTCAGATGCCAGCGATGATAAATTAATTCGCTTTTTATGGATCATAAAATATTGAGTGAGATAAATGTCCAGATTTGTCTTGGCTTTGATCATATCCTCATGAATAATCTGATACATATTTTGTTCTGTAACTTTATAGGAAACAAACAGTAGGGCAGAAAGGCCAACAAAAATAATAATAGAAAAGAGAACAACTATTTTAAATTGAATAGGAAATTTCATGTACTCACCTAGTCGCCAGCTTATAGCCGATACCGAATACGGTCTCGATAATCGAAAAGCTATGAGCTTCATCCAGTTTTTTACGAATTCTTTGTACATGAATATCTACCGTTCGAGTATCTCCTGCAAAGTCAAATCCCCACACTTTATCCAAAAGCTCGGATCTGCTAAATACTCTCCCTTGATATTCGGCAAAACATAATAAAAGATCGTATTCTTTATTCGTAAGTGCAATTCTCATCCCATTTTTCCATACTTCCCGCTTATCTTTATAGATCACGATGCCCGTTCCTAAACGGATCATGTCAAACGTTAGATTTTCCATCGAATCCCCGATCAACTCGATTCTGCGAAAAATGGCCCGAACTCGCGCAATCACTTCTCTTATATCAAAGGGCTTCGTAATATAATCGTCTGCGCCCAGTTCCATCCCTACAACTTTATCTAACGTATCGGATTTGGCTGTGATCATGATGACCGGAATCGTGGAATCCAGAGAAACTTGCTTGCAAATATCAAAACCGCTCATATCCGGCAGCATCAGATCCAGCAGAATTAAATCTGGTTTGGACTGTTTTAAAATTTCCAGCCCTTGTGCTCCGGTAGCGGCTTCTTTGGTCACAAATCCTTCTTTTTGAAGGGAATAAGATAATAAGTCCCGTATGGACTCCTCATCCTCAATCAATAAAATCCTCTTTTGTCTCATAGCAGTATTACTCTCCTAAAAACAGTCATTAAATTATCATGCAGATATATTTATTTTATCAGATATTTTTTCATGCGGTCCATGTGTAAAGAGATGTTACATCTTGGATACAACTCTCCTTAAATTTGAAACAATTGTACTCTATAGTTGAATTTATTAAGTAAAACGTACAGGGAGGATAGGGAAGCAACTGGGCTTGAGCAATTTCTACTCGAAAAAAATTAATTTATCATGGAGGAACCAGCAAATGAGAGTAATGAACTTTGCACATAGAGGAAAAAGAAAGTACCCAAACAAGAAGAATAGAAGAATATTATTATATATTGTTATTTTGCTATTTATAGTAAGCTGTAGCATTCTGATTGTGATAAAGGTTTCTAATAATAAGCAACAACCTGCAAAAACACTTGAATTTGCAGAGAAAATGAATTCAGTACCCTTGGGTAAACCCCGTAACGAACCAAATGGCATAGTATCGCCGTTAACAAATGAAGCAGGTGTTGAAGATGCGGCATTTATTGAGAAGTATTTAAATCAACAAATGCAAGGGCAGAGACCCGAAGGGATCGATGGAAAAAAAGTTGCTTATTTATCTTTTGACGATGGGCCATCTGTAACAGTAACGCCAAAAATATTAGATATTCTTAAAGAAGAAAATGTAAAAGCAACATTTTTTGTAGTAGGAAAGGCAGTAGAAGAAAATGAGAATACGAAAAAAATAATAAAAAGAATAGTTAAGGAAGGACATGCCATCGGAAATCATTCGTATTCGCATGATTATGGTTATTTATATCCCAATAGGTCTGTAAATTCTGATGTTTTTATGAATGATATTGAAAAAGTAAATCAAACTTTAAAACAAATTCTAGGACAAGATTTCTCCACACGGGTGATTAGATTCCCAGGAGGCCACATGACATGGCAGAAAAGGGATCCAATAGGTATGAATAGGCTAGACAATGCTTTACGTGAAAAGGATTATCATCAGATCGATTGGAATGTATTACCTAAAGACGCAGAAGGTGCGCCTAAGAAGGCGGCAGAATTAATATACGAATTCAAGAAAAGTATAGCCAGTAGAGAAAAAGCAGTGATATTAATGCATGATACTTATGGTAAAGAGGAAACAGCAAAAGCTTTACCTGAAATTATAAAATATTTGAAGGAGCAGGGATATGAATTTAAAACGATAAGGTAGATTTGGCATTTTCTTTTAAATGAACATCAGATGTTACAACTTGGATACAACTCACCTGAAGTTTGAAACAACTATACTCTATAGTTGAATATATAAAATAAATGTACGGAAGGTTAGGAAATCATCGTGACTAGTTTCCTGAAACCATTGTTGGAGGTGAATCATAGTTTGGGTATTTTAAGAAAAGTAAGTTTTATTATAATAACGTTAATTACTACACAAATTGTAACCGTGTTTGCCAGCCCTTATACACAAACCACGGAATGGATGAAACCCAAGGAGGCAAGTGTACTCCGTGCTGTCTGGGTCAGCACTATATATAATATGGATTGGCCTTCCAAACCTGGGCTTTCAGTTGCAGCTCAAAAAAGAGAATATTTAGATATGCTGGATAAACTCCATGCTATGGGTATTAATACTGTATTCGTTCAGGTGAGGGGCGCATCGGACGCGATCTATCCATCAAAATATTAGTAATGGATGGATTGGTTATGTAGCCCCACAGTTATATTGGAGTATCGGCTACAAACCTGTCCCTTATGAGAAACTTGTCGATTGGTGGTCCAAGGAAACAAGAGGAACGCAAGTAAAGTTGTATATCGGGCATGGAGTGTACAAGCTTGGCAGCAATAGGACCGACTGGAGGTCAAGCGATGCTATTATTAAGCAGCTCTTCTGATTTTCTCCTGGACACAAAGGATGCTGGATAAGAGCAATGCGAAAGGAAAGGTTACAAAAATGTATTGTTTTTACACCTTGTACCCACATAAACCGGAAAGTACAATAGATTGCGGATAGATGTGGAAATTTATGTCGAATGCAATTGAAATGATGCGAATCATGCACGGAAAGGGGAGAAATTCATTATGAAGCAAAAAGCGGCTGCCACGCTGCTGGTGTTGTCATTATCAGCAGGTCTGGTTTCGATTGTACAAGCTGACAGTGCGTCGGGAAGTACAGCATCAAGTACAGCATCAAGTACGTCTGGTGCTTCATCTACAGTGACCTCAAAGACAGCATCCACAACGGGTCAGGCTTTGCCTGCATTGACGCTTAAGCAGGCAGCGGAATGGGCACAGACCAATAGCTACAACACGCGTACTGCTGAGCGCGATGTGGAACGTCGCAGAATTGAGTTTAAGAATGCGGAAAAGGACTTGGGAGAAGCTTATGTTGATTTGATAGACGGTGAATATGTTGGCGATGAAGCATCCTGGAGAAATTATAATTCGTCGACGTTATCTTATTTAGCCAGCAAAAAGCAGGCCCTGTACGCCAAAGACCAGCTTTATTTTAATGCGATGAAAACCTATCAAAGCGTGTTTGTAGCAGAGAATCAGGTGAAAAATGATCTGGAAGCGGTTGAAATTGCACAAGCGGAGGAGAAGATTGCGCTCGCCAAGTTTGCCCGCGGGAAGCTGTCCGAGTATGCGAAAAACGAGAGCGTACAGGCCAGAAGTCAGGCGCAACAGACCGTAGAGCAGAGCAAAACCGCGCTCCAGAAAGCACGGGATGCTCTAAATTTCCTCATGGGACAGCCGAACGGGACAGTCTATGAATTGGTGGATCGTCCTATATACAAGGAACCGAAGAAGCTGAATATTGAAGTACATATACAACAGCTGATGGATATGAATCCAAACTTATGGAAGCTGGAAGATAACATCAAGACTTCGGAACTCAATGTAAGATATTTTGATTTTAACGGCGGTGCAGGCGCTTATGATCTGGCCAAGCTGGATGTCGATACCGCCAAGGAGGAACTGGACAAGGGACAAAAGGATTTTGCCGAATCGCTTCGCAATCTATATGCCACATTCAAGGACAATCAAAAAAAATATGTACAACTGGAAGAAAGCCTGATTACGGCCAAAGAGGGATTGGAGCTGTCACGCAAAAAATGGGCCAGGGGCTTAATTATCGAGCTGGAGCTGAAAAACAGCCAGTTGAAGGTGGACCAAATTGAACGGCAAATGGTAGAGCTGGCAATTGAGTTGAATCAGAATGAGTACACGTTGAACAAGCCATGGAGCACATAGGGAGGAAAAGGCTTTGGCAGAAACGGTTATTAACGATGCTTTAATCAAGTTACGGAGAAAACGGAGAAAAAAGTGGATCTGGACTGCAATTGTTCTGCTGGTTGTAGGTGGGGGCGGAGCAGCAGTATACATGAATCTGCCTAAGGAGCAGGCTGCACCACTGGTGCAGGACGAGACACTTAAGGTGGAGCGCGGGGATGTAAGCGCGAAGCTGGATACGTCCGGCACGGTGCAAGCGTCCAAGGAAGTGAAGCTGAACTTCACGAGTGCAGGTGAAAACAAGCTGGCGGCGGTACATGTGAAGGCCGGGGACAAGGTGAAAAAAGGACAGGTACTGGCGCTTCTGGACAGCTCTGAGATCAAAATGCAGATTCAAAGTGCGTCTGATAATTTGGAGATATCCAAATCCAAGCTGGCTGAACTGGAGAAAGGGCCGAAGGCGGAGGATATTGAAATACAGAAGACAAGCGTACTTCGGGCCAAAATGGCTGTTGATACAGCGCAGGAATCATTTGAGCTGGAAGAAGCCGAAAGTCAGAAGAAGAATTCCCAAAAGCAGCTGGAGCAGGCGCGGAAGGCATATGAAGACCAAAAGTTTTTACATGATGCCGGGGCAGTATCGAACAGTGAATTGGAGCAGGCAGAGCAAACGCTGGATAAAGCACAGACAGACTATGATGGTCTGGATCTACAATTTCGCAAAATGATGTCACAAAAGCGCCGCACCATCGCAGAGGCTGAAATTGGCTACCGTACAGCTATGGCTGAGTTTCGCAAGGCACAGGTTCCGGCTGATGCATCGAATATTCAAGCCTCACGAATAGAGGTTCGAAGATTGGCAACCGAACTGGAGCAGAAAAAAAATGAGCTTAACAAGCTTCAGGTCACAGCACCGTGGGATGGAGTGATCCTAAAGGTGAACGGGGATGTAGGGACCAGTCCGACGGCTCCGTTTATTGTGATGAACAACTCGGATTCCAACAATCTGAAGGTGGTAGTGAAGGTTAGCCAGACCGACATTGTCAAGGCGAAAAAAGGCCTTTCGGCGGTGTTATCCACCAATGCATATCCGGGTGAAACGTTTCCGGGGAAGGTGCAATTCGTCTCACCGGAAGCATCTACAGATGAAGGGATGACGACGTATCTGATGGAGCTGTCCGTTCATGACCCGAAAGGGAAGCTTAAAACGGGCATGATTATGAATGTGGCTGTTATTTTGGGGGTACATAAAAATGTACTGTATGTACCTGCGACTGCGCTGCGATCTGAAGGTGGACAGGACGGTGTTTATCTCGCTGCGAATCCTGCGAATCCGGGAGCGCGGACGTTCAAGCCTGTAGAGCTTGGATTTTACACGCCAGACCAGGTCGAGCTCAAGTCGGGTGTAAAAGAGGGTGACACGATTGTTATCCCGGCTCCTGAAGCACCGCCAGACCCTTCCAGCATGGGCGGCATGCAGGGAGGATTTTAACAGGCTATGAGATACGTCATTCAAATTGAAAATCTGAAAAAGGTGTACCAGGTCGGGGATCAGGAAATTCATGCCCTGCGTGAGGTGCAGCTCGACATTGCTGACGGTGATTTTGTTGCCATTATGGGACCGTCTGGATCAGGAAAATCAACGATGATGAATGTGATCGGCTGTCTGGATTTGCCTACAGCGGGACAATTTTATTTGGACGGTTATTCGATATTGGATGCCCGTGAGGATGAACTGGCTATTATACGTAATCAAAAAATCGGATTTGTATTTCAAAAATTTCATTTGCTCCCGCGAGCAACGGCTTTGGAGAATGTGGAGCTGCCCATGATCTATGCAGGTGTTCCTGCCAAGGAGCGGCGTTTGCGGGCGATGGAGGCCCTCAATAGCGTGGGATTAGGCGATCGGATGAACAACAAGCCGAACGAATTGTCAGGTGGTCAGCAGCAACGGGTATCCATTGCACGCGCGCTTGTGAACAATCCGGTTATTCTTTTGGCGGATGAACCGACAGGCGCATTGGACTCCAAAACAAGCGTTGAAATTATGGGGATTTTTCAGCGTCTGAACGATCAGGGGAAAACGGTCGTACTGGTTACTCATGATCAGGAGGTTGCGGAATACGCCAAGCGGCTGATTCATTTTCGTGATGGACGGATTGAAGAGGATCAGCCTGTCGGGAAACGAAGAATGGCGGCAGAGGAAGTGAAAGCATGAAATTTCGGGAAATTATCCGGGTATCACTTAACAGTTTGCGAACGAATATGCTGCGATCCTTGCTGACCATGCTGGGAATTATTATCGGAGTGGCTGCTGTAATCACGATTGTAGCGATTGGAAAAGGCTCTACTGCAACGATTACGTCGCAGATTAACAGTATGGGGAATAACTTGCTTATGATTTATCCTTATGCCCCGTATGACGGCTCTAGCTCCATGTCCTTCAACCAGCCAAAGGGAATTTCGCTTGAGGATATTAAAGCACTGGAACAGCAAAAATCAGTGGCCGATGTTGCTCCAAGTGCCATGACTGGTGCGGATATTACGTGGAGTCGCAATAAGGTCAGCGGTCAGATTGAAGCAACTTCCCAGGCTTTTGTCCATGTGAAAAAGCTGTCGCTTGCTCAGGGCAGATCGTTTACTCATTATGAAGTGGAAAACCGGTTGAATGTTGTAGTGCTGGGGAGCGACGCAGCCCGGAATATTTTGGGCCCGGATGCATCCAAGGCAGTCGGTGAGACGATCATGATCAAACAGCTTCCTTTCAAGGTGGTCGGGGTTCTAACGAATTCTAACTCCAGTATGAATAATAGCTCGCAACAGGTGTATATACCGATTACGACCGGGATGGAACGGCTGGGGAATATGAGCATCCAACAGGTCAACGCTTCTGCGACAACGGAGGAGAAGATTGATCAGGCGCGTGATGAAATCAAGCAGACATTACGTGCACGGCATGAACTGAAGCCTGCGGAGGGGGATGATTTTCAGATTACGACCCAAACGGAGATTCTTGAAACGGTTTCAGGTGTAGATAAGGTTATGAATATGCTGCTGATTGGTGTGGCCGCGATTGCACTCGGCGTCGGCGGTGTTGGCATTATGAATATTATGCTGGTGTCTGTTACAGAACGGACGAGGGAGATCGGGATTCGCAAGGCGATTGGTGCACAGCGCAGTGATATTATGCTGCAGTTTCTGGCTGAGGCAGTTTTTCTCAGCTTGATGGGTGGATTGGTTGGTGTGATGACGGGTCTTGGGGGCGCAAAGCTGCTTGAGAAATTCGTCCAAATGCCGATTGTGTATTCGATGGAGCCGGTGCTGTACTCTTTTCTGTGCTGTATGGGCGTCGGTGTGTTGTTCGGAGTCTACCCGGCGCGGAAGGCGTCCAAGCTGCGTCCAATAGATGCTTTAAGATACGAATAAGGGAAGCGGATACTCCGCCTTGCTCGGAAGAGTATGGTGGAAAGTATCCGCTTTTTGGGGTGGAATAAGTGTTTTAAACGATAAAAAAGCATGAATAACCGCCTTAATTTTATATATGTGATGTTTTATATGCTTTTATAGGTTGATTTATAAATATATATGACGTATTATATATAATATCAGATGGCAAGAAGAAAAGGAGGGGCGTTCATCATCGATCTTACGGAAAGGCAAATCGAAATTTTAAATATTGTGCAAAAGCATGCCCCGATTACCGGTGATCAAATTGCGGAAATGCTTAATCTCAGCAAGGCGACCATTCGGACTGACTTATCCAAGCTGGGCATTCTAAATTACATAGATGCGAAGCCCAAGGTTGGCTATTTTGTCGGAAAGCGAGGCACGCCGAACCGGGAGGAAAAATTCCGGCTTATGCAAATGAAGGTTGGCGATCTTCACGGGGTTCCGGTCATCGTACGTGAAACAACAACGATTCAGGAAGCTGTGGTGGCACTTTTTTTGGAAAATGTGAGTAATCTGATCGTTACCGATGAAGATGGGGATTTGGCAGGTGTAGCTTCCCGCAAGGATTTGCTCAAGGTTACGCTAGGCAATCCGAATGCGGCGACCATTCCTGTCAGTCTCGTGATGACCCGACAGGCGAATGTCGTCACGGTTTCCCCGGAGGATACCGTTCTGGAGGCGGCGCGCAAGATTATCGCCCGTCAAATCGACAGCTTGCCTGTCGTCGTCCCTTCTGACTCTGACAAACCAGGAGAACACTGGAAAGTCGTGGGACGCATTACGAAAACGAATATTATTAAAATGTTGCTCGATATGGTAGCAGAGGATTAATGGGAGGAATCGAATGGTTCAGGCGAGCAGTCATTTTATAGCGATCTGTTCAGACTCGATTGGTGAGACGGCAGAAGCTGTCGTACAGGCGACCATGCGCCAATTTGAGCTACCGGACACAGAGATCAAAAGATTCATGAATGTAAGGGATGAAGATGAGCTGAGCAGGGTGATGGAGGAGGTCGCCGAGCGAAAAGGGTTCGTCGCTTATACGCTGGTTCAGCCGGAATTGAGAGAGGCGATGAAAGAGGAGGCTGTCCGGCTGAATGTGCGGGCGGTAGATATTATGGGGCCGATGATGCAGGCATTTGCCGACACGTTTCATAATGATCCCAAAGAGAAGCCTGGTCTGCTGCATCGACTGGACGACAACTATTTTCGCCGTGTGGAAGCCTTGGATTTTGCGGTTCAATACGATGATGGTAAAGATGTGAGCGCTATTCTCAAAGCGGATATTGTATTGCTTGGGGTGTCGCGTATTTCCAAAACCCCGTTATCGATGTTTCTGGCACATAAGGGTTATAAAACAGTCAACATTCCGATTGTACCGGAGCTGACACCGCCTGCACAGCTAAAGGATGTACAGGAAGGTCGGGTGTTCGGGTTGACGATCCAGCCGGAGCTGCTGTTAAAAATACGCAGTGAGCGACTTAAGGTTATGGGGCTTCCTAACAATGTGCAGTATGCCACATCGACGCGGGTGGAGGAGGAGATTGCGTATGCGCAATCTTTGTTCAAGGAACTGAGTTGTCCGGTGATTGATGTCACGGATAAAGCAATTGAAGAGACAGCAGGTCTGATTATCAGAATGTTGTAGTAGCCAAGTAAACTTTAAAGTAACTTTAAAGTAACTTATATAGAGAAAATATGAACCACAGGATACAGGAGTGTAATATATAAAAGGCAGTAAAACTGCTCTAGAGATAAGGATCGGCCGTAGGATATAGGAGATTATATAAATAGATAAATAGATAAAACAGCAGCACAGCTGCTCTAAAAAAATGATTTGGCGTGGGATAATCATTATATAGGAGAGGTGGAGGGATAGGTATGGAGAGTCAATTGGCATTGGAATTCGTTCGGGTAACTGAGGCGGCAGCGCTGCAATCAGCGCGTTGGACAGGACGTGGGGATAAGAATAGCGCAGATGAGGCGGCTACGGTAGCCATCCGCACCCATTTTAATGCGGTATCCATGGACGGTACGGTCGTCATTGGCGAAGGAGAAATGGATGAGGCTCCCATGCTGTATATCGGGGAAAGAGTAGGCAATCGCAGAGGACCAGCTATAGATATCGCTGTTGACCCGCTGGAGGGAACCGAAACGGTGGCGAATGGTTTGAACAATGCTCTTTCGGTCATTGCTGCTGCACCTCGTGGAAGTTTGCTCCATGCTCCAGATATGTACATGCAAAAAATGGCTGTTGGCCCGGCGTTGGCTGGAAAGCTGTCACTGGACGAACCGATCCCGGCTACATTATCAAAAGCCGCACGGATACTGGGCAAATCCTTGCCCGATCTTACAGTATCCATTCTGGATCGAACACGGCACGCTGGAATCATCAAGCTTCTGCGGGAAAGCGGCGTTCGGATCAAGCTGCTTGGTCATGGAGATGTGATGGGGGCGATTGAAACTTGCCTGGATAGCGGTGTAGATTTGCATATCGGCTCCGGCGGCGCTCCTGAGGGTGTATTGGCCGCGGCAGCACTGAAATGCATGGGTGGAGAAATCCAAGGCCGTTTGCTGCCACATGGTGAAGAAGAGCTTGAGCGTTGCAAACGTATGGGGATTACGGACCCAGGAGCATTGCTGTCCATGGCTGATATGGTTGGACGCCAAGGTGTGATGTTTGTGGCTACTGGTGTGACCCCTGGCGAGTGGTTACAGGGGGTTCGTTCTCTCCCTGGTCACAGAGCGGAAACGCATTCGGTCGTGATGCATTCGGAGACAAAAACGATTCGTTTTGTGCGCAGTATTCATCACACAACAGACGCATCCGGCACGCTCGCTGCAGCCGTATCCTCCTGAGGTTTTCACAATCATGTCTTAGACCGAGTCATAATAAGCTTACAAACAGCAAGTCTCTTACTATTGGGAGACTTGCTGTTTGGCGTTTCCGGTTGTTTGTCCCATTGCAGAAGGGGGATAACCAAAATATAAATTCGCTATAAATCGGCACTTTTGAGGGTAGATAAAAACGTTTCTATTAAAGTTTGAAAAGAAAATTCATAGCCTGAGCGGTAAAAAATTCAACCTGAACTAAAATTATTAGACGGAGAGTCAAAAAAAAATTTATGAAAATTAGTTCTATAGAACTACAAAATAACAGTGTTTATTAGAAAATTAAAGAGTTATTAATTTCGATTGATGTAAGCTGAATTGAATTTAATACCATAAAATAGGAAAATGAAGGAGGTTGCGAAAAAAGACGGATTTTGTCGGATGATATCAGGATGAATTTGTTACATTTATGTTAATGGCATGTAAAGGTAAAATCGTTGTAGTACAAGGCTTTCATCTTCTATTGGAAATCATAATAATTCTGATTTTACAAAATTCATGAAAATCTGAAAGCTCGTTTTAAATCAAAATAACAGATTAGAACGGGTAGGAGATTCATGTCAAAAGTAAAAAGGTTGTTTTTAAAGCTTGAAAGTGAATGGAACAATATGGATTTTGTTTTATTTTTATGTACGCTATCAATTTAGCTCTTTTGTCCCATGTCAAGCGGTTTTAAAGTTTGTATATTTAAAAAAAGCTAGAAAGTGTTGGAAGAAAAAAAGCGATATAAGGATTTACTGTAAAATCCTGAACTGCATAGAGGATGGAGGAATTCATATGACGACTCGGTCACAATCTTGGTTTGCAAAAACCGCGGTCCACCCGGCTGAGAAGCTCCAACTATTTTGCTTCCCATATGCCGGTGGTGGCGCTTCCATATTTACTTCCTGGAAATCTAGACTTGCGCCCGACATTACTGTTTTACCTGTACAGCTTCCGGGGCGTGAAAGCCGTTCAACAGAAGCCCCAATGGACACCATTCAGGACATCGTGCGCTCGCTGCTTCCTGCTATGGCTCCGTACATACATAATAAGCCGTTTGCTTTTTTTGGACACAGTATGGGAGCGCTGATTGCCTTTGAAACAGCACGGCAATTGTATAGCCAAACCGGAAGACTGCCTGTCCATATCATCGCATCCGGTAAATCCGCACCACATCTTCCATATTCCAAAAAACAACTCCATGACCTGGCAGATCAACCTTTCACCGAAGAGCTTCGTTTGATGCAGGGAACACCCGAAGAAGTCTTGCAAAATGCAGAGTTAATGCAAATTATTATGCCCCGTCTGCGTGCGGATTTTAAGGTGTGCGAAACATATGTTTATCAGCAGGGGGATCCATTGGCCTGTCCGATGACCATTTTAGGCGGCATGAAGGATTATGAGGTGACTACGGATTCACTTCATGCCTGGCAGCAGCACACCTCATCGCCCATAGATGTGCGAATGTTCGAAGGCAATCACTTTTTCATTCATGAACAAGAGCAAGAAGTGATAAGCGCAGTCGTGAATATTTTGTCCGTATCTCCAGTTCCGAACCACGCTGCTGCAGCTCATACATCTCACAGCACCAATACCCTACAACCACGATTCAGGCAGAGTTAAACGACCCACACATCACGATACACCACGATCCACAACATGATTAATATCTCGGTAACCATTCAACAATTAACCCACCACCAGGATGCAACTCCAAGCATAATTCAAGAACAATTTCATTCCATACAAACACGCATGCATCCAGAGCCAGAGCCTAAGTTTATCTCACTATGTCCATTGCAGCTTCAGCAGCTTGCAACATTCGATTATGGGCACCAGCAAGGTCGATATATAGACGCTATCGAAACGTTTTGATCTACCTACTGCACATGGAAAGCCGCTTGTTGAATTTATGCAAAATGCTTACTTCAAAAAGCTCGCACTGTGAAAGTGTGAGCAACGAAAAAGAGGGATGTCCTTGTTTCGATCAAATTCTGCTCTTCGGAGACTCGCCTGTTATGTAAGACCGTACAATCTATGGGTTTTCATAACGGTGTTCGCCTCCTTATGTCTGGCAGCTATAGACATTATTTTGGGTAAGGCTATCGAGCAAATGGCACAGGGGACCTTCTCCTCCACCCAGAATATGATCTATCTGGTTGTTGGTATGATCCTCATTGGTATGCCCTGTAAGTTTGTGATGAGGTATGCTTCGGCGCAATTTAGCGTTAGCGCTCTGCGCGACCTGAGAGGCGACCTCGTACATAAGTTTTGTAATTTACCGATTTCCAGTGTGGAAAGGAAATTTACCGGAAATTTGGTATCACGTCTTACGAACAATACGGCGATGCTACAGAATTTTTTTATCCAGCAGTTTGCCAATTTGTTTTATTTGCCACTTGTGTTCACGGCATCCTTAACGTTGCTTTTAATGACAAGCTGGAAGCTGGTTTTGGCAAGCCTTGCGCTCATGCCTGTAGGAATGGCCATAACCACACTGATGAGCAGGCCGGTTGAAAAGTATTCCGAGCAGCTTCAGGAGAGGGTGGCTCATTTGAACGCGGTCGCGCAGGATGCGATCGGAGGAATTCCTATCGTTAAGGCATTCAATATGCAGGCTGTGCTCCTAAAGAAGTATGTGGTGATTATGGAGGAGGTCGTCAAACGCGGCTTGGGGCTGGAAAAACGCTATGCATCCATTGCTCCGGTTGGTGTGATGATGCTGGCAACACCGATTATTTTGGTCATAGTGTACGGAGGATACCTGATTCAAATTGGAGAGCTGAATGCCGGAGGCATTGTCCTATTTTTATATCTGATTTCGTTCATATTGCAGCCCGTTGCCATGCTCCCGACGATCATTTCGCAAATGAAGGAAGCGGGGGGAGCCGCGAAGCATTTGTTTGAGGTGCTGGATTGGCCGGATGAACGGCAAGATGGCAAAATCACCTCAGTTGATCAGGATCGAGGAGATAAGGTCCTCCGCTTGGAAGACGATGCAGATAGGGAAGCCAAGCAAACTAGTCAAGCTAGTGCAAGCGAGGCAGGCGAAGCAGAAAGCGAAGACGACGCTGCTGTGGTCAGCTTTGAGCATTTGACCTTTTGCTACAACGAGGGAAACACGGTGCTCAGGGATATCAACTTCCAGGTGGGTCAAGGGGAAATGGTAGCAATTGTCGGTGCCAGCGGTGGCGGCAAAAGTACGATTTTCAAGCTGCTTTGCGGATTTAATGAACCGGGAGAGCATGCTGGAGCCATTCAGCTTTTTGGAAAGAGTTTGACAGATTGGAATTTAACAAGTCTGCGCCGCCATATTTCGATGGTGTCTCAGGAGCCGTCGCTTTTTCCGGTCACGATTGCAGAAAATATCGGATATGGACGTCTGGAGGCGACACGGGAAGAAATTGTCGAGGCGGCGAAGGCGGCATATGCGCATGATTTTATTGTTCAGCTTCCCGAGGGCTATGAAACCCTCTTGAGCGAGCGGGGAGGCGGATTGTCCGGTGGACAAAAGCAGCGTATTTCCATAGCAAGGGCATTGCTGAAAAATGCTCCGCTGCTTCTGCTGGATGAGCCGACCTCAGCGCTTGATAGCCAGTCGGAGGCTCAGGTGCAGATCGCGATGAATACAGCAATGCACAACCGGACGGTGCTGGTCATTGCTCATCGACTGTCAACCGTGCGTCAGGCGAACCGGATTATTGTACTCGATCAGGGGAGCATTGTGGAATCAGGCACCCATGAGGAACTACTGAGCCGCGACGGTGAGTATCGAAAGCTGTATTTGAAAAATTTCGAAGAAGAACAGCATACGGCGGAAAACGGTCACTCAATGCCGGGGGAAAGGAGCGTGAAGCGTGACCTTCAAGCAGGGGTTTTATGAGTTTAGACAGCTGATCTCCCTGATGAAGCCGCACCGGAAAAGATATTTTACCGGGTTGTTTGGCAATAGCCTGACCAATGCGAGCATCACGATTTTACTTTCCTTTGTGGTGCATTATTTGCTGAATTTTGCGGTTAATGGCGAAGTGCAGGAGCTTTACCGGGCGATTTATTTGGTCAGCGGTACATTTTTGGCATTAAGTGTTATTGCGCCGCTATGCAGCTATATGTATAAGCGGTGCGTGAAGCTGGCGATTGCCGATGTACGGGTGAGACTATTTGGGCATATTGTCAAGCTATCGTATGAAAAGGCCGAAAAACGCCATTCGGGTGATCTTGTATCCCGCATGAGCAACGATGTACAGACGTTGGAGCAGGCCTACACCGTTCATATTCGCTCAATTATACTGGAAATTTCGCTTTTCTTCGGCTCGCTAGTCATTATGATGGCACTGGATTGGCGATTTGGGGTTATGGCGGTTTTGCTTGGGCTGGCCTCAGCTTGGGTCAATTCTCATTTCGCAAAAAAGATGCGACAGACGAGTGATGAACTACAGGGACGGATGAGCAGGTTCACCGAACGGTTGAGTGATTTGCTCTCCGGCTTGCAGACGGTGAAGCTGTTCGGCTTGCGGACAAAGGTAGGCGGACTTTGCAACGATGCAAGCGAGGACATCAAGCGCATCAGCATCCGGCAAGGGCGTCATATGGGTTTGCAGGATATGTGCAATTTTTTGGTTGAATTTATTACGCTGGGTGGTGTGCTTGTCACCGGACTAATTCTGGTTTCACAGAAGCAAATGGAGCTTGGCGTACTGGGACAGATTGTGCAGCTGCAAGGCGGTATTTCCACCGTGTTTTTGGAGCTGGGGGCGGCTGTATCACTGTTGCAAAACTCCTTGGCGGGCTTGGCGCGTATTCGCGAAATTCTGGATGAATCGCTGGAGCAAGAGCGCTTTCCTGCGGTGAAGCAGAAGGGAGCGCAGGCTGCGCTTATCCGCCCGGAGGTGGAAGTTTTATCGGCCAGTGATACGAAGGGATCTTATCGTGATATGGAGACTGTGGGCGAAGGCCACGCCATTGAACAAGTTCCGGCTGCGCTGGAGCTGCACGACATCACCTTTGGTTATCAGCCGGACCGTCCAACACTGCGAGGGCTGAGCCTGATCGTGCCGCAAGGGCAGGTAACCGCGCTGGTCGGTCCGAGTGGCAGCGGCAAAAGCACGGTCATGAAGCTGCTGCTGGGCTTTTATCCGCCGGATGAGGGAGTGCTGCTGATCCACGGCCGTTCGGCAGGAGAATATCGGTTGGACGAGGTCAGGGATTTGATGGCCTATGTCCCGCAGGAGGCTACGTTGTTCCACGGTACAGTAGCGGATAATATCCGCTTTGGCTCGCCGGATGCCACGGATGAGGAGGTAGAGGCTGCGGCTGCAACAGCCTATGCCAGCGGCTTTATAGCCGAGCTGCCGGAGGGTTACGACACCATTGTTGGTGAACGTGGAGCCAATTTGTCTGGCGGTCAAAGGCAGCGGATCGCGATTGCTCGTGCTTTGCTCAAAAATGCACCGATTTTGCTGCTGGATGAAGCGACTTCGGCGCTGGATGCAGAATCGGAGTACGAAGTCCAGCAGGGCTTAAATGAACTGATGAAGGATCGCACGACATTAGTTATTGCCCATCGCTTGTCTACGATTGAGCGGGCGGATAGCATCTGTGTCCTTGCCGAGGGCGAGCTGAAAGAGCAGGGCACCCATGACCAGCTTCTTGCCAAGGGCGGTCATTATGCGGAGCTGTATGAGCTCCAATATCGAAAGCATCCTGAGGAACAAACTGCATAAATATGCGAAGTTTCTTTTTACCAATATCTATTTTGCGAGGAGAGAGACATATGACTCAGCATGATGTTCAAATGTTTTCATTAAGCCAGCCACAGCAACGTATTTGGTATACAGAGCTTCTGTATCCCAATCGCAACACGTCCACGATTATTGCAACTGTTAAAATCAGGGGAACTGTTCGTATAGATGCATTGCAGCAGGCGATGAACCAAGTCATTGCACACAACGATTCTTTTCGCATCAAAATCACTGCTCAGGATGGTATTCCATATCAATATGTAGAGCCATATACGGTTCAAACTATAGAAACGCTCCAGGTTACCCCGGAGGAAGCTGGTCTATGGTTACAACGTCATAATCCACAGCCGTTTTCATTACTGGATTCGCAGCTGTACCGGTTTGTTATTTTGCAGTTGGGAGCAGAAGAAACCTGGTTTAATTTCAAGATGCACCATATTATTTCAGACGGTGTGTCCATGAATCAAGCTGTGAATGAAATTACCGCGCATTACATGGAGATTGTGCATGGTACTGGTAAAGATACACCAGTTAAAGCGAATCCATATCTGGACTTTATTCAGGTGGAGCAAAGCTATGAGCTATCGGACCGCTATGAAAAGGACAAGACGTACTGGACGGAGAAGTTTGCCGATTTGCCGGAGACTACCGGATTAAAATCATACAATCCGCTAACGCTGAGCACGGCTGCTCGCCGGGAAAGCTATGTATTGGATCATGAATTGTATCGTGGTGTTACAGCTTTTTGCGAAGAGCACAAAATCAGTATTTTTACATTCTTCCTCGCTGCCCTCTATATTTATTTGCACAAAGTGACGGGTGAAGAGGATTTAACAGTGGGTACACTGTATGCCAACCGTACGTCGAAGAAGGAAAAAGACACGATTGGCATGTTCGTCAGCACTGTGGCTACGCGCCTGTTGGTTGAGCCGGAATCCGAGTTGCTGACTTTCCTCCAAGGTGTGGGTAAGGAGCAATCGTCCATTTTGCGGCACCAGCGTTACCCGTATAACAAAATCATTCAGGATTTGCGTGAGCAGCAAAGCAGTCTGGATATCCAGCGCCTGTTCGGCGCTTCAATTCAGTATCGTACGCTGAGTTTCTCCCGTTTTGACGAAGCCATTTTGCAGGTGGACAACGATTTTTGCGGCGATACGGTAAATGACTTCGATATCCACATGGTAGAAATGCTGGATGACGATAAACTTGTGCTGTACCTGGATTATCGTACAGAGCTGTTCAGCGAGCAGGAGATTGCCCGGATTATCCGACAGTTCCTAAGTGTGGCGAAGCATATGGTGCAAGGACCACAGAAGCGGATACAGGAATTGTCGCTGATTAGTGACGAAGAGCGGGCACAAATTGTGGATGTGTTTAATGCTACAGCCGTGCAATATCCACACGATGTAGGGATTCATGAGCTGTTCGAGCAGCAGGCAGAGCGTACACCGGATCAGACAGCGGTTGTGTTTGGAAACAGTAGTCTAACCTATGGGCAGCTGAATAACCAGGCCAACCGGCTGGCTCACACGCTGCGCGGTCACGGAGTGACTGTTGAACAGACGGTAGGTATCGTCGCTGAGCGTTCCACAGATATGATCGTCGGCATGCTGGCGATCCTCAAGGCGGGTGGCGCGTATGTGCCAATTGACCCGGATTATCCAGCAGAACGTGTACGCTACCTGCTGGAGGATTCAGGCGCGAAGCTGCTGCTGGTGCAGCGTGCGGAGCAGCAGCCGGATGACTACAGCGGAATTGTGCTGGATTTGAGCGATGCCGCTGTATACGGGTCAGAGGATGATCAAGGCTTAAATACCGTACAATTGGATCAAAACGAGCCTCATCGTGCGGATTATACCCATTATACAAATCCGAGAAATGAGATTTCACAAGTAGGTAAATTCGGGGATCGACTCGCCTATTTGATGTACACTTCGGGAACGACTGGACAGCCCAAAGGGGTCATGGTAGAGCACCGTAATGTCGTACGTTTGGTAAAAAATACAAACTATGCACAACTCGATGCCGACACGCGCATTTTGCAGACCGGTGCCGTTGTGTTTGACGCGTCCACCTTTGAAATATGGGGAGCGCTATTGAACGGCGGCCAGCTGGTAATGGTGAGCCAGGATGTGATTTTGGACGCACCGAAGCTGAAGGCAGCCGTGCGCAGCCATGGCATTACCACGATGTGGCTGACGGCGCCGCTCTTCAACCAGCTGTCTCAGCAGGATCTGGAGCTGTTCGAGGGGATACGGGAGCTGCTGGTCGGCGGGGATGTGCTGTCTGTACCGCATATTAACCGGGTGCTGAAGGCTTATCCGGCCCTGCGGATCATCAACGGCTATGGACCGACGGAAAATACGACCTTCTCCACCACGCATGCGATTAGCGGAGTGCAATCCGAATCGGTGCCGATTGGCCGTCCGATCCATAACTCGACGGCGTATGTCGTGGACCGTTCAATGCAGCTGCAGCCTGTCGGGGCGTGGGGAGAGCTGATTGTGGGCGGTGACGGGGTGGCCCGGGGCTACCGCAACCGTCCTGACCTGACGGCTGAAAAGTTCATCGATAGTCCGTTCCGCAGTGGAGAACGCTGCTATCGCACAGGCGACCTGGTGCGCTGGAATGCGGATGGAACGCTGGAATACAAGGGACGGATCGATGCCCAGGTGAAAATCCGGGGGTACCGGATCGAGCTGGGCGAGGTGGAAGCGCAGCTGCTGAAGCTGGAAGCGGTGCGTGAAGCAGTGGTGATCGCACGTGAGGACGAGCAGGGACAGAAGCAACTGTGCGCCTATGTGGTGACCCAAGCGGATGTAGCGGCAAGTGAGCTGCGCAGCGCGTTGAGCCAGGAACTGCCAGGCTATATGGTGCCTTCGTATTTTGTGCAGCTGGAGCAATTGCCGCTGACGCCGAATGGCAAGGTGGATCGTCGGGCGTTGCCGCAGCCAGAGGGAAGTGTGGACTCCGGTGAGGATTATGTAGCAGCTCGAACCGAAGTGGAGCGGACATTGGTATTGGTATGGCAATCTGTGCTGGGCATCGAGCAAATTGGTGTACTAGATAACTTTTTCCATCTGGGAGGCGACTCGATCAAGGCCATTCAGGTGTCTTCAAGACTGCTGCAAAATGGCTATAAGCTGGAAATGAGGGAACTGTTCCAATATCCGACTATTGCGGAGCTGAATGGGCGGGTACAGCAGGTAAGCCGCGTTTCAGACCAAGGGGAAGTCACGGGTGCAGTGGCATTAACGCCGATTCAGCATTGGTTTATTGAGCAGCAGCCATCCAAGCCAGAACACTATAATCAGGCCTTGATGCTGCATCGCGAGGATCGCATGGATGAAACGGCGCTTCGTCAGGCATTGCAACGCATTGTTGAGCATCACGACGCATTGCGTATCGTATTCTGCCAAAATGCAGACGGCGGGTTTGAAGCATGGAACCGTGGCGTACAGGAAGGTGAGCTCTACAGTCTCGAAGTCGTGGACTTTACGAATGAACCTGATTTTGCTCATGTGCTGGAGGCCAAAGCGGGCGAAATTCAAAGCAGTATCTGTCTGGAGGAAGGCCCTTTGGTAAAGCTGGGTCTGTTCCGCTGCGCTGATGGGGATCATTTGCTGATTGCGATCCATCATTTGGTGGTCGATGGTGTGTCGTGGCGTATTTTACTGGAGGATTTGGCGTCCGGCTATGAGCAGGCTTTACGGGGTGAGTCTGTCCGTTTGCCGAATAAGACGGATTCCTTCCGCCTGTGGGCCGATCAGCTGTCAGCTTATGCGAGCAGCACCGCATTGGAGAAGGAGCGTGCGTACTGGCAACAGCTTGAGCAACCTGGAGCTACTCAGGCAGCATTGCCCAAGGACTACACTCGCAAATCCGAGACCAAGCCTCAGCTACGCGATGATCGTACACTCACGGTGGCGTGGACGGCCTTGGAAACGGAGCAATTCTTGAAGCAGGCACACCGTGCCTACAATACGGAAGCGAACGACCTGCTGCTGACAGCTCTGGGCACCGCTATTCATGAGTGGGCAGGCATCAGCCAGGTGCTTGTCAATCTGGAGGGCCACGGACGGGAAGCCATTTTGCCTGATGTGGATATTACGCGTACAGTCGGTTGGTTTACCAGCCAATTCCCGGTTGTGCTGGAAATGGGCGAGCACCGGGATGTGGGACGGCGTGTCAAGAATGTCAAGGAAGGGCTGCGCCGTTTGCCGCATAAAGGGATTGGATACGGAATTTTGAGATATCTTGCTGCTGCCAGGGAAGGGGAACCCCCTTTTGTTGCCGAGCCGGAAATCAGCTTTAACTATCTCGGACAATTCGATCAGGATTTGAAACATAATGCATTCCACATGTCTCCTTATTCTATCGGGGCTTCCATTAGTGATACGTTGACCAAGCGATACGCGCTTGATATCAACGGCATGATCACGGACGGTGTGCTGGAACTGACGATCAGCTACAGCAGCAAAACATTCATGAAAAAATCAATCAAAAGACTGGCTGATCTGTTGCAGGAAAGCTTCCGCCAGGTCTTGGCTCATTGTGTGGAAAAAGAGCTGCCGGAGTTGACACCAAGCGATCTGTCCTTCCAAGGACTGACGGCTGGAGAATTGGAGCACATTGTAGCGCAAACCGCTGCTGCCGGAGAGCTGGAAAACATTTATTCGCTGACGCCGATGCAAAAGGGAATTCTGTTCCATGGCTTGATGGAGCCGCAATCAGGAGCATATTTTGAGCAGGCGACCTTTGATCTGCAAGGCAGCTTCCAGGTGGATGCTTTTGTCGAAAGCCTGAATCTGCTGGTGGATCGCCATCAAATTTTCAGAACGAACTTTTATAGCGGGTGGAATGAGCAGCCTTTACAGGTGGTGTACCGCCACAAACTAGCCGGATTTCGTTTTGAAGATGTGCGTTCGATGGAGCAAGGAGAGCTGAACGCGTACATTGCCGATTTTGCAGAGCGCGACAAAGCAGAGGGCTTTGATTTTAGCTCAGGCGAGCTGATGAGAGTATCTATATTACGTACGGGCGAGGAGTCATATCGTTTTGTGTGGAGCTTCCACCATATTTTGATGGACGGATGGTGCTTGTTCCTGGTCGTAGGGGAAGCATTCCAGACGTACTTTGCCCTGCTCGAAGGCCGCAAGCCTGAGCTTGCTCCGGTAACACCATATAGCGAATATATTGAATGGCTGGAACGGCAGGACAACGCAGAGGCTGAACAGTTTTGGAGTGACTATTTTACTGGCTTTGAACAACAGACGGTGCTGCCGCAAGCCAAGCAGTTGGATGGTCATGCCAAGGGATATGAGGCGGACAAGCTTTCGTTTACGCTAAGCCGTGAAGTGACGGAACAGATGAACAGGCTGGTCAAGCAGCAGCAGGTGACGGTCAATACGCTGCTGCAAGCGGCGTGGGGTGTTGTATTACAACGGTATAACCATAGCCGGGACGTTGTATTTGGTAGTGTCGTATCCGGTAGATCAGCGGATATTCCAGGCATCGATAAAATGATTGGTTTGTTCATTAATACCGTTCCAGTACGGATTCATAGCGGCAAAGATGTTACGTTCGCCGGGCTGATGAAGCAGACACAGGAGCAGGCGCTTGCTTCCCGTGCCTATGAAACCTATCCGTTGTATGAAATTCAGGCCCTGACGGAGCAGAAGCAGGATCTGGTGAACCATATTATGGTGTTTGAGAACTATCCGGTGGAACAGCGTATGGAGCAAATGGGCAGCCGTGACACGAACGGCTTTACCATTGCCAATGCTTCCATGTCGGAGCAAACGAACTATGATTTTTTAACATTACGATTGTGCCGGGCGATGAAATCGGTATTCATTTGGAATACAATGCGCTGGTGTTTGAACGCGCGGCTGTGGAGCAAATTCGTGAGCATTTGCTACATATCATAGAGGAAGCGATTAACAGACCGGATGCGCTGGTCGATGAGCTTGAGCTGGTGACTGCTGAGGAAAAAGCGAAAATCATCGACGGGTTTGGTTCAGTTGGCGTGTCGGCGTGGAGTGATGCGAAGGAAGCAGAATTGTTGTTCCACCCTTATGTGGAAGAACAGGCACAGCTAATACCGGATCACGTGGCGGTTGTGTACGAGGAGCAGCAACTTACGTACCGTGAACTGAACGAGCGTGCAAACCAATTGGCCCGCAGATTGCGGAATGAAGGGATTGGACGCGAGTCGATTGTCGGCATTTTGAGTGAACGTTCGGTGGACATGCTGGTCGGCGTACTGGCGGTATGGAAGGCCGGAGGGGCGTATGTGCCTTTGGATGCCGATTATCCGTCCGAGCGAATCCGCTTTATGCTGGAAGACAGTGGGGCGACGGTGCTGCTGACTCAAACCGGCTTGCAGGAGCGTGCACAGGTATGGCTGGAGGAAAGCCAGTGGGCTTTAGCGGGAGCAAAATCCGAAGGCCAACTGGAAACGGCGGTTAGTGCTGAAATGTTGGAACAGGATATGGATACGTATGCGCTCAGTGGAGACCTGAGCTTAACCTCAGCTTTGTCAACTGACAGCGAAGCAGTATCCGAACCCGCAACGGGACTGCGACTGCATACCGTAATGGCGTTGGACGATGAGTCGCTGTACACCGGGGATACCATGGATACCGAGCACATCAATGAGCCACAGGATTTGGCGTATGTAATCTACACCTCCGGGACAACGGGACGTCCGAAGGGCGTCATGATCGAGCATCGCAGCCTGGTGAATACGGCTGCGGCGTATCGCCGGGATTACCGTCTCAGCCAGTTCCCGGTACGGCTGCTGCAACTGGCGAGCTTCTCCTTCGACGTATTCGTCGGCGATATAGCACGGGCATTCTATAACGGCGGCACGATGGTCATTTGCCCGAAAGACGACCGGATTGATCCAAGCCGTCTGTATGGCTGGATTCGCGATTATCAGATTACGGTGTTCGAATCTACCCCGGCCTTGATCGTACCGTTTATGCAGCATGTGCATGAATACGGACTGGACATGAGCAGCCTGGAATTGCTCATCACCAGCTCGGATAGTTGCAGCGTCACGGATTACCGGGTGCTGCAGGAACGGTTTGGCGCGGATATTCGCATCATTAACAGCTATGGCGTCACGGAGGCGGCGATCGACTCCAGCTTCTACGACGAAGAACTGTCGAAGCTGCCAGGCAGCGGCAGTGTGCCGATAGGTCAGGCGTGGCTGAACGCCCGCTTCTACATCGTGGACAGCCAGCTGAATCCGGTGCCAATCGGCGTACTGGGCGAGCTGTGCATCGGCGGAGCCGGAGTAGCACGGGGCTACCTGAACCGTGCAGAGCTGACGGCGGAGAAATTCGTGGCCAATCCGTACGTGCCGGGTGAACGGCTGTACCGCACAGGGGACTTGGCGCGGTGGATGCCGGACGGCAATGTGGACTTCATCGGCCGGATGGACTATCAGGTCAAAATCCGGGGCTTCCGGATCGAACTGGGCGAGATCGAAACGGCGATCCAGCGGGTGCCGGGCGTGCGTCAAGCGGTGGTGATCGACCGGACGGATGAGCGCGGGCACAAATATCTGTGCGGATATCTCACCGGGGAAGCGGAGCTGCGAATCGAGCAGGTGCAGGCCGAGCTGGAAGTCGGGCTGCCGGCACACATGGTGCCTGCACGCCTGATGCGCCTGGAGGCCATCCCACTGACCAGCAACGGCAAAATCGACCGCAAGGCCTTGCCAGAACCGGAAGGTAGTATCCATACCGGCGCAGCTTATGTAGCACCGCGTACTACGGTCGAGCAGGTACTAGCTACGGTATGGGCCGGAGTTCTCGGCGTGGAAGCGGTAGGCACGCAGGATAACTTCTTCGAGCTGGGCGGCGATTCGATCAAGGCGCTGCAGGTATCGTCCCGCTTGCTGCAAGCAGGCTATCGGCTGGATATGAAGGACCTGTTCAGCAATCCGACGGTAGCGTCGCTTAGTCCTTTGCTTCGTACAGATGGCAAAATCGCCAGTCAGGAAGATGTTGCAGGCAAGGTGGAGCTGACACCCATTCAACGGTGGTTCTTTGAGCAGCAGCCAGTTGACCTGCATCACAGCAACCAGGCGATGATGCTGTATCGAGCTGGACGATTTGACGTAAACGCGCTGCGCCGCACGATGGAACGCATAATCCAGCATCATGATGCATTGCGTACCGTATTCCGCACGACAGAGCATGGCTACGCAGCCTGGAACCGCAGTGTGGAGGAAGGCAAGCTGTATGCACTGGACATTGTGAATTTCAGCGGGGTTGAAGATGAATCTGCCGCTGTGGAAGCCAAAGCGAGTGAAATTCAAGCTAGCATTCGGTTGAGCGAAGGACCTTTGGTGAAGCTTGGTCTATTCCAATGCGCTGGGGGCGATCATTTGTTGATCGTCATTCACCATCTGGTGGTAGACGGTGTATCATGGCGTATTCTGCTGGAGGATTTGGCGTCCGGTTATGAACAGGCTGTCGCAGGGAAAACGGGCAAAGCCATTCGATTGCCGCACAAAACAGATTCGTTCCAGACATGGGCCGAGCATCTGTCGGCTTATGCGAACAGCGCGATGATGGAGCGGGAGCTTGCTTACTGGCAGCATATCGAACAAGCGGAAGCAAACCTGGTGAAGCCGTTGCCGAAGGATTACGCGAATGATAAAGCCCTGCTTGGAGACAGTCAGGTAGTAACTGTCCGCTGGACGAAGCAGGAAACGGATCTGCTGCTCAAGCAGGCTCACCGCGCGTATAACACGGAAATGAATGACCTGCTGCTGGCTGCACTCGGCAAAGCCGTATATGAATGGTCCGGTTCCGAACGGGTGCTGATCAACCTGGAGGGCCATGGACGGGAGGCCATTGTGCCGGATGTGGATATTACACGGACGATCGGCTGGTTTACGAGCCAGTTCCCGGTTGTACTGGATGGAAGTCTGGGACAAGCCGGAAATACCGCCCGTTTGATCAAACAGGTCAAGGAAGGGCTGCGTCATATCCCGCAAAAAGGCATTGGCTACGGTATTTTGCGGTACTTGTCAAATACGGATGCTTTTGTGCAAGCAGGCGTGAAGCTTCAGACAGAGCCAGAGATTAGCTTTAACTATCTGGGACAATTCGATCAGGATTATAAAGGCAATGATCTGCAGCCTTCGTCTTACTCCATCGGTGTGCCTGTCAGCACAAATGCGGCTATGGATTTTGCACTGGATATCAATGGCGTGATCGAGGATGGCGAGCTGCTCTTCACTATTCGCTACGGTACAACGCAATTCCGTCATGAAACGATTGCACGGCTAGGAGAGCTGCTGGGAGTCGGTTTGCGTGAGGTGATTAGTCATTGTGTTGCCCAGGAAAGAACGGTATTGACGCCAAGTGATGTTCTGCTAAATAACGTAACGCTGGACGAGTTGGAGCAATTGGTGGAAGATACGCGAGATATGGGTGAGCTGGAAAATGTGTATGCCTTAACGCCGATGCAAAAGGGTATGCTTTTCTACAGCCTGATGGACGCGGATTCGGCGGCTTATTTTGAGCAGGCAACCTTTGAGTTGAACGGGCGTTTTGATGTAGTCGCTTTCGGTAAAAGCTTTGATCTGCTTGTACAACGTCATGAGGCACTGCGGACGAACTTTATCAGTTCCTGGAAGGATGAGCCTGTGCAGGTCGTCTTCCGCAACCGCAGTGGAGCATTGTATTACGAAGATTTGCGCGGACTGGAAAAAGAGGCACGTAAAGCTTATGTTGAAGCTTTTATCCTTGCAGATAAAGCCAAAGGATTCCGTCTGGCAGAGGATGTGCTCATTCGTGTTTCCATTTTGCAAACGGGGGATGAAACGTACCACTTTATTTGGAGCTTCCATCACATTTTGATGGATGGCTGGTGCTTGTCCTTTATGACGCAGGAGGTATTTGGCAGCTATTTGGCACTGCGTGCGGGTAAAGAGCCCGTGCTGGAGCCTGTTACGCCGTTCAGCCGTTTTATTGAATGGCTGGAGCGTCAGGACCGTGAGGCGTCCCTGCAATACTGGAGCGGATATTTGGCAGACTACGAGCAGCAAATTACACTTCCGCAGCAAAAAACACAGCCTAAATCCATACAATCCGGGGAATATGTCGCCGGAGAGCTGGAATGCGACTTCCAGCCGGAACTGGTCGCACAAATTGATCGGGTGGCGAAGCAAAATCAGGTGACGATCAACACACTGATTCAGACGGTATGGGGTGTGCTGTTACAAAAATATAACAACAGTACGGATGTCGTATTTGGCAGCGTTGTGTCCGGTCGTCCAGGCGATATTCCGGGTGTGGAGCGCATGATCGGGCTGTTCATTAATACGATCCCAGTACGAGTTCAGTCCGAAAAGGGCGAAGCCTTTGTTGAGCTGATGAAGCGAACACAGCGACAGGCGCTGGCCTCCAATGCCTATGACGCGTTCCCGCTGTATGAAATTCAGGCGCTTACCGAGCAAAAGCAGGATTTAATCAATCATATTATGATATTTGAAAATTATCCGGTGGAGCAGCAGGTAGAGCAGTTGGGAAGCGAAGGACAGGAGCCATTTACGATTTCGAACGTGGTGGCTACAGAGCAAACTAACTACGATCTGAACGTAGTCGTTATGCCGGGAGAAGGCATAAAGATTCGTTTTATGTATAACGCACTCAGTTTTGATCAGGCAGGCATTGAGCGTCTGCATGGACATTTTGCGCGTCTGCTGGAGCAAATTTCGCTCAACCCGCATGCTCGTATTGAAGAGCTGGAATTGGTCACGGCGGCAGAAAAACAACAGATTACAGTGGCGTTTAATGACAACGTTTGTGCATATCCGTGGAATCAGACGATCCATCAGCTGTTCGAGGATCAGGTGGAGTGTACGCCGGATCAGGTAGCATTGGTGTTTGGAAATCAGCGTCTGACTTATCGGGAGCTGAATGAACGGGCGAATTCATTGGCACGAATGCTTCAAGCACAGGGAGTAGGACCTGACAAACTGGTCGGTCTGATGGTGCAGCGCTCCGTGGAAATGATCGTAGGTCTTCTGGCCGTTCTAAAAGCAGGTGGTGCTTATGTGCCGATTGATCCCGAATTTCCGTCATCCCGTATTGAATACATGCTGGAAGACAGCGAGGCCGCTGTGCTTCTGACTAGTCGTGATCTGGCAGAAGAGCACCATTGCAATGCCAATACCATGTTTCTTGAGGATGCAGAATTGTATCAGGGAGAGAGCGGCAACCTGGAGACAATTACCCGCCCAGAGCATTTGGCTTACGTCATCTATACCTCTGGTTCGACTGGAAATCCGAAAGGAGTTATGCTCCAGCATCGCTCGGTACTCAACTTTATTACAGGGATGCGCGAAGTAATTAACTTTGAAGCGAGCAAAACCATTTTGTCACTCACGACCATTTCATTCGATATTTTCGTATTGGAAACCATCCTGCCACTGTTGGGTGGAATGACTGTTGTGCTTGGCGACCGCCAGCATCAGGTGGACCCTCAGGCGCTGGGTGAGTTGATTGCTCATCATCATATTGAGATGTTGCAAATGACACCATCGCGGCTGCAAATGCTGCTGGGTCATGAAGCAGGTTCCCGTGCGCTGCGAAACGTAAAGGAAATTATGGTCGGGGGTGAAGCACTTCCGTCCAAGCTGCTCGCAGCACTGCAAGAAATAAACGGTCCCCGTATTTATAACATGTACGGACCTACAGAAACGACGGTTTGGTCGACCGTACAGGAACTGACCCATGCTCAAGATATTAATATCGGACGTCCCATCGCGAATACACAAATATATATCATGAATGCGAATGGGGAATTGCAGCCAGTCGGCGTGCCGGGCGAGTTATGTATTGCAGGGGAAGGATTGGCCCGTGGATATTGGAAACGTGAAGAACTGACGGCAGAGAAATTTGTGAATAATCCGTTTGCTGGTGGCAAGGCAGGCCATGAGCGGATGTATCGTACAGGCGATTTGGCGAGATGGATGCCGGACGGCAACATTGAATATTTGGGGCGGATGGACCACCAAGTGAAAATCAGGGGCTACCGGATCGAACTGGGCGAGATCGAATCGCAGCTGTTGCAGGTGGAGTCGGTACAAGAAGCGGTCATCATAGCCCGCGAGGACGAAACGAGCCAAACACAACTCGTGGCGTACTACATCGCGAGCCAAGAGCTTGGAGCCGGTGAGCTGAGACATGAGCTGGGGCGGGAGCTGCCAAGCTATATGATGCCGTCGTATTTCATTTGGTTGGAGCAGATGCCGCTGACACCGAACGGTAAAATCGACCGTAAGACTCTGCCGACACCGGAAGGCAATCTGCAAAGTGGTGCGGATTATGCAGAGCCGCGCACTGCAACGGAACGGGCACTCGTAGTGGTCTGGCAGTCAGTCCTGGGCGTGCAAACCGTCGGTATTTTGGACAATTTCTTTGACCTGGGCGGCGATTCGATCAAGGCGATTCAAATCGTGTCCCGTGCGTTCCAGGCAGGCTACAAGCTGGACATGAAGGATTTGTTCCGGTATCCAATCATCGCAACACTGGCACCGCATATGCACGAGATAAGTCGTATTGCAGAACAGGGAGAAGTGAGTGGGGAAACGGCGTTGCTTCCGATCCAGCACTGGTTCTTTGCGCAGGAGCAAGTGGTGGATGTGCATCACTTTAATCAGGCGGTTACACTGCACCGGGAGCAGGGTTTTGACGAGTCCGCTCTGCGTCAGGCGCTTGGCAAACTGACAGAGCATCATGATGCACTGCGGATGGTGTTCAGCAAGACAGAGCAAGGCTATGAAGCATGGAACCGCGGAATACAGGAAGGCGAGCTGTACCACCTGGACGTGCTGGACTTTAGGAATTTGACAGATGAAGCCATGCTCAACGCAGCGATTGAGGCGAAAGCCAGCGAAATTCAAAGCAGTATTCGTCTGCATGTAGGGCCGCTTTTCAAAGCAGGTCTGTTCCACTGTTCTGATGGGGATCATCTGCTGCTGGCGATTCACCATTTGGTGGTGGACGGGGTATCGTGGCGCATTTTGTTTGAGGATTTGGCTGTAGCCTATGAACAAGCCGTCAATCAGGAAGTGCTTCAGCTGCCAGACAAAACGGATTCTTTCCGTTCATGGTCTCAAAGACTGGTTACTTTTGCGAATAGTCCGGCAATGGAAAGTGAACGCGCCTACTGGGAGCAATTGAACGCATCCGCTTTGGCTGATCAGGAACAATTGCCTGAGGATCAGACACAGGTTGGCAGATTTACCTTGGCTGACACGGACACAGTAGTCGTCAAGCTTACGGAAGAAGAGACAGAAAGACTATTGAAGCAAGCACACCGCGCATATAACACGGAAGTGAACGACCTGCTTTTGACTGCATTGGGCATGATGCTGTACACATGGACGAGCCATCAGCGAAGCCTGGTCAATTTGGAGGGACATGGACGTGAGGATATTTTACCGGATACGGACATTTCTCGTACTGTAGGCTGGTTTACGAGTCAATATCCGGTATTGCTGGACATCGGTCGTGATCACGCCTTGTCGGAACGCATCAAACAGGTCAAAGAGAGCCTGCGTCATATTCCGAATAAAGGAATTGGCTACGGAATTTGGAGACATTTGAGTGAATCCGGCCAAGCCGTTGGTCATCAAGCAGATGCACTGCACCTTGGTCAACATAAAGCTTTTGCCGAGCCACAAGTGAGCTTTAACTATCTCGGACAGTTTGATCAGGACTTACAAAACAGCGATATGCGTATGTCTCCTTACTCGATTGGATCGGCCGTTAGTGACCGGATGAAGATGAAATATGCTCTGGATGTGAGCGGAATCGTAACGAACGGTATCCTGGAACTAGACATTCGGTATAACGGCAAAGCCTTCCGCAAGGATACGATTCAAATGCTGGCTGACCTGTTAAAAGCAAACCTGCTTGAAATTATCGAGCATTGTGTCACACGGGAGCGGACTGAATTGACTCCAAGCGATGTACTGTTAAAAGGCCTGACGCTGGAGCAATTAGCCACAATTATGGAGCAGACAAAAGACGTTGGAGAATTGGAGAATGTATACCCGTTAACCCCAATGCAAAAGGGTATGCTGTTCCATAGTCTGATGAATGCAGAAACAGGAGTGTATTTTGAACAGGCAACCTTTGATCTTGAGGGCCACTTTGTGCCGTCCATATTCGAGGAAAGCCTGAAGCTGCTGGTTAGCCGACATGCTATATTACGGACGAATTTCTACAGCGGCTGGCATGGTCAACCGTTGCAGATCGTCTATCTTCATAAAAATCCGAGCTTCCATTATGAGGATGTCAGAGGGCGTGAACACGCTGTAGCTGAATTAGTGGCCCAGGATAAAGCTCGAAACTTTGATTTAAGCAAGGATGCGCTCATGCGCGTAACCGTCTTCCGCACGGGTGATAGCTCATATCGTTTTGTATGGAGCTTCCATCATATTGTGATGGATGGCTGGTGCTTGTCACTGGTGACGGACGAAGTGTTTGGTGCATATTTTGCCCTGCTGGAGCACAAGCAGCCTGTGTTAGCACCTGTTAAGCCGTATAGTGACTATATCGAATGGTTGGAACATCAGGATACACAGGAAGCGACCCGTTATTGGAGTGACTATTTGGTGGGTTTTGAGCAGCAAACATTGTTGCCTGGTAAGAACGCGCAAGCTTCTGTAGTAGCACGGGATGAAGATACAGACAGAAGTGGTGGAAGTTCAAATTCCGGCTATGTTTCGGAAAAGCTGCCATTTATGTTGGGTAAAGAACGGAGCGCCGCATTAAACCAAATTGCCAAGCAACAACATGTAACGATTAACACATTGCTGCAAAGCGCTTGGGGCGTTATTTTACAGAAATACAATAATAATCAGGATGTTGTGTTTGGTGGTGTTGTATCTGGTCGTCCGGCAGAAATTCCAGGTGTGGAGAACATGATCGGATTGTTTATCAACACGATTCCGGTACGCATTTGCAGTGCGCAGAATGCTACATTTGTGGACATGATGCGGAAAACGCAGGAGCAGGCATTAGCCTCCAGTGTCTATGACACGTTCCCGTTGTACGATATTCAGGCACAGACTGAACAAAAACAAGACCTGATTAATCACATTATGGTGTTTGAAAATTATCCGATCGGGCAGCAGATGAAGCAGGTGGGCAGTTCCGGTGAGACAAGAGCACAGACTGGCTTTTCTATTGCCAATGTGGCACTTGCAGAGCAAACCAACTACGATTTTAACCTGATTGTCGTGCCTGACGAGGATATCTCCATCCTGCTTGAATACAATGCCCTGGTGTATAACCGGTCTGCTATGGAGCGTATCCAAGGCCATATTGATCATGTCATCGGACAAATCGTGAACAATCCGCATATCCGTGTGAATGAACTTGAATTGGTGACACCGGAAGAACAAGCACAGATTATTCAGGTGTGGGGCGATACGGCGGCAGCTTATCCGCAGGATCAGACGCTAAGCACCCTGTTCGAGCAGCAGGCGGGACGAACACCGGATCAGGTGGCGGTGCTATGCGGAGCAGAATCGCTGACCTACCGTGAGCTGAATGAGCGAGCCAACCGTCTCGCACGTACCTTGCGCGCGGAAGGAGTTCAGCCGGATCAGCCGGTAGGCATTCTGGTGCAGCGCTCGCTGGAGATGATCGTAGGCATCTACGCGATCCTCAAGGCAGGCGGAGCCTACGTGCCGATCGATCCGGAATACCCGGCGGACCGCATCCGCTTCATGCTGGAGGATTCGGGAGCGAAGCTGGTGCTGACGCAATCGTATTTGGCCGAGCAGGCGTCGCTGAGTTTCGACGGCAAGGTGCTGGTGCTGGATCGCCTGGAGCAGGATGGTAAGGAGATGTACCACGAAGACGGCTCGAATCTGGGGCCATTGGCCGGGCCGCGCCATGTAGCCTATGTCATCTACACCTCCGGTTCCACCGGAAAACCGAAGGGCGTGATGGTGGAGCATCATTCAGTCCTGAACCGGATTTTGTGGATGCATGACCGCTATGGCTTGAGCGCAGAGGATACGATCCTGCAAAAGACCGCCTTCACGTTCGACGTGTCGGTGTGGGAGCTGTTCTGGTGGTCGATGGTTGGCTCGAAGGTGAGCCTGTTATCAGTCGGCGGGGAAAAGAATCCGGAGGACATCGTCGATACGATTGCCCGCGACGGAGTCACCACCATGCACTTCGTACCTGCCATGCTGCATGCGTTCCTAGAATATGTGGAGCAGCAGCCACGGGAAGTGATACAGGCGAAGCTGGGTACGCTGCGGCATGTATTTGCCAGCGGCGAAGCGTTGCCGCCGCAGCATGTGGCACGGTTCCAACGGCTTGTGTCAAGCCTGGCTGGAGCGAAGCTGATCAACCTGTACGGCCCGACAGAGGCGACCGTAGACGTCTCGTACTTCGATTGCGAGCCAGGAGAGGACCATGCGGTGATTCCGATCGGGAAACCGATCCAGAACATCCGTCTGTACATCGTGAAGGAAGGAACAGAGCAATTGCAGCCGATCGGGGTTGCAGGCGAGCTGTGCATCAGCGGTGTAGGCGTAGCCCGTGGGTATCTGAACCGACCGGAACTGACAGCGGAGAAATTCGTCGCCGATCCGTTTGCCGATGGTGAAGCAGGCTATGAGCGGATGTACCGCACAGGTGACTTGGCGAGATGGATGCCGGACGGGAACATCGAATATCTGGGCCGGATCGACCATCAAGTGAAAATCCGTGGCTACCGGATCGAGCTGGGCGAGGTGGAATCGCAGCTGCTGAAAGTGGAGTCCATACGAGAAGCCGTCGTTATGGCGCGTGCGGATGAAACGGGACAAAAACAAATGGTGGCGTACTACGTGGCCGGGCAGGAGATGGGTGCTAGCGAACTGAGAAGTGAGCTGGGCCGGGAGCTGCCAAGCTATATGGTGCCGTCATATTTTGTACAGCTGGAGCAAATGCCGCTGAGTCCAAACGGCAAAATCGACCGCAAGGCATTGCCGGCACCGGAAGGCAGTCTGCAAAGCGGAGCGGACTATGCCGAGCCGCGCACTGCGCCAGAACGGGCTTTGGTAGCGGTCTGGCAGGCCGTACTGGGCGTGCAAACCGTCGGTATTTTGGACAATTTCTTTGACCTGGGCGGCGATTCGATCAAGGCGATTCAAATCGCGTCCCGTGCGTTCCAGGCAGGCTACAAGCTGGACATGAAGGACTTGTTCCAGCATCCAACGGTTGCAGCACTGGCACCGCATATGCACGAAGTGAGCCGTATTGCCGATCAAGGAGAAGTGAGCGGGGAAACGGCGTTGCTTCCGATCCAGCACTGGTTCTTTGCCCAGGAGCGCGAACGTCCACAGCATTTTAACCAGGCGGTTATGCTCTATCGCGCCACAGGCTTTAAGGAGGCAGCGGTTCGTCAGGTGATGGACCACATCGTGAAGCATCATGATGCGCTGCGTACGCTTTTCCGTCCGGGTGCCTCCGGTTACGCGGCTTGGACACGCCGTGTAGAGGAAGGTGCGTTGTATACGCTGGAAACTGTGGACTACCGTGAACGTGCGACCTATGCGGAGGCGCTGGAGGCGAAAGCAACGGAGATCCAAAGCAGCATCGACCTGTCCGCAGGACCATTGGTCAAGCTCGGACTGTTCCGCACAGCAGATGGCGATCATCTGCTGATAGCCATTCACCATTTGGTGATGGACGGGGTATCGTGGCGGATTCTGTTTGAGGATTTCGCTACAGGCTACGAGCAAGCAATGAAGGGCGAGCCTGTACGATTGCCTTATAAAACGGATTCCTTCCAAACGTGGGCACGCGAGTTGACGGCTTACCATCGTTCTGCGGCTGCATCGGATGCGTCCTACTGGAAGCAGGTAGAGCAGGCCAAAGCCAAGATGGCTCCGCTGCCTAAGGATTTTGTCTATGAAGGCTCCTTGAATGCCGACAGCGAAGTGCTGACGGTGGAGTGGGGCGAAGACGAAACCCGGCAGCTGTTGAAGCAGGCCCATCGCGCATACAACACCGAGGTCAATGATTTGCTGCTGACCGCGCTGGGGCTAGCGTTGCATAACTGGACAGGTGCAGGACAGGTTCTGGTGAACCTGGAGGGACATGGCCGGGAAGCGATTCATCCAGAGGTGGATATCACGCGTACGATCGGCTGGTTTACGAGCTTGTATCCGGTGCTGCTGGAGACAGGCAAGGGAATGACTCTGGCAAAGCGGATCAAAGAAACGAAGGAAGGCCTGCGCCGGATTCCGCATAAAGGGCTGACATATGGCACCTGGCGTTATCTGTCCCCTGCGTCCTCTGCGGATGAAATGCGCACGACCGCAGCAGAGCCGGAAATCAGCTTTAACTATTTGGGCCAGGTGGATGAGGATTTACAAAACAGCGGAATGACGTTGTCGTCCTACAGTGTAGGCGAGACAGAGGATGCACATTCCCGTTTACCGTACACACTGGATTTAAACGCGATGATCTCGGAAGGTACGCTGCGCTTGACGATCGCTTACAGCCGCAAGCAGTATCGCAAGGAAACACTAGAACGGGTGGCGGGACTACTGCAATCTGCCTTGCAAGAGGTAATTGCGCATTGTGTCGCTCAGGAACAGCCGGAGCTGACCCCGAGTGATGTGTCCTTCAAAGGTCTGACGACTGGAGAACTGGAACAAATTGCGGAACAGGCTGGACATATAGGTGAGCTGGAAAATGTATACGCTCTGACGCCGATGCAGAAGGGCATGCTCTTTTACAATCTGATGGATTCGCAATCGGGAGCGTATTTTGAGCAGGCATCGTTTGATTTGCAAGGACATTTTAACATGGCTGCGTTTGTGGCAAGTTTGGATATATTGGTGCAGCGGCATACGGCACTGCGCACAAATTTCTACAGCGGCTGGAAGGATGAACCGCTTCAGGTCGTGTACCGGAATAAGCGCAGCGAGCTGTATGTAGAGGATTTGCGGGATATGGAGGAAGTGAAGCAAAACGATTACATCCTTGAATTTACGCGCAAAGACAAGCAGAGGGGCTTTGATCTGGCACAGGATGCATTGATGCGTGTTGCTGTTTTGCGCACGGGTGAGGATTCGTACCGTTTTGTATGGAGCTTCCATCATATCGTGATGGATGGCTGGTGCTTGTCGCTGGTGACAGGCGAAGTGTTTGCGAGCTATTTTGCGATACTAGCCCATAAGCAGCCGGAGCTGGCACCTGTAACGCCGTACAGTCAATATATCGATTGGCTGGAGCAGCAGGATCGTCAGGCTGCAGCCGGTTACTGGAGCAAGATTCTGGAAGGATATGAGGAGCAGTCCCGCTTGCCACAGGCAAAAATTCAGGGCAAAACGGGCTATCAGGCAGAGCGTCTGGACTTTGACCTGGGTGCAGAGCTAACGGCTGGCATTCAGCGAGTAGCCAAGCGTTATCAGGTGACCATCAATACGTTGATGCAGACCGTTTGGGGCATTTTGCTGCAAAAATATAATGGCACGGATGATGTGGTGTTTGGCAGTGTCGTATCTGGACGTCCGGCAGAAATTCCGAATGTGGAGCACATCATTGGCCTGTTTATCAATACGATCCCTGTACGCATCAATACTCAAGAGGGTAGCTTGTTCTCGGACGTGATGCAGCAAAATCAGCAGCAATCCATTGCTTCCCATGCCTACGATACGTACCCGTTGTATGAGATTCAGGGACTGTCGGAGCTTAAGCAGGATTTGATCAATCATATTCTTATTTTTGAGAACTATCCGGTAGAGGAACAAATTGAGCAATTAGGTCATGGTGAAGAGTCCGAGTCCAGCTTCAGCATCACCGGCGCCGAGTCTGTCGAGCAGACCAATTATGACTTTAACCTAGTGGTGCTGCCGGGGAATACTATCCACATGAGCTTTGGTTACAATGCACTGGCCTTTGAACGTGAAAGTGTAGAGCAAATTCGAGGCCATCTGGTGCAGCTGCTGGAGCAGGTAGTAGCGAACCCGGATATTCAGGTGCATGAGCTGGATATGGTAACCGCGCAGGAGCGGGAGCAAATAGTCGAGGTTTGGGGTAACACAGCAGCCGCGTACCCAAGCGAGCAAACGATTCATGGCTTGTTCGAGGCACAAGCAATGCGGACGCCGGAGCAGGCAGCGTTGTTCTTCGAAGGAGAACGGCTGAGCTATCGCGAACTGAATGAACGCGCCAACCGTCTGGCACGTACCTTGCACAGTCAAGGTGTGACGAAGGATCGTTTGGTGGGTCTGATGACCGAGCGTTCGGTGGACATGATCGTGGGTATCTTCGGGATTTTGAAAGCCGGGGGTGCATATGTCCCAATCGACCCGACCTATCCAGAGGAGCGTATCCGCTACATGCTGGACGACTCGGGAGCAAAATTGTTGTTAACACAAAGCCATCTGGTGGACAAAGCAGCTTTTGAGGGCAACATGCTGGTGCTGGATGGAGTGCAGGGTGTGTATCACGAGGATGGTTCCAATCTGGAGCCGTTGTCCGGTCCGAACGATTTGGCGTATGTGATCTATACGTCGGGGACGACGGGGCAGCCGAAGGGCGTTATGCTGGAGCACCACGGTCTGTGCAACCTGAAAACGTATTTTGATCAGACGCTTCAGATCAGCACGTCGGATCATGCACTGTTGTTTGCCAGCTACTCGTTTGATGCGGCTTGCTGGGAAATCTTCCAGGCGCTGTTCTGTGGAGCGACGTTATACGTGCCAACATCAGAGACGATTTTGAACTATGAGCGGTTTGAGCAATATATGGCGGATCACCGGATTACCGTAGCTGCCTTGCCGCCGACCTATGCGGTGTATCTGGAGCCGAAGCGGATGCCAAACCTGCGTATTCTGTTCACTGCGGGTTCTGCCTCATCGACAGAGCTAGTATACAAGTGGAAGGACCAGGTGTTGTACTACAATGGCTACGGTCCGACCGAAAACTCGGTCGCAACCTCGATCTGGCCGGTATCCGAGGATGCGAGAGCAGGACAACTGATTTCCATCGGGCGTCCGATGCCGAACCACCGGGTATACATGGTGGATATACATGGACATTTGGCACCAGTGGGCGTAGCGGGTGAACTGTGCGTGTCCGGTCCGGGTCTGGCTCGTGGTTATCTGGATCGTCCGGAGCTGACGGCTGAGAAATTTGTACCGAATCCGTTTGCGGCTGCCGAAGCTGGCTATGAGCGGATGTACCGTACAGGTGACTTGGCGAGATGGATGCCGGACGGCAATATCGAATACTTGGGCCGGATCGACCATCAGGTGAAAATCCGGGGCTACCGGATTGAGCTGGGCGAGGTTGAGGCGCAAATTCTGAAAGTGGAAAATGTGCAAGAGGTCATCGTACTGGCACGGGAGAACGAGCAGGGGCAAAATCAACTGGTGGCGTACTATGTTGCTGAACGAGAAGTGAGCGCAGGCGAGCTGCGTGGCTTGCTGGGCGAGGAGCTTCCAAATTACATGGTGCCTTCGTATTTCATCCAGCTGGAGCAGATGCCGCTGACACCGAATGGCAAAATCGACCGCAAGGCCCTGCCGGCAGCGGAAGGCAGCCTGCAAAGCGGAGTGGATTATGTAGAGCCGCGCACAGCGCTGGAGCAGACGCTGGTTTCCATTTGGCAGGCCGTGTTGGGCGCGAAGAGAGTCGGGATTTTGGATAATTTCTTTGATCTGGGCGGCGATTCGATCAAGGCGATCCAGGTATCCTCCCGTTTGCTGCAAGCTGGCTACAAGCTGGAAATGAAGGATTTGTTCCAGTATCCTTCCATATCGCTGCTGAGCGGTCATGTGCATAAGGTCAGCCGTACCGCCGATCAGCGCGCGATTTCGGGAGCGGTCAAGCTGACTCCGATACAGCAATGGTTCTTTGGACAATCATCGGTAGAGCCGCATTATTTTAATCAATCGGTGATGCTGCATAGAGCGGAAGGATTCGATGTAGATGCATTGCATCAAGCGGTGACCAAGGTTGCCGGGCATCATGATGCCTTGCGTATGGTCTTCCGTCAGACCGAACAGGGCTATGAAGCGTGGAATCGTGACTTGAATGAAGGCCAGCTGTACAGTCTGGACGTTGTTGATCTGACGGACGTAGAAGAGGCTGCGGATGTGGTAAAGGCCATTGAAGCAAAGGCAAATGCCATCCAAAGTTCCATTCGTCTGGACGAGGGACCACTGGTCAAGCTGGGGTTTTTCCACTGCATGGATGGAGATCATTTACTGATTGCGATTCACCATTTGGTGGTGGACGGCATTTCATGGCGAATTGTGTTTGAGGATTTTGCCTCCGGATATGAGCAGGCAGTTCGGGGAGAAACGATTCGTTTGCCTTACAAAACGGATTCGTTCTCCGCTTGGGCAGAGCGGTTGTCTCAATATGCGAATAGTCCGGCCATCGAAAATGAACGCGGATACTGGCAGCGTCTTGCCCAAACGGAAGTCGCATCGCTGCCTAAGGATCACGAGAGAGCGGAAGGACCACATTATCCGCTGAGAGACAGTGAGACTGTAACGGTGGCCTGGAGCGAGCAGGAAACACGACTACTGCTTCAGGAAGCGCACCGTGCGTATAACACAGAGGTGAATGATCTGCTGTTAACCGCACTCGGTACGGCATTATACAGTTGGAGCGGCCAAGAGCGTGTGCTGGTCAATCTGGAGGGTCATGGCCGGGAAGCCATCGTTCCAGATATCGATATCACACGTACAGTGGGCTGGTTTACGAGCCAGTATCCAGTGCTGCTCGATGTTGACGGAAAGGCAGAAATAGACCAGCGAATCAAGCGGGTAAAGGAAGACCTGCGCCATGTACCGCATAAGGGGATTGGCTACGGCATTTTGAAATATATGTCTCAGGATGATGCCGATCATTTCTTAACCTTGCAGCCTGAAATCAGTTTTAACTATTTGGGACAATTTGATCAGGATTTAGAAAATAGTGATATCAGCCTGTCTTCACATACAGGTGGAGAGCCGATGAGTGACAGCACCCTTTTAGAGCATCCACTGAATGTGAACGGCATGATTACAGCAGGCATGCTGACGCTGGAAATTCGCTATGACAGCAAGGTATATCATGGGCAAAACGTAGAAAACTTTGCGCGGCTGCTGCAGGAAAGCTTGCAGGAAGTGATCGTTCATTGCGCCTCCAAGGAGCGGAGTGAGCTGACACCAAGTGATGTATTGTTTAAAGGCTTGACATTGGAGCAGCTGGAACAATTGACTGAGCAAACGGCTTCTGTTGGTGAACTGGAAAATGTGTATGCTCTTTCTCCGATGCAGAAGGGAATGCTTTTCCATAGTCTGATGGAGCCGGGGTCAGGCGCATACTTCCAGCAAGCATCGTTTGATCAACATGGCAGTTTTGATGTTGCAGTTTTCCGTCAGAGTCTCGATCTGCTGACACAGCGGCATGAAGCGCTGCGGACCAATTTCCATATGTTTGAGACAGGCCGAAATCAGGAGCCATTGCAGATTGTGTTCCGTCACAAAGGTAGCGACCTCTCCTTCGCGGATCTGCGCGGAATGCAAAAAGCGGAACAGCAGGCGTATATCCAGACGTTCAAACTGCAGGACCAGGCTCGGGGCTTTGATCTCGGTACGGATGCGCTCATGCGCGTACAGGTGTTGCAGACAGATGAACAGACGTATCACCTGGTCTGGAGCTTCCATCACATTGTAATGGATGGCTGGTGTCTATCGCTGGTGACAGGCGAAGTGTTTGGTACGTACTTTGCACTGCTGGAGCAGAAGCAGCCGGAGCTTGCTGCGGTTACACCATATAGCCAATATATTGAATGGCTGGACCGTCAGGATGAGCGTGCGGCAAGAGAATACTGGAGCAGCTATTTGGCCGGATTTGAGCAGCAGACATTGCTGCCTGGTTCGGATGCGTCAATGAAGGAGCAAGCGCTGGACAATAAGGAAAGTGCTGTATCTATTTCAGCGGGTAAGATTGGCGAATATGTTTCTGAAAAAATAACGGTTGATCTGGATCGAACGTGGAGCGAAGCCATGTACCGGATTGCGAAGCAGCAGCAGGTGACGATTAATACGCTGATGCAGACCGTGTGGGGCGTTATTTTGCAGAAATATAACAACAATGAAGATGTTATTTTCGGCAGTGTCGTATCTGGACGTCCGACGGATATTCCTGGTGTAGAGAACATGATCGGTCTGTTCATTAATACGATACCGGTGCGGATTCAAAGTGAGCGGAATGCCACTTTTGTGGACATGATGCGGAAAACGCAGGAGCAAGCGCTAGCCTCGGGAGCATATGTCAGCTTCCCACTATATGAAATTCAGGCGCTGACTGAGCAGAAGCAAAATCTGATTAACCACATTATGGTATTTGAAAATTATCCGGTAGAGCAGCAGGTCGAGCAGCTTGGCGAAGTTCGTCCATCCGCTTTTGAAATTACGAATGTAGAGGTTGTTGAGCAAACGAACTATGATCTGGACTTGATTGTGATGCCAGATGAAAATTTCCGCATTATGTTCAGATATAACGCGAACGTATACGATCGGTCTACGATCGAGCGTATGCGGGGACATGTACTGCATGTCATTGAGCAAATTATCAACAATCCGCATATCCGTATGAATGAGCTGGAACTGGTGACACCGGAAGAACAGGCGCAAATCGTTCAGGTGTGGGGAAATACGGCGACAGCCTATCAGCAGGATCAAACGCTGAGCACCCTGTTCGAGCAGCAGGCAGCGTGCACGCCGGAGCAAGTGGCGGTGCTGTGTGGAGCGGAATCGCTGACCTACCGTGAGCTGAATGAGCGAGCCAACCGTCTCGCACGTACCTTGCGCGCGGAAGGAGTTCAACCGGATCAGCCGGTAGGCATTCTGGTGCAGCGCTCGCTGGAGATGATCGTAGGCATCTACGCGATCCTCAAGGCAGGCGGAGCCTATGTGCCGATCGACCCGGAATACCCGGCAGACCGCATCCGCTTCATGCTGGAGGACTCGGGAGCGAAGCTGGTGCTGACGCAAGCACGTATGGCCGAGCAGGCGTCGCTGAGTTTCGACGGCAAAGTGCTGGTGCTGGATCTGGATCGCCTGGAGCAGGATGGCAAGGAGATGTACCACGAAGACGGCTCGAATCTGGAGCCATTGGCCGGGCCGCGCCATGTAGCCTATGTCATCTACACTTCCGGTTCCACCGGAAAACCGAAGGGCGTGATGGTGGAGCACCATTCAGTCCTCAACCGGATTTTGTGGATGCATGACCGCTATGGCTTGAGCGCAGAGGATACGATCCTGCAAAAGACCGCCTTCACCTTCGACGTGTCGGTGTGGGAGCTGTTCTGGTGGTCGATGGTTGGCTCGAAGGTGAGCCTGTTATCAGTCGGTGGGGAAAAGAATCCGGAGGACATCGTTAATACGATTGCCCGCGATGGAGTCACCACGATGCACTTCGTGCCGGCGATGCTGCATGCGTTCCTGGAATATGTGGAGCAGCAGCCACGGGAAGTGATGCAGGCGAAGCTGGGTACGCTGCGCCATGTATTTGCCAGTGGCGAAGCGTTGCCGCCGCAGCATGTGGAGCGGTTCCAACGGCTCGTGTTGAGCCTGAGTAGAGCGAAGCTGATCAACCTGTATGGCCCGACGGAAGCGACGGTGGACGTCTCGTACTTCGATTGCGAGCCGACGAAGGAATATACGGTGATTCCGATCGGAAAACCGATTCAGAACATCCGTCTGTACATCGTGAAGGAAGGCACGGAGCAATTGCAGCCGATTGGGGTTGCAGGGGAGCTGTGCATCAGCGGTGTCGGCGTAGCCCGCGGCTATCTGAACCGACCGGAGCTGACGGCAGAGAAATTCGTCGCCGACCCGTTTGCCGGTGGTGAAGCAGGTTATGAGCGGATGTACCGCACAGGTGACTTGGCGAGATGGATGCCGGACGGGAACATCGAATATCTGGGCCGGATCGACCATCAAGTGAAAATCCGTGGCTACCGGATCGAGCTGGGCGAGGTGGAATCGCAGCTGCTGAAAGTGGAGTCCATACGAGAAGCCGTCGTTATGGCGCGTGCGGATGAAACGGGACAAAAACAAATGGTGGCGTACTACGTGGCCGGGCAGGAGATGGGTGCTAGCGAACTGAGAAGTGAGCTGGGCCGGGAGCTGCCAAGCTATATGGTGCCGTCGTACTTTGTACAGCTGGAGCAGATGCCGCTGAGTCCAAACGGAAAAATCGACCGCAAGGCATTGCCGGCACCGGAAGGCAGCCTGCAAAGCGGAGCGGATTATGTCGCACCGCGGACGTGGGTGGAAGCGAAGCTGGCGCAAATTTGGCAGGATGTGCTAGGCCTCGCGCAGGTCGGCGTGAAGGAAAACTTCTTCGAGATTGGCGGACATTCGCTGCGGGCGACAACGCTGGCCTCGAAGATTCACAAGGAGCTGAACAAGCCGCTTCCATTGCGCAGCATTTTTGAAGCGCCAACGATTGAACAGCTGGCAGCTGTGCTGGAAAGTCTGGATCAAGTGGCGTATGCGTCGATTCCGGTAACGGAAAAGCGCAGCTTCTACCCGCTGTCTTCAGCGCAAAAACGACTGTATGTGCTGCATCAGTTCGACCCGCATGATGTGAACTACAACATGCCGTCTGTGCTGCATGTGAGCGGTCCGCTGGATGTGAAACGAGTGGAGGACGTGTTCGGCCAACTGATCGCCCGTCATGCGACCTTGCGCACTCGCTTTGCTCTGGTGGATGGTGAGCCGATGCAGTGGATTGAAGACACCGTGCCGTTTGCGGTGGAGCATACGAAGGTACAGGCCGGAGATACGACTGCCCAAACAGATATGACTACGGACACGATGGTTAGCCCAGAAACGCAAGAGCAAGTACAACGCTTTGTACGTCCGTTCGATCTGCAAACCGCTCCGCTGCTGCGGGTAGGCGTAGTGGACCTGGGTGTACTAGGAGTGGGGCAGAAAGCGCATTATCTGCTCATGCTGGATATGCACCACATCGTCTCCGACGGGGTGTCCATGCAGGTACTGACCGATGAATTTGTCCGCTTGTATGGGGGCGAAGAGCTGTCACCATTGCGGATTCAGTACAAGGACTATGCGGCATGGCAGCAAAGCGAAACCCATCAGGAGTGGATGCAGCGTCAGGAAGCGTACTGGCTGAACACCTTCCGGGGTGAACTGCCTGTGCTGGATCTGCCAACCGACTTTGCCCGTCCGGCGGTGCAGAGTACGGCAGGGGATACGATCGAATTCGGACTGGAGCGTGAAGTTACCGAACATCTGAAAGAACTGGCGGCACAGACAGGCTCCACGTTGTATATGGTGCTGCTGGCAGCGTACACCGCGCTCTTGCACAAGTATACGGGGCAAGAGGACATCGTGGTCGGCACGCCAATTGCCGGAAGACCGCATGCGGAACTGGAGAGCCTGGTAGGTGTATTCATCAACACGCTCGCGATCCGCAACTATCCGTCTGGCGACAAAACGTTCCTTGATTATCTTCAAGAGGTCAAAGAGCATGCGCTCAGCGCTTATGAGCATCAGGACTATCCTTTTGAAGAGCTGGTCGAAAAACTGAATTTAACGCGGGACACGAGCCGGAATGCGCTGTTTGACACGATGTTTGAGTTGAAAACATTAGAACAGCAGGAGTTCCAGTTGGAAGGTCTGACCTTAAGTTCATATCCATTAGAAAATAATACGGCCAAATTTGATCTGACTCTGGATGCATTGGAGCAGCCGGAAGGCATTCTGTGCAGTCTGGAGTACAGCACAGCGCTGTACAAACCTGAGACAATCGCGCGATTTGCAAAGCATTTTACGGAAATCGTTCGAGCTATTGCACATCATCCGCAGCAGCAGCTGGCAGCTTTGAATATGGTAACCGCCGAGGAAAAAGCACAAATCCTCTACGGTTTTGGAGATGTGGGGGTACCGGATGTTGCGGCTGTTGAAGCCGGAGTCTTGTTCCATGCCTTTGTGGAAGAACAGGCGCAACTTGTACCGGATCACGTGGCGGTTGTGTACGAGCAGCAGCAGCTTACGTACCGCACACTGAACGAGCGTGCGAACCAATTGGCTCGCAGATTGAGAAAGGAAGGGATTGAACGCGAGTCGATTGTCGGCATCTTGAGCGAACGTTCGGTGGACATGCTGGTCGGCGTACTGGCGGTATGGAAGGCCGGAGGGGCGTATGTGCCTTTGGATGCCGATTATCCGTCCGAGCGAATCCGCTTTATGCTGGAGGACAGCGGTGCGACGGTACTGTTGACCCAAATCGGCTTGCAGGAGCGTGCACAGGTATGGCTGGAGGAAAGCCGGGCGGCATCCGAGTCGGCAACGGGACTGCACCTGCATACGGTGCTGGCGCTGGACGATGAGTCGCTGTACACCGGGGATGTCACGGACATTGAGCACATCAACGAGCCGCAGGATTTGGCGTATGTGATCTACACTTCCGGGACAACGGGACGGCCGAAGGGCGTCATGATCGAGCATCACAGTCTGGTGAATACGGCTGTGGCGTATCGCCGGGATTATCGTCTCAGCCAGTTCCCGGTACGGCTGCTGCAACTGGCGAGCTTCTCCTTCGACGTGTTCGTCGGCGATATCGCACGGGTGCTCTATAACGGCGGCACGATGGTCATCTGTCCGAAAGACGACCGGATTGATCCAAGCCGTTTGTATGGCTGGATTCACGATTACCAGATTACGGTGTTCGAATCGACCCCGGCCCTGATCGTACCGTTCATGCAGCATGTGCATGAACACGGACTGGACATGAGCAGCCTGGAATTGCTGATCACCAGCTCGGACAGCTGCAGCGTCACAGATTACCGCATGCTGCAAGAACGGTTTGGCGCGGATATTCGCATCATTAACAGCTACGGTGTTACAGAAGCGGCGATCGACTCCAGCTTCTACGACGAAGAGTTGTCGAAGCTGCCGGGCAGCGGCAATGTGCCGATTGGCCAGGCGTGGCTGAATGCCCGCTTCTACATCGTGGACAGCCAGCTGAATCCGGTGCCGATCGGCGTACTGGGCGAGCTGTACATCGGCGGAGCCGGAGTAGCACGGGGCTACCTGAACCGCGCAGAGCTGACGGCGGAGAAATTCATGGCCAATCCATATGTGCCGGGTGAACGGCTGTACCGCACAGGGGACTTGGCGCGGTGGATGCCGGACGGCAATGTGGACTTTATCGGCCGGATGGACTATCAGGTCAAAATCCGGGGCTTCCGGATTGAGCTGGGCGAGGTGGAAGCACAGCTGCTGACCGTGGAAGGCATTCAGAAAGCCATCGTTACCGCCTGGGAAACCGAAGATGGAAACAAGGACCTGTGTGCCTACATCGTAGCCTCAGCGGCGCTGAACTTGCCGGAGCTGCGCAACACGCTGCAGCCAAAGCTGCCGGGCTATATGATCCCGGCGTATGTCGTACAGCTGGATCATTTCCCGCTGACACCGAATGGCAAAATCGACCGCAAAGCGTTGCCTGCGCCGGAAGCGCGCCTCGAAGGAGGCACGGAGTACGTTGCGCCGCGGACATTGCTGGAAGAGCAACTGGTACTTATCTGGCAAAGTGTTCTGAATCATCCGCAGATAGGCATTAAAGATAATTTCTTTGAAGTGGGCGGACACTCTCTGCGCGCCACAACACTAATGGCGAAAATTCATCAGGAGCTGAATCACAAGCTGGCGCTGCGAGATATTTTCCAATATCCAACGATTGAGCAATTGGTACAAGTGATGGGTGGACATCAGACACAGCAAACGTACGCATCCATACCTGTTGTGGAGGAACGCGCATATTATCCGGTTTCCTCGGCGCAAAAACGGATGTACGTTCTGAGTCACCTGGAAGGTGGAGAGGTCAGCTACAACATGCCGGGAGCTTTGATTATTGAAGGTTCTTTGGATAAAACGAAATTCGAGGAAGCCTTCCGCCTACTGATTGCCCGTCATGAAACGCTGCGAACCAGCTTCGATATGCTGGATGGCGAAGTCGTGCAGCGCATCGCTGCAACCGTTGAGTTCAACGTCGAGCATGCACAGGCAAGCGAAGAAGAAACACAGCAGTACGCCTTGAACTTTGTACGTGCCTTTGACCTCGCACAAGCACCATTACTGCGGGTTCAATTGGTGGAAAACGGACCGCAACGTCACGTGATGCTCTATGACATGCACCATATTATTTCGGATGGCGTTACTGATGGAATTATCGTGCAGGAGTTCTCTCAATTGTATGAAGGCAAGGAGCTGCCGCCACTTCGCATCCAGTACAAGGACTATGCCGTTTGGCAGCATTCAGATATGCATAGTGACCGTCTTCGTGACCAAGAAAGCTACTGGCTGAAAACGATGGCTGGTGAAATTCCGGCGCTGGATATGCCAACGGATTTTGCAAGACCGGCCGTACAGCGTCTGGAAGGAGCACGCTACGATTTTGCGATCGGCGCAGAGGACAGCGAACAGCTGAAACAGCTGGCCGCTCAAACCGGATCGACCTTGTACATGGTGCTGCTTGCTGCGTACAGCACACTCTTGCATAAGTATACGGGGCAAGATGACATTATCGTTGGAACGCCGATTGCCGGACGGCCACATGCGGAACTGGAGAGCCTGGTGGGCGTATTCCTCAATACGCTGGCGATTCGCAATTATCCGTCTGGTGACAAGACGTTCCTTGATTACCTGCTGGAAGTCAAAGAGCATGCGCTCAGTGCTTATGAGCATCAGGACTATCCTTTTGAAGAACTGGTTGAAAAACTGAATTTAACGCGGGATACGAGCCGGAATGCGCTGTTTGACACGATGTTTGAGCTGAAAACATTTGAGCAGCAGGAGTTCGAGCTGGAAGGTCTGACCTTTAAGCCGTATCCGACGGAAAATAATACGGCCAAATTTGATCTGACTCTGGATGCAGTGGAGCAGCCGGAAGGTATTCTGTGCAGTCTGGAATATAGCACAGCGCTGTATAAGCCTGAGACAATCGCGCGATTGGCCAAGCATTTTACCGAACTCGTTCATGCAATTATCCTTCATCCGCAGCAGTCGCTGGCAGCTTTGGATATGGTAACCGCCGGGGAAAAAGCACAGATCCTCTACGGTTTTGGAGATGTAGGAGTATCGGATGTGGCGGCTGTTGAAGCCGGAGCCTTGTTCCATGCCTTTGTGGAAGAACAGGCGCAGCTTGTACCGGATCACGTGGCGGTTGTATATGAGCAGCAGCAGCTTACGTACCGCACACTGAACGAGCGAGCGAACCAATTGGCTCGCAGATTGAGAAAGGAGGGCATTGAACGCGAGTCGATTGTCGGCATCTTGAGCAAACGTTCGGTGGACATGCTGGTCGGCGTACTGGCGGTATGGAAGGCCGGAGGCGCGTATGTGCCTTTGGATGCCGATTATCCGTCCGAGCGAATCCGCTTTATGCTGGAAGACAGTGGGGCGACGGTGCTGTTGACCCAAACAGACTTGCAGGAGCGTGCACAGGTATGGGTGGAGGAAAGCCAGTGGGCTTTAGCGGGAGCGAAATCGGAAGGCCAACTGGAAACGGCGGCTAGCGCTGAGACGTTGGAACAGGATGCGTATACGCTCAGTGGAGACCTAAGCTTAACACCAGCTTCGCCAACTGACCGTGAAACAGCGTCCGAACCCGCAGCCGGGCTGCGTCTGCATACGGTGCTGGCGCTGGACGATGAATCGCTGTACACCGGGGATACCACGGATATCGAGCACATCAACGAGCCGCAGGATTTAGCGTATGTGATCTATACCTCGGGCACAACGGGACGGCCGAAGGGCGTCATGATCGAGCATCACAGCCTGGTGAATACGGCTGTGGCGTATCGCCGGGATTATCGTCTCAGCCAGTTCCCGGTACGGCTGCTGCAACTCGCGAGCTTCTCCTTCGACGTGTTCGTCGGCGATATCGCACGGGTGCTCTTTAACGGCGGCACGATGGTCATCTGTCCGAAAGACGACCGGATTGATCCAAGCCGTTTGTATGGCTGGATTCGCGATTATCAGATTACGGTGTTCGAATCGACACCAGCCCTGATCGTACCGTTCATGCAGCATGTGCATGAACACGGACTGGACATGAGCAGTCTGGAATTGCTGATCACCAGCTCGGATAGCTGCAGCGTCACGGATTACCGGGTGCTGCAGGAACGGTTTGGCGCGGATATTCGCATCATTAACAGCTATGGCGTCACGGAGGCGGCGATCGACTCCAGCTTCTACGACGAAGAACTGTCGAAGCTGCCAGGCAGCGGCAATGTGCCGATAGGCCAGGCGTGGCTGAATGCCCGCTTCTACATCGTAGACAGCCAGCTGAATCCGGTGCCAATCGGCGTACTGGGCGAGCTGTGCATTGGCGGAGCCGGGGTAGCACGTGGCTACCTGAACCGCACAGAGCTGACGGCCGAGAAATTCGTGGCCAATCCATATGTGCCAGGTGAACGACTGTACCGCACAGGCGACTTGGCGCGGTGGATGCCGGACGGCAATGTGGACTTTATCGGCCGGATGGACTATCAAGTCAAAATCCGGGGCTTCCGGATCGAACTGGGCGAGATCGAAACAGCGATCCAGCGGGTGCCGGGCGTGCGTCAAGCGGTGGTGATCGACCGGACGGATGAGCGCGGGCACAAATATCTGTGCGGATATCTCACCGGAGAAGCGGAGCTGCGGCTGGAGGAGGTACAGGCCGAGCTGGAAGCCGGGCTACCGGCACACATGGTGCCTGCACGCTTGATGCGCCTGAAGGCCATCCCACTGACCAGCAACGGCAAAATCGACCGCAAGGCCTTGCCGGAGCCGGAAGGTAGTATCCATACTGGCGCAGCCTATGTAGCACCGCGTACCACGGTCGAGCAGGTACTGGCTACGGTATGGGCCGGGGTGCTTAGCGTGGAAGCGGTAGGCACGCAGGATAACTTCTTCGAACTGGGCGGCGATTCGATCAAGGCGCTGCAAGTATCGTCCCGCTTGCTACAAGCAGGCTACCGACTGGAGATGAAGGACCTGTTCAGCAATCCAACGTTGTCTACATTGGCGCTGAGAGTCCAATCGGTGACAAGATTGGCAGATCAGAGCGAAGTGGCGGGCGCTGTGAAGCTGACACCCGTTCAACAATGGTTCTTTGAGCAAAACCTGACGGATGCTCATCATCATAACCAGTCCATCATGCTGCATAGCAAGGATGGTTTTGATGAACCGGCACTGCGCATGGCGATGGACCAAATTGTCAGCCATCATGACGCGCTGCGGACCATTTTCCGTCCTACCGATCACGGATACGAAGCCTGGAACCGCCTGATTGGTGAGGGTGAGCTGTATACGCTGGAACGGATGGACTTCAGAAATGAGACTGAGCTGTCTGCGGCGATCGAGGCCAAAGTGAATGAAATTCAAGCGGGTATTCATTTAAGTGAAGGACCGCTGATGAAGCTGGGGCTGTTCAATTGCCCGGATGGAGATCATTTGCTGATTGTGATTCATCACTTGGTAGTGGACGGCGTATCCTGGCGCATTTTGTTCGAGGATATTACGACAGCCTATGAACAGGCATTAAACGGACAAGCGATTCGTCTTCCGCTCAAAACGGATTCGTTCCGCATCTGGGCCGATGAGCAGTCCCGATATGCGAACGGTCCGGCAGTGGCAGCAGAACTCGCGTTCTGGCAAGAGATTGAACAGGGCGTATATGAGCCGCTTCCAAAAGACCAGCCACAGCCCTATTCCTTGAATAAGGACAGCGAGATCATTACTGCCACGTGGACAGCTCAGGAAACGGAGCAGCTGTTAAAACAGGCACATCGTGCCTACAACACGGATATGAATGATTTGCTGCTTACCGCATTGGGGATGGCGGTTCATCGCTGGGCAGGGATTGAACGAGTGCTCGTCAGCCTGGAAGGCCATGGACGGGAGTCCATTTTGCCAGAGCTGGATATTACGCGTACCGTTGGCTGGTTTACGACTCAATTCCCGGTTGTGCTGGATATGGGCGTGGGGCAAGACCTTTCACGGCGCATCAAAAATGTGAAAGAAGGACTGCGCCGCATTCCGCAAAAGGGCATTGGCTACGGTATTTTGAGATATCTGTCCGCAGCACATGCGCAAAAGCGTTTTGTAACCGAACCTGAAATCAGCTTTAATTATCTGGGACAATTTGATCAAGATTTGCAAAATCAATCGATTGACGTATCTCCCTACTCCAGTGGTACAGAGCTTAGCGCACATGCAGCCAGATCGCACACGCTGGACATGAACGGACTGATTTCGGAAGGCGAACTGCAATTGACGATCAGCTACAGCAATCAGGAATATCGCCGTGAAACGATGGAACAGCTAGCTGAAGTGTTCAGAACCAGCTTGCAGGAAATCATTGCGCATTGCGTAGGCCGCAAACAGCAGGAGCTGACTCCAAGCGATGTGATGCTTAAAAATGTAACCATGGCCGAGCTGGACCAATTGGTAGAACGGACTCGTAGCATTGGCGAACTGGAAAATGTATATGCGTTGACGCCGATGCAAAAAGGCATGTTGTTCCATAGTCTGATGGATGCAGAGTCAGGTGCTTATTTTGAACAAACGACATTTGATCTGCATGGACGCTTCCAAGTGGATGTGTTCCAAGACAGCCTGAATCATTTGGCGCAGCGGCATGAGATTTTTAGAGCTAATTTCATCAGCGGCTGGCAGGATGAGCCTGTACAGGTCATTTTCCGCCATAAGGATGTCGGCTTCACGTATGAAGATTTGTGTCATCTGGATGATCAAGAACGGGACGCGTATGTGAAGGATTTTATCCGCCAGGACAAGGCAACCGGATTTGATTTGTCCCGGGATGCGTTGATGCGCGTGGCGATTTTACGGACAGGTGACGAGGATTATTATTTTGTGTGGAGCTCTCATCACATCTTGATGGATGGCTGGTGTGTGGCGCTGGTAACAGATGAAGTGTTTGAGGCTTATTTTGCAGCCGTGGAGCATAGAGAACCGAAGCTTGCCCCGGTTACTCCATACAGTCAGTATATTGAGTGGCTTGAAGCACAGGATGTAGAGGCTGCATCTTCATACTGGAATGATTATTTGCTCGACTATGATCAGCAAACTTCGATTCCGACCGGAAAAGCAGGTGTGAAAGCGGACGGTGCGCAATTTGAGCATGTACTGTGCGATCTGGGCAAGGACTTGACAGGACGCATTGAAATGGTTGCCAAGCAGCACCACGTGACCACGAATACATTGCTGCAAACAGCCTGGGGCTTGCTGCTTCAAAAGTACAATAGTAGTGATGACGCTGTTTTTGGCGGCGTAGTGTCTGGCCGTCCTGCGGACATTCCGGGTATTGAAAATATGGTGGGCTTGTTCATTAACACCATTCCAGTACGTATCCGCAGTGGGGCTGAGGAAACATTTGCCGACATGATCAGAGCAAATCAGAAACAGGCGCTGGTTTCTCAAGTTTATGAAACGTATCCGCTGTATGAAATTCAAGCCTTGACCGAGCAAAAGCAAGACCTGATCAACCACATCATCGTGTTCGAAAACTATCCGGTGGAGGAGCAGGTCGAGCAGCTTGGTGAAGGCGCAGAGTCGGATTTTAAAATTAGCAATGCAGGCATGATCGAACAAACCAACTATGATTTCAATGTGCTCGTCATGCCGCAGGAAGCAATGAAAATCCGATTTGAATACAATGCGAAGCTATATGATCGTGAGGCTGTAGAACGGACTCAGGGCCATCTGGTGCAGTTGCTGGAGCAAGTGACAGCGAAGCCAGATATGCGAGTACATGAACTGGATGTTTTAGGTGAGCAGGAGTGCGAGCAAATTCTGGGCATATGGGGCAATACAGCGGCCGCGTATCCAAGCGAGCAAACGATCCATGGCTTGTTCGAAACACAAGCAGCGCAGACACCGGAGCAGGCAGCGTTGTTCTTCGAAGGAGAGCAGTTGACCTATCGCGAGCTGAATGAACGCGCGAATCGTCTGGCTCGAACCCTGCGCAATCAAGGCGTGACGAAGGATAGCCTGGTGGGTCTGATGGCCGAGCGATCGGTAGAGTTGATCGTGGGTATCTTAGGCATTTTGAAAGCCGGAGGTGCATATGTCCCAATCGATCCGACGTATCCAGAGGAGCGTATCCGCTACATGCTGAACGACTCAGGTGCGGAACTGCTGTTGACGCAAAGCTACCTGGTGGAAAAAGCCGTTTTCGACGGTCATGTGCTGGTGCTGGATGGAGCACAGACGGTGGATCACGAGGAGGGTTCCAACCTGGAGCCGTTGTCCGGTCCGAACGACTTGGCGTATGTGATTTATACGTCCGGTACGACGGGGCAGCCGAAGGGCGTTATGGTAGAACACCGTAATGTCGTACGTTTGGTGAAAAATACGAATTATGCGCAATTGGATGCTGACACGCGCATTTTGCAGACCGGGGCTGTTGTCTTCGACGCATCCACCTTCGAAATTTGGGGGGCGCTATTGAACGGTGGACAGCTGGTGCTGGTGAACCAGGATGTCATTTTGGATGCGCTCAAGCTTAAGGAAGCTGTCCGCAATCATGGCATTACCACGATGTGGCTGACCGCACCGCTCTTTAACCAGCTGTCCCAGCAGGATCTAGAGCTGTTCGAGGGGATACGGGAGCTGCTGGTCGGCGGGGATGTGCTGTCCGTGCCGCATATTAACCGGGTAATGAAGGCCCATCCGCACCTGCAGATTATTAACGGCTATGGCCCGACCGAAAATACGACCTTTTCCACCACACATGCGATTACTGGCATGCAATCAGGATCGGTGCCGATTGGCAGACCGATCCATAATTCGACAGCGTATGTCGTGGACCGTTCGATGCGGCTTCAGCCCGTCGGGGTATGGGGCGAGCTGATCGTGGGCGGTGACGGGGTGGCCCGGGGCTACCGCAACCGTCCGGACCTGACGGCTGAAAAGTTCATCGATAGTCCGTTCCGCAGTGGAGAAAGCTGCTATCGCACAGGCGACCTAGTACGCTTGAATGTGGACGGAACGCTGGAATATAAAGGACGGATCGACGCACAGGTGAAAATTCGGGGCTACCGGATCGAGCTGGGCGAGGTAGAAATGCAGCTGTTGAAGCTGGAGGCGGTGCGAGAAGCTATGGTCATCGCACGGGAAGATGAGCAAGGGCAGAAGCAGCTCTGCGCTTATGTAGTCGCCGATGAGGAAGTTGTGGCAAGTGAGCTGCGCAGCGCTTTGAGTCAGGAGTTGCCAGGCTACATGGTGCCGTCGTATTTTATCCACTTGGAGCAGATGCCGCTGACACCCAACGGTAAAATCGACCGCAAGGCCCTGCCGGCACCAGAGGTCAGCCTGCAAAGCGAAGCGGATTATGTTGAACCGCGGACGTGGGTGGAAGCGAAGCTGGCACAAATCTGGCAGGAGGTGCTGGGCCTCACGCAGGTCGGCGTGAAGGAAAACTTCTTCGAGATTGGCGGACATTCGCTGCGGGCGACGACACTGGCCTCGAAGATTCACAAGGAGCTGAACAAGCTGCTTCCACTACGCAGTATTTTTGAAGCACCAACGATTGAACAGCTGGCAGCTGTGCTGGAAAGTCTGGATCAAGTGACCTATGCGTCCATTCCAGTTACGGAAGCCTGTGCCTTCTATCCGTTATCCTCAGCGCAAAAACGGCAGTATGTGCTGCATCAATTCGACCCGAATGATGTGAACTACAACATACCGTCAGTGCTGCAAGTGAGCGGTCCGCTGGACGTGAAACGAGTGGAAAATGTATTCCGTCAACTGCTCGCCCGACATGCGACCTTGCGTACACGTTTTACCCTGGTGGACAGCGAGCCGATGCAATGGATTGAGGATACCGTACCGTTCGAGGTGGAATATACGAAGGTACAGGCAGAGGGTGCGACTACGGCTCCGCATTCAGACACAGATACGATGATCAGCAAGGAAGCACAAGAGCTGGTACGACGCTTTGTACGTCCGTTTAGTCTGCAGGCTGCTCCGCTGCTGCGGGTAGGTGTGGTGGACCTGGGGGTACCAGGAGTAGAGCAAGAAGCGCAGCATCTGCTCATGCTGGATATGCACCACATTGTGTCTGATGGGGTATCCATGGGGGTACTGACCGATGAATTTGTCCGCTTGTATGGCGGTGAAGAGCTATCCCCATTGCGGATTCAGTACAAGGATTATGCGGTATGGCAGCAAAGCGAAGCCCATCAGGAGTGGATGCAGCGTCAGGAAGCATACTGGCTCGACACCTTCCGGGGTGAGCTGCCGGTGCTGGATTTACCGACAGACTTTGCCCGCCCGGCGGTGCGGAATACGGCAGGAGATACCGTCGTCTTCGGACTGGAGCGTGAAGTTAACGAACGCCTGAAGGAACTGGCGGCGCAAACAGGCTCCACGCTGTATATGGTGCTGCTGGCGGCGTACACCGCGCTCTTGCATCAATACAGCGGACAGGAGGACATCGTAGTCGGCACGCCGATTGCCGGACGGCCGCATGCGGACCTGGAGCCGATCATCGGGATGTTTGTCGGCACGCTGGCCATGCGCAACTATCCGACAGCGGAGCATACCTTCCGCAGCTACGTGGAGGAAGTGAAAGTACGTGCCCTGCAGGCCTACGAGCATCAGGACTATCCGTTTGAGGAACTGGTGGAAAAGCTGAACGTGAAGCGGGATATGAGCCGCAATCCACTGTTCGATACGATGTTTACCCTGCAAACTACCGAGGAAGGCGAACTGCAGCTGGCAGACCTGAGCTTCCGTCCATACGGCCTGGAGCAAACGCCAGCGAAGTTTGATTTGACGCTGGAAGCCAGCCAGGAAGAGGCAGGCATCCAGTTCGGATTGCAGTATGCAACCGCGTTGTATCAACGGGAAACCGTAGAACGGATGACAGGTCACTTCATTCGTTTGGCTGAAGCTGTGGCGTCGAACCCGGATGTGAAGCTGGGAGAAATCAAACTGATTACAGCGGAAGAAACCGAGCGGATACTGAAGGTGTTCAATGATCCGAACGCGCATAGCGTACGTGGAGCCAGACACGGACAGGCGCAAGCTCGTTCGCTGAGCGAACGGTTCGAAGAGCAAGCGAAGCTCAGCCCAGAGAGGGTGGCAGTCGTGTCTGGAGACACGGCACTGACCTACACCGAGCTGAACGAGCAAGCGAACCAACTGGCCCGCGTGTTACGGGCGAAAGGTGTCGAAGCAGATCAACCGGTTGGTGTATTGCTGGAACGTTCTGCTGATATCCTGGTGAGCATTCTGGGGATACTCAAGGCCGGAGGCGCGTATGTGCCGATGGATACCATGTATCCGCAGGAACGCATCGACTACATGCTCCAGGACAGCGGGGCAACGGTCGTGATTACAAGCAAAGTCGCCATTCTCTCGCTGAGCTTGCCATCGACAGTACGAGCTATAGTCCTTGATGACGAGGACGTTCAGGCTGGGCTGGACGGACAGGATGCGAGCAACCTGATCCCTGTCGCCGGCGCGCAGAACCTGGCCTATATGATTTACACGTCAGGTACAACCGGTCAGCCGAAAGGGGTCATGATCGAGCAGGGCAGCGTCAGCAATCTGGTGGATGCTTTATTCGAGCGGGTGTACAGCCGCTATGAGCAGCCGCTTCACGTCGCATGGCTGTCAGCGTTTGTATTTGACGCTTCGGTGAAGCAAATCTTTGCCAGCTTGCTGTTAGGCCATACCCTGCATGTGGTATCCCGTGACGTCAGCCTGAGCGGGGAGCATTTGATCGCCTACTATCGCACGCACCGGATTGATTTGTCGGATGGCACACCTGCGCATCTGCATATTTTGAACGAAAGCGTCAGCGTGACGGAAGCGCCGGATGTGAAGCATTACCTGATCGGTGGCGAAGCATTATCTGTGCAACTGGTAAATGTGTTCCTGCACAAATGGTCCGGGTATCGTCCGGTGATTACCAACGTGTATGGTCCGACCGAAACGACGGTAGATGCGACCGCTTATACGATTGAAGATGTAGAAGCCTTGAACGTACTGCTGGAAAAAGGGGAGCACACGGTATCCATCGGAACGCCGATAGCGAACCAGTCTGTGTACATCCTGAACAGCCAGCAGCAGCTGGTGCCGATCGGTATCGCAGGCGAGCTCTATATCGGGGGTGCGGGTGTAGGACGAGGGTACCTGAACCTGCCAGAGCTGACGGCAGAGAAGTTCATCCCGAATCCATTCGTCTCAGCCTCATTGGAAACAGAGCAAGCACAAGATGTCCACATCCACCGGATGTATCGGACGGGCGACCTGGCACGGTGGTTGCCTGATGGCAGCATCGAGTATTTGGGCCGGATCGACCACCAGGTAAAAATCCGCGGGTACCGGATCGAACTGGGCGAGGTCGAAGCGCAGCTGCTGACCGTGTACGGCATTCAAAAAGCCGTAGTCACGGCATGGGAAAACGAGGACGGACACAAGGACCTGTGTGCCTATATCGTAGCTTCAGCGTCGCTGAGTTTGCCGGAGCTGCGGAGTGCGCTGCAGCCGAAGCTGCCGGATTACATGATCCCGACGTACGTCGTGCAGATGGATCGATTCCCACTGACGCCAAGCGGAAAAATCGACCGCAGAGCGCTGCCTGCGCCGGAAGCACGCCTCGAAGGGGGCATGGAGTATGTTGCGCCGCGGACGCCGCTCGAAGCCAAGCTTGCTCATATCTGGCAGGATGTATTGAAGCTGTCCAGCGTAGGAGTCACCGACTCATTCTTCGACGTTGGCGGACATTCTCTGCGTGCAACGACGCTGGTGGCCAAAATCCATCAGGAACTGGACAGCCGGATTACACTGCGTGAGGTGTTCCAGCACTTTACGATTGAGCAGCAAGCCAAGCTCATAGCAACGCATGGCACGGACACCTACACGGTGATTCCTGCAGTGGCGAAACAGGCGTACTACCCTGTTTCCTCGGCTCAAAAACGGCTATACATTTTGAGCCATCTGAGCCATCTGGAAGGTGGGGATGTCAGCTACAATATGCCGGGTGTATTGATAGTGGAAGGGCCACTTCAGGCAGATCAACTGGAGAGTGCGTTTTGTCAGTTAATTGCCCGCCATGAAACATTGCGGACCTCCTTTGAAATGGTGGAAGGCGAGGTCGTTCAGCGCGTTTACGATCAGGTTGAGTTTGCAGTAGAGCGTCTGCAGGCCAGTGAGTCCGAAGCCGAAGCGTATATCGGGTCATTTGTACGCAGCTTTGATCTTCGCCAGGCACCACTGCTGCGTGTTCGTCTCATTCAAACCGGACCAGAGCGCCACCTTTTGATGTACGACATGCACCATATCATCTCGGACGGAGTATCGTCTAACAATATCGTGCAGGAACTGGTACAGCTATACGAGGGGCAAGAATTGCAGCCGTTGCAAATTCAGTACAAAGACTATGCGGCGTGGCAGCAGCAGGAAATGCAGCGTGAGTCATATCAACGCCGGAAGCACTTCTGGCTGGAGCATTTAGCCGGAGAATTACCGGTTCTGGATTTGCCGATTGCTTATCCAAGACCTGCTGTTCGCAGCTTTGAGGGTGCGCTGTATGAATTTACTGTTGACCCGAATGTATCCGAGCAACTGCACCGAATGGCGGCACAGACCGGAAGTACGCTGTACATGGTGCTATTGAGCGCCTACACCGTTCTGCTGTCCAAATACAGCGGTCAGGACGATTTGATCATCGGTACTCCGGTAGCAGGTCGCTTGTTGCCTGAACTCGAGCCGCTGATCGGAATGTTCGTTAATACGCTAGCCATCCGGCATCAGCTGAGGGGCAACCAAACGTTCTACAGCTACTTGCTGGAAGCCAGAGATCGTACGCTGCAAGCCTTCGAGCATCAGGATTATCCACTTGAAGAGTTGGTGGAAAAGCTGGATGTAGCCCGGGATGCAAGCCGTAACCCGTTGTTTGACACCATGTTTGTACTGGAAAATACGGAGTCGCAGGAAGCGAAGCTTGAAACGCTGTCCTTCAGTCCGTATGTTCAGGAACATAGGATCTCCAAATTCGATTTGACCTTGTCTATGAGTGATGAAGACGGGGGGATCAAGGGCTCCTTTGAATATTGCACGAAGCTGTTTGGGGCAGACGCTATTGAACGATTAACGGAAGATTTGCTAGCGATCCTGTCACAGGTTGGGACCGATCCAGATTTGCTGTTAAGCGATATTCAGGTGAACTCGGGCGAGCAGCCGCAAGGATTTTCACCGGATTCCATCGACTTTGCTTTCTAACTCAGTTTGCTAAAATGCAATGATTTCACTTTGCGTGTGCAGAGGGCGGCGGCTTGTCCGACTGCCCTTGCCTGCAAAGTATTATTTTTCCGATACAATGCTCATTTACGTAATAACGCTTATCTACTAACAACGCACCATTCCAACCGGGGTACAGGCCCCATGAAACAGGAGGGATGTCATTGAAAGCCTTATTTGAGAAGGAAAAAAAATACTGGAGTCATAAGCTGGAGTCTGAGGATCATATCATCTGCCTGCCATATACCAACAACGTATTCAAGGATGCAACTGCAACGAATTTAAATCCCCATACGTACACGCTCACATTTCCATCTGAAATTTCCGGGCGAATATCTTCTATAACAGGTGGCGCTCCATGGGCTGTGTTTATGGTTCTGCTTGCTGGAGTTGAAAGCCTATTACATAAATACACAGGGGAGGAACGTGTGCTGCTGGGCATTCCGGTAGCCAAGTCTGGCAACGATGCTGCAAAGCCGATCAATCATCTGCTTTTACTGAAAAACACGCTGGATTCCACGACAACCTTCAAAGCTTTGCTGTCTCAAATCAAAACCTCTGTCGGCGAAGCTATTGAGCATCAAAATATTCCTTTTTGGAATTATTCGGAGTTGCTTGAAATTCCACGTAACGAGGATGGGAAGCCTTTTATTCACACCACGGTGTCCCTGCAAAATATCCATATTTCTGATTTTCTGAATCATGTACAGTCTGAACTGGATTTTCAATTTCAATGGGAAAATACAGCGGTTTCCCTGAACGTGAAGTACAGTAGCGACCGTTACAACGAGGCGACGATTAAACGCTTTGTTGAGCAGCTGTTACGGTTGTACACCATTGTTCTGCATCAGCCAGAGCTGGCGATTTCCGCAGCTCAGGTGCTGTCAGAGGAAGAAGTGGAGAAACTGGCTTATACCTTCAACGATACGGCTGCGGATTATCCGCGTCATGCGTCCATTCATGCGTTGTTTGAGGAACAGGCGATGCAGACACCAAACCAGGTGGCAGTGGTGTGCGGACAGGACAGGCTGACCTATGGAGAATTGAACGAAAAAACGAGCCGTCTGGCTCATACATTGCGTAAGTTGGGAATCAGTACCGAGCAGACGGTCGGCATTGTGGCTGAACGCTCGATTGAAATGATCGTCGGTATGCTCGCGATTCTCAAAGCAGGCGGAGCGTATGTGCCGATTGACTCCGATTACCCGGATGAGCGCGTACGCTTTTTGCTGGAGGATTCCGGTGCAAACATACTGCTGGTACAGCGAATGGAGCATCGGCCCGTTGATTTTGCAGGGAGTGTGGTCGACCTGAGTGATTCTGCAATCTATGGAATGGATGATGCTGATCGTCGCAATCCCGTTTTGCCAAATGAACACGAGACGTATACTGACATGGCTAACATAGGATACGTGGATTGCTTAAATCCGCTCTATTCCATTTCTGCGAGTCCCGAGCTTGCTTCTACAACCACACAACCAGAAGCCAATCAACCAACCATACAACCAGTAGCTACGCAATCAGAACAAGCAAAACAAATACAGCAGGCTTATACAGCTGGAGGACAACCAAAGGCGACCGCAGCTGACCGCTTGGCCTACATCATGTACACCTCAGGGACTACAGGCCAACCCAAAGGGGTTATGGTGGAGCACCGCAATGTCGTACGTTTGGTGAAAAACACAAACTATGCGCAACTGGATGCCGATACCCGTATTTTGCAGACCGGGGCTGTTGTCTTTGACGCGTCCACCTTCGAAATTTGGGGGGCGCTATTGAACGGTGGACAGCTAGTGCTGGTGAGCCAGGATATTATTTTGGACGCGCCGAAGCTCAAGGAAGCTGTCCACAGCCATGGCATTACCACGATGTGGCTGACCGCGCCGCTCTTTAACCAGCTGTCCCAGCAGGATCTGGAGCTGTTCGAGGGGATACGGGAGCTGCTGGTTGGCGGGGATGTGCTGTCCGTCCCGCACATTAACCGCGTGCTGGAAGTTCATCCGAATCTGCGGATTATTAACGGCTATGGGCCGACCGAAAATACGACCTTTTCCACCACGCATGCGATTAGCGGCGTGCAATCCGCATCGGTGCCGATTGGCAGCCCGATCCATAACTCGACGGCGTATGTCGTGGACCGTTCGATGCAGCTGCAGCCCGTCGGGGCATGGGGAGAGCTGATCGTGGGCGGCGACGGGGTGGCACGGGGCTACCGCAACCGTCCTGACCTGACGGCTGAAAAGTTCATCGATAGTCCGTTCCGCAGCGGAGAACGTTGCTATCGCACAGGCGACCTGGTGCGCTGGAATGCGGACGGAACGCTGGAATACAAAGGACGGATTGACGCCCAGGTGAAAATCCGGGGCTACCGGATCGAACTGGGCGAGGTGGAAGCCCAGCTGCTGAAGCTGGAAGCGGTGCGTGAGGCTGTTGCCATCGCACGGGACGACGAGCAGGGGCAAAAGCAACTCTGCGCTTACGTGGTGACCCATGCAGATGTAGCGGCAAGTGAGCTGCGCAGCGCTTTGAGCCAGGGACTGCCAGGCTACATGGTGCCGTCGTATTTCGTGCAGCTGGAGCAATTGCCGCTGACGCCGAATGGCAAGGTGGATCGTCGGGCGTTGCCGCAGCCGGAGGGAAGCATAAGCTCAGGCGCAGAATATGTGCCTCCTCAAAATCAATTGCAAGTACAACTGGCGAGCATCTGGAAAGATGTGCTGGAGCTAGATCGCATTGGGATTAAGGATAACTTTTTTGAAGCGGGAGGACACTCTCTGCGGGCGACACATGTCATATCGCTCATCCATAAGGAATTGCATAAAAATGTACAGCTAAAGGATCTGTTCCAGCACCCAACCATCGAACAGCTCGCGCAGGTTATTGAAGCACTGGAGCAAACCACCTATGAATCCATCCCTGTTTCGGAGAATAAGCCATTTTATGCAGTATCTTCGGCACAAAAACGGATGTACATCCTCAATCAGCTTGATGGAGCGGGAATTAGCTATAACATACCCGGCGCCCTGACATTGACAGGTTCACTCGATCATAAGGCACTGGACAACGCGTTCCGTCAGCTTATTGACCGCCATGAAACATTGCGCACAAGCTTTGAAACCATGAACGGTGAACCTGTCCAGCGAGTACATGACAAGGTTCCTTTTCGCATGGAGTTGACTTATGCTCACGGAGCTGCCACAAAGGAGGCGGATGAGCTGGTACGCAACTTTGTCCAGCCGTTCGATCTTGGACAGGCTCCGTTATTCCGAGTTGGTTTGATTGAAACAGACCCAGAGCATCATATTTTGCTGCTGGATATGCATCACATCATTTCGGACGGCACCTCTATAAATGTACTGATTCAGGACTTCATTCGTTTATATGCAGGAGACACGCTGCCATCGCTGCGCATTCAGTATAAAGACTACGCCGCTTGGCAACAGAAACAGCAGCAAAGTGAACGCTACCGGGAACAGGAAAAGTACTGGCTCAATACCTTCGCGGGAGAGCTGCCTGTGCTTGATCTACCGACTGATTATCCACGCCCTGCGGTGAGAAGCTTTGAAGGAGATTTGCTGGAATTTACGCTTGACCAACGACAAAGCGAAGGCTTAAAAAGCATAGCGGTACAGACGGAATCGACATTATACATGGTGCTGTTGGCTGCCTATACGGCTTTGCTTAGCCGCTATAGCGGGCAGGAGGATATTATTGTCGGTTCGCCGATTGCGGGGCGTCCCCATGCTGATCTGGGCAATCTGATCGGGATGTTTGTAAATACATTGGCAATCCGTAATTACCCGGAAGGCGGGAAAACATTCCGCGATTACGTCCTGGAGGTCAAGGATAACGCGCTAAAGGCTTTTGAGCATCAGGATTATCCGTTTGAAGAGCTGGTGGACAAGCTGGGCGTGGATCGAGATTTAAGCCGTAATCCGTTATTTGATACCATGTTTGCTCTGCAAAATCTGGAGCAAAAAGAGCAGCAGCTGGCAGGGCTGCAATTGGCACCCTATCCGAGTGAACAAACAACGGCCAAATTTGATTTGAGTCTGTTCGCGCTGGAGGATGGGCAGCAAATTGCCTGCGCTTTTCAATACGGAACCCGGCTGTTCAAACGGGAAACCATCGAACGACTGGCTGTACATTTGCAGCAGCTTATCAATGCGGTTATAGAACAGCCGGATACCGTTCTTGCGGCTATTGAAATGGTTTCGGCCCAAGAAAAAGAGCAGCTTGTGCAACAATTCAACAATACAGCAGCAGGCTATCCGTATCCACGGGATCAAGTGCTGTCTGTGCTGTTCGAGGAACAGGCAGCACAATCACCGGATCGGCTGGCCATCACCTTTGCAGACACACAGCTTTCCTACCGCGAGCTGAATGAACGTTCCAACCGTCTGGCACACATACTCGCTTCCCAAGGGATACGGCGCGGCTCCGAGCCAGAGATACAGCGGGTAGGGATTATGGCTGAGCGCTCCATTGAACTGATCGTCGGTATGCTGGCGATTTTGAAGGCTGGAGGAGCCTACGTTCCGATTGATGCCGATTATCCTGAGGAGCGCATCCGTTATTTGCTGGAGGATTCCGGCGCCCAGCTGTTACTGGCACAACGACGTGAGCAGGTTCCTTTTGAACCAGGCATTCCGGTTATCGCTTTGAGTGATGATCCAAGATGGAGCAGCGAACCTGAACTTAATACGCATACGGATAAATCAGCTGCTATTCCAACTCGTGGATCTGCTTCAGATCTCGCGCATGTCATATACACCTCTGGTACGACAGGAAAGCCGAAGGGTGTTATGATCAATCACCGCAATGTCGTGCGTTTGGTGAAAAACAATAGCTATGCCTCACTTGACGAAAATACGCGTATGCTGCAAATAGGTGCAGTTGTGTTCGATGCCTCCACGTTCGAAATCTGGGGAACACTGCTGAACGGTGGCCATCTGTATCTGGTGAGTCATGACACGATTTTGGACACCGCCAAGCTCAAACAGGCGATTGACGAGTACCGCATTAATACCATGTTCATGACCACGGCTTTATTCAATCAGCATTCACAGCAAGACATTGGCTTGTTTGCGTCCCTGAGAGAACTGCTCGTGGGTGGTGATGTGTTGTCTGTACCACACGCTAACCGTGTGCTGAAGGAGCATCCGCACCTTCGTTTGGCCAATGTTTATGGGCCGACGGAGAACACGACTTTTTCCACCACTTATGACATTACAGAACTGCAAACCCAAGCTGTTCCCATTGGGCGTCCGATTGATCATTCGACCACGTATGTGGTCAATCGTTCGTTAAAGCTGCAGCCTATCGGGGCATGGGGCGAGCTGCTCGTGGGTGGTGACGGCGTGGCGCGGGGGTATCTGAATCGGCCCGAGCTCACAGCGGAAAAGTTTATTGAAAGTCCATTCCGGCCCGGAGAATATTGCTATCGTACAGGAGATTTGGTGCGTTGGCGTGCTGATGGCGTATTGGAGTACAAGGGAAGAATTGATGAGCAGGTCAAAATTCGCGGTTACCGCATCGAACTGGGTGAAATTGAAACCCGATTGTCCACGATTGCAGGCGTGAAGGAATCGGTTGTTATAGTGCGGCAGGATAATAACGGGCAAAAACAGCTGTGTGCATATTTTGTAACAGACAGCGAATTGAGCGCCAGCGATTTACGTAACGTTTTATCGCAGGATCTGCCGGGCTATATGGTGCCTTCCTACTTTGTGCGGCTCTCCAGACTGCCTTTGACACTGAATGGCAAAGTAGACCGCAGAGCACTGCCTGCACCTGAGCATAATGTCGACACAGGCGTGAATTATGTGGCACCCGAGACGGATGTTCAGCAGGCGCTGGCTGCGGCCTGGGGGGCCATTCTGGGTATTCAGAAGGTTGGGATACAGGATAACTTTTTCCATTTGGGTGGCGACTCCATCAAGGCCATCCAAGTATCGTCGCGTTTGTTTCAGGCGGGATACAAGCTGGAAATGAAGGACTTGTTCAAGTACCCGACAATTGCCGGACTAAGCACCTATATTCAGCCTGTTAACCGAATGGCGGAGCAGGGAGAAATTACAGGGCATGTTTTGCTTACCCCGATTCAGCGCTGGTTTTTTGAACAGCCTACGGCGGAGCCGCACTATTTTAACCAATCTGTCATGCTTTACCGGCAGGAAGGCTATGATGAACAGGCACTCCGTCAAGCGCTGGAGCAAATTACCACTCATCATGATGCATTGCGTATGGTTTTTCGTTCAGGGGAAAATTCGGGGGAGAACGGGCATATCGCATGGAACCGCAGTGTGGAGGAAGGCGAATCGTACCATCTGGAGAGTTTTGATTATAGGGACTTCCCTGCAAGCGAGAAGGACTTGGCGAAGATGATTGACACGAAATGCAATGAAATTCAATCCGGCATTTCTTTGGGTGAAGGCCCGCTCATGAGGCTGGGGCTGTTCCGTTGCCCGGATGGAGATCATCTGCTGGTCGTGATTCACCATTTGGTGGTGGACGGGGTATCGTGGCGCATTCTGTTCGAGGATTTGGCGACTGCTTATGAGCAAGCCTCCAAGGGTGAACAGGTGATTCAGCTGCCTCATAAAACGGATTCGTTCCAAACGTGGGCCGAGCAGCTGCACGCTTATGCCAACAGTCCAGCCATTGAACATGAGCGCGCGTATTGGGAGGAGCTTGCGCAAGTGGAACTGGCTCCTTTACCGCAGGATTACGGGTATAACGAGCACGAAAAGCTGCTCATTGGCGATAGCGAGTCGGTGACCGCTGTATGGACCAATGAAGAGACAGAGCAACTGCTCAAACAGGCAAACCGCGCCTACAGTACAGAGGTTAACGACCTGCTGCTGACTGCTGTAGGGATGGCATTGCAAGCGTGGTGCGGAAATGAGCGTTTCCTGATTCATCTGGAAGGGCATGGACGGGAAGCGATTTTACCAGAGGTGGACATTACCCGGACGGTAGGGTGGTTTACAAGCCAATATCCCGTTTTGCTTGATATGGCAGAAGAGTTGTCTCTTTCGCAGCGAATTAAGCATGTGAAGGAAGGATTGCGCGGCATCCCGCAAAAAGGAATCGGCTGCGGCGTACTGAAATACTTAGCCGATCGCCAGGGACAGGCGGCATCTCCGGCCATTTTTACAGCAGATCCCGAAATCAGCTTTAACTATTTGGGACAATTCGATCAGGACATGAAGGGAAATGACTTGCAATCATCCCCTTTCAGTGGGGGTATGCCACTTAGCCTGACCATGGCACGGACGTATACGCTGGATTTTGGCGGCATCATTTCGGGAGGCCAGTTGGGGATGACGATTAGCTATAGTCGTACTAGCTATCGATCGGAGACGATAGAGCGTTTGGCGGAATTACTGGAAGCGAGTCTGCGCGAAATTTTGACGCATTGCATCAATAAAGAACACCCGGAGCTGACTCCAAGTGATATTTCCTATAAAGGAATGAGTGTAGAGAGCTTGGACAGCCTGTTATCTGAAATGGGTACTGCGGGTAAGGTCGACAATATATATACACTGACCCCGATGCAAAAAGGGATGCTGTTTCACAGCCAGCTCGATAGTCAAGCAGCCGCCAATGACGCGTATTTTGAGCAGCTTTCTTATGATATGCAAGATCAACTGGACATTCAGGCTTTTGCAGACAGCCTGAATATGCTGGTTCGACGGCATGAGGCGCTGCGTACACATTTTTATTTTGGCCGGGATACGGAGCCGTTGCAGGTGGTGTATCGAAGCCGGGACTGTGGCTTTTATTACGAAGATTTGCGCGAGCTGGATGTGGAAACAAGGGACACCTGGCTGAAGAGCTTCAAGCTGGAAGATAAAGCACGGGGCTTTGATCTGCGCCGGGATGTTCTGCTGCGTGTAGCGGTTTTGCGCACCGGGGAAGACCATTACCATTTTGTGTGGAGTTTCCATCATATCGTGATGGATGGCTGGTGTCTGTCGCTTGTGAATAAAGAAGTGTTTGAGAGCTATGCAGCACTTCAGGAGGGTAGAGTGCCAGAGCTGGCACCGGCAGTGCCGTACAGCAGCTTTATTGAATGGCTGGAAGCACAGGATCGCGAGACGTCAGCCGACTACTGGAGAAGCTATTTATCCGGGTATGAGCAGCAAACAGCGCTACCTGCTGTAAAAACCGGTCGTAAGAGTGAAGGCTACACAGCCAGCGATTGGGTGACGGATTTGGAGCATGAGCTGACTCTCCGCGTGGAGGAGACGGCTAAGCGGTATCAGGTGACCATGAATACGTTATTACAAACTGCATGGGGGATTGTGCTGCAAAAATATAACAACCACAATGATGTCGTATTTGGCAGTGTCGTCTCAGGCCGTCCATCGGATATTATCGGGGTCGAGAACATCATCGGCTTGTTCATTAATACGATTCCCGTTCGCGTTCGTACCGAGCCAGGGCAATCATTTGCAGAAATCATGAAGAACATGCAGGAGCAGGCGCTGGCTTCTCATGCGTATGATACGTATCCACTGTTTGAAATTCAGGCATTGACCGACCAGAAACAGGATTTAATTAACCATATTATGGTGTTTGAAAATTATCCGGTGGATGAGCAGGTCGAGGAGCTGGGAAATGACGGGCAGGGTACATTCACGATTTCCAACGTGGTGGCTACAGAGCAGACCAATTACGATCTGGGCGTCGTCGTTATGCCGGGAGAAGACATCAAGATTCGTTTTATGTATAACGCGCTCTGCTATGATCAAGCAGACATTGAGCGTCTGTATGGACATTTTGTACGTTTGCTGGAGCAAATTTTGCTTAACCCGAATGTTTGCGTGGAAGAGCTGGAACTGGTTACAGCGGCGGAGAAACAACAGATTACGGGAGAATTTAATGATACTGCCTCTGTATATCCACACCATCAGACGATCCAAAAGCTGTTTGAAGACCAGGCCGAACGCACGCCGGATCATATTGCCGTAGTTTGGGGTCGTCAATCTTTAACCTACCGTGAACTGAATGAGCGAGCCAATCGTCTCGCACGTACCTTGCGCGCGGAAGGCGTCGAACCGGATCAGCCGGTAGGCATTCTGGTGCAGCGCTCACTGGAGATGATCGTAGGTATCTACGCGATCCTCAAGGCAGGCGGAGCCTACGTGCCGATCGATCCAGACTATCCGGCAGATCGCATCCGCTTTATGCTGGAGGACTCGGGAGCGAAGCTGGTGCTGACGCAAGCGCGTGTGGCCGAGCAAGCGTCCTTGAGCTTCGACGGCAAGGTGCTGGTGCTGAATCTGGATCGCCCGGAGCAGGATGGCAAGGAGATGTACCACGAAGACAGCTCGAATCTGGAGCCACTGAGCGGACCGCGACATATTGCCTATATCATCTACACCTCCGGTTCGACCGGAAAACCAAAGGGCGTCATGGTGGAGCATCATTCGGTCCTGAACCGGATTTTGTGGATGCATGATCGTTATGGCCTGGGCGCAGAGGATACGATCCTGCAAAAGACCGCCTTCACGTTTGATGTGTCGGTGTGGGAGCTGTTCTGGTGGTCGATGGTCGGTTCGAAGGTGAGTCTGTTGTCGGTTGGCGGGGAAAAGAATCCAGAGGACATCGTCGATACGATTGCCCGCGACGGAGTCACCACGATGCACTTCGTGCCAGCGATGCTACATGCGTTCCTGGAATATGTGGAGCAGCAGCCACGGGAAGTGATGCAGACGAAGCTGGGTACGCTGCGCCATGTATTTGCCAGCGGCGAAGCGTTGCCGCCGCAGCATGTGGCGCGGTTCCAGCGGCTTGTGTCAAGCCTGGCTGGAGCGAAGCTGATCAACCTGTATGGCCCGACGGAAGCGACGGTGGACGTCTCGTACTTCGATTGCGAGCCGACGGAGGAATATACGGTGATTCCGATCGGAAAACCGATTCAGAACATCTGTCTGTACATCGTGAAGGAAGGCACGGAGCAATTGCAACCGATCGGGGTTGCGGGCGAACTGTGCATCAGCGGTGTAGGCGTAGCCCGTGGGTATCTGAACCGTCCGGAATTAACGGCGGAGAAATTCGTCGCCGATCCATTTGCCGATGGCAAAGCAGGCTATGAGCGGATGTACCGTACAGGCGATTTGGCGAGATGGATGCCGGACGGCAACATCGAATATCTGGGTCGGATCGACCATCAGGTGAAAATCCGGGGCTACCGGATCGAACTGGGCGAGGTGGAGGAGCGGCTGACAAGTGTGCCGTCCGTACGGGATAGCGTTGTTATCGCTGTGCAGGATGGTGCAGGCCAGCAGCAATTATGTGCTTACTTCACTGCCGATAAACAGCTGACTGTCCGTGAGATTCGAAGTGCATTGTTGGCCACCCTGCCAGGCTATATGATTCCATCCGCCTTTGTACAATTGGATCGTATTCCTCTGACGGCCAACGGCAAAATCGACCGCAAAGCGTTACCTGCACCGGACAAAGCGTTGCACACGGGTACAGAATATGCCGCACCGCGAACCGAAGTGGAGCAGTTGCTGGCAGCCATTTGGCAGGAAGTGCTCGAAATCCCGCAAGTGGGTATCCACGATGACTTTTTCACATTGGGGGGACATTCCTTGAAAGTGCTGGAGTTGGTGCGCAAAGTTCACCTTGCCACAGACATCGAGCTTCCAATTCGCAGTGTGCTGGAGTTTCCGACCATAGAAGAGCAGGCGCTCGCATTATTGAAATCCGATCTGGAATACAAGGCGGATAGTCCAATCATTCGGTTGAATGAACACGGTCCTGTCTCCATCTTCTGCTTTCCGCCCATGCTTGGATATGGGCTGTCGTTCGCGGAGCTTGCGAAACAACTGGATCAGGATGCAGTCGTGTATGGATTGGAATTCGTAGATGATGCTGCGGATGAGCAGGAAATGCTGGCACGGTATGTTGATTTGATCGTTAGCACGCAAGCGCAAGGTCCGTATGTGCTGCTGGGCTATTCCATAGGTGGTAATCTGGCGCATAAGACTGCCTGCACGCTGGAGCGTCAAGGTCATGCTGTATCCGACATTTTTATGCTTGATTCGGTCAGAAGGACGGAAGCCCTGCCCTTCACAGCCAAAGAAACAGAGCACGAAATTCACGCCATGCTGGAACAGGTTCCCGAGTCCTACCGTGAGCTGTTGAATGACACGTACCAGCGTAAAATGATCGCCTACGCGGTGTATGGCAACCAGCTTGTGAACACAGAGACCATTCAGGCCAATATTCACGGTTTTGTTGCTGTTGGATCGGAAACGGTGAAGGGGACAGGAGATAATCGACTCTTATGGAAAGACACTACACAAGGAAGCTATGAAGAGCATAGCTTGATCGGTAGTCATTATGAACTGCTGGAACCTGGTTTTGTCGAGGAAAATGCAAAACGTATCCGTACCGTAATACAAAGCATAGCCCGAAGCATGGAGCAAAATATGGCCCATGACTCTTCAAAGCCAATGGTCGATGATATGTCCGGCATTCGTTAATTTATAATCTGTCAGATCTATTCTTCCTAAACGTTTACAAAACATTGCATGTCCGAACATAAATGGACGCTAGAATTTGTATTTGGTTCCCCTTAGCTGGAACCAAATACTAACCAACAGGAGGAATAGAATGGGAATCATTCGTCTTTTTGCATCCCGCAGCATCAAATACGCTACTGCAATGGTGTTCACTTTGTCGTTGTACGCTGGTGCTACGAGCAGCATACAACCGGCATCGGCCGAAGGCCCGGCTGATCCGGCCCCTTTTATCGCCGCCAAGGTAGTAAATGAGAATGCTGGCAAAAAAGTGCTGTTCGATAATACACACGGACAGACGTCCGGCGCTGCAGACTGGGTCATTGACGGAGGGTTTTCCGACTTCGGACAGGCCCTAGCGAACCGTGGCTATGATGTGCAAGAGCTTCGCAAAGCTACGCCGATTACTTACGATGATCTGAAAAATTATGATGTATTTGTGACGGCAGAGCCGAATATTCCTTTTAAACAAAGCGAACAGGCTGCAATGGAGCAGTATGTCAAAGCAGGCAACAGCATTTTCTTCATTGGAGATCATTATAATGCGGACCGCAATAAAAACCGCTGGGACGGCTCGGAAAGTATAAACGGCTACCGTCGCGGTGCTTGGGAAGACCCGGCAAAAGGGATGAGTGAGGAAGAAAGAAACTCGGCAGCGATGCAGGGGGTAGTCAGCTCGGATTGGCTGGGCAGCCAGTTTGGTGTGCGTTTCCGCTACAATGCATTGGGCGATATTACCGCTAATCAGATTGTGGAGCCGGCGCAGGCGTTTGGCATTACAGCAGGGGTGAGCAATGTCGCGATGCATGCCGGGTCCACGCTGGCGATCATGGACCCGACCAAAGCCAAGGGTATCGTATACCTGCCTGAAACGAATCAAGCTTGGGCCAGTGCGGTCGATCAGGGGGTCTATAATGGAGGCGGCATAGCGGAGGGCCCCTATGTAGCCGTATCAAAACTAGGGCTGGGCAAAGCAGCATTCATCGGGGATTCGTCTCCTGTCGAAGATGCAACTCCAAAATATTTGCGCGAAGAGACAGGAACCAAGAAGACGACGTATGATGGCTTCAAGGAGCAGGATGACGCCGTGCTGCTGGTTAACCTGATTGACTGGTTGTCCAAGAAGGAGAACTATACCAGCCTGACGGATGTAAAAAGCATGCAGCTTGACCAGCCGACGGCGCTGCTGTCTTTTGAAGAGCCGCAGGCTTCGACCGAACCGCAAGCCGAGCCTTGGTCTGCTCCCGCAGCAGGCTACAAGTGGTGGGATCAGAAGACCTTTAAGCCTGGCTCTTACGGTGGACCGTCTGCCAGTGCACAACCTGCGTACAGCATCGTTCGTCAGGAACAACTGCCGAATGCACAGCCTTTTCAAATTCGAATTGTTGCTGACCAGTTGGCTCCCAATACCACGGTTAGCGGATTCAGCACAGGCATTTATGTAGCAGGCGGCAGCCAGGTAGCCCAGATTCAAAACCCGGATGGCACTTGGCCGACCTCGTATGGCTATAGTGGAGCATTTAGTCTGGAATCTGACAGCAAGGGGCATGCCTACAAAGACCTGACCGTACGAATCAAGCCAGGAACCAGCGGTGCGGCCAATCTTCGATTGAGACAAAACGGCAGCAACCTGCTGACCCAATCGGTTGAGTTGGCCGATGTCCCGGCCCAGCCGCTGCCTGAGGACGGAAATGCCGTTCCGGCACGCATTAGCATTGCCGAAGCACGGAGCCTCCCAGCTGGCAAAGTTGTGACCTTAGAGGGAATCGTGACGACACAGCCAGGCGCCTTTGGCGGTCAAGCCTTTTATATGCAGGACGAAAGTGGAGGAATTTATGTATACCAAAATCAAAGCGGCTTCCAGCAGGGCGATCAGATAAAGATTACAGCAGGCCTTGCGCTATACAACAGTGAACTGGAGCTGACCGATCCGGTGGCTATTGAAAAAACGGGAGCAGGGCAGCTTCCGGCAGCCATGCCAGTCACGGAACTAAGCGATGCCAATCAAGGGCAACTGGTTGAGCTTCCTTCTGCCACAATTCGCAATATCATCGACGCGACTCCGGCCGGTTCCTTTGAATTCGATGCGGTAACTGGGGAGACAAGTCATCATGTTCGCGTGGATGCACGTACAGGTGTAACCCGGGCATCCTTTCCATATCAGGAAGGACAGGAAGCAAAAGTAACAGGGATATCAGCGATTTTTAAAGGGAATTACCAGTTAAAGCCGCGCGGGCTGGATGATTTTTCAGTTCAAGCAGGGGCAGAGCTGCAAGAAGTACAGCTTACGCTGGACCACCAAAATCTCAACGTAGGGGAAACCGCAACTACGGACCTCAGCGGTACACTAACGGATGGCAGTGAAGCTGATTTAAGTAATGCTTCTGTACAGTACACCAGCAGTCATGAGTCCGTTACGCTGGACACGTATGGCAAGCTCCAGGCAGTAAAAGAGGGAAGCGCCGAAATTACAGCCAGCGTCACTCTGGAAGGCAAAACCGTTGTATCCAATCCTGTAACGGTTACTGTCGGCAAAGCCAATACTGGCGAAGTGCCGGGCAAACCTGTACTATCCGATGATAACGGGCATGACAACGGGCTGAAGGGTGGCAATTATCATATCATCATGAACCTGTGGTGGGGCACGAACGGTGATGAGCTCAAGCTGTATGAAAACGGCGAGCTGATCGGGACTCAGGCTTTGCAAGCCGCTTCCCCTGGAGCACAGCATGCCATCATTCCAGTAACGGGGAAAGCAAATGGTACCTACACATACACGGCCGAGCTGATCAATGCTGCCGGTAAAACGACCAGTGATCCGTTAGTCGTTAAAGTAACCGATGCTTTGCCTGGCATGCCGGTGCTGTCTCATGACAATTGGGACGGTGACGGCAACTACACGGTTTCCATGAATATGTGGTGGGGCACCAATGCGACAACATATAATTTGTATGAAAATGGTGAGCTGATCGACACGCAAGCGCTGGCGAGCAAAACTCCCCAGGCTCAAAGTGCAACTACAAACATTCAAGGTCGAAAGGCGGGCACCTATGAGTATCGGGCTGAGCTGGTCAATGACTCAGGAAAAGTTTCGAGCAAAACGATTACTATAAAAGTGAAAGACCGTTAAATAACAAGAGCATCTATTGGCTTTGCGGAGCCTGATAGATGCTCTTCTTTACTTATTCAGGCTGTCGCTCTTTCGTTTAACGTATCGCTTCACATCCCGAATATCGGTATTTAATAAAAAAAGTCCCGCTGGAACGGGAACCTGCCCATTTAGGAGGAGGATGAAGATGATGTTGGCTGAGTCGAGAGCGTATCTATATCGGTAGAGCCGAAGAAAAATAAAACAATCAGAATGGTGAGAATGATAAACTCTGCAAAATGCTCCCCGTCAAACTCGTTTGCCGTAAGCTCACTCACCGCAAATAACCCCTTTCATCATCGGTGTGTTACTTATCCATTTTCTGTTGAAAAGCTTGTATGACTTGATCCAGCGTCATATTCCCGTTGTCATTTAAAAATTTCACCATGTTGTCGACATTGGTAGAGTTCGATGCCAGTGTTTTGAATTTTCCCGTTAATCCTACAAGCAGAGTTGCTTGTCTGTATAAAGTAACGGAATCGACGTGCAGCTTTCCTGTTAACAACAGGGCCGCTACTACGACCTCCACATTTTTTCCATGCAGAGCAGAGAAGATAGCCGAGTTGGTGTTTAATCCGCTTTTTTTTTGTCCGTTAGAGTTAGGGGATGATTTGGATTTGCGATTTCCATTTCCGTTCTTACCTAAGGAAGCCATTGAATCTTCCTCCCGCCATCAACTGTTCTTGCCTGGTATGAAGAAAGTTTGGGACAAGGACAGTGGCACTGCACGTGCTCATCAACTGCGATATAATCTTATAGTATGCGAAAAGAAAGCATTGGTTACTGTGAGAATAACCCTAAAGCGAGTATTTCCGGACTCTTATTGCAATGTAAATTATTTTCGCATGTTCGTTCAATATAGAGTAAACTACAATAAAGCAAACGAAATAGGAGTTGTGGATAAAAAATGTCAAATGAAGAAGTGTTGTTAACCAAAGAGGGCTTAGCCAAGCTGGAGGAAGAGCTCAAGGAACTGAAGACCGTAAAACGCAAGGAACTGGCCGAGCGTCTCAAGCTGGCAATCAGCTACGGAGACCTGAAGGAAAATAGTGAATATCATTCAGCCAAAGACGATCAAGCCTTCATGGAGACACGAATTATGGTATTGGAAAAAATGTTGACCAAAGCCCGGCTTGTGGATGAAAGCAATTTGGACCTTAGAACGGTTAGTATAGGTTCAACCGTCATTCTCAATGATATTGAATTTTCGGAAAAGGTGGAGTACAAAATTGTAAGTCCCGCCGAGGCAGATGTTCAGGAAAATAAAATTTCGTATGAGAGTCCTTTAGGTAAGGCGCTTCTGGGAAAAGAAGTGGGAAGCATTATTGAGGTAGATGCACCCATGGCTGTAATTAAATATGAGTTGCTCGAAATTAAGCTCACATAGTTCATTCCCGATTCCCTTTATAAGGGGGCCGGGATTTTTTTATTTGGGGTAGTACCAGCGTAGCTGTATTGAGTCCTTCGTTGATTTCACGGCGTTAGCCATTAAAACCAAAAAAGTAGTATTCGGGAATTGCATTGCTTTTTCTAATAAAATTATGTTAATATCGTCGTGTAATTAAAAATCAAATAATATGATGCTTGTTTTTATCCCCGGGTAAAAACGATAAAAAGCACTGAATTTCACTCCGTTAGGGCCTTTTTAGGAGGGGTGAGATTCAGTGCTTTATTGTTTTTTTAGGGATAAATGCAAATTCATACTTGTTAAAGGAGGTCAACGATATGTTTGAGATTCGAGTTTTAAGTAAGGAAGATATATCGCAATTTATAAACATGCAGCAAGTAATTGAGGTAGTTGAGGCCGTGTATAAATCAAAGAGTGAAGGAATGACAGAAGTATGGCCTACGGTGTTTTATGAATTTAATCCAGGAAAAGCCGATTTGGATATTAAATCCGGCTATTTAAAAAGTAGGAAGCTTTTTGGTCACAAAACAGTAACTTGGTTTGGAAGCAATGTAGAAAAAGACATTCCAACTTTAATTGGGATGATTGCTGTGTTTGATGCTGACACTGGAGTGCCAATTGGAATGACGGATGCTTCTTATATCACAGGAATGAGAACTGGGGCAGCAGGTGCATTAGGGGCAAAATATTTGGCCAGAAAAACTTCAGAAAACTTATTGATTGTGGGTGCTGGAAATCAAGCAGTTTTCCAAATTGCTGCAACATTGACTGCATTGCCAAATATAAAGAAAGTACGAGTAGCTGCACAAAAATCAGAAGGAGCAAAAAGTTTTGTCGATGGTATTCGTAATGAGCTTCAAAATGAATTTGGAATAAGTACTGAAGATATCACATTTGAAGCTGTAAAAGACTTGGAAAAAGCAGTAACTGATAGTCAAATTATCATAACTGTAACACCATCGAGAAAACCAATCATAAAAAAAGAGTGGATTCAAAAAGGGACTCATATTTCTTGTATAGGAGCAGATATGGAAGGAAAACAAGAAATAGACTCAGGCATCATGTCATCAGCTTTAATATTTGTAGACGACATGGAGCATTGCAAGCATGTGGGCGAAATAGAAATCCCTCTTAAACAAGGTATTATAAGTGAAAAAGATATCATTGGTGAAATAGGCGACTTAATATTGGACAAAGTTAAAGGAAGGACAAACGAAGATCAAATTACAATATTTGATGCTACTGGTATGGCACTTTTGGATATTGCTACAGCTGAAATCGCACTAAAGCATGCAGAAAAAAACGGACTTGGCATTAAAGCTAATATTTAAAAGGAGAAATGGAAAAATGAGTTTAAATTATCAGGAAGTAAAAGACGCATATGAACGTATCAAAAATGATGTACGAAAAACACCACTAGAAGAATCTTATTATTTAGGAGATGAAAATAAGAAATATTTCTTTAAACTTGAATCTTTTCAAAAGGCAAAGAGTTTTAAAATTCGCGGTGCGTTAAATAAAATGATGACTTTAACGGAAGAAGAAAAAGAACGTGGAATTGGAACCATTTCTTCAGGAAATCATGGGAGTTCCGTTAGTTATGCAGCTTCGATTCTTGGCATAAAGAATACAAAAATCATTGTCCCTGAAAACACGCCCCAAAGTAAAATGGATAAGATAAAATACTTTGGGGCGGATGTAATGCTGATGGGTAAAAACTATGATGAAGCACACTTACTGGGGATGGCATATGTAAAGAAAAATGGTCTAACTTTCATTGATGCATATTATAGTGATCCTAAAATATATGCTGGTCAAGGAACAATTGCCATTGAAATCCTTGAGCAAAATCGGGATATTGATACGATAGTAGTCCCAATTGGCGGAGGAGGACTTATCACAGGTATTGCAGTTGCTGCAAAAGCAATAAAGCCAGATATCCGTATTATCGGCGTGCAGACTGAAGCATGTCCTGCTATGGTAGACTCTTATAAGCACAAGACCTTCTATGAAGAATATCCAAGCGAAGAATCATTGTGTGATGCTCTAGTTGGCGGTGTCGGCAAACTAAGCTATGAAATGGCGAAAGACTATGTTGATGAATTCCTTGTTGTAACAGAAGAAGCCATTGCAAAAGCAGTAAGCTTTATAGCGAAAGAAGAGAAATATATTGTTGAAGCTGGAGGCTGTGCATCTGTTGCTGCCGTTATGGAGCACCGAGAAAAAATTGGCGGACAAAACATTGCTCTTGTTTTGTCCGGTGGTAATATCGATGGAAAACTATTAACTTCTATTTTAGAAAAATATTGATGGAAGCTGAAAACGGGAGCGTTTGCGAAATAAGGCTCATTGAAATGATAAACCTTTATTCAAAATGGGATACCGCCACATGCCTATCAACAGCGTTGGCGTGTATTTCCGGAGTTGCATAGAATTTCTTTTCCAGCAAGTCCAAATAGTCGTAATCTACGGGCCGTGCCAGCCTTTTAGCTTCTTCCACGGAGGCGACGATCTGATCCCACGGTATAACGGCATCAAGCGCAACAAACGGATCAGTACCTTCACTTCGGGCTTTAATAAGGGCGGCCCCAAGATCGGCAAAGTGAACAACCTTTTCGTTGATCGATTTACCGTATAGCTAATTGCCCCTAGCGATTTTTTGTTTGTAGGAGGGCCACTTTCATGTTGCTTTAGGCCAATATCCACTCCGCAATATCCTCCAAAACTTCAGTAGACACCTTTTGTGGGATTTTGTACTCTTTTTTGAAGTCCTTGACCCTGCCATAAACCGACTTCATAAACAGGTGGTTCAATCCGGGATAGAGCTTGAAACGGACATTGGGCTTCCCGATGCAGATTTGCTGATAGAGTGCGAAATCCTTTTCCGTGGAGACCTGAAAATCCTTGTCTCCCTGCAATATCAGCAGGGGTTTTTCTGTTCTGCTCAGATAATGGGTAACGGGATGTTCGGCCATCTCCTTAAAATACCATGCGTAGGTTTTACCAAAAATCTTTGTCTGTTTTGCTTTTTCCTCATTCATACCGGAGATGGCGTCGAATTTGGCTTTGAGACCCGCGATTTGCCTATTCGCTATTTTTTGTAGAAATTTAGGCAGTTGACTGAGCATATCATCATTTTGGCTCATCAAAATATCGCTCAAAATACGCGGCGAGCCTGCACATATGATTATACCTGTGAAATCACCGCCCTCCGCGTCAATACGTGGCGCGAGCATACCGCCGAGGCTGTGACCTAAAATGTACACCTTGTCGGAGTCAATTCTGCCGTCATTTTTAAGCAGTTTGGCGGCAAGGATGGCGTCTTCTATTGTTTCGCTTTCCACAGTAACATCGCCGGGGTTTTCTTTCAGCATCTGCTTCCCGTAAATCTTTGTACGCTTGTCATAGCGAAGCACAGCGATTCCTTTGGCAGACAGTGCTTCTGCAATATCGCGGAACGGCTTATTAGCGCCGATACTTTCATCCATATCCGCAGGGCCTGAGCCATGCACCAGTACCACAGCCGGGACCATTGAAGTACAATGATCCGGCAACGACAATATCCCATTCAAAGGGTATTTCATTCCCCTGCCAATGATTATTTTTTCGTTCATGTCTATAACCTCCGACTAGATAAGTGATGGTGCTATTACATGCGTGTTTTTTTTCATAGTCTATTTCCTTCTATAAATTTTTCCATTTTATGAACGACTCGCTGATATCTAGGGTCATCTCGCAACGAATCGAACGCTGGATTCATCAGTCCATCCCGCATCATGCTTTCCTTAATTACCTGCTCGCTGCGGGGCGCGACTACGACGCAATCATTCAGCCACGGTTCAATCTGATCAAAGAAGGAATCTCCATGAAGCTCGAAGGGGAAGAATCCTTCCACGCAGGTATCCACATATTTTCCAAGCAGTTCAATTGCTTTTTCAGGAAAATTGTTCGCGCAATACATATGAGCACCTTGTGCGTAAAGCAGGATGACATTGTTTGGGTTTAGCCGCTTCATATTAAAATTTCGTGCGATATCTGTCGCTCTCAGAAAGGCTTCTTCCGCTTTTTCGAGGTTGTCCATATTCGTTTGCAGAACTTTCAGCAGCCCTTGAAAAGTCGCCATCGTATACTGATACAGATCAATCTGCAAGGTTTCTTTGGCTTTGCCAAAGTTACCCATAACCTTATAAGCCTGTGAAATTAACACACCCTCCGGCATCATAGGTCGGATTCCTTCCCCAAGTAAATCCAAAACCCGCCGTGGTTTATTAAGCGTCAGACAGCAAATCGCCTGATATAAAACCGCTTCTTTGGAAAGTTGAACATCGTCGCTTTCTGCCTGAATCCGCTCACATACCGTCACGGTTTCGTTCAGGAGCGCCTCTTTTTGTTCCTGCGTTCCCGCCAGCATGAAGTGATTTGTGTACAGCCTGACTATTTGCAAAAGGAGTGGAAAACAGGCGTAATATTTTTTAATGATGGCAGCGCACTCCGCGATTACATCTTCAAAAGGCAGGGTAGCGAAATCGGAGGCCAACCGGGTGTATAGTTTTGTGATGTCGGTCCGTTCCATTTGCGGGGAATAGCCCATCAGTTCGTCTATGCTGATGTTAAAATAGGCGGCAAGCTGTGGGAGAAATGTGATGTCGGGATAGCTTTGCCCCGTTTCCCACTTGGAAACAGACGCTTTGGAAACACCGATATATGCCGCAAGCTCATCCTGCGTGATTCCTTTTCCCTTGCGTTTGGCCACAATGATCGATGCCAGATTGATTTCTTTCATCAACGTCACCTCCGCTTATTACTATACGGTTTATAAAGTAAACTTCCAATCGACTCCTGGTTTACTTTTCGAGAAATAATCAACCGTAGGGAAACAATATAAAATAAACAGCCCACCCCGTAGGATGAGCTGTGTTTTAAATACTATACTTGACTGTTGCGAAAATCTTGTTGTCGTCGAAGCCGTGTTAGAGCGCGGCAAACCGCAGATTTTAAACAGTGATCAAGGCTCCCATTTCAGCCTATTCACTATGACTGCTATAACGATATGCTAGTCCGTCATCAAAAAGCCGGCTTGCTCCAATGCAGCACAGGCATCATTAATTTTAGCCTCATCCGAGGCGTGCAGGGTATGAAGGTGGATGCCTCCGGTCAGCTGGGACAAATATGTGGCTTGAGTGGAGTTGATTTTGCGCATAAAATCCTCCACTTCCTTGCGATTTCCGACTCGTATCGGAGCAGTCAGATCGCCATATACCGGATGCTCCACAATAACATCCTGCACACTTACACCATAATCCACAATTAGCTTTAATTCCTCTTCTGTCTGTTCAGGTCGGTGATTGCACACGATAATACGTGAGGCTATGGGAGCAGCTTGCCCCGCAGGCTCCATGTAAATGTATCCTTGGCTCGTAGCCAGGATAGGCTCTTGGCTTGCTTTTAACAGGGAAATATCCTGTACAATTACTTGTCTGGAGACGGAGGCTCTTCGTGCCAGCTCGTTCCCGGTCAGCGGAGATTCATTTTTGAGCCACAGCAGCAGCTGCTTGCGGCGATCCGTTCCTGACCATTTTGAAGATTCTGTCAATGGGATAAGCTCCTTTCTTGTCGATGCGCCAAATCTGCCAAAATATCTACCAATACATTCAGATCCTCGATTGTAGTCGTCCTTCCGAAAGAAATACGGATAAATTGTAAAGCTTCACGGTCAGAGGCTCCAAGTGCTTGTAAGGCAGGCGAAGGTTCGTGATGTCCGGCGGCACATGCGCTGCCGGTAGATATGCAGACACCGCCTCGGTTACATTCCAGCATAACATATTGTCCCTCGTAACCGTGAAAAAAACATCCCACGATATGACCGAGCACTGCTTCTGTGCCGCTTTCCTGTACGACCCAACGCAACGGAATGGATTTATTTTGAACTTGGGTCATAAAATATTGCCTTAACATAGCATACCGCTGCTGATGCAGCTCCATTTGTTCAGTCATCCATTCTGCTGCTGCGACAAATGCAGCGATACCGGGAACATTAACCGTTCCGGGGCGAAATCCGTTTTCATGCAGTGTATCAGGGTACACCGGACGCCATGGGGTCCCCGGCTTGAGATATGCAGCACCGACACCTTTGGGCCCATACACCTTATGGCTTGATACGGAGAGGGCATCTATTCCCATGGCAGTTACATCCACAGGAATATTCCCAAAGGTCTGTACCGCATCACTGTGCAGCAAAATACCACGATCTCGCAGTAGGGGAGACAAGGCAGCAAGATCCTGAATCAGCCCAGTTTCCGAATTGGCGTGTTGTACAGATACGAGTCCGGTATTTTCTCTGAGGTGAGGCAAGAGAGCTTCGCCGGTTATTCGTCCGTCCTTGTCCGGTTGTACAATTGTCAACTCATAGCCCTGCCGCTCCAGCAAAGTGGCCAGATTGTACATAGACTGATGCTCCAGTGCGCTCATAATCCAATGCTTTTTGTGCTGCGGCAATCCGTTCAGGATCGACTGGACAAGCAACATATTGGATTCCGTTCCTCCTGTTGTAAAATAAACGCCTTCCTTTTGCCCGCCAATCATATTCGCTATCCGTTGTCTGCTGTAATCCAGCGCATAAGCTGCCTGGCCGCCCGCATCATGAAGGCTGCTGGCATTTCCGAACATTTCCTTATTTAATGCGTTATACATATTCAAAGCTTCGTCACACATGGGTGTGGAAGCGGCATAGTCCAGATAAATCACAGCCAATCCTCCCTGTTTAAAAATAATTCCATCACAAAAATCCTTGAGATTATTGTAGGCATGTGTAAATATAAGTGTCAAGACACTTGTAAATATACGTGATAGCACATCGGCTGTCTGTTAATAAAAGCAAAAGACAGACGACCGCAGAGATAATGGAGGGATTGGAATGTCTATACTTGATGTTTTACAAGGAAATCGAGGGCTGATGCCGGGGAGCTATAAGACACTGACAGTTGCAGACATGGAGCGTCGCGTTGCCGAGCTGAAACAAAAATGGGGTTCAAAGCTGCTCATTCCGGGCCATCACTATCAGAAGGATGAAGTGATTCAGTTTGCTGATATAACAGGGGATTCTTTACAGCTTGCCCAAATGGCTGCACAAAATCAGGAAGCGGAATTTATTGTGTTTTGCGGAGTTCATTTTATGGCGGAAACGGCGGATATGCTGACTGCCGACCGGCAAACGGTCATACTGCCGGATATGCGCGCAGGCTGTTCGATGGCAGATATGGCCAATATGGAGCAAACCGAACGGGCCTGGAAGCATTTACAGGAGCTTGTTGGAGACACGATTATTCCGTTAACCTATGTGAATTCTACAGCGGAGATCAAAGCCTTTGTAGGACAGCATGGCGGGGCTACCGTGACCTCTTCCAATGCCAAGCAGGTGCTGGAATGGGCGCTGAAGCAAAAGGAACGTATTTTGTTTTTACCCGATCAGCATTTGGGTCGCAATACAGCCTACGATCTTGGAATTCCGCTAGATGAAATGGCCGTATGGAATCCGATGACTGATCAACTGGAGACTGAAAGCGACCCGGCGACTGTGAAAATTATTTTATGGAAAGGGCATTGCTCTGTGCATGAAAAATTTACAGTAGATCATATTCGCAGCGTCCGCGAGCGTGACAAGAGCATCCGGGTCATCGTTCACCCCGAATGCTCTTATGAGGTCGTACAGCTCGCAGATTGCGCAGGCTCCACCAAATTCATTATCGATACAATCCGTGCGGCAGAACCGGGGACCCGATGGGCCGTTGGCACAGAGATGAATCTCGTGCAACGAATCAAGCAGCAGTACCCTGAACAGCAGATCGAATCGCTCAATCCCGATATGTGTCCTTGCCTGACCATGAATCGGATCGATCTTCCACATCTGCTATGGGCATTGGAGCAAATGGATCAGGGAGAGCCTGTGGGTGTGATCCGTGTGGATGAGCAGGTCAGACAGGAGGCTGTACTGGCGCTGAATCGCATGCTGGCTATTCGTTAAGCTTTTGCCGTTCCAGCGAGATTCTTCTGGAATCTGTGGGCTTATTTTAGAGAAGCAGGGAGCTTGACGGCAAGCAGACGGTTGCCGCTTTGAATAAATATCATCCCGCCGGATTTGAGCGTTGGACCGAAGGAGCGTGAGCCTGTGTTGACAGTAAACACGGGCTTCAAGGTCATCAGGTCATAGCCGTGAAATACGCCATCTGATTGCCCGACGTACACACCTTTGCCAAACACGTCAGCTTGAATGATCGGATTATCACCACCGTAATGGATGAATTGCCCGGAGGCCAGCTTCATGGCAGTCAGTCCGCCTTGACTAAAATCTTGATAGAAGATGCGGCCTTCATGAATGGAATATAAAGGGATAAGCTGATCATAGCCTTCTTGCGACCACTTGCGAGCAGGCTTGCTGTCTGGCTTGTAGTTCCAGAAGTCATAGGAAGCCAGCGCCTTTCCCTGAAAGACATAAAGGTCTTTACCGTACAAAAAAGCAGAACCATATATGCCTCCAGATTGGAAAGTGCCATCTTTATTTTCAGCTTCGGTCCATCGGTACTGACGATCTCCTTTGGATTCACCTGTCTTGAGGTCGTACTGTGATATCGTAACTTTTCGATTTACCGGATCATCATCCATCATAAACGTATTGGCAAGAGAGTAGACCACCCCGTCTTTAACGGCCAGTGGAAAGGAATTTCTGAAGCTTTCCCAAAGCTTTTTGCCGGTTTTAGCGTCATAGGCATTGATCTGTTCAAAGGTCAGGCTGCCCTGTACGTTATAATTGCGGATAAGGACACCATCAGTCTCCATTAGGTCGTTCAGACCATGGTATGAGTCCTTATCCTCACTGATTTTCCATTTGAGTTTGCCGCTGGCAGCATCGACAGCAGCCGTTTGCTCCGACTGTGTAATGTATACTGTAGAGCCGATTCGATAAATATTACCTGCCTTCGTAAATCCTAACGAAGTGGTCCATACTTTCTTGCCTGATTCTGTAACGGCATAGATGGAGCCGTTCTGTGTCATTCCGTAGATGGTGCCATTGCTATGAATCAAAACAGGGGTAAGCTGATCACCATATTGCCACAATTTCCGGCCCGAGCTGCCCTCTAGAGCAACCAGTCTGTGGTTAGAATCAATTGCGAACACCTTACCGTTTTCCGCGACTGCAACCGCCTGCTCTGAATACTGATTTCTATCGATTGGGATAACGGGAAATGACCAGGAAGGCTTGATCACAGGTGCTTGGATTGAGCTGCTATAAGCTAAGTTGCTCATTGAGACGGCAGATTGCTCGGCACTTGCTTTTTCAGCAAATCCACCAAAGATCAGGGGCAGCCCAATGCTGGTTACCGCCAATCCTGTTAACAATGAGCTATGTATCGTTTTTCTCATACGTGTCTGCTCCTTTAGGAGTTAGTAGGGGAGTATGGTTTTACATGAAATTCCCTTTTGATTAGACTGTAAATAAAGCCAAAAGTTTCATGCTGTATTTGTTTTTTACTTTTCTTGAGCCCAAACACTGAAATCAGCTGCTTGTGAACCAACCTGTATCTCTATTTAAAGATTAGTTGTTGACCCGGTTTCGTGCTATAATCGTAGCAATAAACCGAAGGAGGTGAATCCCTTGTTTGAGCTTCAGGACCTGCTCCCCTATTTATTTACAATTGGCTTGCTGTGTACCGTAACCTATGCGTATCTTACTCATTTGCACGGCAATGTGCCCGAATGCTGGGTAGAAGGCGGGGCCGTTCGGTCGCATGCTTCTTCGCTGATGCCGATATCTGCTCGTGGACAGGACATGCCTGTCCGACTGGCACGCCATATCCGGCGCAAGGAAGCGCCGGATGAAGACACATCAGATTGTCTCCCCTCGTTGAACGATAGTACAGCCAATCAACGAGGAGGAACATATGAAACGTTTCAAGGGATTCACCTTTTGGGGTAAAAAAGAACGGATATTAGGAATAATGGTAGCGTTGGCGGTGATCATGCTGCTGTCTGGCTGCGGTGCGAGTACTGGAGAGATAAATGCACAGACACCCGGATTTTTTAATCATTATGTGGTGTTCCCGCTTTCTTGGCTCATCCAGCAATTGGCGCAATGGTTTGGCGGAAGCTTTGGCCTGGCGATCATGACACTGACGTTAGTTGTCCGTCTGGCGTTACTGCCGCTAATGATGCGTCAAGCACGTGCCCAGCAGGGAATGAAGCGCAAGATGAGCGCCATGCAGCCCGACCTGGACCGAATTAAGAAGAAGTACGAAAATAAGAAGGATGCTGCCAGCCAGCAGAGTATGCAGCAGGAAATGATGTCGCTTTACAAAGAGCATCAATTCAATCCACTCAATATCGGCTGTTTGCCTATTCTCATTCAGCTCCCGATATTGAGTGGCATGTACACTGCCATCCGGTTAACCCCGGAGCTGGCATCTCATTCCTTCCTTTGGTTTCGGCTCGGACAGCCGGACTGGATTTTGTCAATTATCGTCGCAATTGTTTACTTGGCACAGGCCAAGCTTTCTCAGTCTCAAATGACGGCAGAGCAGCGCAAGCAGTTTGCCATTATGGGATACCTTTCCCCCATCATGATGGCGGTCTTTTCCTTTAGTGCCCCTGCAGCCATGCCATTATACTGGACAGTAAGCGGCACCTTCTTGCTGCTTCAGTCGCTATGGTTCCGTAAACGTTATCCAACCGAGGAAGCAGAGAGTAAGGCCAAGCTTGGAGAAGTTACACCGACCTAAAAAGAAGACTCAATATTATAATTTCGTTTCTAGTATGTCATGTGTAATGACAGGATGCCATTCGAGCCGTTATAGGGCTTGAGTGGTATTTTTTTGTTGCTTCTTTTTGCGAGATCGGTTCAAAGTTCTATGCTTATTGTGCACAATGAACTTGCGCTATTTTAGTCATTATGAAATCCTTATTGGATAAGCTAATTCTTAATGTTGGGAGAGGCGATATGAACAATTCAACCAAGTCCATTGGATGGTACGAAAATCAAATCAGAGAAGATGGCTGCTATTGCATGAGAAGCATGCAAAAAGCACCGGGGTATGTGCAAAAGCTGAATTGGACAGAAAATGAATTTTCCCAAGGTTTGACTTATATACAGATAAGAAAAGACAACAAACCAGCCGGATTTATAGAGTACGCACGGGGTGAACAGGCCTGGAGAGCCGTTCATGCGGATGGATATCTTGTAATTCATTGCTTATGGATGGGGATAACTGGCTTGGGGCTGGGCTCCCAACTTATTCAGCGTTGTATTGAGGACGCTGTCAGATTGGGCAAAAAAGGAGTCGCTGTCATTACCAACACCGATACATCGTGGGCGCCAGGCCCCGACATTTTTCTAAAAAACGGGTTTCAGCACGTGGAGGATGGGCCTTATTCTTTTCAGTTGTATGTTTATAAGCTTAATAGTGACCATTCTGATCCTTATTTTCCAAATAACTGGACGCAGCGGCTGGAGCGCTTTAGTGAAGGCTTGACGATCTTGCGTACTCATCAATGCCCCTATTTGGAGATTGCCGCGCAAAATGTGATTGAAGCGGCAGAGAGTGTGGGCATACAGCCTGAAATTATGTATATACACGATCGACCACAGCTGATGGAATTGTCCCCGACACCTTATGGTGTGTTCCATGTGATCTATAAAGGCGAATTGATTTCATATCACAGACTGACTCCGCGTTCTTTTGCAAAAAAGCTGAGCATGCTTTACGATAAAAGTTGATTCTTTGGGTGAAATTATGAAAGAAAGGTGTGTACAGTAAAAACACGAAACGACATCACGGAGGACCAACAAGATATGAAACAATCATCAACTAAGCTGCCCATCTCCTTGGCCCTACTCACATGTATAGTATGTGCGCTCGGTTTTACTTTAATCGCATTATGGGTCAGCGACCATCAGGTGCGGCATTTTGACTACAAGATTATTACGGATATTCAACAGCTGGAGTCACCAGCAATGACTCGTATAATGAAATTTTTCACCCTGATCGGCAGCGGGATTCCGGTTGTGATCATTATTTTAATCTCTATGTTTGTGCTGTACAGAGTATTGGGACACCGTAGAGAGCTGCTGTTTTTAGCAATTGCTGTGCTGGGTACGGTGTTGCTGAATACGGTATTAAAGTTGCTTTTTCACCGTGCGCGTCCGGAAATTAATCGCATTATTGAAGCGAATGGATACAGCTTTCCAAGCGGACATTCCATGACTGCCTTCAGTATGTATGCGGCGCTGACCTTTTTAGTGTGGAAGCATGTTCCTTTCAGGCTAGGCCGTATTCTGCTGATCGTGCTCAGCAGCCTGCTGATTATAGCGATCGGGACAAGCCGTATTTATTTGGGCGTGCATTATCCAAGCGATGTTCTGGGCGGCTATTTTATGAGTGGTTGCTGGATGGCGGCCTGTGTTTGGTTTTATCAGCGATATGAAGAACGAAAGCCGTCACTTCGCTCTAAATCGACAGCGTAGTTAGTGACGCAGGCCATGAATTATAAAAAAGCAGACGCATTAGCGTCTGCTTTTCATTTGGGCAGAGGAAGTGGGGGCGGTAATATGAGTTCTGGCCTGTACGGCAGGCTTGAGCCCCAGTTTTTGCTCCCAACGTTCATAAAATATAATAGCGGCCTGTATGAAAATACCAGGAAGCTTCCGATTTCGTATGAAGGTATGAATGCCGACAGCGCAGCCTGCTCCAATGACCGCACCTGCCAAAATATCCGAAGGATAATGAACACCGGTCCAGACTCGGGATACGGCAATGAGCACAGCCAGGATAACCCAAAGCACGCGATATTTTTGACGATGAAGCCAAAAAACTGTAGCCACAGCAATGGCTCCAAGCGCATGATTACTCGGAAATGAAGCGTTGGCATCATGGTGGATTAGCTGAATGACATCATGACCGACGAAAGGCCGATCTCTGTAAAACAAATGTCCTAGGCCCCAACTGATAGCAAAGCCAACACCAGCCGTAACAACAGCTTCTATAACCATCATCCGATGTGGCATTTTAAAGGAGAACCAGTAAACCAGCAAAGCCAACCCAAACAAATAGGGTGCATATTGAGCCAAGAAGCGCATGATTCCATTTAAAATGGAGAGGTGATTAGCCAGTTCATTGATCCAGTGAAATAAAGCATAATCTACATTAATTAGCATGAATAAATTACTCCTTAACATCAAAAAATGAATTACAAAATTATATTATAGAGCTTCCCAACCAATTAAAGCTTAAAATCAAATAAAAATTCAATGGCTATTCCAATACTCATTTAGTTTTTCTATAGAAAATAGGTGGTTTTGTCGTGAAAAAATCGGTGCTGATCATTGATGACGAAGAGAAGATATCCAGACTACTCCAATTGGAATTATCTCACGAAGGATATGCAGTTGAAATCGCCCAGACGGGCAAAGAAGGATTGGAAAAAGCGTTGGCACACACATGGGATATCATCATTTTGGATGTGATGTTGCCGGAGATGAACGGGGTTGAGGTACTGAGGCAGTTTCGAAAAGTGGACAATCATACACCCGTAATTATGGTCACTGCACGTAACACAACTACTGATAAAGTCTCCGGTCTGGATGGAGGGGCGAATGATTACATTACGAAGCCTTTTGAAATCGAGGAGTTATTAGCGCGGATGCGGGCCAGTATGAGGCATCAACCGGAATCCAAAACAACCTCTGTACAAGAAGACGAGAAGCCGGCGGTTCTTCAGGTCGATAGCCTGATGCTGGAACCCAAGACACGCGCTGTGGTGCGGGAATGGAAGCGAATCGAACTGACGCCCAAAGAATTTGATCTGCTTCATTACCTCATGGAACACAAAAATCAAGTATTGCAGCGGGATCAATTGATTCAGGACGTATGGGGGTTTGATTTTGTGGGGGACACGAATGTAGTCGATGTGTATATCCGATATGTTCGTAAAAAAGTGGATCATGGCTATAAGAAAAAGCTGATTAAAACCGTGCGTGGCGTAGGATATTGCATCAGGGAGGAAGACCATTGAAGCTGCGGACCAAAATTACCCTGCTCAGCTCGATTCTAGTAATGACCATTCTCCTGTTTGTAGATGTGACCGTGCATCTGTTGTTTGTCAAAATCGCCACTCGCAATGAAAGAGAAGTGTTGCAAAATAAATGGACTGAAATCATTTCGGAAACCGGTTCCAAGATGATTTTAAAAAATGCATGGGGGCCCGAGTTAAAGGATGAGCTTTCGGGAGATACAATCCTGAGGGTTTTTGATCAGCAATCCCGCCTTCTGTATGAAATCAGTCGTCAGTCCCGCTTCAAGCTGGGTGATATACGTTTTAACACTTCTCAAAGTTCACAGCTAACAGATGTACAGGGCCATAAAATCCTGGTCATTCATCTTCCAGTGCTTTCTCCAGAGGGAAATCAGGAGGGGACGCTGGAGATTGTGGAAAAATGGAATGCACTCGAAAACAATCTCGATATTTTAAATACGATCCTGGTCACCTCGACTACAGGAGCCATGCTGCTTAGTCTTGTAGGCAGCACGATTTTAGCGAATGCCATATTGCTACCGATTTCGAGCAGTATTCAGACCATGCAGGAAATTGAAAGAAGTCTTAAATTCAAAAAAATCCCTGCTCGCACTCACAATCAAGATGAATTGTCCCAAATGACCGCAACCTTTAATCAAATGGTGGACAGGTTGGAGGAGAGCTTTCACAGCCAGCAACAATTCGTCTCAGATGCTTCGCATGAGCTGAATACGACATTAATGATCATTGAGGGCTATGCTAACATGCTGCGACGGTGGGGTACGCGTGACGAGGAAATTTATAAGGAATCCATTGAATCCATCTATGAAGAAACTCAGCGGATGCGAACGATGACGCAGCAATTGCTGACTTTGGCTTCCTCACAGCAGGAAGACCCGGAGCCGTATGAGCGAATAGAATTGATCGGTTGCTGTGAGCAGGTAGTAGCACATCTCAAGCTTGTACATGATCGTCAAATGACTATTTTTACAGATGAAAAAGAAATCTGGCTTGATGCCAACCTTGCAAAAATAAAACAGCTCCTGCTTATCTTGCTCGATAATGCTTTAAAATACAGCTCAGATTCAATTGATATCCTGCTGTCTTCAGATGAAAAGGATGTGCATATCCGGGTCAAAGATTATGGAATCGGGATACCAGAGGGTGAGATCAAGCGAGTCTTTGAACGATTTTATCGTGTAGATAGCTCCAGGCATCGTAAAACCGGAGGAACCGGGCTTGGGCTACCCATTGCCAAGGCTATTACAGACGCCCACCAAGGTACGATATGTATGGAAAGCGTAGAAGGAGAAGGAACACAGGTGACCGTCACGTTGCCTCGAAGACATCAGGAAGGGCTGTCCCTCCGGTAGACATATCTACTCGCGGAACAGCCCTTTGTGTTGATACTTATAAGTGGCCATAGAGGAATGGAATCTTATCTATGCCTGTCCTACAGGACACGACGTGCTGTAGTGTAGTGAGAACTCCACCATCCGGAATTAAGGTTCGTAATCGTTACGCCGCCTTTACCAAATGTGTGTAAAATCTTGCCATCCCCCATATAAATAGCTACATGGTGAATAGGAGAGTAGAAAAAGACCAGATCGCCTTTTTGCAGCTGACTACGTGGTACAAACGTGCCGACAGTCGATTGCTGTTTTGACGAACGTGGAAGCTTGATACCATTTTGTCCAAATACATATTGAGTAAATGAAGAGCAATCAAAAGAGCTAGTGTCGCCTGCCTGTGCTCCAAACTGATAGGGTACACCCATAAATTGGGATCCTGTAGAAATGATCTGATCAGCTGTATCTACCGAAGCGGCATGAGTGGTGTCAGGTCCAACTACAAAGCTTCCTGCGCCCAATGCCAAAGTCATCGTAAAGCAAATGCCCATCCATAATTTTTTTGAAGTGTGTTTCATATAAGATACCTCCGTTATTTCGTATTTTGTATCTTGTCGTGATGTCCTGATATGACAATAACACAAATAAAATATCCGGAATTTACCACTTAAGGTTACAATCCTGTTACCTCAACGCTTTTCCCTCATTTATTAGAAAACGATGAGAATTTTCACCTGATATTTTGATTGACAGAACGTGCATTTCCCCCTTATCACTGGGTCCGTATGACAAAAAGCGACTTGCAGAAGATTCGCACAAGCAATCACGCAAAATATACATAGCTATATACTAGAGTTAATAACTTGTACGGGAACAAGCCTAGGTTCCCGTTCATATCGTAAAGCTCACACTGCTTTTCCGGTCAGGAAGGAGGATTTATATGACTTCAAAACAGATTAAAATGCCCAATGGTCAACGTCTAAACATTGTTCAGGTGATTTCCAACTATCCCAATGCACAGCCGGTCCCCTCCATCAAGGGTGGAACGGAAAAGGTCGTATATGAATTGACGGAGGAACTGGTAAGACGAGGACATCATGTATCTTTGTTTGCCGCCCGTGGGAGCAAAAGCAGTGCGAGACTGATTACCTATCCCAAGGGTATGAAGCACGATCAGATCCACCAGTACGTCCTTCAGCACATGCCTCCCGGTACACAAATCATTCATGATCATACCTTTCGTTCCGCTCTGAGGAACAAGAAGTTGCCTTGTCCGTCGCTATGCACAGTTCATATTCCAGTGAAGAGATACGGTAAAAATCCGGTATTTGTGAGTAAACGGGCGCGCCAGCTTATGGGTGGGGGCAAAGGATTTTATGTCTATAATGGGATCAACACACATGAATACGAGTTCAGTAGCGAGAAGCACGACTATTTGCTGTACATGGGCAGGATTATTCGAAATAAAGGCGTATTGCAAGCCATTCAGGTGGCAGAACGAACAGGAAAAAGACTGCTTATAGCGGGTCCGGTCAGGGCACCTGTATTTTTTCGCCAGGAGATTCAAAAGCGAATTCAGCGCAATCCCAAAATTAGCTATGTGGGAGCAGTAGGAGGCCAACAGAAGCAGCAATTGCTCAAGCATGCGGAATGTGTGTTGTTCCCGATACTGTGGGAAGAGCCTTTTGGACTTGTGATGGTAGAGGCGATGGCTTGTGGAACACCGGTTCTGGCTTTAAAAAATGGCTCTGTTCCCGAGGTGCTATCAGGCTTCCCACAGCTGATTTGCCAATCAGTTGACCAAATGGTGCGAAAGGCGCAGCAAAAAAACTACCCGTCACCCGCTCAGCTGCGCAAGTATGTCACCCAAAGATTTACCAACAAACAGATGACCGATAGTTATTTGAAACTTTACCGTCAAATTATTCGTCAGCAAGGACAGAAGACAAGCCAGGGATAGTCTAGTCCGGCATTTCAATATCCGGTTGCATGAGCTTCAAGGTTCCTCCCGTACGGCGGTAGCCCGTATCTTAGGCGGCACGTGCAGTCACCGTTGAAACAGGCTTGAGTCTGCCCAAGAAGGTATGTATAAGGTATCAGTTGGAAACAATGTAACAATACAAAATAAAAATCGCTCCTAGAGTAGTGGGCTTTCCTCTCCCATACTCAAGAGCGATTTTTTATTTGTTATTCTCATGCACAAATTGATTTTTGGAACTTATGCGACCTCTCTATGCGGCCACTTTTCTGGTCAGGCTTCGGGTTTATAGAAGGAGCTCACCAAGCTTTCTCCCAGACGAACCTCAATCAGCTCCAATGGTTTCTCCAGATCGGCACGGATCGTGTGATACGTATCTACCGGAATACGAAAGACTGTACCACTTATCGCCGTAAAGCGTTCTCCGTTTAGCATGACCTCCCCCAGGCCAGAAACGATCGTCCACACTTTTAGCCCACTGCCGTGACAATGGCCGTTCAAGCGATGATCTGGGAGTACCGTCAAACGTATGGTAAGAATATCGTTCAAACTTCGATGATCAAATGCGTCCAGCACCCGGTAGCTGCCCCAGGAGGTTTCACCATGCATAGGGCGCAGCTGAAGTGCCCCTAGCTGTTCCTTGATCGTGTGGGCATGGCTTTTGGCGGCAACGAGGATACCGTCTGGACTGGCAGCAGCAATAATATTCTCCACACCAATAACATGGAGCGGATAAGGCAGCTCATTGACAATATGCGTGCCATGAGCGGGACCGCTGATCTGTCCGCGCCCGATCACTCGGTTGGCGAGCTGGTTCGTTAATACCTGCCAGCTGCCAATGTCGCGCCATTCACCCTCGTAGGACAGGACGACGGCGCGTTCGGCACGTTCCGCAATCTCCTCGTCAAAGCTGCGAACAGGGAGTCCATCATACATCGAGCTTAATGCCTTATCGTTCAGGGGCAAATCACTACGCTCCATGCAGGCCAGCATGTACCGTAGCTTAAAGGCGTAAATGCCACAGTTCCAGAGCGCCCCTCGGCTTATAAGTTGTTGCGCCCCTATGCAATCCGGCTTTTCTGTGAAGCGGGCAACTGACGCATAGGAGGATTTCCCATTTCTTATCATTTGCTGGCCCGGAACGATATAGCCGTATTGGTCGGAGGGATGAGTGGGCCTTGTCCCAAGCATGGCCAGATCGGCTTCACTATCAAGCAACAGATCGGAGAGTGATGCTACACTGTGGAAGAAATTCTCTCCCGCAAACATATCCGCTGGAGCGATACAAACAATTTCGTCCAGCCCCACGCCTCTGGCGTGGAAATAAGCAGCTGCGAATGCAGCAGCGGTGAAAGTTCCTCGTTTGGCAGGCTCGCCGAGAACGGGCAGACGGCCTTCCGTATGGCGCAAGGCTAAATTTACCTGGCTCCGATGAGCCAGCAGCAGGGCAGAGGAATCCAGCCCGGCTGCAGTAAGCTGTCGGTACACCCGACTGAGCATGGATTCCATTTGCCCGTCAGGGGCAGGCAACAATCGGAGAAACAGCTTTGAGCGGATATCGTTGGACAATGGCCACAGCCGTTTTCCAGCACCACCGCATAACAATACGAGTTGCACAGACGCTCCCTCCTTCGATACAGCTCCATGTCGGAGCGTATCATTTTACGGAATTTTCTTGATGTCAAACGATTTTACTAATGATTTGAGCTTGGCTATTGGAGCTCGCTGATATACCTTGCGTTGATGGAAGGATAAAGAACGATGGTTTTTAGCAAAGGTATTTAATTGTGTTTGCGAGAGGGAAGAAGCCGGGCTATGAAGCGCTTTATTAAGGGACTTGCGTAAAATCATCCGGGCGGGCTGCTTGCTGTACAGATAGTTGGCATATGTCTCATATTCGGAGAAACCAAACTGCTTTTTCCGGTTTATGCTTTGGATAATCGCATGGTACCAGGGTTTTCCAAGGCGAGTTTCTATGACCTGCTTAAGCCGGGTAAGCTGTGCTTTCTCAAACAGCATATAGTGAGTCACGAAGGACTTGGGTGAAGGAGCTTTTACGCCCATCAGCTTGCGGTAGGTGCGGAAATACTCGGGCTGGCTCCAGCCCCGATAATAAAATATTGTTTTGCCATCCTTTCGAAACACATGGGGACGAATCAAAATCGTATCCGCATCAATGACGAGAAAGAACGGCGCTTTGCCAATTTTATCACCGTTCATTTTGAGCAGTTGCTGATACAGCCAGCCTGAGCGGTCCCAGCGTGCTGTACCGTAACGAATGTGTTTTTTAGTGATAGGCAGCACCGTCTTCTCATCTACAAATATACATTTCTTGCTTGCACATAGCTGGCGAATGCGATCGCTTTTCGGTGAAACGATATAAATCGTCCCGATTCGGTGCTGTACGTAACGGCGCAGACTGTCAATCACCAGAGGCAATGTGCCCATATCTTTATCAATTGCAGGAATCAGAACATCTATTGTAAGAGAACCCTTCTGTGACCCATCCGATTGCGCTGACAAAGTTATTCACTCCCTATACATGGAAATGTACGTGCCCGTATCTTACATTATCGTATGCCTGGACAGGCAATTTCGACCGGGCAAGGTCAATTGAATATTTCTAAGCAGGCGGGCTAATGCAGCTTTCGGATGGGGAGTTGGCATCATATGATGGATTGATCTTCATAACAGGAGCGTTCTGCCTTGAAAGAGAGAGGAGAAAGGGAAATGAAAACTTCACGAGCACATGCTATTCGCAGCAAGTGGCGTAAAACCCAAGTGCTGCTTCGGCATCAAGGCATCAAGCCTTTTATTCCGGAGACCCGAAAATATAACAAAGCCAGTTTGACGTCCATGCTGGAGAAGTACAAGATGGTCTATGTAAAACCCGATTTAGGTACATTCGGTAAAGGTGTAATGAGAGTAGAGCAGGATGGAAACCAACGTTTTGCCTATCAATACGGGGAAAAGCGCTGGGAGTTCAAAAACGTAGAGGCGCTGTATAAGGGTATGTCGAAGCAAGTGGGGGATCAAAGCTATCTCATTCAAAAGGGAGTTCATTTGCTGCGTCAACAGAAGCGTTATTCTGATATCCGGGTCATGGTGCAGCGCAATGCTAAAGGGATATGGGAAGCTACCGGAATCATTGGCCGGCTCGGTCATCCTCGTAAAATCGTAACCAATTATCATAACGGCGGCAAGCCGATGGCAGTGGAGGAGTTGCTGAAATCTCATTTATCCCCAAGCAAGCAGGTCGAACTGATTAAGAATCTGAACACGCTGGGCATTACCATAGCTACGCAACTGCAAAAAACATATCCGAATTTTCGGCAAATTGGGGTAGATATCGGATTGGATCGGAGCTTTACCCCATGGATTCTTGAGGTGAATACGAAGCCTGATCCGTATATTTTTAATCAGCTAAAAGATAAGTCGATGTATCGTAAAGTAATAAAATATTGGCGGTTGGCCAAGGAAAAAAGAAAAATGACAGTTCCGGCCAAAAATGAAAATAACGTTAAAGTTAAGATTACCAAAAAAGCAAAAAGTGCATAAGTCAAGAAATCAAAGGATGAATGCTTTATAGATTCATCCTTTTGATTTGTCCTATTAGACTGACCGGCAAAACCATGCCTTTTCGAAGTGTATGTAATGAAAAAAGTGAAGTTGGAAAAACTACGTAAAAACAATCAGAACCGAGGTCTTGGTATATGGAATTATGGGAAACGATGTTAAGATCAATTTCTGCATTTACCTTAATGATGCTTATAGCACGTATATTGGGCAAACCGACTATTGCGCAAATGACCTACCATGATTTTGTGGCTGCCATTACAATGGGGGCTATTACCTCGAATCTTGCCTTTAATAACACCATAAGTATAAGGATCTTGGTAACATCTTTGCTTACATTTACTGGGATTGCTTATTTGCTGATGTTTTTTTCCATGAAGAACCGGAAACTGCGAAATTGGTTTTCGGGCAGGCCAACCGTGTTAATTCAGGAAGGAAAAATTTTAGAGAGTAATATGAGAAAACTTAAGCTTACACTGGATACCCTGAATCAGGAGCTAAGAGGAAAAAATATTTTTAATATTCAGGATGTTCAGTATGCCGTACTTGAACTGAATGGAAGCATTTCCGTATTGCCAAAGCCGGAGAGTCAGCCTGCAACCAGAAAGGATTTACATTTGAACAATCAGTCTGAGCCGGCTTTTCCCATTGAATTGATTATGGACGGAGACATCATTGAAGCTAATTTGAAAGAGAATGACATAACAAGAGAGTGGCTGCACTCACAGATCAAAAAGAAGGGGCTTTCTATTGAAAATATCAATTATGCCGTAATCAGTTCTAATGGAAAAATATATTTTGATGAGTATAAGGATCAAATTGAGCATCCTGTTGATAAAGAATGATCATATTTGATTTTATTTACATTAAAGGTTTATAATAGATGTGTTCTCATAAGTAAAAATAGACATATAAAATGATTTTAAGGAGGAATCAGCTATGAAATCATTTAAGTATGCGTTGGAGAAAAAGGAACCCAGAACCGGACCGGGAGGTATCACACGTGGGGCTTCGGTGCATGATTTTCCTGTATCAGAAGGAATAGCAGGGGTTTCCATGCGTCTGGAGCCGGGCGGAATGCGTGAGCTTCACTGGCATGCGAATGCGGCTGAATGGGCCTACGTGATAAGCGGCTCCTGTCGGACAACTGTGATCCATCCGGACGGTTCTTCATATGTCGATATTTTCAATCCCGGTGATGTATGGTATTTTCCGCGTGGTTATGGTCATTCCATTCAAGGTCTTGATCCTGGAGAGTGTCATTTTATACTGATTTTTGATAATGGAGATTTTTCGGAGGACCACACGTTCAGTATAACTGATTTTCTAGCTCAGACGCCTGCGGAGGTTGTCATGCAGAATCTAGGGCTTGCAGCCGACGAACTGGTTCTTTTGCCAGATAAGGAAGCCTATTTTGTAAAAGGACCTGTACCTTCTAACGGATCTCATGATGCATATCCCCGCATTTCTTCCGATCTGATCACTAAACATCGATATCCTTTAATGGCCAAACAGCCTAGATTAGCAGCGGGTGGAGGGACACAGCGGACCGTTACCGTAGAAGATTTTCCGATTTCTTCGACGATGGCAGGATCTGTGATTGAGCTGGAACCAGGCGGATTACGAGAAATGCACTGGCATCCGAATGCGGACGAATGGCAATACTATTTGGACGGTAATGCAGAAATGACTGTATTTCTTGCTGAAGGGAATGCAGTGACAGAGCAGTTTGAAGCCGGAGATGTAGGGTATGTACCCATGGGAGCCGGGCATTATATCAAAAATATCGGATCAGAGGTTTGCCGCATTTTGATTGGTTTTAACAGTGGTCATTACGAAGCTATTGATCTGAGTGAGTGGCTAGCTGGAAATCCTGTTGATGTATTGGCAACGAATTTGAGTCTTCCTCGAGAAATAGCAAAAAAACTGCCTCATAAATCGGTCTTCATCGCTCCAAAATCTTAAATCATAGGACAGCTAAAATGCCCGCTTTTTGCTCTCATGTGTATGGGACAGCAGAAAGCGGGTTATTGGTTATGATTCCGTTTGAACAACTTGCAACCCTGTGCTATTCTTATACGAAAGTGAAGATTAACGTAGTAAAAATAATAGTTTTACTATGTTAATAAACATCAGATGATATGATCAATAGAAGGGGGAACAATCATGAACCGTGTCATTGAACTTAACAATGTAAGCTGGAAAAGAGACAATCGCACCATACTGGATCAGATCAACTGGCAGGTAGCCGAGGGGGAGCACTGGGCTGTACTTGGATTGAATGGATCGGGTAAAACAACGATGCTGAATATGATCAATGGTTACATATGGCCAACTACAGGCAGTGTTGGTGTGCTGGGGCATACGTTCGGGGACGTGGATCTGAGGGAGCTGCGCAAATCTATCGGCTGGGTCAGCTCTTCTTTACAGGAAAGAATCAATGGCAGTCAGCGCACTCAGGATGTTGTCATTAGCGGCAAGTTTGCCTCTATTGGACTGTATGACCAAACAACAGATACGGATTATGAGCAGGCTGTACACCTCATGACCCAACTAGGCTGTGCTCACCTCGTGGACCGTTTGTATCAAGGGTGCTCACAGGGTGAAAAGCAAAAAGTGCTTATTGCCCGCGCGCTAATGGCCTCGCCCAAGCTGCTGATTTTGGACGAGGCATGTAACGGTCTGGATTTCTTTTCCCGGGAATCGTTGCTAACCAGCATTCATCAGCTGTCCGAATCGCCAGGTTCGCCGAATTTATTGTATGTTACACATCATATCGAAGAAATTTTACCGATGTACACGCATACGATTTTGATCCGCAGGGGCACTGTTTTTGCGAAAGGTAAAACAACAGATATTCTAAGCAGTGAAACACTTAGTGCTTTTTTTGAAACATCTGTGCAAGTAGATTGGAGACAGGAACGTGCATGGCTCTCTATGGTATAGAGAGTCAATGCGGTTTATTCTTTTCCAATCCTGACTACAATGACATAGGAGAACCATTGTGGGGAGGTAAATGGGAATGTCAGAGCATCCATTACAATCTTTTGTAAAAACGGCGAAAGATCACTTAAAGGACATGGTGGACGTCAATACGGCCATTGGAGAACCGGTTACCATGTCTGACGGAACCATTATCATACCCGTTTGTAAAGTAAGCTATGGCTTTGCGGCAGGTGGAAGCGATTTGGACAGGCACAATCAGGAATCTGCATGGGTGATGCCGTCATTTGGCGGAGGTATGGGCGGAGGTGTGTCCGTAACACCTCTCGCAATTTTAATTATCGGCAAAATGGGCGTTCAAACGATCTACCTGGATAACTCTCCTACTGTATACGACAAGATTTTGGATATGGCGCCACATCTTTTGGATAAATTGCAAAGTCTTATCAAGCAATACCAAACAGGAGATGATAACAGTCAGTGAATCAGGTCTGACCCGTTTGTGTATGCAGAGGTTGCTAACGGGGTTATGCAGTCGTTTTGAATAGGCAAAGAATTGTTTTTCTTTACTACTAGATTTTTGGCCTCTATCTGGCTACAGCAGGGGGGCTGTTCATTGTGCGCCATGACATATCGTTCATCGGGAAGCAGCTGTCGGGCTTTAATATTATCACTTAGCAGCAGCAATAAATATTGCATGACAACAGATTGATGTTCTTCATTCAATAGCGGACACATCAATTCAATCCGCTTGTCCATATTTCTGGTCATCCAGTCCGCACTGGATAGCCACAATTGGGGCGTGCCAGCATTCTCAAAATAAAAAATTCGGGAATGTTCCAAAAATCGGCCGACAATGCTGCGTACGGTAATATTGTCGCTCAGTCCGGGAACTCCTGGACGCAAGCAGCAAATACCACGAACGATCAGATCAATTCGGACGCCTGCCTGGGATGCAGCGTATAGTTCGTCGACCAACTGTTTATTCGATAGCGAATTCATTTTGGCTATAATCCTTGCAGGTTTTCCGCTCAAGGCATTTTCCACTTCACGCTGAATGCAGCCCAACAATTGCTGTTTCAGATGAGCCGGAGCTACACTGAGGTAATGCCACTGACTTGGGGCGGAAAATCCCGTAATCTTGTTGAATAAATTGGAGACATCTTCGCCGATCTCCGGATAGGAAGAGAATAGTCCGATATCTGTAAATATTTGTGCCGATACTTCATTGTAATTTCCGGTGGCGACATGAATGTAACGTCTAAGAGAATCCGCTTCCTTACGTACAACCAAAATCATTTTGGCATGAATTTTCAATCCAGACAGGCCGTAGACAACATGGCATCCTGCTTTTTCCAATTCTTTTGCCCATTCGATATTTCGGGCTTCATCGAACCGTGCTTTCAATTCGACGACTACAGTGACCTGTTTTCCTGCTTCGGCAGCTCGATTCAAAGAACGGATAATCCGTGAATTGCCGTTTACGCGATACAAGGTCATTTTAATAGCCATAACGGATGGATCGGCAGCAGCATGTTCGACAAAATCGTTAACAACGTCAAACGATTCATACGGGTGAAATAAGAGAACATCTCTTTTTCGCAGCACTGAAAAAAAATCGTCCGTCTCCGTGAACTCCCACGGATATAGAGGATCAAATCTCGAATGCTTGAGGTGCTCATAACCCTCCACCGAATTGGCGAATGACATGAAGTAGCTCAAGTCAATGGGTCCATCATTCGTAATTAAGAATTGGCTTTCGATTTCCAGTTCTTTTTCAAGCAATTCCAGTGCAAATGGATCAAATCCCTTTTCTATTTCCAAACGAACCGGAGTACCCCATTTTCTTGCACGCAATACTTTTTCCACTTCATCAAGGATATCTTCGGCTTCTTCCTCGTTTAAATCAAGGTCTGCATTTCGAGTTAAACGGAATGTATGGAAAGTTACAGGCGTGTACGTAGTAAACAAAGTGTGTATATGCTGCTTAATCAAATCCTCGAGCAAAATAAACTGACAATGATCATGATCCGATAGAGACGGAACTTTAATATAGCGAGGCAGATTGGACGGAATTTCAACCAAAGCAATATAAACCTCCTTGCCTGATGCATCGGAAGGCGGCTTTAAACCGACGGCCAAATATACACTTTTCGAACGAATCAGAGGAAAAGGGCGGCTTTTATCGATAGCTAGAGGAGTTAGCACTGGAAATACCTTTTCAAGATAATAGGATTCCATTTCTTTCTTCTGCGCAGGATTAAGCTCGCCAAAATCAGTAAAAACAAGGCCTTCTTCCTTTAACAGTCGAAGAATCCGTGCATGGGTTGCATACTGATCTGCTACTAATTGCTCAATCATGACGATTACTTTATCTTGTAACTGTTGCGGAGTAAAGCCCGTGAAATCGACCTCTTGATTGCCCGCTCTAATTTTATCCATAAGTCCTGCGACCCTGACGCTGACAAACTCATCCAGATTGGTGGAAACAATCGATAAGAACTTTGTTCGCTCCAACAGAGGAGTATTTTCGTCTTGCGCTTCCTCAAGAACACGTCTGTTAAATTGAAGCCAGCTTATTTCACGATTAATATAGTTCACGGAGCACGCCTCCATCTGTCTATTCTTTTTTTCTAAATAATAAATACCGTATTTTTTGGAACAATTGCCATGTGGGGCTGAGGCGAATCGTGATCGTATCGGGAATATTCTCATTGTTTTTAGTCATGATTGTCTGCTTCCTCTCGTTATTAAAATGGGGAAAACCCGCTAAACGAAGTTAGCGAGTTATATGGTTTTTTTATTTATTCGTGAGAAGCTTTCGTCTGCATTGCATCCACGACCGGACCCGTTATTGACTCGGTTACTTTCGATGCAGATTGTGTCATGTTGCTGAGCAAACGGTTGTTAAGAAGCACATTGCCTGCTTGCATTCCGACGGTTTGGCCCACACTGTTCCCTAACAACCCACCAACAACGGACCCAAGGACTGTCCCTACTCCTGGCAGTAAAGAGGTTCCGAGGATAGCCCCATACTCAATACCGGCCATGACGCCGAGTGCTCCTGTCAAATTCCCCGAAGTATGAACCATATAGTCTTTGTTATCCATTTGTCCTTTCGTCAAGCTAATGGTATCCTGCAATTGGGTCATACCTCCAGAGATAAGACCTCCCCATAATGAACCGCCTTGAAGCATTCTGATCACTCCTTTGTTTGATTTTTTTATTCCACGATAGTAGTTCCCCATTATGCATTTTTTTAATTATTTTACATTTGCCAATTGTTACGGAAGCAAAACCTGTTCTGTATTTTTTTCTTCATTTTTTACTTCTTCTGTGGACCGTAGCTCTTTGGTGCCGTCTTTGACTTGATCCGCGAGCTCAAGCACAATACCTGCTCCTTTAACGGCAAGTCTGCGTGCGGCTTTTCGGGCTTCGGGGGACACAGCAAGTGCTATGGCCGCAGCAGCGAAAATAATACCAAGCGGTGATTTGACCACAATACCCTCTCCTTAAAAAGTCGTTAATAAAATAATTCCATTAAATGAAATTTTTATACCGGTTTACATACAGAAAACAAAATGCATATTTTGCTAACTATTGTTAATCATAAGTAAAGTTGATTTTTAATTATGGAAAAGGGAGGTTAGATATGGTATCACTGCGAAGCAAAAACAGGTTTCTTCATGTTCTACCAGGAAGGATACGGATGGAAATTTACGGCTTGAAGGGAAGCAAAGCTGCCGCAGAGCTTTTAGTCAAAAGCCTGTCCGCTTGTAGTGGAATTTACAGAGCGGAATCCTGTACAGTGACGGGCAGAGTGCTGCTCCTTTACGATGTAAAGCTTATTTCTGAGCAGCACATTTTCCATATACTCCGTGAAACAGAAGATCGGATCTGTTCGGCCAATCTAACAGCCCGCCCGGATATCCACAACGAGGTTACCGAGTCAAAGGAAGCGAAGCGAGAAGCTGCCGCTACTCAGGCTGAATTGGATATTCCTTGTGATTTGCCGATTATCTCAACGACGCCTAAGACCAATACGGGTGAGCCAAGGGGAAAAGTTCCGATTGCGTTGGCTATTTCCATGGGCGGTTTAGCCGTGCTTGGAATCAAGCAGGTCTTTTTCGGACGTTCAGTCCTGGCAAGAAGTCCGGCGCCGTTCTATTTATCGGCGCTCGTATCTGTTGTAACCGGCTACCCTTTTCTCAAACGAGGGATTCAGACCTATTCGGACAAGAAAAAAATAAATTCGGATCTCATTTTAGGTACAAGCGCTCTTGCTCTTGCACTTATGCGCGAAAATCTTGTAGTGCTTGCCGGACTCAGCATTTTGCAATATGTGAACTGGAGGCGAAGCCGTTCTGCATTAAATGGACAGCAAGAGGCTTCCTTGTCACCGGAAATTCAAGCATATAGCGATAAAGCAGGGAGATTAGGTTTAATTGCAGCCGGAATGACTTGGGCCATTACCCGGAATCCGTTTCGTGCAATCGCTGTGCTTCTAGCAGCAAATCCACGGGTAATAACTGTACCTGCCCAGTATGCCTGGAAACAGGCCGAGCTTGTTTCAGGAGAAAGAAAATACGTAGTTCCAGAAAAAGGATCATTATCTCAACTCGCTCGAACGAAAACGATTTTATTCGAAGATTCGTCACTCCTGTTTAATCGCCCAGAGATTGAAGAAATTCAATGCATGGCGGAGAAGGAACAAGATGCGGATAAAGTGATATGTTTGGCGGCTTCATTAATGGAGAAAACAGAACATCCATGGAAAGAAGAGGTGTTCAGCAAGGCGAAACGAACTTGCCGGACGATCCGCACTGCTTTCCATGTGGAAGAAGAGTCACAGGGTATAAAAGGAAAAGTCAATGATAGACAGATTATTATTGGCAGCTACAAATATATGGAGGAGCACGGTATTGATTGCAGTTCCTATGAGCTTAGATCAAAGAGGCTTGCAAGAAATGAGTACGATATCCTTTTGGTCGGAAGCCAAGGGAATGGCAAAGTCGAATGTCTTGGATTAATTGCCAGACATCGGCAATCAACGGTCAACAAATACGGCTCTGCCGCCTTTTCATTCAGTGAGAAAGGCTGGAGGCTTGGACTGTTGCGTAACAGTCTGCATATCAGTGCTGACAAGCTTTCGCAATACGGCATGGATACAAGCTGGTCCTCTTTTGAACAAGGTGAAGTGATTGAACGGGTCGCTGTGCTAAAGCAGCATGGCGAAGAGGTTTTATTTGTCTCAGGTCTGGAGCAAAATCCGCTCAATGAGTTCTATAAAGAAGCCGGAGTCCAGACGATTTCCATTCATGAGCTGCAACCTATTCAGGAAAGCGCGTTGTACGCCGAGAAAACAGAACAAATCGTAAACGAACATGCTTTAATTGCTAAAAAGTGGAATATTCTTGGATCTGCTTTTGCTACATTAGGTATGATCAGTGCCCCAGCGGTTAATTTGATCAGTGATGCTTTATCGCTTGTGTTTATATCCAGAACGAAAAACAGGAGTGAAGTCTTGCCAGCTCCACCGGAAATAGCGTATAAGGACGAGGCTGCGGTCGCTTCCGAAGCCTTTGCCTGGCATCAACTACCTAACGAACAGATTTACACGAAGTTTCAAACAAACCTGCAAAGCGGGTTGACGTCTGATCAGGTTCTTTCTATAAGAAACCAATATGGTTCAAATAAGCTTGAGAGTAAAAAACCTACTCCTTGGCTCATTGCATATTTGGGCCAATTCAAGGAATTCACAACTCTGATCCTCCTTGGCACAAGTGCACTCGCCTTTCTTACGGGTGGGGTATTCGATGGACTTGCAATGGGAGCAATCCTGCTCGCAAACGCCGCAATTGGCACGATTCAGGAACGCAAAGCGGAAAAAGTTGTGGACAAGCTGAATCAATTTCAACCCCCGGTATGTAAAGTCATCAGACAAGGCCAGCACGTGGAGCTAAGCGCTGTGGAATTGGTGCCCGGCGATATCGTTTCCCTGGAAGCAGGGGATCGCGTTCCAGCCGATATTCGGTTGATCAACTCATGGAATATGCGAGTCAACGAGTCGACTCTGACTGGGGAATCTGTTCCCGTCGAAAAGAATGAGTCATCTCTCTCAGAGGATTGTGCTTTATCTGAGCGAACCAACATGCTCTTCATGGGAACCGACGTGTGCGGTGGCAAGGGAATAGGTATTGTTGTACAAACCGGAATGAATACTGAGATGGGACATTTAATGTCGCTTTTAAAGCAGCATGAAAAAGAAGTAACCCCTTTACAGGAAAAAGTAACGTCAATTAGCAAAAAATTTGTGAAAGGCGCTCTCATCGTGGGCGGAATCGTATTCACAATCGGTATGCTTCGTGGCATCCCTTTTCCACAAATCATTTCGACTTCGATCACGCTGGCGGCTTCTGCCATCCCTGAAGGGCTTCCGGTTACCATCACTATTGCTCTCAGCGCAGGCATATTCCGTATGGCGAAGAAAAACGCGCTGATCCGAAAGCTTTCCTCATTGGAAACATTAGGAAGGACTACGGTTATTTGCACAGACAAGACAGGTACATTAACCAAAAATGAAATGACGGTAAAAGCGCTCTCTACCGCGGATCGCGCATGGACTGTAACAGGCGATGGCTACGAACCGACGGGAGCATTGGAGGAGCTGGCTCCCGAGGCTGCTGCTGCAGCTGCAGGACTCAAAAATGCAGGAAATTGCGAAAACCCCTCAACCCATCCTGATTTGACTCGCTTGCTGCAAATCTGCTTGCTATGCAATAACAGCAAGCTAGAGCAGCAGGCAGGACAGTGGCTGACCAAAGGGGATCCGACTGAGGGCGCGCTTTTGACGCTTGCAGCCAAAAACGGACTGTGGCTTAAGGATATGACCCACTGGCATCGTGGGCATGAAATTCCATTTGATTCTAAAACTGCGAAAATGAGCGTGGTTTGCAAGGATGTTCAGGCGGAGCAGGAATGCTATCTCTTTTCCAAAGGAGCCGTTGAGACGATTCTCCGCCATTGCAATCGATATCAAAAAAACGGGGAGATATTGCCTCTATCCGAAGAACAGAAGCAGCACATCGTACAGCAAAATGAAAAGTTTTCAGCCGCAGCACTTCGTGTGCTTGCTTTCGCATATCGACCTCTGGATGAGAGCGTCGACAACGAGTCCATTGATGACGAACATGAATTAATTTATGTCGGTTTGGCTGGCATGATGGACCCACCCAAACCCGAAGTAGAACAAAATATTCAGGAGGCTTTTACACTCGGGCTAAAACCTGTGATGATCACAGGCGACCACCCGATTACCGCCATTGCCATCGCGAAGCAACTCGGAATTAACAGTGATGCGCAGAGTGTTGTAACCGGACATGAGCTTGACCGTTTATCAGACGAAGAGTTGAACCAAATTGTGGAGCAAGTATCCATTTTTGCCCGGGTCACGCCTGAGCACAAGCTTCGCATTGTAACAGCGCTGCAAAACCGAGGACAAATCGTTGCCATGACTGGCGATGGCGTCAACGATACGCCTGCTATCAAACAAGCCAACGTTGGTATCGCAATGGGAAGAACAGGGACGGAAGTAACGAAGGAAACTGCGGACATGGTGCTAACGGAAGATCATTTCGGCACGATTCTGGAGGGAGTTAAAGAAGGCCGAACAATTATTGGAAATATTCGTAAGGCACTCGGCTGTTTATTAACCGGAAATCTGGCCGAGATCATCGTCACCAGCGTCGCCGTGATGGTCGGGTTGCCGATTCCTTTGGTTCCTATTCAAATTCTGCTAATGAATTTGTTGACCGATGCTTTGCCAGCAATGGTTCTTGCTGTAAATCCAGGCCAGAAAACAAAGCAGCAGAAACGAACGGATTTCATCGATAAAGACCTGTACCGAAAAGTGATTACAAGAGGGGCTTTGCTGGGATTGGGATCACTCGGCCTATTTGCCGCAAGCCTTGCAGTTGGTGCTCCGATGCCTGTGGCTCAAAGCGTTGCTTTTGCAACATTAGTCGCGGGGCAATTGATGCAAACCTTTTCGTGGCGACAGGAAGGCTCTGAAGAAACAGTGCGCGATTGGGCAAAAGATCGCTTTCTGATCGGGGCTCTCTGCGTTTCCTGGCTGGCTCTACTAGGAGCCTTATATATCCCGCCATTGGCCGGGTTTTTCCACACCGCCCATCTGCCGCTGAAATATTGGATTCCTATCCTTGGCGTAGCCGGATCGGTATCTCTTTTGTCCAAGCCGATTTTGGCTTTGATTTCAAAGAAGCAGACAAGTGAGGATGGCTCTGCAAACCACATCTACGCTGCGGCTTAATCAGCCGCAGTAATACTTAATTCAGGATTTTTGCAAAATCCTCAATTACAAGGAGGATCACGATGGTGCAAAATAGCTTTGAAAAAATGGTTATTGGGACTGCGCTCGCCTTTGCGGCTTCCGCTTTGCTTCCCATTGCTAAAACTACTTTCCGCCCTCTTGCCGAAGCTGGCATGCAAGGCGGAGCCTACTTAATCAATCAAGGCAAATCTTACATTCAATTAGCGCGGCAAGAAGTGGAAGATATCATTGCCGAAGCCCAATTTGAAAGAATGAAAAAACAGCTCGACCAAGAAATCTCATTGCTTGACGATACCCAAAAGTGAGGAGAACGGATAGATGAACGAACAAAATATAGATAATCATTTACGCGAAGCCTTAACGCACCTGGAATCGGCCTTAAACCAAAGCGTAAGATGCGTGCTTGAAAACGATAGCACGAAAAAAGAAATCGGTTTAAAGTGGGAACGATTTCTTGGGGAATTTATGGGACAAATCCGGGAAAAGGGAAAGAAATCAAGATTAAATCTGCTGGGCTGGATCAGTTTTCCACGAATACGCTAATGGATTGTATGCAGCCTGGAGCTGACAGCAGGCTGCATACTGCATACTGGATTCTCTACACGATAGAGAGTCTTTTTTTCTGGCTATCCCGCTACGATCATAATGAGAATAGGCAAAATCAGGAATGAGGCAATCGTACTCCACAGGATGCAGGTGGATACCAGTTTGGGCGATGCATTAAATTTTTCTGCTAAGATGACAGCATTCACGGCAACCGGCATGGAGGCCAGAATAAAGAGCACGGAGAACAAAAGGTCTGATATCCCCAGTATCAGCATGGCAAGATAGGCCGTAAGCGGAGAGAGCAGAAGCCGGATAATGAGTCCTGCGTAGCTGGCTTTTTTAATAGACGGCTCCAACTTGGATATTTTCACATAAGCCATCTGGGTGCCAAGGATCGCCAGCACGACCGGAGAATAGGCCGCAGCAATCATCGAGACGCCCGATTGAACGCCGGAGGGCAAATGCCAATCCAGCAACCGAAGCCCCAGGGCAAGTATAGCTGCATAGATCGCAGGCAGTGAGAATACCGACTTGACTGCACTTTGAACGGAAAATTCAGAGCGGGCTGCAAAATAAACTCCAAGGGTATTGACCAAAATCATCTGAATGACCACATACACAGAGGCTTTATCCAATCCAAGCTGCCCAAAGGCAAGTAAAATGAGTGGCAACCCATAATTCGCACTATTGGTCAGCGTGGAGATCAAGGTAAGTCCAGCCGTTTCCGGGGCGCTTAATCTAAAGATTTTCCCTGCCAATTGAGCGATTCCCCATAACAGCAGCAGATTCAATATCGAAAAGGCAGCAGTCTGCGCCACATCATGCAGGGAAAGCTGTGCCTTGAGCAGCGTGTCCAGAATCATCGCAGGACTTAAAAAGTATAAGTATAACGTCGAGAGTGGTTTGGTTTCGAGCTTCATGAATTTGCCGAGCAAAAACCCGGAAATCACTGGTATGGACAGTGGAACGATAACGGATAATAGCGTTGAAAGTACGATTTGAATCATGAAAATCCCCATCCTTTTTCTGTAATGACATTTTCATTATAAGATGTAGCTTTCGAGCCCGTCCAAGATGTAAATTCGATCATGCTTATAGGTATATACTATGAATCTTGAGGCAGTTATTCTAAGTGTCACAGAGTAGAATATTGACTTCATAATCAAGGAACGTTATACTCCATTTATTAAATGAGTTATAAAAAGTATTAATTAAAGGGGTGAAAACATGCAGCCTGTTACACACAATACGATTCAACTCAAAAAAATGAACGTAGAACTGGTAAAAAACGTGTTAAAAGCGCAGGGGATCGGAACCAAAGCGTCGATTGCCAACCTGACCAAGCTGAGCGTAGCCACATGCGGTACCATATTAAACGAACTTGCCGCTGTCGGCGAAGTGATCGAGATGGAATCAGATGGAGCAAGCGGCGGCAGACCTGCCAAACTGTATAAGTATAACGCCGACTTTGGCTGCGTCGTTTGTTTGCTTGTCAAGACGGAAGGAGGGATTCACTCCATCAGTTACAGTATCGTGAATCTGGTCGGCGAGACTGTCAAAGAGACCACAATAGAACTACAACATATCGATGTCGATGCGATTGATGGGCTGATCGAGAAACTTGTTGGCGAAAACGGTAATGTACAAGCAATCGGCATTGGAATACCCGGCGTCGTCCATCGTGGAGTCGTTGGCGTTTGCGATGTTCCAGACCTTGAAGGCAAACCGCTAGGGCCTTATTTTGAAGAGAAATACGAAGTGTCAGTCACCATTGAAAACGACATGAATATGACGGTTTATGGTTTTTATCATTTACAAAACTTCGAAGAAGAAAAGACGTTTGCCGTCGTTACGTTTCCCAAAAACCATTTTCCCGGTGCCGGTTTTATCGTTGACGGGCGCATATTATCCGGTAACACGAAATTTGGTGGTGAGGTTTCCTTTTTGCCCTTTGGAATAACACGCGAGGAGCAGCTGCGGCAACTGCATACCGATGAAGGCTTTATCCGGTTGGCTGTAAATACGCTAACCTCGATCATTGCCATTATTAATCCGGTAACTATTGCGATTACAGGTGAGCTTCCCCGTGAAAATCAGCTAGATGAACTTTATATGGGCTGTATAAAAGATATTCCAGAAGAGCATATGCCTCAGCTTTTCATTCAAAACGATACGTACCGAGAATACATGAAAGGCATGGTGACGGCAACCTTGGAGAGCTTAACCTACCGACTGCAAGTCATTGAAAAAAGATAATGAATGAGGAGAAGGAAAAGAGTGCAGAAGCATACAGGCAAATTCAACAAGATATATGCCATGCAATTGGCTACCATATTTTTAGGCTTCATCATTTTCGGATTTTCGGAAAACATTAAAGGACCGGCTATTCCACGCATACAATTTGATTTTATGCTGAATGAATCACAGCTCGGCACCTTATTGTCCCTGAACGCCCTTGGCTATTTGATTGCTTGCTCGTTTACGGCATATTTAACCAGAAAATGGGGAATTAAGCTGGTAACGATTATAGCACTCGCGGCAATGGCTGTCTCAGGTATATTCATTTTCTTCTCGCGTTACTATCCTATGTTTTCAGCTTCTTACTTCCTGATGTACATCGGAAATGGAATGCTGGAGATCGGATTGGCCATTCTTGGTGCGCGTATCTTTGTAAAAAACACGGGAACGATGATGAATTTGACCCATGGTTTTTACGGTCTTAGCTCGACGGTTGCTCCGCTGATCGCGACAGGTCTGATGCAAGTTACGGTCAATGGTTATACGCTGGACTGGCGCGGGATGTATCTAGTTATGCTTTTATTGTCGATATTGCCGATCATTTTTGCGTTGTTCAGCACTTTTCCGGGAGATGATATTCAGCATGAGGAACGTATTCCTTTAAAAGTTTTGCTGATGGACCCTGTTTTATGGTATATGGTTCTCATTCTTTCTTTTGGTGTCGTATCGGAACTGGCGGTCGGTGGATGGCTTGTTAACTTTCTAGAAAAGGCTTACAACTGGGACACGGTTATGGCTTCAGGAATACTGTCTGCCTTTTTCTTATGCTTTGCGCTTGCACGACTTTTGCTAGGCCCGTTAACCGATAAAATCGGGTTTACATTATCACTGATTATATTTTCGGGATTTTCAGCCGTATGCACGTTTGCTGCAATTTTGGGCGGAGAACGCTTAGTCTTCCTATTTGCTGCCGCTGGTGTAGGTATTGCAATGATCTATCCGACAGTTATGGCTTTTATAGCCAGAAGATACCCGAAGGAAAGCGACACGGCTATTACAATTACAGTTACACTTATGGGATTAGGCAGTGTTATCGGTAATTATCTAATTGGGGGAGTCATTGAAATCGTTAAGAGGTATTTCGGTGAAGATTCACAAGTAGGACTGCTTTACGGGCTTCAGGCTGGATATGGAGTTATAGGTTTATGTGCAGCGTTGTGCGCGGTTACCGGTCTTATGTTATTTATTTATTTGTCCAAGCGGCAAGAAATCATTTAGACAAGACTTTTTTACGAAAGGAATAATTCATATGCTAACAAAAACCGAAAAAGAAAAGATGTTAAGTGGTGAACTTTATTATGGGTCTGATCCAGAACTGTTGAAGGAACGCTTAAACGCCCGGAGATTGACACGATTGTTCAATCAGTCACTTGAAACAGATGATGAACAAAGAATAGAGCTTCTAACGGAGCTGTTCGGATCAACGGGCAAGAATCTTCATATTGAGCCGTCGTTTCACTGTGATTATGGCTATAATATTCACATCGGTGAGAACTTCTATGCGAATTTCGATTGCGTGTTTCTTGACGTGTGTGAAATTCGTATAGGCGACAACTGTTTTCTGGCTCCGGGCGTACATATCTATACTGCAGCTCACCCCTTGGAGGCTCAGGAAAGAAATACCGGAGCGGAATTTGGGAAGCCGGTTACGATCGGTCATAGCGTATGGATCGGTGGACGGTCAGTTATCAACCCGGGTGTAAAAATAGGCAATAATGTGGTTATTGCTTCTGGAGCGGTTGTTACCAAGGATGTCCCTGATAATGTGGTTGTAGGCGGCAGCCCAGCTAGGATTATCAAGCAAATTGACAATGGGTAGACAAAAGAGGGACGAGTCAAAAAACAGCGGCGTACCAAGACTTTATTTTTCAAGTCCTGGTACGCCGCTGTTGACGATATTTCTTTCCTTAAAGCCCTGAATATCAGGCAGTTGAACCTAATACTTTATTTTTCGAGAAGGCTGTGGTCCGGCACTCGTCAGAGCAATAGTGCTGATGCTGCTCTTCGCAGTCTGGACATACGATATGCTGGAGATTGCACACTGGGCAGTTGATATAATGATCGTTTGGCGTTTCGCAATGGAAGCACTTGCCGACAACAACGTCTTCATCAGTATGGTTGATTGGAATCGAAATCCGTTCGTCAAACACATAGCATTTGCCGTCAAACAAACGTCCCTGTACTTCCGGGTCCTTGCTGTAAGTCACAATGCCGCCATCCAGCTGGGCTACATCGTGAAAGCCTTCTTTGATCAGAAGACCGGACAGCTTTTCGCAACGAATACCACCGGTGCAATACGTCAGGACTTTCTTATCCTTAAACTGATTCATATTATCACGAATCCACTGCGGAAATTCACGGAATGATTCAACTTCCGGGCGAATAGCTCCGCGGAAATGACCGATGTCATATTCATAGTCGTTACGACCATCCAGTACAACTACATCCTCACCTTGAAGCTGCTCATAAAACTCCTGTGGTGACAAACGCTTGCCGCTAATTTCATTAGGGTCGAGCTCATCCTCATGGCGCAGCGTAACAAGCTCCTGACGATGACGTACAAATATTTTCTTGAACGCATGACCGTCAGATTCATCTATTTTAAAAACGATATCGTGGAATTTCGGATTGGTGCGCAAATCACGCATATACTGCTCCGTTTGCTCTACCGTACCAGACAATGTTCCGTTAATACCTTCCCCGGCAATCAAGATTCTTCCCTTGACGCCCAGTTCCTTGCAGTAAGCCAGATGCTCTGCCGTAAAGGTAGCAGGATCTTCAATATTTACATATTTGTAAAACAACAAAATTCGATAAGCATGTTCACACATGTAAAATCACCCTCTGATTCAAGTCAAAGTTTTTTAACAAGCAATTTTAAATGTACCACATTCTTTAAGTTAGTCAACATGAATGTATAAAAAGTGGAAATGTAAAAGATGACAAGCGACAAAAGTAAGGGGTTACATTATAATGGAGTCGTAGTGATAGGTGAATATCGGCAGCTGAATGAGTTCAATGAGACAGAGTTTTATGAGATAGATTCTATGAGATGAAAGGATGAATGGGAGATGCAACATCATTTGGTAGCGCATACACCGCCTATGGGGTGGAATAGCTGGGATTGCTACGGTGCGGCGGTACGGGAAGAGGAAGTACGAGGGAACGCTCAATATATGGCAGAGCATCTGAAGAAATATGGTTGGGAATATGTCGTAGTGGATATTCAGTGGTATGAGTCGGGAGCTGTATCTTCGCAGTATCGCCCGTTCGTTCCGCTGGAAATGGATTCGTTCTCACGCCTTATTCCTGCGGTCAATCGTTTTCCATCAGCAGCAGATGGACGCGGCTTTCAGGCTCTGGCGGAATATGTACACAGTCTGGGCTTGAAGTTTGGCATACATATGATGAGAGGAATTCCCCGACAAGCGGTGCATCAGGATACACCGATCCTGGGAACTACGGCAACGGCCAGACAGATTGCGCATACCAACTCTATTTGTCCCTGGAATACAGATATGTATGGGGTGGATGCGTCCAAGGAGGGTGCACAGGAGTACTATAACTCATTGTTTGACCTGTATGCGGAATGGGGAGTCGATTTTGTCAAAGTCGATGACATTGCTGCGTCCCGTCTCTACGGTATTCATTTGGCAGAGATTGAATTGATCAGGCAGGCTATTGCTGGGTACGGACTTCCGATGGTATTGAGTCTGTCTCCTGGTCCTGCACCGCTGGAGCATGCATCAGAGCTCATTGCAAACGCTAATATGTGGCGCATGACTGACGATTTTTGGGATGTGTGGCCTTTATTGCATGGTATGTTTGAGCGCTGTGAGAAATGGGCAGAACATGTGGGCCCGGGTCACTGGCCGGATTGCGACATGTTGCCGTTGGGTCATCTGGGTATTCGTTCGGTAGATTCGGTAGAGTCCGGCAGCCATGATCGATGGACACGCTTTACAAAAGATGAGCAGCTGACCATGATGACCTTGTGGAGCATTTTCCGTTCTCCGCTGATGTTTGGGGGGGAAATGCGGGATAATGATGCATGGACACTTTCTTTGCTGACTAATGAAGAAGTACTGGATGCTCATCGCAACGGTGAGTGCGCGCGGCAGGTTTATAGAAAAGATGGTCATATCGTCTGGACTTCGCATAACGAGGAAGGTCATGTATATGCTGCTTTGTTTAATGCCGGAGATGAAGTTTCGAAGGTCCGTGTATCGTTAAAAGACCTTGGTATTGAAGGGCAGGCAAGTGCCAGAGACTTGTGGAATCATGTGGATTTAGGCACGTTGGATCAAGAATTGTCCGCAGATATACCACCTCATGGAGCCGCACTGTTTATTTTAAAATAGTATGCTGTAACGAAGGACATAATCAGTATTTTAATTAAATCATTCTATTTTAATTAAATCATTCTATCGTAATGGATGGCTTTTACGATAGGGTGATTTTTTGTTGTGGAGAGTAGCTGCATTTTCATTTCAGGGTATTTTAAAAGATTCGACATCGTTCTTGGGAATTCGACATTTGGAACGTGTTAATTTTAGTAAGTACCTATTTTCTATAAAATCTAATTCATTGCTTTACAAAATAAAAACAACCAGCGCGAGTAGATTCGCGAAAGGGGTCAAATGATGAAATTAAAACTAAGCCACAAAAATGAACTGGACGAGCCTTGGCCCACTAAACAACAAATACTATGCATCGGGGGAGCAAATTTAGACCGGAAAATTAAGGTTAAAGGTGCATTTCAGCTTCACACCTCCAATCCGAGCAATACCAGGCGGCAATCCTGCGGTGGAGTGGCTCGCAATGTAGCCGAAAATTTGGGGAGGCTCAGCCAGCAGGTTAGTCTGCTAACCGCAGTTGGCGATGATGCGGAGGGTGAATTTATAGTCGAGCAGTCCAGGCTTTACATGAATGTGGTTCCTCTACAGGTCAAGGGAGAACCGTCAACCGGGGTTTACACTGCTTTGCTGGACGAGCATGGAGAGCTGATTGTTGCGACAGCAGAGATGGACATTTATGACCAGATTCGTCCTTCAGCGATCCTGGAGAATATCCCCTTAATCACCTCCTCTCGACTGGTGCTATTGGATACTAATTTCTCTATGAACATCATTTCTTCCATTATACCGTTATGCCATGAGCATCAGATCCCGCTTGTCGTTGCTTCAGTATCAGCCTCCAAAATGAGAAGACTTCCTCGAAATTTGAAAGGGGTGAGTTGGCTGGTATGTAACCGGATGGAAGCTGAAGCCTATTTGGGAATGCAATTTACGGATGATCAGCAGCTACTGGACGCAGCCCGAATTTTTCATCAACTCGGAGTTCAAAATGTAATTCTGTTCCGGGGAGTGGACAGTGTTGTATTCACCTCTCAGGATGGAACTCATGGACAGATTTCCATACAACACATTCCGGAAGTTATCGATGTTACGGGTGCAGAAGATGCCTTTATTGCCGGAATGATATATAGTATTATCCAAGGATACCCAATGGAGCAGGTGTGCCAATTTGGAATCAGCTGTGCCGCCTTAACTCTTCAAACGGATCGGACAGTTTCAGAGACCCTCTCTTTGAATAAGCTTCATTCCATGTCTAAGCAGTTATACGGCATACATTCGCAAAAATTTGTGTTTTTTAAGGGCATGTATTTTAAGGAGAAAGATACATAAATAAAGAAGAGAAGCCAGCCTAATTTTTGTTGCTGAAACTGTAAAAGGAGCAGGTCGCTTGATGAACAATATGAAATACGCCCTCGTTTTTCTGCCGCTGTTCCTCCTGTATTTGTTTTTAAAGGGAGGTTCTTTCGTGGCAGGTTTGTTTTATCGAATGATGTACCCCATGCTGCGCCTGCATCGGAGGCTGGATGACGAGCTTCTTGCTGTGCGGCACGCCAAACGCATTATCGTGTTCGGTTCGCCAGGAAGCGGCAAAACCTTCTTGGCCAAACGTCTTGCCAAACGGAATCATTTGCCGCACATCTCGCTGGATGATTTGTATTGGGGACCGGAGTGGCAGCGGAGCACGGACAAACAATTTCTCAAACAGCTGAAAGAAGTGCTCGAAAAGGAAGAATGGATCATTGAAGGGAATTATCATGATTATTATTTTACCGAGCGACTTCAGCGCGCTGACACGATCATTGTAATGGATGTTAGTACGATGGAGGCGATAACAGGAGTGATTACACGATCGCTTAATCGCTTTCTTTTCTCTAAGGAGCTGCCCAAAGAAATAGAGCAGGAAGCGGTCCGTATTTGGGACATTTCGCCTCGGTTTGTCCGCTTTGTTTTGGGATTCCGCAGACGTGTACGACCTAAAATTTGGCCGTCCATTATGCAATATGGCAGTCAACGCAGTTTGATTATTTTGAAATCCAAATATCGTTCATCTCTCTGGATGCAACAAGGAGACGATTCACATTAAAGAAGCCAGCCGACGGATTTTGGATACTCAAGCATGAGTGTCTCGTAAAATATGACCTTCACCAAGTGTAATCTCATAAAAGCCGGCCATTTGACGTATCTGAAATCGGATCGGTTTGTGCCGGCCGATGATGATGATATTTTGAATATCAGCAGCGCCTTCCGAGGGTAATGAAAAAGCAGTAACATAAGCGAACTCCTCACGCAATGTCGTATGAATGGCATTGATCACGTGATCGTGTTCACTTTTGCCCATTAAGTTCATGATGATAGAGCCCTCGGAATCCAGTTTTTCTTTGACCAGCCTAAAAAATTCTCTGGATACTAAATGCAGTGGCGTTCCCTGTTCCGTGAAGGCATCCAAAATAATATAGTCATAAGCGTCCGATGCCTCCTGCTCCAAAATGCGACGTCCATCCCCAATCGTCACATTGTCTTTATCGTATCCAAAGAAGATCTGGCTTAACTTCACGACCAAGGCATCCAGCTCTGCAATTCTAAAGTTTTTTTCTGTAAAATGGCGAGCAATCGTTCCAATTCCATGCCCGATAACAAATACGTCCTCGAACGAAGGATCGTTCAGCTCCATCAGATGGATGATAGCTTTGGGGTATTCGAACAGAATACGTTGCGGATCATTCAAATCTAACGCACCCTGGACAGCTGCATTTGAAAATTGCATGACACGGAATGACCCCTTTTCACCGTATAGTTCCGAGGTGTCGTACACCGTGATTTCATGGTTATTACTGCGTTTGCTATACAATACATCCAAATGATTAATCTCCTTCAAGTCATACTTCACCCTCATATTAGACATTTATGAGCCTGATGTCCATATATTAAGCGGCGGGGCCGTTCTACTCTTGCCGAGCAAATCCAATCCGTATAATTGTTCAATCATGCGCAGCATGGAAAAATGATTGCTTTTCTCATTATAGGGGCCATTTTTCAAATGAGCACCTATGATTACAGTCGGAATTTTGTTTTTGCTGCTCATATCGTCTTCATCCCATGTTAAAACCAAAAGGCTGTTATGCTGCGGGGCCCAACGAGCATAAGAGGATAAGTGGGCCTGTAGCCATTGATCTGCTTCCCGGATCGTGCCGTCGTGCATATCGTGGTTCAGATTGGGAATGACAAAAGAGACCGTCGGCAACTGATTGAAGTTTTGTGGAAAGCTGGTCATAGGCATATTGATTGAAGCAGGTAGATTGGTGAAATTCACCCATGGGTTATGTTTACGCGCATACAGGGTTTTCAGATCATATGGACCAGTAAATCCGGTTCGAGGCAGCCCCTCCGAGTAACCCCCGAACGTATAGCCATGCTGTATAAGCTGCAAAGCCAGATTGCTGGTGTTCATTTTCTTAGGAGTCAAATCATTGTGGACGCCCTGATTAGAACCGGAAAATAGATCCAGGTAGTTCGGTTGACTTGGATGTTCAATCGCATAATGATTCATCAGATTCGCACCTTTTTTCATCAGGTCGTTCATAAATGGGGCGGAGGGATTGCCTGAGATTTTTTTCGACGAATGATTTTCTTCTACCACAATGACGATATGGTCAATACGCTGCGGGGATTTGACGGCACTGGGCTGAGATGCTTTAGCCTTTACGGAGGAGTCAGCCCAGGCTGTGGATTGAACGGCCTTAGCATCAGAGCTGACAGTAAACCAACCAACGTGAGACAACGTACAGAAAGCTGCTGATAGAGTGATGGCGGTTATCAGTGTTTTCATTTTCAAGAATACAACCTTCTTTCATGATGAACGGCTAACAGAGCCATGTTCATGGATTCATCATCCAGCTTACACAGGACACATTAAAATATCATGAGAAAAATAAATTGAAAAGATCATTATTTTTTAATGTACCTTTCTTGTAATAGCTTTTTCGCTACGGTTTATCACCACATTCCCCACCCGCAAAATCTTCCTTGGTTCGATCCGTTTGACCTATTATCTTCATTTGAAGATGCCTGATGTGAGCTATGTCAATTACATTTAAATATATCTAATTATAATTAGCTATAAATAGATATATTTAAATGTAAATTGTAGACGTTTTGACAGAGTGGAAGAGCCTTATGTTCTAGCAGACTTCATGGGGAGGCATGAGTATTTGAAGCAACATTTGATGGTTCGGCGAAGAAGCAAATACTTGACGAGGCTCAAGTTCTTTGGGATAGCACTTGTTCTGATCGTCCTGTTTCTTTGCTCATTTAATTTCGGGAGATTTGAGATCCCGATTGATAAGGTACTTAAGATTATTTTGTCAAGAGCTATACCCATGGCAAAAACCTGGGATACGAGTCAAGAAACAGTTGTGTTATTCATCCGTCTGCCGCGTTTGATTGCTGCCGTTCTGGTAGGAGGTGCGCTGGCATTGGCCGGAGCGGCCTATCAGGCTGTATTTAAAAATCCGCTGGTCTCGCCAGATATCCTCGGCGCTTCATCAGGCGCATCACTAGGTGCTGCAATCGCCATATTCAGCGGTTTTGGGAGTGTTTGGGTGCAGATTCTGGCGTTCGTCTGCAGTCTGGTAGCGATATTTCTGACTTATAACATAGGTGGGAGGATTAAAAAGGAACCGACGCTGGCACTTATTTTAGCGGGCATCTTTATCAGTTCCCTATGCAATGCGGTCGTTTCCATGATCAAGTTCATGGCTGACCCGAATGACAAACTGCCAACCTTAACCTACTGGTTGATGGGGAGTCTGGGGAGCATCGAGATTTCCCAAGTTGTATGGATCATGATCCCCATGTTGATCGGAGCTGTCCCGCTACTGCTGCTGCGTTGGCGGCTAAATGTCATGTCGATGGGTGAGGATGAGTCCAAAGCCTTGGGAATTGAGACGAAGCGCCTCCGTATCATTGTAATCCTGAACTCTACGATCCTGACGGCGGCCTCCATTTCCATCGGAGGTCTAATAGGCTGGGTTGGACTGGTCATTCCACATCTGGCGAGAAGACTCGTCGGTCCGAACAACAAGGTAATGCTTCCCGCCTCGGTACTAATGGGAGGGGCATTCTTGCTGCTCGTCGATAACTTCGCCAGGACGTTGACGGCCAAAGAGGTCCCACTTGGTGTACTGACTGCTATTGTAGGAGCGCCATTCTTCATAACGCTGATGATGTACAACAAGGAGTGATACACATGACCTTTTCCATCAATAATGCTGTCTGTGGTTATTCACACAAGCGTCCCGTGTTGCGGCAGATTAATTTCAGTGTGGAAACAGGGGAAGTAATCTGTATTCTGGGTGCCAATGGTGCGGGCAAGTCGACTTTGTTCAAATCCATTCTAGGTCTTATTCCACTCTTGGACGGGTCTGTTACGGTCGATGGAGCGAATATTGCGCAATGGAGCAGAGCAGAGGTCGCTCGGACTATTGGTTATATACCGCAGGCCAACAATCCGCCATTTTCCTATTCAGTGCTGGATGTAATCCTGATGGGCCGAACGGCGCACCTTGGCGTATTCCAATCACCGACAATGGATGACGAAGCGCTGGCGGATGAGATGATGGCGCAGCTTGGGATTGAGGAACTGGCGGGCAGGCGATTCTTAGAGCTGAGTGGTGGGCAAAAGCAACTTGTCATGATTGCTCGCGCCTTGATTCAGCAGCCTCGGGTTTTGATCATGGACGAGCCTACGGCAGCCCTGGACTTCGGGAACCAGCAGCTGGTATTGCAGCAGGTCAGTCGTCTGTCTGCTATGGGACTGACGATCATCATGGCATCACATTTTCCTGACCATGCCTTCCTCTACTCGCACAAAGTCCTGCTTATAAAAGACGGTGGCATTTATGCCAGTGGCCCCCCAGACGAGGTAATTACGGAGGACAGCCTTAGGTTGCTGTATAAGGTGGACTCCAAAATTGTTCATACTGGCATTACATCCAGGACAACCCTTGGAACGGATATCAAAATTGTAGTGCCGTTGACATGAAACGTAAACTGTTGCGCAGCTGGTCATCCTTTTTCGCATGATAGGGAACGGAGGGCCAGGAAAGAGTGTCGTTTGCGTGAGTAAAGATATAAATACTTTTTGAGGAGTTGGAAAGCAACATGAAGAACATAAAAAAAGTACTGATACTTCTATTGATTGTCACGATGTCTAGCACACTGCTGGCTGCTTGCGGCGCAAAATCGACGGAGTCTGTGCCGAACGCAACAGAGTCCATACCAACGAATGCAGCATCGACTTCTACTGAACGCGAAGTGACTGATCTTGCGGGGAATACGATTAAGGTACCTAACGAAATTAAGTCCGTGTCCATTACTTCCTGGAAGGGGGCGCTCGAAATTTTCACGCTTCTGGGACATGAGGATTTGGTCGCCAGCATGGCTGATACCAGCCGGTATATCTGGCTAAGAAGAATTTACCCGAATCTCGCAACCGTGCCCGATTTTGGTTCCTTTAATGACGTCAATGTGGAAGAGTTGATGAAGGCCAACCCAGACATCATATTTTCGGCGGAGAATGCTTCAGCGGCTAACAAAAAGATGCAATCTTTGGGACTGCCGTTATATGTGGATGGCGTGACCTCCAAAGGTGACCCGTATGAGGGAAGAGATGCGCAGCTAAAGGCAATCGCGGATCTGGTCGGGGAGAAGGAAAAAGCTCAGGCTTATCTTGCATGGGAAAAGAAATGGCTTGACGAAGTCGCTAAGCGTGTTAAAGATATCCCCCAATCCGAGCGAAAAAAGGTACTGGTGTTGCGCAATAGCACAACAGAGGTATTCAATGAAATGAACATTCTGGGATTGGCCGTCAGTATGGCTGGCGGTATCAATGTTGCGAAGGATGCATTCTCGGATCGGTTCTACAATGAGGTAAGCGCGGAAGAGATCGTCGGCTGGAATCCTGACTATGTGTTCCAATTTCAGGTTGGCTCTGCTGGTGAGCAGTTGACGACTCGGTTTGATGAGATGAAGAATGACACTCGTTTTAAAGGCATGAGCGTGCTGGACAGTGGTAACTTTTACATCATGCCAACGGGGCTCTCACCTTGGGGAGGGAAGATGGAGACAGCGCTGGGTGTTCTGACCATGGCTAAAACGATGTATCCAGATAAATTCAGCGATATCAATATTTCCGAGGTGGCTCAGGATTTTTATTCAACGTTTTTGAATCACAAACTTGATGATGAGGATTGGAAGCTGCTTCTTTACACTGCTAATGGCGCAAATAAATTACCAATCAACGAATAGAAGAGTCTTGACAATTATGATGCATGACTTGCCAAACGGAGGCTGGCTGACACACTTTGCTCTCAGTCTTCATGGGCAGGTTAAAGCGCGTCCAGCCTTTAGACCAACAAGTGTACGATGGAATGGAAAGGATGTTGAGTATGCAATTTCATGAAGTTCTTGATCAGGCTTTGCTACGTCCCATTACGGCAGAGGAAGCGTTATTTCTTTTCAGAAATACGGAAACGAACGAAAATATGCAGCTGCTGTTTGGAACGGCAAGGGCTGTGCGAAAGGCAGAGACAGGTGATGTTTTTCGATTTACAGGAGGCATTGCCAGCGTAACGGCTTGCCGCCTACGCCCGTTGTGCCAATATTGCCCTTACTGGAGAGTAAAGGGACAGAAACCGATGCCTGTGGAAGCTATCGTCGAGGGGGCTAAATACTTTCATCGGGAGGGCGTCAGGGCTTTTCACCTTAGTGGTGGAACTGCGCTTGGAAGCAAAGGCAAAGAGGTAGTGAGAATCGTGCAGCGCATTTACGATGCCGGGCTGCATGACATGAAGATTAAAGTTAACTGTGGTGCCGCGATGAGTATAGATACGATGAAAGAACTTAAGAAGATGGGCATTGCCAGCATCGGCGCCGTATTTGAGATCACAAATCCGGAGGTATTCAAGTGTGTAAAGCCAGGTGATGATCTGGAACGGAAGCTGCGCTTTGCCTGGGACATTCAGGAAGCTGGCCTGCGCTTGGATTCCGGGATTATGGCTGGCTTGGGACCCAAGGAAACTCGGTATGAAGATTATGTGAAGACGCTGTTTGACATAGCAAGCTTTCCTCACTTGTCCAGTATCTACATCTCGAAGTTTACGCCTGACCCTACGATTCCTATGCATGACTGGGAGAAATGCTCGCTGGAGGAAGCGTGCCGTCTATTAGCGATAGCGCGCCTCATCTATCGCGGCATTGATCTTACGACGGCAGCGGGCTGGACGGAGGATGAGCGAACTCAAGGAATCATGGCTGGTGCCGGCACTTCATTATTTTCTTTGGCCGTCAACATAAAGACAGATTATTGGAAAGACTGGGTGCAGCGGCCCAGCTTCATCCAGGATGCAATGGAATACAGGGATACGAGACCGAACAAACGCGCTATGGCTGACATATGTCAAGTCACAATTGCTGAGTAGTAAACAATAAGACTACTGAATAGGAGAATGGGGAAATGTATAATTTCGAGTGTAAGCACTAATCAGGAGTATAGAGAAGAAAGGGACTTAGGTTTTTGTTATGTATTAGCATTTTCATGTGGGAATATTGTATAATCATTCTGAGGATTTAAGGGTTATTCGTTCTAAGTTTCCTTATGTGCTCATTGACGAATTTCAAGATACAAGCCCTATACAGGCAGGAATAATTAAGCTGATTGCTCCATATTCTTAGAACCTCCTCATTTATTTGAAGAGGTTTTTTAATTAAATAAAATGACCAGGGAATGGGGAGAACAACCGGCAAATTGACATTTTCCGTTTACAAGTCAAGGCAGTGAACGGGAAGCAGATTTTTTTACCGCTCATAACCTGACGCCAGCTTGCTGAAACATGCGCTAACTATCTTCGCAAAGGTCGTTTGACGGTTGTTGAAGGCCGTATCCAAGTACGCAATTATGAGAACAATGAAGGAAAGCCAATCGGCATTTCCGATGACGATTACCATTCTGATTAAGAATAACAGAAGGGGCTAGAGTCAATACAACATTCCCGATTGAAAGGAAAGCTATGAAAAAGATACTCCTGATTGAGGATGAGAAAAATTTGGCCCGTTTCATTGAGCTTGAACTAAAGCATGAATCTTACGAGGTGACTGTCGAGTACGAGGGGCGGAAAGGGTTGGAGTCTGCGTTAAGCGAGGAATGGGACATCATTCTGCTGGATTTAATGCTACCAGGCATCAATGGAATTGAAGTGTGCCGCCGGATTCGCAAAACCAAGCAAACCCCGATCATTATGCTAACGGCAAGGGACGGTGTGATGGACAAAGTCATGGGGCTGGACAGTGGAGCCGATGATTATATCCCAAAGCCTTTTGCCATTGAGGAACTTCTGGCCCGGATGCGTTCTTTGCTCCGGCGCAGTGGAGTTGTTGAAGATTCCAAGCAAATTACTTACAACGGGCTGGTGCTGGATAGCGAGGCGCGTATTTTGACAAAAGATCAACAGATTATTGAATTGACGAAGCGTGAATTTGATCTGCTGTCCATATTGATGCATAACATTGGACGCGTCATGACTCGGGAGAGACTGCTGGAGCTTATATGGGGCTATGATTCGGAGGTCGAAACGAATGTCGTCGACGTGTATATCCGTTACTTGCGCAGCAAAATCGACGAGCCTGGAGAACCAAGCTTTATACAGACATTACGCGGATTAGGGTATGTGATTCGATAATGGCAGCGCTAAGATCCCTATTCTCCCGGCTACCCATCCGTTGGAAATTGGCGGTGTGGTCTTCGTTGCTGTTATGTATTTTGTTTGTTTTGTACAATGGTGTCCAATATTTTACGATTAACCAGTGGATGGTCAGTGAGGGAAAAGTGAGTATCCGCAAAAGCATGAACGAACTCCAAACCCTTTTGCAGGAAAAACACTTGTCTGCTCAGGAAATAGTGAACAGTCGACGTTTTGTTGAGAATTTGAATGATCGGCATCAAATGATTCGTATTTTGAATCAGCAGGGAGTTCCACTGCTCAGCGTCAGCAACGAGCTGCCTGAGGATTGGTTCCTGCCGCAAGCAGTACGTAGCACCCAGATTATGACTGCCTGGCATCTGGAGGACCAGGTCTTGATTATGCGAAGTCCGTTGAATTCAGATCACTTTACCGGAACCATTGAAATTATAAATAACATGGAAAATATAGATAAGATTAGTGACAAAATAAAAGCTGTCATGATTGCAGGCGGTATAGGAGCAATTATATTAAGCGCTTTGGGAGGAATTTTTCTTTCACGCCAATTGATGCGGCCAATTCAGTCCATGACGGATACGATGATCAGAATTCGCAAAAAAGGGTTGCATGAGGAACGTGTGCAAGTATCCGATAACAATGATGAGCTGTCGAATCTTGGGAAAGTATTTAATGAGTTGATTGATCAGTTGGAGCGTTCTTTCCTTCAACAAAAACAGTTTGTTGAGGATGCCTCCCATGAATTGCGCACCCCAATTTCGATTGTTGAAGGCCATATCTCCTTATTAAACCGTTGGGGCAAGCACGATCCGGCCATATTGGACGAGTCGCTTCGTGTTTCTGTTCAGGAGCTTGAGCGATTGAAGGGTATTGTAAACGATCTTCTGGAGTTGACGCGAGCCGAGTCAAGAACCTCAGAACAGGATGTGCCTCCAATAGATATTCGTTACACCATTCAGTATACGCTCACCAATTTTGCGATGCTGCATCCTGATATGAAATTCCGGGAGGAACTGAATCCCCTCGAAAAGGTACAGATCAAGATCACGCCGCAGCATCTGGAACAGCTGCTGCTGATCATGCTGGATAACGCCGTTAAATATTCTGGTTCTTCAAAAGAAATCCTTGTAACCGGCACGCTGGAGCGAAACGAGGTTTGTATTCATATTACGGATTATGGAATTGGGATTCCTGCAGAGGACTTGCCTTATTTATTCGACCGATTTTATCGGGTGGATAAGGCAAGAAGTCGCGAGCAGGGGGGGACAGGCCTTGGCCTTGCTATAGCCAAGCAACTGGTCAAGCGATATAACGGTAGTATCAGAGTGAGCAGTACTGAACATAGAGGGACAACCGTAATGCTTTGTTTTCCGGCGTACAGGGTCGAACATACTGGATAAATGAAAGAAGCTCCGTAAACCATGGATATGGTTTACGGAGCTTCTTTGACACTCAAGCATCGTCAGATTGCGGTTTGGTCGATTTGTCCCAAATTTTATGTTCTGCCTTTTCGTACAGCTCCAGACATAAGTTGGCCAATTGCTGAGGACGCTTGAAACGCAGAAGCATAAATTGGGTACTAACTGCGCATAAGGCACCGACCAGCGCACCAGCCGCAACATCCGACGGATAATGGACGCCTGTCCAGATACGGGAAAAACCGATAAGAAGAGCGGCGGCGAGCCAGAACGTTCTAAACCTCTTACCGTACAGCCAGAACGTGACCGCCAGTGCAAAAGCTCCAATGGCGTGGTCGCTCGGAAAGGAGGCATTGGCCGGGTGCTTAATGAGCTGAATAACGGTGTGGGTGACGAATGGACGATCCCGGTACATGAGATGTCCGATGATAAAGCTGATCCCCATGCCCAGACATATAGATACGACCGCTGAGATGATCATTTTCCGGTTAAGCGTATTTCTTGAAAACCAATACAGCAACAAGGCAAGGACGAACACATATTGGGCATATTCAGCGAAAAAACGCATAAGTCCATTCAGAGCAGAGAAGCTATTCGCTTGTTCATTGATGAGATGAAAAATCTGATAGTCCAGGTTGGATAACATACAGGGATACTCCTTTTCTAGTGTGATTCGAAAGTAGTATGATCTTAACTCTTCAACATGGGAGCATCTTTAAATGAAAATTAGAATTTCATGAGAAAACGGTTTCATATATAGACGAAATGGTTTGAACTTGTCCATATGTACTATAAAAGATATAATGTATAAGGATATAATGAAGTTCGTTGTGTATATTCATATAGGAAGAGAGCGGGATATTATGGGACGTAAGTGGAATAACATTAAAGAAAAAAAGGCATCCAAGGATGCTAATACAAGTCGTATATATGCTAAATTTGGCGTAGAAATTTATGTAGCAGCCAAACAGGGCGAGCCTGATCCTGAATCCAACCGGGTGCTAAGAGTCGTACTAGAACGTGCAAAAACGTACAATGTACCGAAAGCGATCATTGACCGCGCTATTGAAAAAGCAAAAGGTGCTGGCGATGAAAATTACGTAGAGCTTCGTTATGAAGGCTTCGGACTAAACGGTTCCATGGTTATTGTAGATGCACTGACGAACAACGTAAACCGTACAGCATCGGATGTGCGTTCTGCGTTTACTAAAAATGGTGGTAGCCTGGGTGTCAGCGGATCTGTAGCCTACATGTTTGATTCCACTGCTGTTATCGGTCTGGTAGGCAAAACTGCTGATGAAGTGCTGGAACTACTGATGGAGGCAGATGTAGAGGTACGTGACATTATCGAAGAAGATGAAGCCATTATCGTGTATGCAGAGCCAGATCAATTCCATGCTGTACAGGAAGCCTTCAAGCAGGCAGGAGTAACTGAGTTTACCGTGGCCGAGCTCACCATGCTTGCCCAAAATGACATCTCACTCCCAGAGGATGCACAGGTGCAATTTGATAAATTAATTGATGCATTAGAAGACTTGGAGGATGTTCAACAGGTTTACCACAACGTAGATTCTGAGGAATAGTTTCTGTTAAACAGATTATAAAAACATCGTGTTTCGATACGGTGTTTTTTGTTATACAGTTTTTTGAGCCCTTATAGACGTGAAGCCCCATAATACAGCTCATGTCATTACAGGGCCTCAGTCGTTGACATACCAAGAGTCATGAGGATACAAAAAGATAGGCTACATTGTGTCGATTATGATGGTTGGGTTTGATCTTTTCCGGATTTTGTCAGGTAGATCACCAAAGTTAAAATAATTACAAGAAAAATCATGCTGGTTCCAGCCGTACCTAGGCCAAGCCCGCCATCGGTGTGAGATTGTGACAGATAGTCCCCAAGTGAGGCACCGAGCGGCCGGGTCACAATGTACGCCATCCAGAAGGACCATACAGCATTAAGTTTAAACCGATAGCGGGCAATCGTTAAAATACCAATCAGTGACGCGAACATAAGCGCTGATCTCCAATAACCTAAATCAAGGCCCTCTGATATGAGATCACCAGCTGCTGTACCCAAGGCAAAAGTAAAGAAAATCGTTGCCCAGTAGAATATTTCCCGTTTGGTTGTGTAAATAGAATGAATGGATAATGTTTTCTCACTCCCATACCATAGCGTGAAAGTCACCAGGAGAGCTAGTGCAAAGACGGTTGTGGTTACTTGCAGCGAGATCCCAATATGATCCACAAGGTTATCTGAGACAAGCGTGCCCACTACGCTGATGAGAGTCACCACGAGCCAGTAGATTCCGGGTATATATTTGTGTGATCTAAACTGAAATAGAAGTGTGACAAGTAACAAGACAACCATGACCAAAGTTGTACGAGTCAACCCCCAATGCAAATTAAAGTTAAGAAAGTCGGCGGCTGTTTCTCCCACGGTAGTCGTCATAATCTTAATGATCCAAAAGAAAATGGTGATCTCCGGCACCTTGTTCAGCATTTGCAAACGAATGGATGAGTCCTCATTTTTCATTTCTAATCCTCCTCATGAACTGGGGAACCTTGTTAAATGCTTGTTCCTACTAAGCAGTGTACATAAAGAACATGAATCGATAGTGAGAACCACATGTGAAAAAACCTAGAAAATTTAAATTCAGATTAGAAACTGATGAGGAATCGTGATGCGAATTACTATATTGTGAACAGACAATGCTAAAAAAGATATAGACTCGGCTAAAGCCGGAGGCCTATATCTTTGTATATAAAGTGGCTATGGATAACGAATCGGTACAAAAGATTAACTTGCGTTTAACTCCGGTGATTGTTTTATTTTAGAAGCATTTAGAGTAGTGTAGATAATTAAAGCTATAAGAATTGTAACCAGTACCAGCGAAGATCCCATAGTACCTAAATCCAATCCTCCCTTTGCGTGTGATTTGGTAAGAAGGTCTCCAAATGTCGCTCCAAAAGGACGCGTTAATACAAATGCTAGCCAGAATAGAAATACTCGTGAGACATTTGTAAAGTAAGTTAATAGTAGAATAATACCCAGCAAACTCCCTATTAAGACCGCTCCTCCTACAAATCCAAGGCCGGAACTATCCGCCAAAAAATCACCTAAAGCAGTACCCAAAGTGTTTGAGAACAAGATGGCAATCCAATAAATAACTTCTACTTTCCGTGTAGTAATATTATTGACATTCAATGATCGCTCACTAAAATACCAAATTGAAAAAATGGCCAACAATATACATACTAAAATGAATGATCCGGTTGCATAACCCAATCCTAGGCTACGATCCATGTAGTCTGACATGGTTGTGCCAGCAGTGCTCGTTGTAAGAATAACAGTCCAATAAAGAAATGGATGGTACTTATTAGAAAATAATTGAAAAATAAGACTAACTAAAAAAATACTAAATAAAATCATGGAACTAATGGCATAGCCTACATTAAGCGTTTGTGACAATAAGTCACCTGCGGTTTCACCCAGCGTAGTAGCGCAAATCTTCATAATCCAAAAAATGGCCGTAACTTGTGCGATTTTTTGCATCTTTATTTCTCACTCCCGAATTTTTACAGCATTTTATTTTTATAAAATGCCATTTGCGTAACTATATCCGGAGATCATTAAATTCGCATTAGAAAGCAGTAAGAAATGAATGAGGACATGCTTTTTTCTGAGTCACGCACAAGACGTACGTTCACCGGCTTCTTTAGGGGTTACCCTTTCGGGTAAAAAGAATACCCGGGATATTTGACGACAGGCCATTTTTCTTTTCGCAATTTAGAGGTCACATCGGTGCCAACATGTAAATTGCTCTGAGTCAGTTCTGTTGGGGTGAGAGCCATCCATTGATTCAAGGAAACATCTGCAAAACGGTCACTTTTAAACATTTCTAGAAACCAAAGTGTGCTGGAGCCTGTATTTTGAATGTAATGCCCGTAAGCAAAAGGCACATATCCAACATCTCCAGCTCTGAAATCAAACGTACGGGCTGCACCATTGCCGCCGAAGACAGTCATCCGTCCTTGCCCGGCAAGGTAGTATTGCCATTCGTCATTATTGGGATGCCAGTGCATTTCCCGCATAGCCCCGGGTTCAATCTCAACTAGAGCAGCGGCGATAGTTTTGGATACTGGAAAATTGGAGGAGTCGACGATTCGTACGCTTCCTCCTGGCGTTTTAATCGGAGGCTGAGCGAGTAATTCATGCTTAAAGGATTGAGGTACTGTACCGTAGGGAGAGGAAACCGCCTGGCTTTGAATAGAACCGGGAACGGTATCCTGATAGATATATACCTGGTCTTGAGGAATCGACGCAAAATCAGCTTCTGGAACACCAAAATTGGCAGATAGTACATCCTTGGGGGTATGAGCGAACCAATCGGAGATGGATAAAGTGTTTAAATCCGAGAAGCTGCCATTATCAAAGACCAGCAAAAACTCACAACCGTCCTCAAGACCTTGTATAGAATGGGGAATGCCAGGTGGAAAGTACCAGAGATCACCTGGGCCCACATCAGCAATAAAATTACGCCCATTTTGGTCGACAGCCGTAATACGGGCACTTCCCAGCAGCATATAGGACCACTCTGCTTGCTGATGCCAGTGAAGCTCACGGACACCTCCAGGTGTCAAACTCATATTCACCCCAGCAAGGGTTGTGGCAATGGGTAATTCCCTGACAGTTACTTCTCTGGACCATCCACCTTGATTAAGCTGCATATGGGCGTCTGAAAAAGAAAACCTCATGTTCGGAATGAGTCCATTATCCGTCACGGGTGGAACCAGCAAATCGGGATTTTGCAAATCTCTCATCACATCACGAGGACCCTTGTCGACACCCCCAGCGCCATCACTTCTAATGGGCTGTGGAACTCCGACATTTTTCGAGCAGTCATTATGCATGATTTGATCTTCCTCTCCACGTTGAAGCTAAGGATACAAGGAAATGCGCATAAAGATTTTATGAGCATGTAGAGAGTTTTATGCTGTATGGCTCAGATCTGCAAACTGTGCCTGAATAATTTGGGCTAAATCCTGCGGATTCAACTCCAGTTGGGTTCCAATTTTTCCAGCGCTTACAACGATGGTTTCCAGCTCTAATGCAGGCTGGTCGATAAAAGTGGGGTAGAGCTTCTTCATGCCAATCGGCGAGCAGCCGCCGCGAATATATCCTGTATGCTTTTGCAGATCTTTGACTGGAAGCATTTCGATTTTCTTCTCTCCTGCGGATTTGGCTGCCTTTTTAAGATCAAGTTCTTTATGTACAGGAATCACAAAAACAAACAGATTTTGTTTGCTGTGTGCAACCAAAGTTTTGAAGACCACCTCCGGCGCTCTTTCGATCTTTTCAGCTACATTCATTCCGTCTATTTTTCCATCCTGATGATCATAACTCAGCATATTGTAGTTAATATGTTGCCCGTCCAATATGCGCATAGCGTTTGTTTTGCTGACACTCATCTTGCTTCTTCCTTTCCTGATTCGTGCGTGGTAATCGTTGCAACTAGAGTCTTTCCAACGCATCCACGTAGTCTTTTGCTTCTTTTAAAGAGAGATCCCTAGCTATTCTCAGTTCTTTTATCGCTTGAATCTTTTTTCCTTCTCTAATCAGCATAAGCAGTCTTTCATTGATATCTCCTGAAGTTTCTGTGTCCGGGTAATGTGGAGGAGCGGTAGGGATTGGGCCTGACAATGTTCCCGGTATTCCTGAACGATTTTCAAGACGCTCCACATCGGATTTTAAATCATGGAGCCGGGATTGAAGACTGTAAACCTTGATCAAGAGTATGACGGAGAGGAGCAAAGCAATTATGGCTATATATTCTATAGCTGACACTAGAAAACCCCCTATTACATTTAGTTTCATCTCCCAGATGCCGTACTAAAAATTTGTTTCCTATCCATAGTATAACATGATGAAAGATTCTACATTATAAGCTTTGGAATAAACGGAAAGTTTCGTGAGATACTAAAGCTTTAGCAGTTCATTTCCTTTTTCAAAAAATACTTGACATGAAACGCGTTACAATACTTATGATTCAATTAGAAGTATTTTAGAACACATTAGCATAGAGGAAACGATTCCCATCCTTGTTAATGAAAAAATATCAGCAAAGGCGGAGAGAACATGAGTACACAGTTTCCAAAAGATTTCCTGTGGGGCGGAGCAGTTGCTGCGAATCAGCTCGAAGGCGCTTATCAAGAAGATGGAAAAGGCTGGTCCATTCAGGATGTAACCCCTCGTGGTGGTTGGGGACCGGTTACCGATGCGCCAACAGAAGATAATATGAAGTTGATTGGTATTGATTTTTATCACCATTACAAGGAAGATATCAAGCTTTTTGCCGAAATGGGCTTTAAAGTGTTCCGTACTTCCATTGCCTGGTCGCGTATTTTTCCTAAGGGTGACGAGCTGGAGCCTAACGAAAAAGGCCTGCAATTTTATGATGATTTGTTTGACGAGCTTCATAAATATGGTATTGAGCCTCTCGTTACATTGTCTCACTATGAGACACCTTTACATCTGTCCAGAGAATACGACGGCTGGGTAAACCGCAAGCTGGTTGATTTTTATGAGCGCTATGCTACGACTGTATTTAAACGCTACAAAAATAAAGTAAAATACTGGTTGACATTCAATGAAATCAACTCTATTCTTGAAGCTCCATTCATGAGTGGCGGGATCAGCACACCTAAAGATCAGCTTAGTGAGCAAGATCTTTATCAGGCTATTCACCATGAGCTTGTAGCGAGTGCAAGAGCGGTAAAAATCGGTCATCAAATCAACCCTGATTTCAAAATCGGTTGTATGGTGCTGAGCATGCCTACTTATCCGTTGACACCTAATCCAGACGATGTGATTGCTGCAATGGAATTTGATCACAGAAACATGGCTTTTGCGGACATTCATGCAAGAGGTCAATACCCAGGCTACATGAAACGCTTCTTTAAAGAGGAAGGAATCACGATTCATTTTGAACCGGGTGATGCCGAAGATTTGAAGCATACGGTTGATTTTATCTCATTCAGCTATTACATGAGCACTTGTGAGACGGCTGACGAAGCTAAAAAACTCAAGGGTGAAGGTAACATCCTCGGTGGTGTCAGCAATCCGCATCTTGAGGCTAGTGAGTGGGGCTGGCAAATTGATCCGCAAGGCCTGCGTTATGTGCTGAATACGTTCTATGATCGCTTCCAAAAACCACTTTTCATCGTTGAAAATGGTTTGGGCGCCGTCGACAAGCTTATCACCAATGAAAAAGGTGAAAAAACCGTTGAAGATGACTACCGGATCAACTATCTGAATGATCATTTGGTTCAAGTTGGGGAAGCGATTGAGGACGGAGTAGAGGTTATGGGTTACACGTCTTGGGGCTGTATCGACCTTGTCAGCGCTTCGACCGCGCAGCTTAAAAAGCGTTACGGCTACATTTATGTAGACCGTCATGATGATGGCAGTGGTACACTTGAAAGATACCGCAAAAAATCGTTCCACTGGTACAAAGAGGTTATTGCCACGAACGGCCAAAGCTTGAAACGTTAATTTATAAATAAACCAGTGATTTAGTTTTAAATAACAATGAAGGTTTTACGTAGCGACCGCTTCTGCTCTTTTACGGGGAAGCGGTCGCTAATTTTTTGGGCATTAGCAACCAAACGAGAAGAAACCCATTTTTGCACAGATTTGTTCAGGGAATCATGTAATAATGGACGTAAGAGGAATATTTTCTAATTTACAATGGCCTATTCAGAAAGGAAAGAACAATCATGAAATTGATGTGTATATCAGATATTCACGGCTCGCTGCACTGGTTGCAGCTGGCGCTGGAAAAGTTCAGGGAGGAGAAAGCCGACCGTCTGGTCCTGCTCGGAGATTATATGTATCATGGGCCGCGCAATCAGCTGCCGGAAGGATATAACCCAGCAGAAGTAGCTGCTTTGCTGAATCAGTACAAGCCGCATATTGCGGTGTCTGTCCGCGGGAATTGCGATGCAGAAGTGGATCAAATGCTGCTTGAGTTTCCGATGATGGGCGATTATGCCCTGTTATACCATGAAGGGCGGCGTATTTATGTCACCCACGGGCATGGCTTCAGTATCGAGAATTTACCTCCACTGGAAGCGGGGGATATATTCATACAGGGACATACCCATATTCCGGTGGCGGATGTAGAGAAAGGCGTATTCGTTCTAAATCCGGGCTCCATCTCGTTGCCAAAGGAAAACTATCCGCCATCTTATGCTGTACTGGAAGAAGCACAGTTTACAGTAAAGGATTTTGAAGGAAATACACTTAAAGCCATCACATTTTCAAAGTAATTACTCCCATATGAATGTAAAACATTCAAAACTTTTAGGCTCTGATTGAGACAAAGATCATATTATTGTATGATAGGAGCGGAGTCTGTCCGCATGTTCATTAGACAACGTTGTTCAGTCATAGGTCAGGCTCCATATTATGAAAAAGAAAGAGAGCTTCAATCCATGCAAATTAAGGATTCACATTATAAGATGCCGCCTGAATGGGCGTCGCATGAACGCACGTATATTTCCTGGCCGGTACAGTCTTCTATGGTTTACCCGGATATGCATGCCGCTGTATGTAAAGGCTACGCTGGAATTGTACGCGCTATGGCAGAATTTGAACCGGTTACTGTGGTCGTAAATCCGGCTGATCTGGAGAGCGTTCAGGCGCTTGAACTTGGGGAAAGGGTGGAACTGCTGCCGATTGAGCACAGCGATGCGTGGTTGCGCGATAACGGTCCCACCTTTCTCACGAACGAGCATGGCCAGCTGGCAGGTGTGAACTGGAAGTTTAACGCCTGGGGCGGCAAATACGCTCCTTGGGATCTGGATGATCAGGTTGCACCACAAATTTTGGACAAGCTTGGAATTCCGCGGTTTGATGCACCGCTTGTGATGGAAGGCGGCTCTTTGCATGTAGATGGCGAGGGCACACTGATTACAACGGAAGAATGCCTGTTAAATCCGAACCGCAATCCGGAGCTAAGCAGAGAAGATATTGAAAAGTACGTGTGCGAGTACACAGGTGCCGAGAAAATCATCTGGCTAAAGCGTGGACTGAGTGGTGACGAAACGGACGGCCATGTGGACAATATTGCTTGCTTCGCTGCTCCAGGTAAGGTCATTATGCAAGTATGCGATGATCCTGAGGATGAAAATTACGAAATTACACAGGAAAATTTGCGTATTCTGGAGCAAGCAACGGATGCCAAGGGTCGCAAGCTGGAAGTGATTCGGATCGGTCAGCCGCCGCGTGTGGATTATGAAGATAGCCGATTGACACTGAGCTATATTAACTTTTACTTTGTGAACGGCGGTATTATTTTGCCGGTGTTTGGCGGCACTGCTGCTGAGAGTGATCTTGCAGCCCAGCAGGTGCTGGCCAAAGTATTCCCGGATCGCACGATCCGCACTGTAGATGGTATGGCGGTGATTCGTGAAGGCGGCAACGTACACTGCACGACTCAGCAGATGCCTGCTGTAAAACGCTAAGCGATACAACATCAAAGAGGAGGACTAACGTGAGAAAAGTAAAAGTAGCAGCAACCCAAATGAGCTGCTCTACCAATATCGAAGAAAATATAAGCAGAGCAGAGAAACTCGTACGTGAAGCGGCGGCGCAAGGCGCGCAAATTATTTTGCTGCAGGAATTGTTCGAGACTCCGTATTTCTGCCAGAAGGAAAAGTCTGATTATTATGTGTATGCAACCGAGCTCGAGCACAACAAGGCGATTAACCATTTCAAAAAGATCGCCAAGGAATTACAGGTGGTGCTGCCAATCAGTTTTTATGAGAAGAAAAACTACGCGCGCTACAACAGCCTGGCTGTAATTGATGCGGACGGTGAAGTGTTGGGTAAATACCGCAAAAGCCATATCCCGGACGGTCCGGGGTACGAGGAAAAATTTTATTTTAATCCGGGCGATACCGGTTTTAAAGTCTGGAATACACGTTATGCCAAAATTGGAGTCGGTGTATGCTGGGATCAATGGTATCCTGAGGCAGCTCGTTGTATGGCGCTGATGGGCGCAGAAATTTTGTTCTATCCGACAGCTATTGGTTCAGAGCCACAGGACTCTTCCATTGACTCCAAGGACCACTGGCAGACCTGCATGCTGGGTCATGCTGCTTCCAATCTGATTCCCGTCATTGCCTCCAATCGTATTGGAACTGAAACAGATGAGGATTCGAGTATCAACTTCTACGGATCGTCCTTTATTGCCGGGCCTCAAGGTAACAAGATAGCAGAAGCTGGCCGTACCGATGAGGAAGTGCTTACTGCCGAATTTGATTTGGATGAGCTGGAAGTAGGACGGATTGAATGGGGAATTTTCCGCGACCGTCGTCCAGAACTGTACAAAATGATTGCTACCTATGATGGTGAATTGAAATTGTAGTGGAATAGAAAAAGAGATAGAAATAGAAGTATAATCTTTGTCTGCACAAAAGGAACATTCCTCATCGGTTTGTTCCTTTTTGGTGTCTAGCTCCAATGATCTATAGATAAAAACTATAGTTTTGTACATAAAATAGCATTAGAATTTATGGATCGCATGATATAAAATCAAGTCATAAGGAATGATCGTACTCAACAAAACCTCGATATTCTTTAAAGTGAAAAAAATCACATATGAGAATCCCTTAATGAAAACCTGAAAATGAAATTTGAAAACTTGCAAGGAGGAAGAACAATGAACCACTATCCTGCTATCTTTGAACCTCTGACCATACGGCGTATGACGTTGAAAAACCGGATTGTAATGCCTCCAATGGGAACTAACTTTGCTGCTATGGATGGGAGCTTTGTTCAGGATCATATTGATTATTACGTGCAACGGGCCAAAGGGGGGACCGGCCTGATCACCGTAGAAAATGTTTGTCTGGATTTCCCAATGGGTACGAACGGAACAACCCAGCTGCGTATGGATAATGATCAATTTATTCCCGGGCTGTTTAGATTAACTGAAGCATTACACTCTTATGGAGCTTGTGTTTCCGTACAAATTAACCATGCAGGTGCTTCTGCTTATGCAGGACGATTGAACGGAGTTCAGCCTGTATCTTCTTCTAATATCCCATCGAAAAAGGGCGGAACGATTCCTAGACCTTTGCAAAAAGAAGAAATTTACGCCATTGTACGCAAATACGGAGAAGCAGCAGGAAGAGCGCAACGAGCCGGATTTGACTGTGTTGAAATTCATGCGGGACATTCCTACTTGTTGAGTCAATTTTTATCTCCAATGTATAACAAGCGTACGGATGAATTTGGCGGCAGCGCAGAAAACCGCGCCCGTTTTGCCAGATTAGTCATTGATGAAATTCGTTTGGTGGTTGGTCCATTTTTCCCTATATGCTTGCGCTTTAGTGCGGAGGAGTTTACAGAAGGCGGCAACACGTTGGAAGACACACTGGAGTTGTTGGAGTATCTGAATGATGAAGTAGATATTTTGAACGTGTCTGCCGCTCTGAATGATTCCATCCAGTTCCAGATTGACGGAATGAATCTGCCGGATGGCTGGCGTTCTTATATGGCCAAAGCGGTAAAAGAAAAGTTCGGAAAGGTCACGATGACCTCAGGTAATATTCGGAGTCCGCAGGTTGCCCAGGATATTTTGGCGAGAGGCGACGCTGATCTTCTGGCGATGGGTAGAGGACTGATCGCAGAACCCAACTGGGTGGTTAAAGTACAGAACGGCTACGAGCATTTGCTTAGAAAATGTATTTCCTGTAACATCGGTTGTGCCGATCACCGGATTTCCAAAAGTAAACCGATCTGCTGTACGGTAAATCCTGATCTGTTCAAGGAAGCTGAATACCGTAAACAACGTGTTAAGAACAGCATCCATGTTGTTGTTATTGGCGGAGGCACTGCGGGGATGGAAGCGGCCTGTACGGCAGCTGAAGTGGGCTGCAAAGTAACCCTTTTTGAAGAAAAAGCAGAGCTGGGCGGCTTGGCTCGTGATATTGCCCGTTTGCCTGACAAAACACGTATCAACGACTTCCCTGATTATTTGATTCAGCGCACCAAGCAGTTAACTAATCTGAATATTCTCACAGGTACCCGGGCTGATCTGCCGATGATTACGGCTTTGAAGCCTGATATTATTGTCAATGCCACGGGGGCCACACCGCTGCTTCCACCCATTGCAGGTTTGCATGAGCAACTGGGCAAGCCAGGTACCAAAGTGTTCTCCATCTTTGATCTTTTGCACAATATAGAGAAGTTCCGGGAGTTTGAAGGCAGACGCATTGCTGTAGTCGGTGGCGGAGCTGTAGGGCTGGATGTCGTCGAATATTACGCAGAACGTGGGGCACAGGAAGTTTCCATCATTGAGATGATGCCGTTACTGGGCAAAGACCTGGATATGATTACGCGAATTTCCATGATGAAAATGGTAGAGGAGCGGAAAGTGAACGTCCATACAGAAACGGCTTTGACAGAGGTGTGCAGCGACTGCTTTAAAGTAAAACATGGCGAACAGGAGTTTGAGATTCCATTTGACCTTGGGTTCGTATGCTTGGGCATGCGTTCATTTAGTCCGCTGATGGATAGCTTGCTCGAATATGGTAAAGAACATCAAGTGGAAGTTGTTAATATCGGGGATAGCAAGCAAGCTCGTCGTATTATAGATGGCACCCGCGAAGGACGAAATATTTTAAAAACGATTCAACGGGTAGACGCATTCAAAAATGAGTTTTCGTTTGCTTATTAAATTGGCGTTATAAAGGATTTAGTATGATTATGGCAGCTCATTTGCTAACAGGGTTGAAGAGACAGTGCTGTCTTTTCAACCTTTTTTATTGGGCGCACACGGATACAGGAAGTATTGATTTTCTTGTCAATCTAAAGGTAAACTATGGAAGGATAAGGGAAGACCGTGGGAGGTGTTGCATGAATCAAATCTTTAGTGAAATTCCGGGTTCCAGGACGTGGAGCAATGTGGAAGAGATTCATAAAGGCTGGTCTAAAGATAAGAAATATTATGTTCAGACCAACAACAGCAGAGAATTGCTGCTGAAAATTTCGGACATAACCCAATTGGAAAGAAAGCAACGTGAGTTTGAAACTGTAAAAAAGCTGGATCATTTGGAGGACATTTTAATGTCCCGGCCGCTCGATTATGGAATTTGCAACAACGAACAGTCTGTATACTCCTTATTTACCTGGATCAATGGGGAGGAAGCGGAACAAGTCATTCCCACATTAAATGCTGCGGACCAGCACCGATTCGGGTTTCGGGCAGGAGAAATATTAAGCAAAATACACGGAATCCCTGCGGAGCAAGATCAAGCGCAAGCGCCATGGGCCGAATATTATAATGCCAAAATCAACAGATATATAAGAAACTATAAGTCATGCGGTGTTCTTTTAAGAGGAGCAGATCAAGCCATCAGCTATATTGAGCAAAACCGTCATCTACTTGACAATCGTCCCCGGACATTTCAGCACGGTGATTATCATGTAGGCAATCTGGTGGTTACGCAATCTGGTGAACTGGGGGTTATTGATTTTAATAGACTGGATTATGGAGACCCTTGGGAGGAATTCAATCGTATTACCTGGTGTACGGCACGAAGCCCCTTATTCGCATCGGGCCGTATCCACGGTTACTTTAACAACGATGTACCTGATCTATTTTTTAAATTAATGGCTTTGTATATTGCAAGCAACCAGATATCATCCATCCATTGGGCAATTCCGTTTGGAAAAAAAGAAGTGGACGATATGGTTCAGCGAGCTGAGGAGGTTTTGGAGGCGTATGATTACTTTCAAACCTATATACCCAGATGGTACTTGCCGAGTTACCGTGATTAAGCAAGAGTTCCATTAAAAAGTGAAGACCGACGCTCCTCAGAGTGACGGTCTGTTTTTACATCCTCTATTATTGTTTCTTCATTTTATACGTAAATTCCCACACAGCTTGATTACCTGAATAACGACCACGGTTTTCAGTAACCGTGACTCTTAACTTAACGGTAGAACCTTTGGCAGAAATCGTGGAGACCTTTACATTCTTGCTGACTTCGCCTACATCAGGGATTTTGTCCTGTTCCTCAGCATATGCGTATAGCTTGATACTGCCACCCGATTTGACCTTGACTTTTACGCTGTTTCCTTCACTAATAGACTTGCCAGCCACCTGAGCAGCAATGGCCCAATCGTTGCCTACATGATCATTGGATACCAAGGTTGCCTGCTGAAACGTTACGATATACGTTGATGTTGCCGAAGCCGCGAGTGCATACGTTCCGTTGAATAACAGGGATGCCACTAATAATAGAATAGCCGATGCTTTCGTCCACATTCTATTCATTTGCTTGTCTCCTCCAGTTTGAAATGTCGAGGGAGAATCTCCTCTAATCCTATTATCGTTGGCTAGATAAATAATTGTTAATGGTTGGTAAAAAAAGAATTTCACTTCTTATTGCAACACCTTTGCGTGTGATATTTGTTTGATAAAATGAGTTGGAGAATGTGAAAGGAAGGGAAACGGATGAAGCGGCTACAGAGCATTATCGCTTGTGATTGCGTTTCGAATTCATGCTAATGGACAAAGATACATGACTATACTAAAATGTGAAATAAAAATAGATATATAAATTTACATAAAATAAGGGAGTGAAACAAATGTATTTTCCTACTTTAATTGTATTAACCATTGGTGTTGCATCCTATTAGGGGATTGCAACAATCCTCTAATTATTTGAATAATACAAATTAGAGGAGTTTTATAAAAATGAAAATTCAATCCAAAAATATACGGAATTTTTCGATCATCGCGCATATTGATCATGGGAAATCGACATTGGCGGACCGGATTATAGAGAAGACTCTAACTGTTTCGAAGAGAGACATGAAAGAACAGCTGCTGGATTCCATGGATGTCGAGCGAGAGCATGGAATTACAGTGAAGTCACGAACAGTGCGTACCTTCCATGAAGCAATGGATGGACATAAATATCAGTATAATTTGATTGATACGCCAGGACATATTGATTTTTCGTATGAAGTTTCGAAAAGCTTGGCTGCATGCGAAGGCGTCCTATTGATAGTAGATGCCACGCAAGGTGTTCAGGCCCAAACCATTGCCAATTACAACATAGCGGTGGAAAACGAGCTGGTCATTATACCTGTGGTTAATAAAATTGACTGTTTTAATGCCAATATAGAGCAAACTTGCCAGCAACTGATTGACATGATGCAGTTTAAAGAAGAGGATGTCCTATATATCTCTGCAAGAACCGGTCAGGGCGTTAATAAAGTGTTGGAGCGTATTCACTCGGTGATCCCCGCACCTACGGGTACAGCCGACAATCCTTTAAAGGCGTTGGTTTTCGACTTGCAGTATGATCCGTTCAGAGGAGTCATTGCTTATATTCGTTTGTTCGAAGGAACGCTAAGTAAGGATAAGACTCTTCGTTTTATGGCGACGCAAGCAGAATTCAATGCAACGGAACTGGGGGTGTTTTTACCCCATATGCAGCCAACCGATGTTCTACATGCAGGTGAAGTTGGCTATATTGTTACCGGACTAAAGGAAGTGCAAAAAGTAAAGATTGGCGATACCTTAACAACCTCAACTGATCCAAGCCAACAGCCGTTACCAGGCTACAAGGAATCCAAATCGATGGTATATGCAGGCTTGTTTCCAAGTGATGACAATGATAAAGACTTTCAAAATGCGATTCATAGACTTGCTTTAAATGATTCATCCTTCAGGTATGAGGAAGAACGCTCTGAGGTGTTAGGGAAGGGCTTTCGGTGTGGTTTTTTGGGGATGCTGCATTTACAAATTATACGAGAACGCTTGGAAAAAGAATATGGCTTGACCGTACTCATTACCGCCCCCAATGTCACCTATCAAGTCGTAACCAAAGACGGTCAGGACCTATGGATAAATAACCCGGTCTATTATCCGACCTTCGATAAGATAAAAGCAGTGAAGGAACCTTATGCGGTTGTGACGATCACTTTGCCAGAAGAATATGTAGGCGATATCATGAAGTTGGCTACAAGTCGAAAAGGGATTTTTATTGATTTGAATTATCAGGTGAACCAAACCATTTTACACTATGAGATACCTACTTCTGAAATTGCATATCATTTTTTTAATCAATTAAAGTCCCTATCACACGGTTATGCCACGATGGATGTACAATTTATGGACTATCGTGAAGCTGATCTGGTTAAAATGGATATCCTTGTGAATTATGTTAAGATAGACGCCCTGGCGTTTATATTACACCGGGAAGATGCTTATCGTGTTGCTGCAGACTTGGTATTGAAATTAAAGCATACGATTCCAAGGAAACTCTATCCTATGCCTGTGCAGGTAGTAGTGGAAGGCATCGTGATTGCCAGAGAAGATGTTCCTCCATTGCGTAAAAATGCGGCAGTCAGCGGCGATAAAAAAAGCATTTCAAAAAAGCAGGCACTGCTGCGCAGACAAAATATAAATAAACGAAATATGGAACATATGAACATTCAACTGCCGCAGGAAGTATTTAATTCTATTTTGGATATCAATATAGGAAACGACTGAGAATAAGCCCTCACAAAGCATTCAATCAGAATAGCTTGCGAGGGCTTATTCGTCGTATAACAATATACAAGGCTAACTGTCGGTCATTCCATTGTCATGGCTTAATTGCCATTCGATTCCGAATTGATCCTTGAGGCTCCCGTAGCATTTGCTCCAGAATGTTTCTTGAAGCTCCATGTTTACGGTCCCGCCTTCTTTTAATTTGTGAAAGACCGATCTGATTTTCTCTTCATCCTTATTGACGAAGGCGAGGCTGATGTTATTTCCAGCAACAAAAGGCATACCGGGAAAAACGTCTGAAAACATCACGTTGCTTCCATCAATGTTGAGCCGTGTGTGCATGACTAAGTTTTTCGCTTCTTCCGGTAGAGGGTAATCGGGATTGGGCGGTGCTTCACCGAACGTCATGATTTTTGGTTTCTCCGTACCAAAAACCTCTGCGTAAAACTCTGCTGCTTCACGACAGTTACCATTAAAATTAAGATAAACATCAACAGACATCTGCTGCACTCCTTTATGGCTGATTTCTTAACAGGCTAAATTCTCACCAATCATTATTAACCTGTACAGAAGCATAAATACCACGTTTTTTCGATTTATTGCTTCATTTTCAAAACAAGCAGGCATTATGCCAAAAGTAATGGTATGATAGCGTAGTTACATCTGAATGACGACTATTGGAGTGATCAAATGGGTGCAAAAAGCAAGGGCGGCGGAACCGGCCGAGGTACAGGCAGTAAGGGCTGGACACGCTGGAATAAAACAGCGAAGCCTGTAAGGAGAAAAAGCGCTTCAAGCGCACCGGGAAGCACAGCGTCAGGCGCTGCAAAAGGTGGCGTTGCCGCCAAATCAAGTGGGAACAAAGGTAGCGGCAGAAGTAAATAAGCCGAGCATGTATAGGCTTGTCTTCAAAGGCGAACATCTGATTATGCATACGTAATCAGATGTTTTTTAATGAATCCATGTAGATATTCATATATCTCATACTATGACGTAAATGAGGTGTAGCATGCGAATTAACAAGTACATAAGCGAAACGGGATTCTGCTCACGTCGGGAAACGAACAGGTTGATAAACGCCGGGCGAATTACGATTAATGGCAAGGTTTGTGAAGCAGGGGCTCATGTAGAGCCACAGGATATTGTGCTGATCGATGGGGAAGCTATTCCAGTTAATCGTAGTGAGCCTGTATATTTGGCGCTAAATAAGCCCGTCGGCATTGTATGTACGGCAGCGGAGCAGGTGGCTGGCAATATTATTAGCTATATCAATTACCCTTCACGTATTTTTGCCATTGGCAGACTGGATAAAGCATCAGAGGGGCTCATCTTATTAACGAACGATGGAAGCATCGTCAATCAAATGATGCGTTCCGAGCATGGCCACGAGAAGGAATATGTAGTAACTGTAGACAAACCTGTTACAGATGAATTTACGCAGGCCATGTCTCGCGGTGTTGAAATATTGAACGTCATGACCAAACCGTGCAAGGTTGATCGTACAAGCGAATACGAGTTCCGCATTATTTTGACGCAAGGGTTGAATCTGCAAATTCGCAGAATGTGCAAGGCTCTGGGATATAGAGTACTAAAGCTGGAGCGTGTCCGAATTATGAATATTACCTTGGATCATCTGGAACGGGGGCAATGGAGACATTTAGACAGGGAGGAATTGGAGTTGCTTCTTGCTAAATTGAAATAATGGATACAACAAAAACTATTAATGTGACTACGATTAGTTCAACCTTGTTGTCATAAGCTACCTGCAATAATATACTATATGCCATTTATCTTAAGATGTAATATTCATGAGAATACGTTAAAAGGAGTTTTCCTCATGAATATTACATCTTTTTTAATTTACTGTTTTATTGCCACTTTTACACCAGGTCCTACCAATATCGTCATATTGTCCACAGTGCATAATTTTGGTGCAAAAAAAGCAATGAAATATACGTATGGAGCAACTATTGCTTTTGGTTTATTACTTGTTATTTCTGCAATATTGAATACTATGCTTATAACGATCATACCGAAAATTTTAATTGTTATGCAGATAATCGGAAGCTGTTATATGTTCTTTCTCGCATATCAAGTTTACAAAATGGATACATCCAATCCAACCGTAAACCAAACGGCTACCTTTATGTCAGGCTTCCTTATGCAGTTTTTAAATCCAAAGGTAGTGCTATTTACAATGACTGTAATTCCTAGTTTTATTATGCCTCACTATATCGCAATACCTGCGGTGATGATCAGTATTGTCGCTATAACTCTTATTGGATTTTTAGCATTTGTGACATGGGTTCTTTTCGGTACAATCTTCAAGGAGTTTTTACAGAATCATAAAAAGATTGTTAATGTAATAATGGCCTTATTTTTAGCTTATGCTGCCATAATGATATGGATGTAGGTGAGCTTAGTTAGAGGTGATTGAAATGGACAAATTTATCTATAAAAAATCAGCAGGTATTACTGCATTATCAGCAAGTATGACTGAATTTAAGTATAAGAAGCACTCTCACAAGGAGTATGCAATAGGCGTAACATTGCGTGGTATTCAACAGTATAACTTGGATGGCAGCCTGCAATTATCCTATCAAAATGGTGTTATGCTCTTTAATCCAGAACAGGCACATGACGGAATGGCACATAATGAGGTGGGCATTGATTACGTCATGCTATATATTGAGCCACAATTGCTTTTAGAGATTATTGAGAAAAAGGATATCGTACGTTTTTCAACTCCTATTGTGTATGATTATAGACTTGAACAAAGAATATTAAGTCTTTCTAATGCCATATTAAGCGAAAAAGATGAGGCTTTGTGTAGCGAATTACTTTTATCCCTGACGGATAGCCTGTTTCAAACTAATCTTTCTACAGGCGATAAGAAAGATAACGCTCTAATTAGGATAGCGAAGGATATGATTCATGCCAACTTGGAACATGTACTTAAACTTGACGAGATATGTAAAGAGCTTCATTTATCGAAATTCCAGTTTATCCGATTATTTAATGCTCATACTGGAATGTCACCATACCAATACTTTCTTAACTGTAAGATAGAACGTGCCAAGCAGTTAATAGAAAAAAGTGGAGATATTTATTCAGCAGTAGCAGAATGTGGTTTTGTTGATTTAACCCATTTAAATAAACACTTTAAAAGCATATATGGAACAACAGCATTTGAATATATGTCACATATAAATTGAGGGGAGCTACAGGTCGTAAGAGATAATGATTGCAAACATTCAAAAAATACATGTTGAAAATAGTACCATATCGAACTATAATTTTAGTACGGTATGGTACTTTTTTTGAAATAATGGAGGTGCAAATGGGCATTATAAAAGGAAGATCTGTTTTTTTATCAGCATCCATAGATGCATTGCTGGCTAGAATAGTTTCAAGAAAACACAGGGAATCTGAGGTTGATACTTTAACAGCAACACAAGCAAGAATTTTGTTTTATCTTTGGGCGAAAGACGAAATACCTATACATGAAATCTCAAGGATTACCAATCTTCAAAAGTCAACTTTAACGAGTATATTAAGTAAGTTGGAAAAAGCAGGACATATCAGTTTTATGCCTTGCCAAACAGACAAACGAAAAACAATAGTTAAAGTAGTGAATAGAAATGAAAATCTGGTGGAATTGAACAAAAAGATTATTGATGAAGTCGGAGAGACTTTTTACAAGGGATTTAGCGAGGATGAAATAGCATTGTATCAAAGTTTCTTGATAAGAACTTTAGATAACCTGATAGAATGCGAGAATGAAAAAAAGTGAGAATCAAGGAGAGAGAGTATGAATAAAAAACTAAGAATGGTATCCTTCGCACTTTTAGCAACATTGGCTTTTGCCACGCAAAAGGAAGGCTTCGTAGCTGCTGAAAGTCCTCCTACAGATGTTATTCGTATGGCTCCTACCTATAAAGATGTGGTGTATGCAACCGTAACTAATGACGATGGAAAGAAAAAAGAGCTAAAAATGAACATCTTCAAGCCGGAGGGTGTAACCGAAGCAACTCCTGTCTTGGTGTATGTTCATGGAGGAGGATGGCTTATAGGGGACTATCAGGGCGATGATGCTCCTAAAGATGCAAAAAAGGAAACAGCCGCACCACCAAATCGCCCAGCACAAATGACAGGTAGAGCCACAGATCAAGTGGCTACAGATTCAGCATATCAAGTTTTTAAAAAAGTGTTAGAGAATAAAATTACTTTCGTTTCCATAGATTATCGGCTAAGTGGCGAAGCTATTTTCCCGGCTCCCATTTATGATGTTAAGGGCAGTATCAGATATCTGCGTGCACATGCTAAGGAATACGGTATTGATCCAGAAAAAATTGCAGTTGCAGGAAATTCTGCAGGTGGACATCTGGCTACCGAACTCGCTGTTACCAGTGATATAAAAGAGCTTGAAGGTGATGTTGGGGGCAATCTTGAGTATTCAAGCAAAGTAATGGCTGCAGTTGATTTTTACGGTCCAACAGATATGTTTACCATGGGACCTGAGATGGACCCAACCCTGCAATCTCTTGAGGAGGCAGCTGAAACACATGACTCTCCACGAGCAGCTGAAGCCAAACTTCTTGGATTTGATAAAGAAGGACAAGGTGTGGCAGTCCTGAGAGATATTCGGGATAAAAAACAAACAGGTTCTCCTTATTGGGAAAAAGTAAAGTTGGCGGAAATGGCAAGTCCTATAAATTATGTATCTTCAGATGATCCACCCATGTTTATTGCGCATGGAGGACGTGACAGTTTAGTATCTATTCAACAAAGTTGGAGACTTAGAGATGCTCTTAACCATGCAGGAGTCGAAAATATTTTTATGTCTAACTCTAAAGCTCCCCACGGTGGCCAGGGTGAAGATGTCAATAATGCAGCTATAACCTGGGTAACAAAAAAATTGCTTAATAAATAAGCTATTCTAAATATTTATGTTATTTTATTAAAAAAGGGAGCCCCATTTATGGAGGTTCCTTTTTTCTTTAAAGCCTGCTTTAGGTCAATTAAATTGGCTCTTTTAACCGTTTCATTGCAGATTAAGTCGTTAGTTTATGAATTGGATTAATTGTGTTTGTTTGGTGGAAATAGGCCAGTAGTCCTTCAGTTATTCCTAGTGAAATATTCGCTAAAATTCAATATTGATATTTCCAATAGGATATTCTTATTTTTGGGGAACAAAATGCATCTACGAATCCGGAATTCACGCAAAGTCTATACCAAGAAGGAGAAGATGAAATGAGTATCTTGGAGGATTTATATTACGGCAAATGGTATCCAAGTGAACGAATCAAACCGAAGAACCCTGAACTTGAACTAACCCATCAGAAAATATCCGCTTCTATGGAAACTCTAAAAGCAAGATTGCCAGAACAAGATTATAGGTTAATTGAAGAACTATCCGATTTAAATGATGTCCTAATTTCTATATTGTCTGCTTCGGATTATATTTCTGGGTACAAAACGGGAGTTTTGATGATGTTAGAAATATTTGATGGGAAAAATTATTGATAGAAGTACTTTTTTATAATTAAGAAGAAGCTGCATCTGATAAATATAAGTCAGAGGTCATAGGGATTAAGTCTTCTTATTCTTATAACAATTAGGAGTGGAGATGGTTTTCCATAAATTTGAATAATGTTATTATGTCTTAACGAACCTAAACCGAGGTAAATTATGACAACCATTAAAGTGACACCTGAACAACTTATATCCGTCTCTAAGAAATTTGAGCTTGCACAGCAAACCGCGATGCAAATGAATAGTCAGTTATCGCAGCATATTTCGTTTATGGAACGATTTTGGGAGGGAATAACGAAGGAGCAATTCTATTATAGATTCCAAACATCTCAGAAGAATATGGCTGACTTTGTTACACTAACAGATTCGATTGCAAAAGAATTGCGCCATCATGCGGATAAATTCAGATTAGCTGATCTGATGGAGGATGGGAATCTAGACCCAAGTTGCTTGCCACCTCCACCGAATACTTGTGCAGTTCCTGTTCAAGATACACGAAATGCGCTCCAGAAATCGGCGGATAGTTTAACGGAGCTTGGTCAGGATTTTGTAGCCGCTAATTCGGTACGATATGAGAAAAAATTTGATTCATTCTGGAGTTTCATGGATTATATGACGTACGGTATTCCCAAGGGTATGTATGAAGGTTACATGGACAGAGCAGCAGTGCAAAACAATTCATGGAACGACAAACTCAATTTTGCTACATTTGGTGTGACGGGTATGATTCAGGGTACATTTAATCCCACCAATGCATGGTCAAAGGAACATATGGCAAATATGATTGGTACAGCAGGTTTGTGATAGGCTCAACGACTACCAAAGCACTGATTAAGCCAAAAAATGTTTTGGAAGGGTCTGTTAAGTATAAAGGTGCTAAGAGTACAACCAATATTTTAAAAGAAAGCGAACAGCGCTCTTCTAATATAAAATCAAACGAATTTAATTATGCTGAAACTGGTGCTCGTAATATTTCTCCGGAGCAATTTTTTAAAGAAGAAGCTATTGCAGAGGAGTTGTACGAAAAATTTAGGAACTTAGGAAATCAAGACGTAGAAGCCATTGCTAAAAACACTGGTTTTTCAGAAAATAGAATTCAAAGAATTAAAGACCATGTTTTTAACAATACCCACATTAAAGATCATGGAGTCGGGAGATTTGACCCGGACTTTGAATTATCACAAGCGTGGGAGAGGTTAATTGATGGGAAATATGTGGATTCTGATGTACAATTACTACATCATGAGCTTTTTGAATCGAGGTTTGAAGGCATATTCCATACGAATTATAGAACAGCACATGATAAAACTATAGAATCTGGAAAACCATGGAATTGGGAAAAGATCTATGAGGAGTGAGATTAATGGCGGTATATATAATCATGTTAAAAGAATATGAAGATGAAGAAAGAGTTGTATATAATTATGGACCAAGTGAAGATGTAATGGGAAAAATAGAATATGACAAAAAAAATGAGGTCATAAATCAAATTGCTCCGATAGTTTCAGAGAATTATGCTGACGAATTTTTCTTTAAGAGAGCGGGACGAAGGTTGGCTAGAATGATTATTAAAGAGAAAGGAAACTTTGTAGAAAAAACGACTATTGAGTCGTAAGTGGATTATATAAACTGCCTTCACAAGAATCCTAGAAAACAAATGGAACCATTATGATTTCTTAAAAGTAGCTCTCACATGAGGAGTTACTTTTTTCATTACAAGGGGTGTAGAATAGGCTTGGGAAACATGTGTAGACAGAAGGCTTTCCTATGGCTGAGGAAGTCTGCTAGTTAGATTGAAGATATTGACTATTAACTTTGAGTTGAGTAAATTGTAACTAATTTAGATTATGTTAAGGGGAAAGTAAGTAAAAAGTATTTTGAGAATGGGAGCATTTGTTTTACTTTATAAAGAACACGTAAACGAAAAAGTAGTTGTACATAGATACGGCTCCAAAGAACAAATCATGAGGAAAATCAAATTGAGTAATATCGAGAAAGTGAGCAAAAGTCAGCTTATCAGGGCTTAATCGTTTATTTTTCCGGGTTTTAAATAAGCGTCTGTGATACTTTGGTGCTGTAAAAACATAGGCAGGTACAAGTCACTCATTTGAGTGACTTTTTTTATTGCCTTTTTGAGAGGTTTGAATGTTTTGAAGAAGAAGCAGAAGAAAGGAATTTTACTCCCATATTAAATGTCTGCCAAAACTGACAAAAAATGAAAAGGTTATGTACCCGCAGATAATGCGTATCTATCAGCGTAATCATAACCCGCTATATCCATTCTTGATGTCTATTCAGATCTTTAAAAACATTTCCGGAAAGCGAACTGCCAGCAGAACTGTTTGATCTGGACGCGCTGGCCTATCTTTCCCCAAATGAAGTCAATAGTCCAATCTTTTTGGTTAATTGCACAATAAGCTATTTTTGACTAGACTTTGGAGGTGATCATTAACTATGTTTCGACACTATTATTTGCAAAAGAAAAGACATCGGAAAAAATTTAGAAGATGTATTGTTAAAAAAGTCAAAGTTTTGCCGAAGGTTATTGTTAAAGGGATCCGAGGCCCACAAGGACCTCAGGGACCTCAAGGGCCTCAGGGAGTTCCAGGTGCTCAAGGCCAGCAAGGGCCACAAGGTTTTCAAGGAATTCCCGGAGCGGTAGGACCCGCAGGATCGACAGAGCCGGCAGGAGCAGTAGGACCCGCAGGACCGACAGGGCCAGCAGGAGCAGTAGGACCCGCAGGATCGACAGGGCTGGCAGGAGCAGTAGGACCCGC
>NZ_AGFX01000013.1 GCF_000236805.1 Paenibacillus peoriae KCTC 3763 | reverse complement strand
ATGGTACTTGGACCGCAGGGTCCTGGGAGAGTAGGACGCCGCCAAGCAAGCTTTATGATTATTATTCCCTGATAGCTCAGTTGGTAGAGCACTCGACTGTTAATCGAGTTGTCACAGGTTCGAGTCCTGTTCGGGGAGCCATTTGCTCTCATAGCTCAGTAGGTAGAGTGCATCCATGGTAAGGATGAGGTCACCGGTTCGATCCCGGTTGAGAGCTTGTTGTAGGATGGCCCGTTGGTCAAGGGGTTAAGACACCTCCCTTTCACGGAGGTAACAGGGGTTCGAATCCCCTACGGGTCATAAGTAATACGGAGGCTTAGCTCAGCTGGGAGAGCATCTGCCTTACAAGCAGAGGGTCGGGGGTTCGATCCCCTCAGCCTCCACCATTTTTATCCGAACAAAAGGATGAAAAGTTGGGGAATTGTGAATCATATGCATATTGGGGATTAGCCAAGCGGTAAGGCAACGGACTTTGACTCCGTCATGCATAGGTTCAAATCCTATATCCCCAGCCATTGAGAGCCATTAGCTCAGTTGGTAGAGCACCTGACTTTTAATCAGGGTGTCGAAGGTTCGAGTCCTTCATGGCTCACCATTATATTATATGCGCGTGTGGCGGAATTGGCAGACGCACTAGACTTAGGATCTAGCGTCTTTGACGTGGGGGTTCAAGTCCCTCCACGCGCATATTGTTTTTGCGGACGTGGCTCAGCGGTAGAGCATCGCCTTGCCAAGGCGAGGGTCGCGGGTTCGATTCCCGTCGTCCGCTCCATATTTGCGCCCTTAGCTCAGCTGGATAGAGCGTTTGACTACGAATCAAAAGGCCGGGAGTTCGAATCTCTCAGGGCGCGCCATTTTTACAAAATCTATAATATCGGGATGTAGCTCAGCTTGGTAGAGCACCTGGTTTGGGACCAGGGGGTCGCATGTTCAAATCGTGTCATCCCGATACTAATTTGCGGGTGTAGTTCAATGGTAGAACTTCAGCCTTCCAAGCTGATAGCGTGGGTTCGATTCCCATCACCCGCTTAATGATTATCTAGAAGCCGAGAGGCTTCTTTTTATTTTGTCCACATTATATCCACTTTGTTGTTTAGAGTTCATTGCCAATGTATCTCTTTCATGCACAGTTGGGGATGACTTGTGCATATTGTACATAGGCTCATGTTACTGTAGCGCCTAGATCCCGAGTTTCTCCTCCAATATATATCTTTCTCCTGTAGTAAGGTTAATTTCCTGATCAAGTCCCTTATAAATAGGAATCCTATGACTGCTAACAGTATGAATTTATGGTGATAACCCCAAACTTACTGTCTAGTTGTACACATTATCTTCTTTTTATGTGGGTAATAGCAGATTATTGGATGAAAAACACATCTATATTATTGATCTGTGACTAGTTTTGTGTATATCTTTGTGGATAGAAGCTTGATTAGCTTCATATTGTCAACAAATCATAAACATGTACACATAATGATGCGTGAATTTTTGCTCCGGGAATCATACTGTTTATAAGAATTGTGTATAAATTTTCATGAAATTCTTTGGATACTCTTAACTAAGTTTATTTAATTGCATTTTAATGCATAAAAAACCAATATATTCTCGAAAAAAAGTATTTAAAATACATGATTTTCTACTGTAAATTTTGCAGCTTTTCATACGTTTTTATTGTATGATGTTAAGAAAGTGTCAAATTTCGTGTGTATACGTACCTTTGCAACAAGACTGTATATGGTGTGGAACAGATCAGATGGGGGGAAAAGCATGACCGAGCTTACGTTAACCGCAAACAAAAACCAATCGAATAATCTGCTGCGGCGGGACGTTCGTTTTCTAGGAAATATTCTTGGTGAGGTTTTGGTTCATCAGGGTGGCAACGAACTTTTGGATATCGTGGAAAAAATACGTGAGACAAGTAAATCGTTACGTGCCGGGTATCAGCCGGAGTTGTACGAGAATTTCAAACAAATGGTCAGCGGGCTGGATACGGATATTCGTCACCAGGTTATTCGCGCGTTTGCGATTTATTTTCAGTTAGTGAATATCGCTGAGCAAAATCATCGTATTCGTCGTAAGCGGGATTATGAGCATTCCGCTGGTGAAGATGTTCAACGCGGCTCCATTGAAAGTTCAGTCCAGGAGCTTAAGCAAGGGGGATTCTCTGCCGAGGACGTTAGCAACTTGCTGGGGGATCTCTCTCTGGAACTGGTTATGACCGCACATCCTACAGAAGCAACACGACGGGTAATTCTGGACATTCATAAGCGGATTTCTGAGGATGTCATGCTGCTGGATAACCCGATGCTTACCTTGCGCGAGCGTGAGCAGGTACGAGAAAATCTGCTGAATGAAGTGATTACACTGTGGCAGACTGATGAGCTGCGTGACCGCAAGCCAACTGTATTAGATGAAGTAAGAAATGGAATGTATTATTTTCATGAGACTTTGTTTCATGTACTGCCGGATGTATACCAAGAATTGGAACGATGTTTAAGCAAATATTATCCCGAGCAAAAATGGCACATTCCAACCTATCTGAGATTCGGTTCCTGGATCGGTGGAGACCGGGATGGCAACCCGTCTGTGACATCTCATGTAACTTGGGAAACATTACGTATGCAACGCAAGCTGGCTTTGAGAGAATATCAGCGCACACTGAAGGACCTTATGGGATACCTCAGCTTTAGCACTAGCATTGTGCGCGTTTCAGATGATCTGTTGGCTTCTATTGAAGAAGATCGTTCACATATTACGCTCAAAAAGATGGAAGAATGGCATAACGAAAAAGAGCCTTATCGGATTAAACTGGCATATATGATTGCCAAGGTGAATAACATTTTGGACGAAAGCAAGCAGGATACCAAGGAACGTTATGGCACTGCTGCAGAGCTTATTGCAGACCTGAATGTTATTGATAACAGCTTGCGTCATCATTTTGCGGATTATGTTGCAGATACGTATATTCAAAAAATGATTCGCCAGGTAGAGCTATTCGGATTCCATACAGCTACACTGGATGTACGACAGCATAGTCAGGAGCATGAAAATGCAATGACTGAGATTCTTTCCAAAATGAATATCGTGTCAGATTACGGTAAGTTGCCGGAGGAAGAAAAGATAGATCTACTGGAAAAGCTGTTGAACGAACCTCGCCCAATTACTTCGTCGTATTTAAAATATAGCGATAACACGCAGGAATGTCTTGACGTATATCGCACGATATATATGGCTCAGAAGGAATTCGGCAAGCAGTCCATTACAAGTTACCTCATCAGTATGACTCAGGGAGCCAGTGATTTGCTGGAGGTTATGGTGCTAGCCAAAGAAGTGGGGCTGTTCCGCATTGAAAAGGATGGTACTGTCGTATGTACACTGCAATCCGTTCCTTTGTTTGAAACGATAGACGATCTGCATGCTGCACCAAGTATTATGAGAAGATTGTTGAACTTGCCTGTATATCGACAATCTGTAGCCGCAATGGATCAGCTTCAGGAGATCATGCTGGGCTACTCGGACAGTAACAAGGATGGCGGTGTGGTTACGGCCAACTGGGAGCTTCGGGTCGCTATGAACAGCATTACAGAAGTGGTTAATGAGTTTGGCGTAAAAGTGAAGTTCTTCCACGGTCGTGGTGGAGCGCTGGGCCGCGGAGGAATGCCGCTTAACCGAAGTATCCTGGCTCAACCTCCTCATACGATTGGAGGCGGGATCAAGATTACGGAGCAGGGAGAAGTACTCTCATCCCGATACTCGCTCAAAGGCATTGCTTATCGGAGTCTGGAGCAGGCGACTTCAGCCTTGATTACGGCTGTTGCATATCATCGTTCCGGGAAGAAGGAAGTGTTCGAGGGAAACTGGGAAGAGATCATTGCCCGTATTTCCGAGGTATCACTGGAAAAGTATCAGGATTTGATTTTCCGAGATCCGGATTTCTTCGCTTTCTTCAAAGAATCGACACCGTTGCCTGAGGTGGGCGAGTTGAATATTGGATCTCGTCCGTCAAAGCGTAAGAACAGCGAGCGTTTTGAGGACTTACGCGCTATTCCATGGGTTTTTGCATGGACACAAAGTCGCTACTTGTTACCTGCATGGTATGCAGCTGGAACAGGTCTGCAAAGTTTTTATCAGAACAATGAGGATAACCTCAAGGTACTGCAAACGATGTTTAAGGACTCGGCTTTCTTCCGGTCCCTTATTGATACGCTGCAAATGGCGATTGCCAAAGCAGATTTGCTGATTGCCGAGGAATATGCGGGAATGTCCGATAATGAAGAGGCAAGAGAGCGTATTTTCGGACAGATTTCAGAGGAGTTCAAGCTTACATCTGAGCTGATTTTGAAAATAACCGGACAATCCGAGATTTTGGACGATGTGCCGGTGATTCAGGAATCAATCCGGTTACGTAATCCTTATGTCGATCCGTTAAGTTATTTGCAGGTTCAGTTGCTTAGTGAGCTACGGGAGCTGCGTGATCAAAATGGAGATGATGCTGAGCTGTTGCGTGAGGTATTATTGACCATTAACGGAATTGCCGCGGGATTAAGAAACACAGGCTGATACAGCTTGGCTGTATGAATACAGATGATCGGGCGCTTATAGAGTGCCCGATTGTGCTGTGTGAATAAAATATGACAGAAGAGTGTTCAGATGGTGTCAATACTATAGTTGATTTTCGGATAAATTTAAACTACGATGAATAATCATAAATATGCAATAGGTAACCCATCAGCAAGTCTGGGGGAGTATAGAGTGGATAATATGGAAAGCCGCTTGGTTAGGCTGGTACAGAAAGGTGATCAGCGGGCTTTTGCGGAGCTAGTCGAGTTATATAAAGATCGAATTTTTCATCTTTCCTACCGGATGCTTGGTAATCGCCATGAGGCGGAGGATCTGGTGCAGGAAACTTTTTTGCGTGTGTATCGCAATTTGGAGAAGTATGACCATGGACAGAAGTTCTCGACCTGGATTTACCGAATTGCTACAAATCTATGCATTGATCGTCTGCGAAGGAGAAAACCTACATACTCACTTGATGCTGAAATGAATGATCAGGAAGGTGTCGATGGGTACGCTATGCTCGCTAGCGGAGAGCTTACCCCTGAGGGGCGTACGTTGTTGTCCGAGACACAGGCCTTGATTCATGATGCCATTGACAGTCTTCCAGACAAGTACAGGACGATTATGGTGTTGCGGTACTTGCAGGAGCTTTCCTTGCAGGAAATTAGTGATGTGCTTAATATTCCCGTGACTACAATTAAAACGAGGGTTCATAGAGGCCGGGATTTTCTACGAAAAAAATTGGAACACAAGCTGTAAATCATATGCTTAGGTACTTGGAAAGTATCTGCATAGATGCTTTTTTATGAAACATAATACTCGCTATAACGTATGTAAGAAGAGTAAAGCTCTAAGAAGGAGCATGTTATGTTGAGAAACACGGAAGAATACTAGAAAGGATTGGCTCATATGGATTGCAAACTAGCCGTCTCTTTTATGCATGACTATCTAGATGGCGACCTGTCTGAGCGGGATAAACATGAGTTGGAGCAACACTTGTTAGACTGCCCGGAATGTCGCATGCGTTTTAAAGAGCTGGAGCGGACGGATGCGATGCTTTATGGTACACGCCATTATCAAGTGCCGTGTGTATCGGATGAGCTGACATATCGCATTATGAATGCTTTGCCGCCACATAAAAGACAGACCATGGCTCCTATGCTGTCTTGGGTGAAAAGGCATCCCGCCGTAACAGCCGCCGCTTTCTTTCTTATTGTTGTATGTTCAAGTATGGCCAGCTTTTCAAGCACGGATCATCAATTGGTAGTCAAAGGCAGCAATCTGGATCAAGTCGTTATTCAAGGCGATACAGTGATTGTGCCTGAAGGGAAATCCATTGCCGGAGATTTGACAGTACAAAATGGCAAGGCTCGGGTATACGGCGATGTGGAAGGAAATGTAACTGTGATTGACGGTTCCTACTATCAAGCGTCCACAGCTCATATTGCAGGACAGGTCAAAAGTATTGATCAAACCCTGGATTGGATTTGGTATAAAGTTTCCGATTTGTTCGGGGGCCCGTCTTCTCCATAAAAGAAGTTTGAAATAGCAAGAACGATATCGAGCGCCTCTTTCCGCTGGAAAAGGCGTTTTTTTGTATATGAAGTTGGCGAATTGTACTGTATTTTACTGATTTTAGCGGTTCTTTTGTCGCGCAGCTTGCAACGCGAGCCTTATCGTTATAACCTAGATAGAGAGAGCATACTGTGTACATACTACACCCACTCACTACAGAAAATTGCGGGGGCATGCGCATGTTGGATTATTTTGCGGACCTGACTTGGAAAGAGTCCATTAAAGATATTATCGACATTTTGATCGTTACCTATATTATGTATCAACTTATTTTACTTGTTCGCGGAACGCGTGCAGTTCAATTGTTGAAAGGCATACTGTTTCTGGTCGTCATTTGGGCAATTAGCACTTGGTTTGATTTGTACACGCTCAAGTGGTTGATGAATCAGATGTTCACTTTTGGTGTGGTAGCTATTTTTATTATTTTTCAGCCTGAGTTGCGTCGTGCTCTGGAACAGTTGGGGCGAGGCAAATTATTTGGGCGATCGTCTGCGGATGATGAAGAGATTAACAAGTTAATTGGGGAAATGATTAAGGCGCTGAATTATTTATCGCGTAGAAAAATAGGAGCTTTGGTTGTATTTGAGCGCGAGACAGGGTTGAACGAATATACGGAGTCTGGTATCAAGACGCAGGCAGTGGTCAGTTCTGAGCTGCTAATTAATATCTTTATCCCAAATACGCCTCTGCATGATGGTGCGGTGATTATTCAAAATAAGCAGATTGCTTCTGCAGCTTGTTATTTACCGTTGTCGGAAAATCCGTTCATCAGCAAGGAACTGGGAACTCGTCACCGGGCTGCAATTGGGGTGAGCGAGGTAACCGATGCCGTAACTGTCGTGGTATCGGAGGAAACAGGGCAAATTTCTTTGGCTATTAATGGACAGGTCGTGCGTGACATTAAGGAGGAATCCTTAATTTCCAAGCTGTATGAGGAGCTGCGGCCAACACCATCTTTGAAGGAAAAACGCGGCTCATTCTGGAATCGGAGGGGAGGCCGTGGAAATTCATGATGGACAAATGGATTAACAATAATACGATTTCCAAAATATTGGCGCTGGCCGTTGCCGTGATGCTGTGGGGAATGGTTCATCTGGATACAGGCACACCTTCATCTACGCTGACCGTTTCTTATGATAATAAGGTGATTGATAATGTGGCCATTCAGGCCAGTGGTCTGGATGAGTCCAAATATGTGTTGTCTACTATGGATACTGACCATGTAAGGATGGAGGTCAGAGGACAGCGCTCTGTGCTGACTTCTTTTTTTGCTGATAATTATAAGGCAAAATTAAATTTAAGCGGTCTGGGCGCAGGTACTCGAACATTGGCACTCGAACCGGATTTACCGAATGGGGTAGAATTGGTATCCATGACTCCAAATCGTGTTACAGTAACGATTGAGGAAAAGCAAACGAAATCTTTTAATGTTTCTATTGTGCCCAAAGGCAGCCCGGATGCTGGTTTGCAGCTTGGCAAGCCTGTGATTACTCCTCAAATTGTGCAGGTGACCTTACCCAAGAGTCAGTTGAGTACCGTAACTGCAGTGCAAGGGGCCGTCGATACGGATGGCATCACGGAGAAATTCGAGCAGAAGCGTGTAAAACTGAAAGCTTATAACAAAAAGGGGCAAGAGATTACAGGAGCGGTTATCGAGCCATCTACAGTGTCCGTCGAGATTCCGGTAACACAGCAGGCAAAGTCTGTGCCTATTAAGATCGTCTATTCGGGAGATTTGCCAGACGGACTGGCACTTTCCAAGGTAAATGCAAACGTGAAGGAGGCGGCCATATATGCATCGCAGAATGTATTGAGCAGCCTTAGCTCCTACGTCACGGCCACAGTGGATCTCAGTCAATTTACAGAAGCAGGTACTCGTACAGTCCAAGCTAATTTGGCAGCGCCTGCTGGTTCTGATAAAATCGAGCCAGGATCGATACAAATTGAGGTGACGGTCGTTCCTTCCAATCAGGTCACAGATACGGAACGGACGCTCACTGGTATTCCAATCGTTTTACAGGGCGCAGGGGATGGAACTACTGCGATCATTGTAGCGCCCATTAGCAAGACGATGGATGTTACTGTGAGAGGACCGCAGGATATGGTGAGCAATTTAACCAATGATGATATTAGTCTGGTGGCAGACGTAAGTGGCCTTGCGGCTGGTCAGCATGAGGTTACACTGCAGCTAGGCTTGCCTAAATATATTACGCAAGCCGGGAGCACCGATCAGCTAAAAGCAACAGTAAGCATTGTAGGCCCTTCAACGCCTGCTGTAACGAATCCAAGTAGTGATGAATCAAATCCTACCGGTAGTGGCGACAAGGGGCAGGAGAGGCCACAGGAGGGGCAAACCAGTCAGGGTGGATACCCTGATGCTAATTCCGGGGGGAATGCAGCTGCGGAGGATAAGACAAGTCCTCATAACGGCGCAGATTCTTCTGCCAATGGAACCCCGGACAGCAGTCAGCCATAACATGTTTTATCTGTAGTAATTAATCGAGATTTATTAGACAAAAAAAGGGAGTCATTTTAACATGGGGAAATATTTTGGTACAGATGGTGTACGAGGCGTTGCTAATCAGGAACTTACAGCAGAGCTGGCATATAGCATTGGCCGCTGCGGCGGATACGTTTTAGCAGGTAATGTGGAGAAACCAACCGTTGTTATTGGTATGGATACACGAGTGTCTGGTCTGATGCTGGAATCGGCGCTTGTAGCCGGTTTGCTGTCTATTGGGGCTAACGTGGTTCGTCTGGGGATTGTTTCGACGCCGGGGGTGGCTTATCTTACACGGCAATTGAAAGCTGACGCGGGTGTGATGATATCGGCCTCCCATAATCCGGTGGAAGACAACGGGATTAAGTTTTTTGGCGGCGACGGGTTCAAATTGACAGATGAAACAGAATTGAAAATCGAAGAATTGATGGATGCAAAAGAAGACCAACTGCCTCGTCCGATTGGTGGAGGATTGGGGACGGTTGTTGTAGATGAGCATTCCCGCTACGATTATCTTGAATATTTGAAAACAACAATTAGTCATTCCTTTGAGGGGCTTAAAATTGTACTGGATTGTGCAAACGGAGCAGCTTATGAGCTGGCGCCGAAGCTTTTTACGGAATTGGGAGCGGAAGTACACACGATTGGTGCGGAGCCCAATGGGCTGAATATCAATGATCATTGCGGCTCGACTCATCCGGAAAAGCTGAAGGAGGAAGTACTCCGTTTGAAAGCGGATATTGGTCTGGCCTTTGATGGCGATGCTGACCGTCTAATCGCAATTGATGAGAACGGGGAAGAGGTAGACGGCGACTATATCCTTTGCATTTGCGGGGATGCCATGAACCGCGCTGGAAAGCTTAAGGACAGCACCATTGTATCAACCGTGATGAGTAATATCGGTTTTTATAAGGCTACGGAAAAGCTGGCTCTCAAGACTGCAAAGACTGCGGTCGGGGATCGTTATGTAATGGAGGAAATGCGCCGGGGCGGCTTTAATCTGGGCGGCGAGCAGTCTGGCCATGTTATTTTCCTGGATCATAATACGACAGGAGATGGCATGCTGACCGGGATTCAACTGGTTGATACCCTGAAAGCTTCCGGCAAAAAGATGAGTGAACTGAAATCGCTCATGAAGCAGTACCCGCAAGTGCTGGTTAATGTGCGTGTACAGGATAAACGCAATTACGAGGGGAATCCTGCTATTGCAGAAGCGATTGAGCAAGTGGAACAGCAACTGGGGGATAATGGGCGTGTACTGGTCCGTGCATCGGGGACAGAATCGCTTATTCGTGTGATGGCAGAAGGCCCGGACAAGGGTGAACTGGAGCATTTTGTCGGACAGATCGTAGATGTGGTCAAAAAGGAATTAGTTTAAAATTTTGTAAACATCGGTTGCCTGTTGAATAGAAGCAGGCAACTGCGTTTGCGGTTATATAGCTGCCATTGAATCTTAACCTGTATCCGTAAAAATGAATAAAGTGTTATTGCCAAATGTTACAGGGCTGAATATAATATAGGAATGCTGTGACTCAGATAGAGAAAGCGAGGGTTGTGAGGTAACGTAAAACAAGCGCCAGAGCTTGATTTTGTGCGGGGGAACTTGGTGGGTAAGCAACGTATCAGTCAAGATGATGTTGCACGCAAATCAGTTCACGACAAAGCAAGCTGACGAGGTGAAGGTGTTCGAAACATTCGGCGGGGACCTTCCGGTGAAGCATTAAGCCGCAAACCGGCAGCGGAAAATGAACAGGCAACTGTTTACACAACGCACCGGTAGATGCCATTATATTTTATAACCTAAATTATAAGATTCATTTCATGAATGTGCGGCCATCATCATTGGCGTGCGCGGTTTGGGAATTTCGTTGCATTCGTGAAGAGATGCCTGTAATTTTTATAGTTATCATTGACAACTTCATAGGTGAATGAACTTTATTCCTCAATCTACCGCACACGTTAGTCCTGTGATGCGTCGTCCTGTGAAATGATGATCGGGAGGATAACGAGTATGTGTGGCATTGTAGGATATATTGGTGATCAGAATACGCAAGAGGTATTGATTGACGGATTGAAAAAGTTGGAATATCGCGGTTATGACTCTGCGGGTATTGCCGTGTTTACAGATTCAGGACTGCAAATAGCCAAGGCTAAAGGTCGTCTGGCGAATTTGGAAGCAAAGCTGGATGGTGCGCCATTGTTGGGCCATGCAGGTATCGGGCATACACGTTGGGCAACGCACGGTAAGCCTTCAGATGAAAACTCCCATCCACATATGGATGAGAGCCAAAAGTTCTCTGTTGTTCACAACGGGATTATTGAGAACTATCTGGAGCTGAAGGAAGAGCTGATCAGCGAAGGTCATACCTTTATTTCCGAAACGGACACCGAAATTATTTCCCATCTGATTGCGCGTGAATATAAAGGAGATATCGTTAAAGCGGTACAAAAAGCAATTACCTTTATGCGCGGTGCTTTTGCACTGGGTGTGCTGACAGAACATGAACCTAACAAGCTGGTAGCTGTTCGTCAAGCGAGTCCGCTGGTTATCGGTGTGGGAGAAGGCGAGAACTTTATCGGTTCCGACATTCCGGCTATTCTGAAATATACACGCAATGTATTTATCTTGAACGATGGCGAAATGGCTGTTTTGACCAGTGATGCCGTCGAATTAATGACAATCGAAGGCCAATTTATTTCTCGGGAAATGATTCATGTCGAATGGGATGCTGTAACAGCGGAAAAAGGCGGCTATGAGCATTTCATGCTGAAAGAAATTCATGAGCAGCCTAAGGCTTATCGTGATACTATGTTGGGCCGTATCGATAAAGAAACTAAAAAAGTTGTTCTTCCTGAACTGAAGCTGACAGAAGAACAAATTAAAAATATCCGCAATATTCAAATCGTTGCTTGTGGTACAGCTTACAATGCTGGTTTGATTGGTCGTACAGTTATTGAAAGTCTGGCCCGTATTCCAGTGGAAAACGACGTAGCTTCCGAGTATCGCTACCGCTCCCCTATCGTAACACCAGAAACATTGGTGATCGTGGTGAGTCAGTCCGGTGAAACTGCCGATACGTTGGCAGCATTGCGTGAAGCACAAGCAAATGGCGCTCATGTACTGGCGATTACAAACGTAGTTGGCAGCTCCATTGCCCGTGATGCAGATGATGTGCTGGTTACACTGGCAGGACCGGAAATTGCCGTAGCCTCCACCAAAGCATACTCTTCGCAGTTGATTGCTTTCTATCTGTTTGGTCTGTATCTGGCTCAAGTACGCGGCACACAAACGGATGAGCAAGTAGCTCATATGTTGGCTGCTATGGAATCACTGCCAGAGCAAGTGGAAGAAATGCTGGGTAAAGTAGATGCAATCAAAACCTATGCTGAGCAAATTGCGAGCCACGAGCACCTGTTCTTTATTGGACGTGGTCAGGACTATGCTGTTGTGCAGGAAGGCTCCTTGAAGCTCAAGGAAATCTCATACATTCATTCCGAGGCTTATGCTGCGGGTGAATTGAAGCATGGTACACTGGCATTGATCGAAGACGGTATTCCGGTTATCGCTTTAGTAACACAGGAATCCGTGTTGGAGAAAACCGTGAGCAACATTAAGGAAGTTAAAGCTCGTGGCGGTGACGTGCTTGCAATCACATATGAAGAGCATGCTGTTGAGCTGCTGAAATCCGTGGATCAAGTATTTGCAATTCCGAAGACACTTCCGATTCTGTCGGCTGCCATTTCAGTTGTAGCTCTCCAACTGTTGGCTTACTATGCTTCTCTTGCACTGGGGCATGATGTCGACAAACCACGCAACCTGGCGAAAAGTGTCACTGTAGAATAAGGATTAGTAATTCTTGATTTAAAATATTACCTACAAGAAAATATGGTACCTTAACTCAAACAGTCCCGATGAAAGGTTTCTACATCGGGACTGTTTGTATTTTTATAGATAAGTAGGTGGAACAAAGAAGACTATAGACGGATAATTAAAGGGTATTCGGAAAATAAATAAGCTCAATCAAATTGAATTCTCACAGATTATTGGTATATCGCAAGGAACATTGAGTGAATTAGAAAAAGATAAATATAAGCCGTCATTAGAAACCTTAATCGCCCTAAAACTAAAGTTTAATGTTAATTTAGAGTGGCTGCTAATGGACGAGTATATTGATTACAATAATGGTTTATTCTGTGTGGAATTAGATAATCTTGAATCAAAACTAGTCTTAGAATTTCGAAAATTAGACATGGACGATAAACAGGAAATCGAGGATATCATAAATTTGAAGTTAAAGCGTTATAGAGATAAATCTTTGCGTAACAATAAGGGAACATGAGTTTTCCAAAGACTTCTGAGGTTATGTTTTTAAGTCATCTTAGATATAAACGTAATTGTATTTTTTTATTTTATTAGTCTGGAGCGTTTTATGTAGACTCGAAGAATTTAAAATCCAACTGATCAAACACAATAAAGATGAGTTCTGAACAATAAAGATGAGTTCTAAAAATTCAAGCTTATTTATTGTTGTACGAATGTACAAAAGTTATGGAGTTTATAAAAATTAGTAAAATAACACATTAAAATTAATTAAGTGATTATTTAAGTTAGGAATAGTCTTGTATAATAATTGAAAATGGGTAAGCGAAACGAATGTATACTTGAATGTGGACGGGAGAGAGAAAGTTGGACGGAAGCTGGTTGATATTATTACTGACCTAAGTAAATTAGTAAACGTCTATAAGCCAGCGCGAGACAAGAAGACCACCGGCGATAGGTTGACCAGTGTTTTAAGCGAGGTGTGGCATAAATGGTGTTTTTCCCGAAGCGAAAACCACCCGGTGGGCGGGTGGTTAATTTTGTGCTAGTCCTATTCTAAGCCAATTTTTCAGTGAAATTCGGAGATGTTTCTGGCGCCCAAATCTGACATACTACTCCACCAACCAAAAGTGAGAGGCAACAAACAACTAAAGTAATATGAACCCCAAAATGTGATGTAATCACAGGTAATAGAAATGTCCCAGAAGCAGCGCCAATTCGGCTAATTGCAATTACAGCACCAACTCCGGAAGCTCTTAAACGAGTGTCAAATAACTCTGGGGGATACGGATTTTCTAATACGAGAGAGGCAGATAATATAACAGAAAAAATAGAAAATAGAATCAATGTTATAATGACCGGCGCACTTGGCCAAATTACGATAATGACTAATGCAGCAGCTGAAGCATAGAACGTCGATACCAAGAATGTTCTACGCGGGATTCGATTAAAGATCAGTACACCTAAAATAACGCCAATGATCATAAAAACATTATATAAAATACCAGATATATAAGGATTACCGATATTCATGCCTTCCATAAGAAGTGGTAAGAAAATACCAATTCCAAAAAAAGGGAAGACTTGACACCCGTAAAAAATCCCGCCGACTAACGTATTTCGTCGTGTTTCTTTACTAAATAAATCCTTCCAAGAAGCTGCCTTTTCATCCTCTAAGCTTGTTTCTTTTTTGGGTAAAGTATAATTCTTGCCCAAATGCTGATGAATTAACTCTAATGCAGCTTGGTTATTACCCTTATTAGCAAGCCAACTTGGTGATTCTGGAATTCTAGCTCCCCAACGCCATAGTAAAGTGATTATACCAGGCACAGCAGATGAACTAATAACCCAACGCCAGTTATCATCTCCGAAACCTTTTAGAAATATACCTACCAAATATGCAGCTACAAAGCCGATTATCCAAAAGATCAAAAGAGTACTTTGATATTTTGCACTTTTGTTTTTAGGAAACCATTCAGTTAATAATGAACTCCCCACGGTGTAATCAATTGCAATGGCTAGCCCAATACCAATACGTATTAATAATAATAATACTGAATCTGAAACAAAAAATTGACTAATTGACAAGATTGTAAATAGAATCATGTCAGTACGAAAAAGTAATCTTCTTCCAATTACATCAGCAAGACGTCCAACCAAGATACTTCCGAATAATCCTAATAAAGTACCAGCACCGATAAGACCAACCCAGAAACTATTTAAGTTTAATGGTTCAACTGCATCTGTAATGGCAGTGCCAGCAATTCCAAGGGCATAACTGCAAGCTATTTGACCGAGGGCAACACTAATAAATATTTTTTTGTGAATTCCAGATATGGGTGCATCTTCATAGTTGTAAATCTCTTTCAAATCAAACTGCTCCTTTCTATATAATTAATAACTTTAATATATTGAAGTATGAAATTATGATTTAACCAAGAACTGTGACTTAACTATTCTTAGATCAAATAACTATAGTCCTGTTTCAATGAATGTTACTAATATACGATTAAGAGCTTTTAGATAATTTCTTATAAACTGCGATAGAAAGTGCGATATCTAAAACACCTGACCCAACACTTTCATAGAGGGTTATTTCTTGGTCATTTTCTCTTTTTGAAATTTCCCCCATAAGGGCATCTCCCACGGCACCTGACACTTTATTTTTGGTAATTAATCCTTGTTCAAAGGGGATTAAGATATCGCCTGCGGCTTCCCATAATCCTTTAATATGTTCAGTGATTACTTTATCTGATTTAAGTACGGTATCAGTATCAATTTCCTGCATAAAAGAGGTAAATGAACCAATTGCATTAATATGTGCTCCTGGTTTTACAGAGCTTCCTTTGAATACAGGAGTTAACGATGTAGTACAGGTACAAATGATATCAGAAGAAGACACACACTCGTCGGCTGTTTTAGCGGCAATGATTTTATATGAATTATTGTTGATTTCTTCGATTCTCTGAATAAAACTTTGCACCCGTCCAGGATCAATATCATACACATAAAGTTCTTCAATTGACCGAACTTCTTGAATCGCCAGCACTTGAGAAAATGCTTGCAGCCCTGAGCCGATGATCCCTAGCTTAGTTGCTTCCCTTCTTGCCATAAGATCTGTAGCAATTGCTGCACTGCCGCCAGTTTTGATAGCGGTCAGATAATTAGCATCAATCAGTGATTTAAGTTCACCTGTCTCAGCTGAATATAAACTGATTTTTGAGATAACGCTAGGTAGTCCTTTTTCTAGATTCCCAGGAAAAACAGATGAAAATTTCGATCCAAAGAAAGGTTCATTTGTACAATTAGCAACTAGCCATTGACCTACATTTTCTTCACCACGAATTGGCATAAATATACGATTTCCAGCATAGATTTTTTGATTGAAACAATCTTCATAAGCTTTTTTAATAACAGGGAGAACTAACTTCATGTCAAGTGTCTCTTGCACCTGTTCTTCTGTAATTTGTAACATAATATCCTCCTTAGATTTAAAACAAGTTCTTATCTTCCAAGTGCTTTTTAATGTGTTTTAAAATTTATATAGAGATTTATGAATACCAAAGCCCACTCAAAACAAGGGTTAAGAATGGGCTTTGGTTTCTATATTAGAAAAAGAATTATTACGAACTTAATGTTAGGCCCATATATCTCCAACAGTAAATCCTTCAGTAAATGGGTCTGTTGGGTCTAGTACATAGTTGCTGAAACCATAGATCCATGCTTGTCCTCCTAGGGTTGGAACAACAGCCTTATAATCTCCAATTATAGTTTCTTCAACTAAATTTCCGGTGAAGATATTGCCTAACACACCTTCATGACGGAAGGTTTCATTCAGTTTTAATTCTCCCTTAGCATACATAGCAGCCATCTTAGCGCAAGTACCTGTTCCACAAGGACAACGATCAATTGCACCAGTCCACGTAGCAGGATTGTCAAAATCAATTGGACCACTAGCCACCATTACAGCATTTTTTCTGTCTGCGTTCGGATTATCCGTTTTACCTGAAAGTTGAGCGATTGTGATACCTACTCCCGGATAATGAGGATGTGCAACAGGAAGCTGATCTTGTGCTGCTTTTAAGATGAGAGCAGACACACGAGCAATCTCGGCTCCTTGATCTGCTTCAAGATCGATCCAGTCAAATTGACCAACATCTGCGATTACATAGAACATTCCACCCCAAGCAACGTCGACCTTGACTTTTTCAACACCATGACCAATATGTGGAACATCAATGACAGTGTCGGTGTAAACTGCAAAAGCAGGTACATTTTTAAAAGTTACTTGGGTTACCTTTCCATTATGACACTCTGCTTTGATTCCAATTAACCCTGCAGGAGCTTCCAATTGAAATTCTGTAATGGGTTCTTGCATAGGAATCATACCAGTTTCTAATAGAACTGTTGCAACTGAGATCGTATTACCACCACTCATCATAGGATATTCTACTTGTTCCATAATAATGTAACCTGCTGCAGCATCTGGGTGTTTTGATGGTACGATCAAATTACAACACAATGGTGGATATCCTCTTGGTTCACGAAGCATCAATTTACGAATTTGATCATCGTTTTCTTCCAACCATTTCATTTGCTCATATACAGTATTACCTGGAATGTTAGGGATACCACCAGTGATTACGCGCATTGGTTCGCCAGCATGGGTTTCAACCGCTTGAATCATTCTTTTAAACATAATTCTTACTCCTTTCTAATGATAGATAAGTAGTTGGTTTAATCTGTTACGTGTGCAACCATAGCCATTTCTAATGTTGCTTTTGCTGGTAAGTCAGCAACTTGAGTAATGACTCGTGCTGGTTTATGTTCACCAAAAAAAGCAGCATATTCTTCATTAAGAGTGGAATAATTCTCTAAACTTTTTACAAAAATATCAACTTTAGCAATCGTTTCAAGTTTTCCTCCACCAGCTTCTACAATGGATAATAGGTTTGTTAATACTAACCGAGTTGCCTGTCGAGTTTCTGTCACTAATTGATTCGTAACAGGGTCTAACGGAATCTGGCCTGAGGTAAAAATAAGGTTTCCTATTTTTGTTCCATGACAATAAGGTCCGAGCGCTTTTGGTGCCTGTTTAGAATTGATAGTTTCCATTAATGTTGTTCTCCTTTCTGCATGTTGTAACTTCGCCCAGCAGTGATCAGGTTCTCATAGGCAGTTTAGTTGAGAGTATCGATACGTTCTCAACTCAAAAAAGGCTATTGTTCGATAAACGTAAACGTTTGGTTGAAGAAACAAATGGAGTAACAGTTTTCTTGAACATGCCTTTAATTGATAAATCTTTATAGTCCTTTTTTGTGATTTTATTCACATGAAATGCAAATAAATGCCTTCAAATCCGAAAGATCCAAAATATAAAGTGCCTCTATAAATCAGATCATTTGTTAAAACCATTAGCTGAGGCTTGTAATACTTTTCACATTTAATCGAACAATTATATTATAATCAATTGATTATAATATGCAAATTCTTTTTTAGCTTATACTTAATGGAGATTATAGTGTGCAAACCAAATGGAGTGCTTTTATAATAAAGAGATAAGAATTGAATTGAGAGGGTTTATTATGAAAAGTAAAAATAAAGAAATTCAACGGAAAAGAATAATGGGATATTTTATTGAAGCGACTCAAAGCATTATTGAAAAGGAAGGGATAGAAAACGTAACAATTAGAAAGGTCTCGTCTCTCGCTGGGTATAATAGTGCAACATTGTATAATTACTTTGAGAACTTAAATCAGTTGATTTCTTATTCACTGATCAATAGTGTGTTAGAATACTTTGTTTCCTTAAGCAATACCATTGCTGCGGATAACAAATCTTATATTACATTTCTATTAACTTGGAGAGAATACGCAATTTTTTCTTTTCAAAAACCAGAGATATATCCTTATATCTTTTATTCAAAGTATAGTGATGAGGTGTTGAGTCAAGTCACAACTTATTTAAAGCTTTTTCCTATTTCGAATTTTTCGCAAGAATCTGAACTTCAAAAACGAATTTTAGGAGCTAGTATTGAAGAACGTGATAACTTAATTGCTGATCCCTGTATCACAGATGGATATATCGATAAGAAAGATAAAAAATATATTTTTGATTTCTGTTATGCTTTGCATTTGGGAATGTGCGCCAAGATAAAAAGCGGGGAGTATAAAGATCCGTATAAAGTTACTGAATTGTACTTAGATTATCTTATTGACTTTTTATTAAATCATTCAAAAATACCGTGTGAAAAGAGTGAACTTCTTGAATACATACTAAACTATAAATAAAAAACTTTGAATTCCTTTTATAATTAGTGGAATGCTTGAAATTAAGTAGCGTACATTACGAGCAATTGATGCGTAATCAGTCAAAGAAAACGGAGTATTGTTTCTGAAGCTGTTGGATGTTGTACTGAAGCTGATCGGTATTGTGACTGGCCTAAATACGTTAGTCAACGTCTATAAGCAAGCGCGAGGCAAGAAAATCAGCTAATGTTTGTCAAGGGGGACCACCAATATTTTAACGAAAGAGGGCCTATTTGCTTTGGAGGAGAGGTATGTACGTTTCCATCCAGCATATTGAGGAATGAGGGAAGGAGTTTGGACATGGAATTTTAACTTTATTATGTAAAATACTCGTTAATTTAGGGAGGTTTCAAGTATGGGGGAACTTCTCGGTTGAAAGCTCTCAATATGACGAGTTTGTCCAAGATATTAAACATGTGATACGGACTTTTTAATATCTAAGGAGATAAATTCTTTTTTATGAAATGTTTAGTTAAATTAACATGTAACTAAAGTCACTTCACAACTATAATGTAACTGGTCATTCCGGGTCCAATTCATTTTGAATAGCAAGGAATTACTTCCAATTTTAAGTATCGCCAAACTTGCTAATCACCCTTGATTACTGCCGACTGAGAAATAATGTTGACGCTTTCAAAAATCTGATTTATAATTCAATCAATCGAACATACCTATTAGACATGTGACTGGTAATGCAGGCAGGATCTAAAATGACAAATATTGTATTTGTCGTTTTAGGTCCTTTTTTATTTGCAAAAAAGCCTGCTTCCTTTCGCAAAATTACAAAAGGAAGGAGCATGAACATGGATTACAAACAGACCGCTAAGGAGGTTCTGAAGTATGTAGGGGGTAAGGAAAACATCTCCTATTTTGAACACTGCTCGACAAGATTGCGCTTTTCCTTGATTGACAACACTAAAGCCGATGTCAAGCGGCTTGAAAGCATTCCCGGCGTCATCGCCGTAAAAATGACCGGCCAGTGTCAGGTCGTCATCGGCAATGAAGTCGTTGAAGTTTATGATGCGGTCAATCAGTTGTTGGGTTCGCCGAACCCTAGCTCGGAATTCGCTGAGGCATCCGTCGCTAAACCGAAAGAGAAGAAAAAGCTCGGCAGCGTTATTTTGGATTTTATCGTGGGTGTGTTTCAGCCGCTGATTCCGGCGATTGCCGGCGCGGGGATGGTAAAGTCGCTGCTGCTGCTGCTTGGTTTAATGAATGTTCTGGACCCAGCCGGCCAAACTTATAAAGTTTTGTTTCAAGTCGGGGATGCCGCTCTATACTTCCTTCCATTGTTGGTAGCAGTTACCACGGCCAACAAACTAAAAGTCAGTACATTGGTGGCTCTGGCTTCCGTCGGCGCTTTGCTTCTACCGAACATGGCGGCTATGCTTGGAGAAGGCGTTCAGCTCTTCGGTTTTCAGGTCAAAAATATCGCTTATGCCTACCAGGTCTTCCCGGCGATTCTGACCGTGTTGCTCTACGCTCAAATGGAGAAGTTGTTTACGCGAATATCACCGAAGGTGATCCGGATCTTTTTTGTCCCGATGATGTCGCTGCTCATTACCGTTCCGGTTTCATTATTAATTTTGGGTCCGCTCGGTTATACGCTCGGTGAAGGTTTCTCAGCCATCATCTTAACCTTGTTCGATAAAGTGGGCTGGATTGCCGTAGCGTTATTGGCAGCCGTATTGCCGCTGATGGTATCCGTCGGCATGCATAAAGCGCTCGTTCCTTATGCTCTCACCGCGATGGGAAGCACCGGCAAGGAATTGTTATATTTGCCCGCTTCTCTTGCCCACAATATTGCTGAAAGCGGCGCTTGTTTTGCCGTTGCGATACGGACCAAAGACAAAGCATTAAAAGCCACGGCGATTTCCGCCGGGATATCCGCCTTTTTCGGCATTACGGAACCTGCCTTGTATGGGGTCACGCTGCAAAATAAAAAAGTGCTCGGTAGCGTTATTATCGGCTCTCTTGTCGGGGGGGCGTTCATCGGTATCGTCGGCTTGCAGGCGTATGTGTTAGTTGGACCCGGGATCGCCAGTTTATCCATGTTTATCTCGGAGGATTTGCCGAGAAATATCATCAATGCCATCATTGCGCTCGTCATTTCTTTTGTGGTTGCCTTTGTTTCGGCCTTTATACTTGGTACAGACAACAAAGTCAAAGAGGAAGAGCAGCAATTGGCTAACCAGGTTACCACGGTGCAAGAGTTTAAAAGTCCGGTCATCGGAGAAATGATTCCTTTGTCCGAAGTAGAGGATGAGGTCTTTTCCACCAAAGCGATGGGCGATGGAATTGCCGTCATTCCTGCTAAAGGCGAATTGTACGCGCCCGTGGACGGCAAAATTGAAGTGGTTTACGGCAGAAACCATGCGATTGCCATGAGTACGGCGAACGGTATCGAGATGCTGTTCCATGTAGGGATCGATACCGTCCGATTGCGGGGCAAATATTTTGAACCCCAGGTGAAGGCCGGGGATGAAGTGAAAGCTGGCGATTTATTGCTGAAGTTCGATCTTGAGAAGATTATTGAAGAAGGTTATGATCCGGTAACTATCGCCATCGTGACCAATAAGGACAAATACACGGTAGAGGTTGCGGATGTAAAACAGGCGAATCAACAGGATACTTTGATGTTTGTAACCGCTATAGGAAATTAAACCAAGGGGGAGAATAGAAATGAGCAAAGGATTTTCGAAGAGCTTTTTATGGGGCGGCGCTATTGCCGCCAATCAGGCGGAAGGGGCTTGGAACGTGGATGGGAAAGGTCCATCCGTGGCCGATATAGCCATGTACAGACCCCATTTAAATGTCGAGGATTACGAAGCGCACCAGGTTGTTACCTCCGAAATGATCGAACGGGCGATGCAAGACCCGGATGTCAGTAAGTATCCCAAACGCAGAGGGATCGATTTTTATCATCGGTATAAGGAGGATTTGGCCCTGTTTGCCGAAATGGGCTTCAAAGCGTTGCGCGTCTCGATTGCATGGAGCCGGATTTTTCCGACCGGTGAAGAGAACGAGCCCAATGAATTGGGGCTGAAGTTTTATGATGGTTTGTTCACGGAAATGAGACGGCTCGGCATCGAACCGATCGTCACGCTTTCCCACTATGAAATGCCTCTTGCCTTAAGCGTTAAATACAATGGCTGGGCGGAAAGAGAGATCATTGATTATTTCGTAAAATTCAGCAATGTCTGCTTCTCGCGTTATAAGGGCCTGGTGAAGTATTGGCTGACCTTCAACGAAATCGACAGCATCATCCGCCATCCTTTCACGACCGCGGGCATTGTCCCAGAGCGTTGTCCGGAGGGCAAGGTTGAGGAAACCATTTATCAGGCGCTGCATCACCAGTTTGTCGCCTCGGCGCTGGTTACGGCGGATTGCCACCGCATCATTCCGGGCAGCCAGGTAGGCTGCATGCTGACGATGCTGACGACCTATCCGAATACTTGCCATCCCAAAGATGTGGAAATTACGCTGATGAGGAATCTGCACACTTATTTTTACGCGGATGTGCAGGTATTTGGAGAATACCCGCCTCTGATCGAAACCATGCTCGAGCAGAAAAATATTCATCTGCAAATGGAACCGGGAGATAAGGAGATTTTGCGGAAGCATACGGTCGATTTTGTTTCTTTCAGTTATTATATGTCGTTAACCGAGTCCGCGAAAGAAGGGCTGGAGCGGACGTCCGGCAACACGATCACAGGGGTGAAGAACCCTTATTTGCCCTCGACGGAATGGGGATGGCAGGTCGATCCAGTTGGCCTGAAAATCTCCTTAATCGAATTATACGACCGCTATAGAAAACCGCTGATCATTGTGGAAAACGGCATGGGCGCCGTGGACCGGGTGGAAAGCGACGGCTCCATCCACGACGACTACCGGATCAATTATTTTAGAGAACACTTTAAACAAATGAAGGAAGCGGTGGAAGCCGGCGTAGACCTGTTTGGCTACACAAGCTGGGCGCCGATTGATATCATCAGCGCTTCCACGTCCCAGATATCCAAAAGATATGGCTTTATTTATGTCGATCAGGATGACGAAGGGAACGGCAGTTTACAGCGCAGTCGCAAGGATTCTTTTTACTGGTATAAAAAAGTGATTGAAAGTAATGGCGAAGATTTGGATTAGTTTCCCATCTTTCGATTAGGAAGGTGACCCGTGTGATCAAAATCAAAAAAGTGTTGAATTCCAGCGTAATTTTGGTAGAGGATGAGCAGGAAAAAGAATACATTCTGTTTGGCAAAGGCATTGGTTACGGCCAAAAAGCGGGCAATACCGTCGAGGAACACCAAGCCGACCAAATCTTCGTACCCGTTGAAAATGTCAAAGTCAAAGAGTATCACGGATTATTGGATGCCATTCCTCCGGTATACGTGGAACTGACCGGGCGGATTGTGGTTTACGCGGAAAAGAAGCTGCAAACCAAGCTCAACACGGGGATCTATTTTACCCTAATGGATCATTTGCACTTTGCGGTGGAACGGTTGTCTAAAAAAATCGCGATTACCAACAAAGTGTTTTGGGAAATTAAAAATTACTATACTGAGGAATTTGAAATCGGACTCTTCTCCTTAGAGCTGATCAAAGAAAAGCTGCACATCGAAATGCCCAAGGAGGAAGCGGCCAACATCGCTTTTCATTTAATCAATGCCCAAAGCGGGGAGAAGGAATCCAAAGACGGCATGAAGATGGCCAAAATGATTGGCAGCATCGTCAACCTGGTGAGATATTCGATGAATATCGACATGGATACGGAAAACGTCCATTATACCCGCTTTGTAACCCATGTGAAGTTTTTTGTGGAGCGGTTTTATACGGATAAAATGCTGGAGGCTACGGACAACATCCTGTTTGAGCAAATCGCCAGCCTATATCCGCAGGCGATGGACGGGGCTTTCAAGATCAAGGAGTATATTAACCAAGTGTATGGAAAGACCATTCCAAACGAGGAGCTCACCTATCTGGCCGTGCATATTCACAGGCTGATCTCCCATAACCAGTTGGCCTAGACTAGACGGAGGTTCTTTAATATTGAAAGTGAAAAACATTATGATTTCGTTTATTGGGTGTTTTATTATGGGTTTAGGCATAAACGCAGGATATGTTCCCGTTCACTTATTCAGTACAGGATTCCCGGGAATCGGGGTTCTTACGCTCTATACTTTGAATTGGAATCCGGGTATCGTCGTGTTTGCTCTTAATATTCCTTTGTTATTACTGGCCTGGAAACGGATTAGCCGCTCCTTAGTCATCCAGACCGTGATTGTTGCAGGGGCTTTGTCCGTCTTCCTTGACCTATTGTATCCCATCCGAAATTGGGTACATCCTCCCTTATGGTTAGGCATTTTGATTGGAGGGGCGTTCTTGGGATTCGGATCGGGAATCGTTTTTGGCCAAGGGTTGACCAGCGGGGGCGTTGGCCTGTTAGGCCGGTTAATTCAACTTCATTTTCCTAAACTAAAGATGGGTACGATTCATATTGCATTTGATTTTTTTGTGCTTATACTTGGAGCGGTGGTCATGGATATCACGACGGCATTCTACACTTTCTTAGCGTCGATCATTATGGGACGTACGATGGACTTCACAAAATCGGTGCCCAATCTTATTGCAAGATTCCGCCGCACATAACCAAACGCATTGGCAAACTCTGCCCGAAAACAGTTTCGCGCGAAGAGCAACGAAAGCAGCCAACTTCACATGAAGGCTCATGGCAAAGGGGAGCGGTGAAGCCGCAAGGGTATGCCGGAGCGCCGAGCTCCTCGTAAGCACAACTCGACCATTCTTCTCTCGAAGAACAGAACGACTTGCTGGAACGAATTCTCGAAAGGGCCTCCCGGGGTGGAGGACGGCAGTTCTTTGACCCAATGGGAAGAAGAGGAGCCCCAAAGTACAACCAGGTCAATGTTTTCATAATCATGAACGATTCGATACAATATTTGGTCGCATGACAACTTTATCCTGATATAGATTTTTTCTCTCCTCATGAACTTAAAAAGGGAGAGCATTACTTTAAATCGGGTAAGGCAGTTTGTACTAATTTCTAATGGTTCCACTCTTTTTTGCCACCCGACAATAGGTTGTTCAAAGCAGATAAAGTATTGAACTGAAAAATAAAGTGTTAGACTGTCGACACTTCATTAAGTTAAAGGACAGTTTAATGTAATGACATTGTAGAAAGGCACGTCAAATAACCTTCACCAAGTGGTGAGGGCTATTTGACGTACACGATAAACCTTTTATAATAAGGTCTTTTCTGGAATACTTCTGTATTGCAGATAATCTAAAAATCGCTTGACCGCGAGCGATGCCGATTCTTTATCTTTCATAGCAAGGCCGATCTTGCGGTAAGCCGGTATTTCGAGTTCTCTTAATACAATTCGATAGGGAATACGCTTCAAAATAAGTTCCGGTAAAATGCTGATACCTAATATTTCCGATATTTCAGCCTTTGCGCCTTTTTCCAAGAGCATAAATGGTTCTTCGCCTAATGCTTTGACAGGAAAACGATCACAATCGGCGAGTGAGTGGTTTTCCGGCAAGATCACAAGCAGCTTGTCTTGCTCTAAAAAGATCGTATCCAGTTTGGTTTGTGTGGGGAGCCTAAGAAAACCGCAATCCACGCGCCCTTCCAAAATCCAGCTTTCGATTTCCGTATAGTCGCCAAGCAAAAGCTCATAGTCAATGTTCGGATATGTTTTCTGAAATGCTTTGATTATATTAGGAAGCCAATGGGTAGCTACACTAGAAAATGTCCCAATCCGAATTAACCCAGATTGTAGTCCGTGTAATTCGTCAATTTGCGTTTGCAGGTTCTGATATTCATTACATACACTTTTTGCGTATGGAAGTACTTTTAGACCTTCGGAAGTCAGACGTACGCCCGAGCGTCCACGCTCAAGGAGAGATATCTTCCATTCTGCTTCTAAATCGTTAATCATACGGCTGATACCTGACTGTGAATAGTTTAATGCCTCCGCGGCTTTTGTAAAGCTCCCGTACTCTACTGTTTTGATTAGTGCTAAATATTTCTGTATATTTTTATCCATGTGATGTTGACCTCCAACTATCTGATTTTATCATCATATGCATGAAAAACATTCGCTTTTGTAATGATAATGCGGATGATACACTATAGGGCAATAGAACTCAAATGAAAGGAATTTAGTAAAAAACTAGGGATTTCTCGTGTTTCCTTCGCCTCAGCTGAACAGTTAGAAAGTATGTTAGGCGTAAAAATAGGTGCTGCTACTGTTTTTGGTGTTTTGATGGATAAAGACAACAACAGTAGAATCTACTGTCATGGTAACTATATGAATTCTGCTGGTTCATCCATAGATTCTACTGTATGTAAGGGCGGACTATCATTGGACTCACCATCATATTAGTAGAAAGCAGGAATAACAAGTGAAGGAAAAAATTTATTTTATCTTGTCGATGATCATCTTTGGCGCTGTTGGTGTGTTTGCAAAATATATCGATATGTCTTCAAGTAAAATTGCGTTGTTCTTGAGCATGATCGGCGCTCTGTTTCTGCTTGTCGTCTTCGTATGGACTAAGCAGAAAGTATCGTGGCGTAGGGTGAAAAAGAATGCCGCCGCTCTATTCATTGCGAGCATTGCTTTGAGCGGCAACTGGATATTTCTGTTTCAGGCATATAAAGAGACAACGATTGCCAATGCGGCATTGAGCTATTATTTTGCACCTGTTCTGGTTATTATACTCTCACCTTTCGTTTTGAATGAAAAGCTGTCGCTCAAAAAAGCGGTATGTATCGGCATTGCTCTGCTGGGCTTGTTCTTTATCTTACAAAACGGCAGGGCGGAAACAACCGGGCACCATCTGCTCGGCATCAGCTATGGACTAGTCGCGGCGGGTTTCTATGCCGTTTTGACGCTGGTTAACAAGTTTATTCGGGACCTGGACGGGTTGGCAAATACGCTGTTGCAGCTTGGCTTATCGGTTATAATGTTGTCCCCATTTGTGCTGTTCACGGATGGCTTCAATTTCTATTCATTCACCAGCACCACGGTTATATTGATGCTTGTGTTGGGTATCGTTCATGGCGGGGTTGGATTTTATCTTTTCTTTGCCGGAATGAAAGGACTTAAAGGCCAAAGCATCGCTGTATTGAGTTATATCGACCCCCTAACTTCGCTATTAATTTCAGTTCTGGTTGTTGAAGAGAGGATGACTTTGCAACAGCTAATCGGCGCCGTCTTGCTATTGGGCTCCATATGGATAGGTGAAGTAGGCGGAGAGAAGAAATGGACCCTTCGTTAGTTTAATAATACAGCGGCTATCTAGGACTTTATTTTCTCGTCCAAGGCTTGCCGCTGTCTTTATTATTGGGGCCGGTATGATACTTATTTTAAGGGATCTGTCGGTAATGACATTTTTACATCGGCGTATCTTAGGATCTTAACAAAAATTTCTGGGTAATTTGTGCATATAGTTCTAAAAAATTTAAAAAATGGGGGATTGAAATAAGAGGTCAGGAAGCGGAGCTTCTCCACATTCCATAGGAGGCATGAGAAGAAGCAGCTTCAACTGACACTGTTAGCTGCCGGATAGGAGAGTGAATTCTCTTTTTTTCAAATTTCATCGGCTTATAAAGAAGCAGCATCACCAAAGGGTTGGGATCAAATAATTGAGGTCTGATTAGCTTGGTTAAAAGCTGATCAGACCTTTCTTATATTCGCCGTAAAAACAGCTCAAGATGTCAAGCCATGGCTTGGAGGGGAGAATTAAAGGCGTTTTTGCATTGCTTCAGAATTTCTTTAGAAATATCCCCATAAGCTCCTAAGATTTTTATATTAATATACTCTCATCGACATTAACGAGGAGGTTAGAACATGATTAGCGATATCGTCTTACAGCTAGTTGATCATTATGGATATCTCTTTTTTTTCCTAGCCTTCTGCCTAGGCCCATTCGGGGTTCCGGTTCCTAATGAATTAACCATACTAACAGGTGGGATTTTGAGTAACAACGGAGCTTTAAACCCGTGGATTGTATATATTGTTATCCTCGCTGGCTTATTTACAGCCATTACATTTGCCTATTTTGCAGGCAGAATCTTTGGGGAGAAATTCAAACCAAAGTTCCAAAACAACCGTCATTTCCAGAAAGCAGAGAAACTTTTTAAACGACACGGGGATGTTGCAATGTGTCTTGGATTTTTAATACCAGTCGTTCGGTATATTCTGCCTGTATTCATTGGTCTAAACGGTGTCTCGTATAAGAAGTTTGCTTTAATTTCGTATTCCAGCGCGTTTGTTTGGACTGCTACGTTCTTTGCTTTTGGCAAGTTCTTTGGACATTATATATTGAATTTGCTAGGTTTGATCGACCCTAAATTGGCCGTGGTTGCTCTAATGATAGCCGGGGGCATTTTTATCACAACCAGATGGTTCAAGACGAAATTATCCAACTCATCTTTACTGCATAAGCCGTTGAATAAATGAAGAAAATAAGAGAAAAGGAGGGGATATAAGTGAATTATGACACATTAATTCATTTGATTGCGCAGTTCGGTTACGCTGCCCTGTTCTTTGCGCTATGGCTCGGAATTGTTGGAATGCCAATACCGGACGAGGTTGTCGTTATGACCGGCGGAGCCGTTAGCAAAGCAGGTTTACTCCATTCTTTTCCAGCATTTATTGTCACCTATCTAGGAGTTATTTCCGGGCTATCCCTTGGTTATATTTTAGGCAAATTTTTCGGTTCGCCAGTGCTTGATAAACTTCGCCGTAAAAAAAGTTTGGAGAAGCCTATACAAACGTCAGAACACCTGCTAAATAAATATGGCAATTTTGCATTAAGCTTTAGTTACTTTTTTCCGGTGGTAAGGCATATTGTTCCCTATTTAGTCGGAATTAATAAAATGCCCTATCGCCATTATATCCTTTATTCCTATACAGCCGGGCTTGCTTGGACGTCTGTCTTTTTTGTAGTTGGTCAATTTGCAGGCGGCCATGTGGAAACAATAGGGACAATGATTTATCACTACGGTATATATGTGGGACTTGCCTTAATCATAGGAATTTTCATATTCATGATTCTTAAAAATCGGAAGAGGAGCAAAGCATAATGGTAATTTATTTTTAGCATAATAAGAATCGTTTCTTGGGTCATATGAAGGTCTCCTTTCCGTCAATTTTGCTTAAGATAAAGGAAAGAAAGTATTTTCTTAAAAGTTTCTGATGTTTGATTTTTTGAAACGGTATAAAGGAGAACTGTGATCAATGAAAAAAGTAACGAAAGAAAAAATATTGATTCTTACCGGAAATTATGGAGATGGTCATATTCAAGTAGCCCAAGCACTGCAAGATGCAATGCGAATTCGATTTCCTCATATGGAACCTGTCATTATTGATTTTATGGAATGGGTTCATCCCTATGTGAATCATTTGAGTCGGATCGTTTATCTCCGAGCTGTAAAAACATTCCCTCAAGTTTATGGATATCTATATCAGAAAACGCGGAAACAAAACTCCCTATCCAATATCATAAAGACCGTTTTTTCTACAGGAATCGGACGAATGATGAAATTGATTAATGAGATACAGCCAGCTATTGTAATAAGCACATTTCCTTTGGCTGCAGGTGTGATGTCGAAGTTGAAATCATATGGTTTAATTGATATCCCTACTGTTACTACCATTACTGATCATACGGATCACAGTTTATGGATTTATCCCTATACCGATCAATATATCGTGGGTTCCAGAAGTGTACTTGATTCTTTGATTCAATTAGGTGTTGAGGAGGTACGGATTGCGGATACAGGAATTCCCATCCGGCCACAATTTTCGCAGTCCATAGAAAGAGAGAAAACAGCTAAGAAGTATGGTTTAGATCCTCATATGCCTACCGTGCTTGTGATGGGAGGAGGTTGCGGCATGATTGGCGATGGCAGTTCCACTATCCGGGAATTTGATCAATTGCCACAGCCTGTACAATTCATCATTGTTTGTGGGCATAATGAAAAACTTCGAATCGAATTGAGTGAGAAGCTGAAAAGTTCCAAACATCGCATCTATTTAACAGGTTATATTAATTATGTTCATGAGTTAATGGCCGTATCCGATATTATGATTACCAAACCAGGCGGAGTCACGACTTTTGAGGCGATTGCTATGGAACTGCCGATGCTTCTGTGTAAGCCAATCCCTGGTCAAGAACAGGATAATGTCGAGTTTTTAGTCCATTCTGGGGTGGCCATTCATGCAGAGAAATCATGGGATCTAGCTGAGCGTCTATCAGAATTACTAGGTGATGCCAAACTTCTTCAGCATATGATAGAAAATACTAAACAGTTCCATCCTAAAGAGTCCGCGTTTGCATCATTAAAGGCTATTATTGAAACGGTTGAAATGAATAGAGCCAGTGGAATAAAGATATCCTCCTAGAAGAAAGGTAAGCATTGATTCATTATAGTTAATAAGGAGCAGGATCATGAAGCAGATATTGACAATTCTCATTAGTACATTATTCGTCTATACGATTATTCCGACCCTTATGATCCGAATATTTGGAATCGGGGTTTATAAAAAGGGAACGAACGAGCAGCCCATTGCTTTGACTTTTGATGACGGTCCAGACCCAGAATATACGCCACTTTTACTTGATTTATTAAAGAAGCATAATATTAAGGCGACCTTTTTTGTCCTTGGTCGGAAAGCAGAGAAATATCCCGATCTAATCAAACGAATGTACAGTGAAGGACATCTTGTTGGAATCCACAATTATTTGCATTGGTCAAACGCCTTGATGAGTCCTAAGAAGGTTCGCGAGCAGGTAGACAACACGGCCAACGTCATTGATCGTATTATTGGAGAAAGAAGAACCTTCTATTATCGCCCCCCTTGGGGAGTCATTAACCTATTTGACTTTTTTCTGATGAGGCAATATCGCATGATTCTTTGGTCTGTTATTGTAGGTGACTGGAAAAGCTCTGGTGGCAAGCGAAAAATTAAGCAAAGATTGCTATCCAAACTAAAGGGCGGAGCTGTTATTGTTCTTCATGATAGTGGACAAACGTTTGGAGCAGACAGGGATGCACCTGCATACATGTTGGAGGCATTAAATGAGTTTATCACGGAGGCATTATATACAGGATATTGCTTTCAGAGAGTAGATGAGAAGATGGCTGCTTGATGAACAGGCTAATTATATGAGTTTGAGAAAATTTGAATCGAAAAGCTCTAAAATAAAACTTAAGCCAGGAACGACACTTTGTTCGGGCTTAAGTTTTTTTAATTTATACATCAAGGTTGCTCGAGAGGCAAAGTAAGAGTAAATTTAAATATGTTATTTTTATGATCAAGCGTTAAGGTTCCTCCATGCAACTCAATAATGTTTCTAGCAATAGAAAGGCCTAGGCCAGCCCCCGTTTGAATACCTTCGCTACTTCGTGAGTGGTCTACTTTATAAAAGCGATCGAAGAGTTTATCTTCTTGTTCTTGTGTGAGGGGATTCCCTTTATTTTCAACTCCAATATTAATTTGCTTAGGATCCGACTTCATCAAAATACGAATGGTTCCCGGTTTTACAGAGTACTTAAGGGCGTTCATGAGTAGATTATCGATTGCTCTGACAATTTTTTCACTATCAATGAAGCTTATAATAGGAGGGTTTCCTATTTCTTTAATAATACTGATACCGTTCTCTTGAGCGAGCGGTTCAAATTCAAAAATTAATTGATCTAGAAGTTGAAATACATCGATCTTCTTTAGGTCCAAGTGGGTATCGATCGAAGTAAGTCGGGTATATTCAAACAAATCATCGAGCAATTTTTTTAAATGAATAGCTTTGTTATAAGTGTTTTGAACAAATCGCGTATATTCATCTCTATTTTGAAATGAATTTGTTCTTAAGAGTTCTATATAGCCAATAATACTTGTAAGTGGCGTACGCAAGTCGTGTGAAATGCCCGTTATCATCTCCATCTTGGAGTTTTCTAATTCACGTTCCTTTTCGATCTGCTGCTGTAAACGTTCCGCCATCAAGTTGATATTAAACGCGACCCTCCCGAGTTCATCTTTTCGCATGACAGGCACTCGATAGTTTAAATTACCCTCGGATATAATTTGAAGCCCCTGCTCCAACGAAATTAAGTCTCTTACGATTCGTCGAGTCAAAGCGAGAAATATAAAAATAAATATCCCCGTGAACAAAAGGGTAATTAAATATGGAAATAAATCACGAAACCAATCCCATTCCCATGCGCGGGTGATTTTCACGAAAAGTGTAATGAGCAAATTATTTATAGTGAGAGCAATAATCATACTGATTACCAATCTGATTAAAATGTTGACCTGGATGCGTTTTTGTCGTTTTGGCTTTTGCACATGTTCAGTCAATTTTATAGCCAACTCCCCATACCGTTTTAATATACTGAGGATCTCTTGGGAAATCCTCTAACTTCACTCGTAAATTACGAATATAGACCATCACGGCATTATCGGAATACCCATAAGGCTCTTTCCATACGCTTTTGTAAATCTTATCAGGGCTAAATACTTGTCCAGGGTGGCTTGCAAGTAACTCTAGAATTGAAAACTCAAGAGGGGTCAGTGAAATGTGATTTCCTTTCAATGTAACGGAATGTTTAGTCCTATCAATAACAAGATCTTTGATGAAGATAAGAGAATTAAATTCTTCTTTTCCTATTAATGATCGTCGCCTCATCTGAGCTTTTACTCGAGCGAGCAATTCTAACGGATTAAAGGGCTTTAACATGTAATCGTCTGCTCTGGTAGTAAGACCTGTGAGTATATCAATATCTTCTTCTTTGGTCGAGAGCATAATAATGGGAGTGTTCGATAATTCCCATATTTTAATACAAGCTTGAATACCATCCATTCGTGGCATCCTAACATCTAGGATGACCAGCTCGATATAGATTGATTTTATTAAATTTAGCGCTTCGAGACTATCTGCAGCTTCTATGACAAAGTATCCTTCATTACGCAAGTATACGTGAATGACATCTCGAATCTCTGGATCGCCATCTACAACAAGTATTGTATCCATTACATGGTGCCCCTTTCCTGATCTTTTATGACCATGAAGAAAACAAACAGACCTGCCGGCAGTAAAGAACATCACTGTCCATAATAGTAACGAAAAAATCTAAGGATTTTACGAGGATATATCTAAAGAAAATCTGAAGACTATTGTTAAGAAATTCTTTAGAAAAATCCTCTAAAGATCTTCAGAGTTTATCGTTATGATAGGTTCATTGCTTTAGATAAACCTAATCAGGAGATGAGAACGTGACACACCCAACCAAACAGTCCTCCCTTTCAACATGGCTGACTCTTCTATGGCTTACAGGGATTCCGATATTATATATTCCCTATGGTCTACTGAACCGCCCCGCCGAACATGTCTATAGTCTCGTAACAGACCTAGATCGCCTAACGCCATTCGTCCCTTCCTTTATTATTCCTTATGTTCTTTGGTACCCGTTCATTGCAGCGGTACTTGTCGGACTTGCGTTCAAGGACAGAGCCACCTATTATCGGACACTGCTTGCGCTCTGTGGAGGCTTGGTCCTTTCTTATATCGTCTATGCCTTGTTCCAAACGGCTGTTCAACGTCCAGACAATCTAGCCGAGACAGGTATTATCAACCGTCTAATCTGGTTGGTGTACAGCCATGACCAGCCGTTCAACTGTTTCCCGAGCATTCATGTGCTAACCAGCTATCTGATGCTTCGGGGAGCAAGGGTATTCGGGGGAACGATTCGGTGGGCAGTCACCGCAATGTCTATTCTCATTATTGCGTCCACTTTGCTGGTCAAGCAGCATGTATTGGCGGATGTCGTTGGTGGTATTTTAGCCGGAGAGCTGTTGTACCGGTTGGCGGGTATAGCCGTATCATACCTACGGGGACACAGAAAGCGCCTGACTTTGAAAGGAGTCGAGCGTCATGTTTCTGCTGAGTAAGGAAAGACGCTCGTTCCTATCTCATTTTTTGAGAAAACCCCGACATATGATTACATTGCTAAATCAACCGTAAATAAGTATATAAGGTCATATAACATCGTATTTATACTATTTTATAAAAATTAGAAAGAGGAGGTTCCCATGAAAAAACGTATGTTCATTTTATTGCTGTTAGCCTTGTCGGCCAGCTCTTTTTCAGCGTTCTTTGTTCAAGCGGAGGAGGGACAGCAGCAGGCTAGCAAAGCAAGTGTGAAATTAACACTGAGTCAAGCCCAGCAATGGGCACGATCCAATAGCTTTAGCTTGAAGGAAGCCCAACAAACGATAGATCGCAACCGAATTATGCTGAAAAATGCAGGTAAGAACCTGGATTTCATTCCAGCAGGTACGGGCAACAGTGGAGAGGATGTGGCTAGTAGCTCAGCATGGAAGGGGTATGCCTCATCGACGGTTTCTTATTTGGAATCCAAAAAGCAAATCGAACTTGCCCAAGATCAGACAGACTACACGACAATGAAAAATTATTATGATGTACTTCTGGCTGATAACAAAGTGAAGGGTAGTGAGGATGCACTTGCGCTTGCGTTATTGGAGGAAAAAGCTGCTGAGGCGAAGGCTAACCGTGGAAAAATTTCGCCAGGTGATAAAAGCACCATTATTCAGACTCGTATAGAGGCACAAAAGAATGTTGACATTGCAAAAGCTGCGCTGCAAAAAGCGCTGGATTCGCTAAATACGCTAATGGGGCAACCGCAAGGTACGGCGTATGAACTGGTTGATCGGCCTGTTTACCGGAAAATGGATAACACGAATTTGGATACGCTGGTGACGCGTGCAATCTCTGCGAGTCCTTCGGTATGGAAACAAGAGGAGTCTGTCAAACTGGCCAAGATGGAAATTAAATATTACACATGGAACTCAGGAACTGATGATTATGAAATTAAACAGATTGATGTAGATTCGGCGGAAGGCGGACTTAAAAATACCAAGGACCAACTGGCAGAAACATTGAAGAGTATGTACTTTAATCTACAGCAAAATGATGAACAATACGAACAAATGCAAAGTAATCTACAGAACGCCAATAAAGTGTTAAACATTTCCCGTACGAAAAAGGAACGTGGATTTGCTACTGGTACGGAGGTCGCTACGAATCAGTTAAAAGTGAAGCAAATTGAACGGAATATGGATGAACTGATTGTCCAAATGACACAGCTGCAACAGGCTTTAAACAAACCGTGGAGCGTATAGTGGTTAGAAAAAATACATTTTAAGGGGATATGACATTGTCGGAAAAAGAAAAGAAAGATGAATTGCAAGTAGTAAGAAAGAGAAGAAGGTTGAAAAGAATAACAGGCATTCTTGTCTTGATCATTATAGCGGGAATTGGTGGTACTGTTTATATGAATAGGGGGGAAGAAAAGCCCGTGGAGGGCCCTGCAAACCAGATCGTACAGGTACAGAAAACCAATATGACCGAGTCGCTTACCGTGACCGGGACCGTGCAGGCTTCCAAGGAAGTCAATATTAATTTTACAAATGTCGAGGGTGCCAAGCTCATTGCTGTTAATGTCAAAGCAGGAGATAGCGTCAAGGCGGGCCAGATTTTAGCCCGTTTAGATGATTCAGATGCCAGATTACAAATTAAAAATGCCGAATCCAATGTGTCGATTGCCAGAGCCAAGCTGGTGGAAGCCAAGCGTGGACCGAAGCTCAATGATATCGAGTTGCAAAAGGCAAATGTCCTGAAGGCACAGATGGCGATAAAAACAGCCAAGGACGGGACGGAATTAGAGGAAGCCGCTGCACAAAAAGTGTCGGTCAAGGTGACTTTGGATAAAGCCCAAAAGGATTATGATGACCAGTCTTATCTGGTTCAGAATGATGCGGTTGCAGAAAGTGACCTGGCGACGGCCAAGCAAAGCCTGGATAAGGCAAAATTGGATATGAGTAATGCCGAGCTGCAGTACAAGAAGGTACAGACCAAACAAAATCAGGCGATTGAGGAGGCGGAAGTGGGCTATAAAACAGCTTTAATACAATTAAAGACTGCACAATCCCCGCCTGAAGCTTCCAACATTCAATCTGCACAGGCTTCTTTACAGCAGGCTGAAACGGAATTGGAGCAGAAGAAAAGTGTCCTGAACAAATTACAGGTTACGGCGCCGTGGGACGGGATCATTTTGAAAATCAACGGTGATGTGGGGACCAGTCCTACCGCACCTTTTATCGTAATGAATAACTCCAACACAGGGGTTATGAAGGTGAGTGCCAAGGTTAACGAAAGTGATATCGCTAAATTGAAGACTGGACTTCAGGCTACAATGCACTCTAATTCATTCCCGGACAAAGCATTTAAAGGCGAAGTCCTCTTTGTTTCTCCAGAGCCGGTTACGGAATCCAATGTGACTACATACAAAATTGAATTGTCTTTGGATAGCCAAAACATAAGGCTGCAACCAGGGATGAATATGGATGTATCACTTCTGTTGGCTGAGCGCAAAGATGCGCTGTCTGTGCCATTGTTCGCCTTGAGATCCGAAGGTGGAGTGGATGGAGTATATGTAGCGAAAAACGCCGCCAATCCGGCAGATTATGAGTTTAGGCCGGTGAAACTGGGTGTCTATACAGCGGATCAGGCCGAGATCAAGTCCGGTGTCAAGGAAGGCGAAACCATTGTTATTCCTCCTCAGAACAGCAGTGCTGGCCTAAATGGCAGTGGAGGGGGGCAGCCACAATGAGCGAAACTCAATCCCATAAAACTGTTATCGAAATTAAAGAACTGAAAAAAATGTATGAGGTAGGCGGTCAGGAGATTCAGGCTCTACGCAGTGTGAATTTATCCATTAACGAAGGTGAGTTTGTTGCTATCATGGGGCCATCTGGTTCGGGCAAGTCTACCATGATGAATGTGATTGGCTGCCTTGATCATCCTGATACCGGGAAGTACTATCTGGATGGGTATTCCATATTAGATGCTCGTGAGAACGAGCTTTCGGAGATTCGAAATCAGAAGCTGGGTTTTGTGTTTCAGAAATTCTATCTGCTTCCCCGAACTACAGCATTAGCCAATGTGGAACTGCCTATGATGTATGCAGGTGTATCTGCCAAGGAACGTCGGGAAAGAGCCATAGAAGCGCTTCGGAGCGTAGGTCTTGCAGAACGGATGTATAACAAGCCTAACGAGCTTTCTGGCGGTCAGCAGCAACGTGTCTCCATTGCCCGAGCATTGGTAAATAACCCGGTTATTCTGCTGGCGGATGAGCCTACGGGTGCACTGGACACGAAGACGAGTATCGAGATTATGGAACTGTTTCAAGGGCTGAATGAACAGGGAAAAACCATCGTCCTGGTTACTCATGAGCTGGAAATTGCGGAATATGCCAAACGATTGATCAGCTTTCGGGATGGTAATATTGAGCGGGATGAACGTATTACGAACAGACGGATTTCATCAAGGATGGTAAGCCTATGAATTTGATGGAAACGATCCGTGTGTCAATGAATAGCTTAACGACCAATAAGCTGCGCTCATTTTTAACGATACTTGGTATTATTATCGGGGTGGCAGCGGTCATTGCCATTATGGCAATCGGAAACGGCTCTAAGGCCAAGATTAAGAACGAGATCAATAAATTAGGAAATAACGTGCTTATGGTTGCTCCAGCCATGCCAATGACCGAGGAAGAAGTAAACTGGGATAACTTGCCCTCATTTACGTGGAATGATGTCAAGGCATTGGAACAAAAAAATTCGATCGCGGCATTGATGCCCCGTATTTCAAGCAGTTCAAAAGCTGTATGGGGGCGATATAACTATAATGCAACCATTGTAGGGACATCCGCTTCATTTTATAGAGTCAAAAAGTTTTCCTTTGCCGAGGGAAGAACATTTACCAACGATGAGCTGGACAAACGTATGAATGTGGCTATTCTGGAAAGCAAAGCGGTTGTACGTCTGTTTGGCGGCGATACCAAGAACGTGATTGGACGAACGTTTCAAATGAAACAGCTCCCTTTCAAAGTGATCGGAGTCTTGAATTCTCAGCCAGCTACGAATTTAAGCTACAGTTCGAATGACCAAATTTACATCCCTGCTACAACCATGATGAACCGTCTGGGTGAGAAAAATATTACCGGCCTGGATGTGTCCGCCAATTCACCAGCTTTGATGGATCAGGCTCGATCAGATATATTGGAAAGCTTGCGTATGACACATCAGCTAAAACCCTCGGAACCGGATCAATTTCAAGTAATGAGTCTGTCCGAAGCAGCAGGTGCAGCTTTAGGTGTAGATAATATCATGAGCAGCTTGCTGGGAGGTGTAGCCGCAATATCGCTCGTGGTAGGGGGCATCGGAATCATGAATATTATGATGGTCTCCGTTATAGAGCGTACAAGAGAAATCGGTATTCGGAAAGCGATCGGTGCCAAGCCGAGAGATATTATGATTCAATTTTTGTCTGAAGCGGTCATTTTCGGTCTGATGGGAGGTATACTCGGGGTTGTTACTGGCATAGGAGCCTCCAAAATAATTGAAGCAACGGCTCATATGACCATTGAATTTACGCTCACACCTATCCTATATTCATTCCTTAGCTCTGCAGGCACCGGCATCCTATTCGGTGTATACCCAGCTTATAAAGCAGCGAGCTTGAAGCCTATAGATGCATTGAGATACGAATAATTTTATTAACAAAAAAGATATAAGCGCTCTGGATGTCACAAAGAGCGCTTATATCTTTTTTTCATTTTCAACTTATATAGGAATTGAACTATTGCGTATAACATTAAATCAACTTTTTTCGTGTACATGTTCTCGGCGGCGAGATACCAGCCGGACAAGATCAAGTGTTAGTAAAGGGAATGTCATACCCGCTGGATAAGCTAAGTATCTTGATTGCCATTCGGGAGAGAATTTTTCTTTGTATCGGCGTAATCCGACAAATCCATACCAGTGTTCCCCATACTTAAATATAAGGCGAGCTAATTTTTCTTTGTAGTGTGCATTTCGGTTTTCACCGACATTGGAGAGTGGAGACATCCCCAAATTAAAGCGTGAATAACCTTGATCTTTAGCCCATTCAATTAGACGTATTAATAGCACATCCATCGTACCATTTGGTGTATCGTTTAAATGGCGCATTAGATCAATGGAAATGACTTTATTTTGATCATAAGCTGGGGCTAATGTTGCAAAAGCCAAAATGTGGCCTTCAGCATTACGAAGCAGTGTTAAGGGTGAGCGCTGAATATATGCTTCGTTAAACCAACCTAAAGAATAAGACTTCTCTTTACGATTGCCGAGCCATTCCTTCGAAATTTGACGCAATTCAGATATTAATTCTGAGTGATAGGGTGGGGCGAGAACTTCAAATATCTGTTTTTCTCGATTGGATTTATTTAATGCAGTTCGCAAGTTTTGATTTTTCTTCCCGCTTAATGTGAATGTGTTTAGCGGAACCGAAGCTTCTTCGCCTAATTTGAAGAATTTATAGCCATTTTCATGATAAATCGATAGATATTCTGGAGTTGCCTGGTAAAAAACAACGGATAATCCATATTGGTTCGCATAACGCTGGAATTCTTGGATTGCAGCACTGACAAGTGTTTTATCGCCTACTGGATCGCCGAGTACTATTAATTTTTGTCGGACTTGCGAATAAGGAATTAAAATTTGATCCTGTTGTGCCCAATAAAAACATTTGTCTCCTAGATACAGAAGATGAGTCAAAACATTACCATTTTCTTTTGCGATAAACTGCGTTAATTTCTCTGTATCGGTTTCATTCGGTCGTCTTCCTCGGTAACGATGTGGACGCAATGTAATTATAGACGTCATCGCAATGAATGCTCCATTAATACCAAGAAGAACAGTCATAGTAAATGTCCCTGCACAGAACCACAACATTTGCAGAAATTTAAGCTTAAGAAACATATCTTTCATTGTGTCGTCGACTCCATTTTTACTCATAATCATCTGAATATTAGTTAATAAAAACGTCCAACTTAAGAATTTTCAATACCGATCTACTGTCTGGTGCATGGACGGATTATAGACTTAGAAATCATAATAAAAAAAACTAAGGAATTCATATGAATATTTCTAAAGAAAATCTAAAGAATTTAAAGGTGATTATAACATCACTCTTTTATTGCAGTGTGCCTGATGAGTGAGTGTACTTTTACAATAAAATGGTAATAAATAAAAAATAGGCCCCATAAAGACATCCTGTAGCATATACAGTGTCTTGATGGAGCCTGACCATTTTATTAACGAGAGAATCGGTTAAAAACAACAAAAAGGGTTGGAGCAGGGGATAGCCCCCGATCCAACCCGTATTTCTTACCTCCTTACAACTCAGTCCCCCATACAAGCTTCCCGTTCATATACCCGGTAACCTGTTCATTGTCTACGAACTGATTGCTGGATGCCTTAAACGAGTAATCGTCAGCCTGGTTGTAATTGGACCAGTCGGTTTTGGAGAACCGAGCTTGAACTTCTGCGCTCTGGCCGGGATTAAGCGTTCCAGCCGAACTCGTAAAGCCAATTTCCAGATAATAATCGGCTCCGGCAACCGGAGTCGCCAGTTTAACGAATTTACTGGTTACATTCGCACTCCCGATACTGGACCAGTCGCACCAGAAGTTCTGTGCTTTTTCCCCGTCAATCGTATAGTAATACCGGAGTTTTACATCACTTAACTTAATCGCCGAATCACCGGTGTTGACTAATTTGAATTTGGGTGAAATTCCATTGGTGGAGGCACTCGTGTTGCCGTTGAAGGCTTGGATCGTCAAGTCTCCCGCCGGTACAGGAACACTGTTGTCCACTACATTTACTGTAAGAACAGCGTTTTTTCCTCCGCTGAAATGAAAGGTTATCGCATTCTGGCCCAGCGGCAGCGTGGCAAGATAGGATTTGCTCAGAACGATAGCAGCGCTTGATTCCGTATAATCCTGTCCCGATGTAAGAGTATAATTTCCATTTGTTATGCTTGCAAGCTGGTGTCCGTTTAAAGTAAGGGATACAGGAATATCCTGTTGCAGATTCTCCGCTTTATCATATGTCGCACTCACGGGCGTAATCGCAGCGCTCGGTGTTGAATCGACAATTTTGACTTTTAAGACGGAATCTTGTCCTTGATTAAAATCAAAGACGATCGAATGCTCGCCAACCGGCAGTGCAGCCAGGAATTCTTTTTTCAGCAGCAGCGTATTTTCGCTCAAGGTATAATCCTTAGTCGCGGTCAATGCATTGGCGCCTGCTCGGAGAGCAGTTAACGTATTGTCGTTAAAATTCACGGTTATGGATTTGTCGCTTTGATTGGGCGCATATTTGTCAAATTCGAGGTTTGTAGGTGTGATGGACGCTCTTGGGGTTTTATCGTCAACCTTTAAATCGGGCAGCTCATCCAACGTGATTACATAATCACTTTGATAAAGCGTTTTTAGGGTGTCTGGATAATTAAAAGCGGAACTCATGAGATGCTCGCCATACCAAGGCAAGAAGTAGAGCCATCCCGATTTTTCTTCTGTCAGATTCTGTACGCTTGGGACGGTGTCGTTCTCCGTCATGGCCACCATTTTCTTGCCGTTGGTTAAATCAACAAGCTGATAGAAAATCGAGGTAATGGCATCCTCATTGGGTACGCCGGACAAACCGTCATAGCGGTTGTAGACCGTATTGTATTTATCATAGCCGACAATATCCACCTTATCGTTGCCAGGATACCATGCGGGAGAAGTGCTATACACGTAGCTGTTATAGGTCCAGATCAAGTTGTGCAAGCCGTACGTTTCCGTAAGTTCGGTATAGAGCTGATCCCACAGCTGTTTGTACACATCCGCGCCTGCCGAAGCCCACCAGAACCACGCGCCTTCCCCTTTCAACCCGCCGTTGCCCTCCGCCTCATGATAAGGACGGAAAATAACCGACACATTGTTATCTTGCAGAATCTGCAGCTGTTTCGCCAAATCCTTAATGGTCATCTGCACGTATTGATATTCTTTAGTACCGGGAACCACCGCATTGGCTGTATTAAAATTGGTTTCCGTCGGCTTGTAGGTGGCGTTCTTCCAATCCACAGAATCCCCGAGCTGATAGGCGGTGAAATTTCGGGGCACATTGATATGCCAGGAAGCTGTCGCGATCCCGCCCCGTTTATTTACCCAATTGATCATCCGATCGGTTGTGCCGTCCTCCCAACCGTACAACGGATTATAGTTCATCAAATCGAAGCCGCGGATTGCCGGATACTTTCCGGTTAAATTGTGAATCCAATCAAACTCCAACTCAGTATTGCCGTCATTGCCGCCTCCGTAAATCTCCTGCTGACCGGAGATCATATGGTTGCCGTAAACCTCCGTTAAATAATTCATCAAACGTTGAGTTTCCGGTGTGGCTTTAGAATCGGTGAGGACAGGCTGCACATTCAAGGGATCAAGTTTAGCATAATCCACAGTGAAGGTGTCAAAATAAGCGAATCCCCAACCGGCCTTCAGTTGGATGGTATTGCTTCCTTGTTTCAGCTTATGGAAGCCAAAATCGAAATTCGACCACGTGGTCGTATAAGGCAGCATATACGAACCTTTGGTATCTCCGTTAACGGTTAAATATTGAAGCCTACCGTCAGGACTCAACTCCTGCATGTACCGAGTGGAGATCGCATACATGCCAGTTTCCGGGACAGTCACTGTGAAGGTTATTGTACCGGAATTCTGCATCCAGACAAATCCACTCCCAGAGAATCCGGGCTTGGGTTGTCCGTAAATTTCAGTCGCCACTTGAAGATCGGAGGTGAGTTGGGCGTCTTCGCCTTCAATCGTGAAAAGTGTGGTGTCTGCATGAACGGGCGCTGTTGTTAGCATTCCAAGCAGCAGAGTAAATGCCAGCATAAGTGCGCTTGCATTTTTGAGCAATTTCTTCATTTTCATCTTTCCTTTCTGTGCAAAATTTGATAAATAATCTCGAAATCTGTCAACTCATGGCGGCGATTTCATAGTAAACATAGCACGTTCGCCAAATTTTGTAAATGTATCAACATTAAAAAGTTTTGCCCTTTCTTTTTCCACAATCCCTACGTCCTTCCACTCTTCTTTTCCTCAACGCCAACCCCTTTAGTTCTCCATTTGAAAATAGAAAAATCGGGCTGATTAAAATATCGGATTTTGCATGGAAGGACAAATACTGAGTGGAGGGCAGTTGAAGCATACTTGTACTTCGTTTAATTAAGGAATATAGGTCATTAATTTTATGAAATCTTCTTTTTTGAAAGTTATAAATTCACTATAAAATTTATTAACAAATAAATAGATTCTAGTAATTTAAAGAGAGAAGAGATAAATAAAATCAATGATTACTCTTTGTTACGGAGGAGATCCGTGATTTGGGGGCCTATTTTTATATGTTTTTTTAGATACTGTTGCGTATATATATATTAATGTTGATGGAAATTAACGAGAAATGATAATACATAACCAAAATGTGATCATTTTTTTATCGTTATAAACAATAAATCATAAATAAATGAGCGAGTTTACATAGAGATTAAAAAAAATAAGAAGATGGGCCTCAGCTAGAAGAGTGACTGGAAAGGAGATGATGAGCGTATGGTAAGTACGCTTGTTGAGGAAAAGAACATTCAGGTCTCCTGTAGCTCTGCATTTGGACCACGGCAAGACGGTTGACAATTGCCTGCGTGCGATTGATGCGGGCTTCACTTCTGTCATGTTCGATGGCTCCCATGGCCCGATTGAGGATAATATCCGGGATACGAGAAAGGTCACAGCATATGCAGCTGCTGGTGTATCCGTAGAAGCGGAAGTCGGTACGGTAGGTGGTATGGAAGATGGCCTGATCGGCGGTATTCAGTATGCAGATCTGAATGAGTGCATACGGATCGTAGAAGAAACAGGTATTGATGCACTGGCAGCGGCACTGGGTTCCGTACATGGCAAATATGCTGGAGAACCGAAGCTCGGCTTTGACGAGATGGATGCGATCTCGCGAGCGGTCGGCATTCCTCTGGTTTTGCACGGTGCTTCGGGGATACCGAAGCATCAACTCGACCGGGCGATCAAGCTAGGTCATGCTAAAGTGAATATCAACACCGAATGTGTGACGGCCTGGTCACTTCAGTTGCGTAACACGCTAACGGAGGATTTGGAAACGAGAACCGAGAAAAATATTAACTCCGGCGAGAGACGCGATTCGGGAAACGGTGCGTGCCAAAATTCGTGAATTTGGCTCGAGTCGTAAAGCGGTCAGTTTAAAAAAATAAATAATAGCGTTCTATACAAAAGCAGCATGTTTCTTCACTGTAACCAGGACGGAACGTGCTGCTTTTTTGGCTTTGAGCTTATGGCGTCACGATTTTGATACCATGTTCTGATGCATATTGCTGGTAGCTTAAGTTTGGTGTGCTGTTGGTGATCAAATAGTCAATATCGCTGAGAGAGCAGTACGTAGTGAGGGCATATTTGTCGAATTTGCTGTCATCAATCATTAAATACACGTTCAGGCTTTTTTCCACAACTGTACTTTTAAGGTCGGTCTCTAGCGGAGATGAATTAGTTACTCCGTTCGTAATCGAAATGCCCGTTGAAGCGACAAAAGCTTTGTTAATGTTATATTTTTTAAGCAGCTCAATACTTTGAAAGCCGACGAAAGAATTCGTTTTACGCTCAAGCATGCCACCCGTAGAGAAGATAGACAGGGAAGGGAAGGGCTTAGCTTCATGAATAAAATCAAAATTGTTCGTTACAATCGTAAGCTGCTTGTGTTGAATGTAAGGTAGAAGCTCCAAGGTCGTCGTCCCCGAATCAACAAAAATAACATCCCCGTCCTCAACGAACTGGGAAGCCAGCCTGCCAATCTCCTGCTTCTTGGTGAAATTCTGATCGCGTCGTTCGTTGAAGACAACAAGGGTAGAATGATTGACAGAAACCCCACCATACACTTTTTTTATGATCCCGGAATCGACAAGAGACTGAACATCTCTACGGATTGTAATCTTGGATACTCCAAAATGCTCCACCAGTTCTTCCAATGATACCGATTCATGCTCAAAAACGTATTCCTTAATCTGATTAATTCGTTGCGATTTGATCATTTGTTGATTCTCCTAATGACATTTTTAGTTAAAGTTCTGATCACAGTCGACAATTTTAATGGTTAAATTCATCATAAGCGACCTGAAATGAAAAATCCACATAAATGAGCAAACCTCAACTTCATATCATGGGTTTGGATTAATACTTGGAGGGGGTTTTTCATATGGCAAAAAAGGGAGAGGCATTTCAGGCTTATAGCGAGGTGTTCAAAACCGAGGTTGTTCAGACGTATCTGGAGGCTCTAGGTGGGCTTTTTATTTGGGGGAGTACCAGCGTAAGCTGATACCACCCGTAAAGTAGATGTAATTAAATAGGAAACTTGGTTACTTTCTAATGCCGATGAGCAGGACATCCGCTTCGAAATCATGCATATCGATGATCGTGATTTGCTCTTGCACAGTTCTCAGCAATGCTCAGTTTAATCAAATGTTTCCTCTCCTAACGGTTGCCATGGCAGAAACGGCGATCGTTTGCCATCCGCCGTTTCTGCTTTTTTTCTATTTTACTATTTTACTATTTTACTATTATGAGATGACAGGACTTGCTACGTTTTCACTCGCTTGCTGTTGTTTCAATTGCTCCTGCGCTTCGCGTTCCTTATTCAGCGCCTGTTTGTCCAGCGCTCTAAAGAACGGATAGTAGATCAGCATACTGATCGGAATTAGCACCAGTTGTGCGGCGGCCAGTCTCCAACTGCCCTCGATGAAGCCCAGAGCAAAGATGGGGGTGCCGAAAGCCGGGTAAATCCCGATGGGTGCCGGCAACAAGCCGATGTTGGTGCCAATATAGCCGAGTACCGCACAAATGATAGGAGTAAAGACATACGGAATCGCCAGCAACGGGTTCAATACGATGGGAATTCCGAAGATCAGTGGCTCGTGAATCGAGAAAAAGCTACCCGGAAGACCAAGCTTCCCGATGGTGCGAAGCTGTGTACTCTTGGCCATGAAAACCAACAGCAGGGCGAAGCCGAGCATCGGTGCATAGTTGCAATAGATGAACCAAAAAGCTATCCCGATAATGTTCGGAAGCGGAGTGCCTGCCTGGAAAGCGTTAAGGTTAGCCAGATCCAGACTCAACCAGATCGGTTGAACGATAGCGAGTGTAACAATTGCCCCGTGAATCCCGAACATCCACAGAGCCTGCATAATGATCAGCGCGATAATCAAAGCACCGAGTGATCCGCCCAATCCTTCTAGTGGTACTTGGAGATAAGTGTAGATTAAATCGTGAACCGTACCGAACGGAGTCTGCATGAACAGACCGGCCACGATGACGAACACAAGTGCTACCAAGACAGCCGGGATCAATCCGGAGAAGGTTTTGACAACGGTAGGCGGAACCCCGTCAGGCATTTTGATCGTCCAATTGCGATCGACAATCCAAATATACAACCGTGCGGCAATCAAGCCGACGAACATGGCGACGAACAATCCCTGTGCGCCGAGCCATTGGAGCGGCAAGGCCCGGACTTTATCAAAGGTCTGAACCGGTGTGACGATCAGAAAAGAGAGAAGGGCGGTTGCTGCCGGAACAAGGGGGTCCTTGTCAAAAGCTTGCGCCAGTCTGTAGGCTATAAAAAACACGGCATACAGAGCAATGATGCCGGTGGTCATCGTCGATGCCAACTCGATGATACCCTTCACGGGCGCAATGAGATTCTGGTAAGGCTCCCAAGCAAGCGCAGAGAAAAGGGTTGCAAAAGCGCCGATAATCAGAAAGGGAAGGGTGGACATCAGCCCGTTGGAAATTGCGCTCATGTAACGGTTTTGCTGAATTTTGCCCGCCACTTTTTGAAGCTTATGAGAGAATTTTTGTTGGTTGGCCATAGTTATTCAACTCCTGCTTTAGACTTTCATTCGCGTATAAAATAAATGAGAGAACGCTTCCATTTTGGCAGATGGGTAAACACCTAACTTTGAACTTTACAGCTTAAGCGCGTCTCCCAGCACCTTTTCACCGTTCATCATACCGTAGTCCATCGTGTTGATAACGCTTACTTTCATGCCTTGAGGTTCATATTTTGCCTTGAAATCATCCTCCAGGTAGCCGACCTGTGGTCCAATCAGCAGCACATCCGTCTTGTCAGCATATTCTTTAAAAGAACCTTCGGAAGTAGCTCTGATTTCAACCTCAAGGTTTTGCGCTTGGGCAGACTTTTGCATTTTCTGTACCAACATACTTGTAGACATTCCAGCAGCACATACCAGTGTAATTTGTTTCATTAATTGTTCCCTCCGATTGAAGTGTGATTTGATATTTCTTCATAGCGATTCAATCTGGCGTAAAGCTCGATCATATGGCCAGCCAGATCTTTAGTTGTGATGGCCGACATCAGGTGATCTTGAGCATGTACCATTAGCAGTGTGATTTCGTGGACGGTTCCGCCCGCTTCTTGTTGAATCAGCCTCGTTTGTAATTTATGCGCTTTCACTAACTCGGCTTTGCCTTCTTCAAGCCGCTCTGCCGCCTGCTGTGTATGACCTTTTTGAGCCAGAGAGATCGCTTCCATCGCCTTACTCTTGGCAACGCCAGAATTGGTTATAATTCCCATTATGATTTCCTGATACTCATCCATCTCTTTCACCTCATGCTTTTTTCTCTTTAGCTTACAGATTCAGTGTAAAGGCTTACATCCGAGATCTAAACCCAAGTCTTTTCCGCCAGTAGCGGAAATTCATTGATCGTTACTGCTCAAGAACAGGGAGGGACATCAAAAAGCTCCAAAGCAGCACCCGTTCTGTGAATATCAGCCGGATGCTTCTTTGGAGCTTGGTATCAATACAGCTTATATTTAACGATAATTCTGGAGAATTCCTCGTACGTTTCGCATTTTAACATCTGCTGGATGATATCCGAATTGTCGACCAGTTCCATGAGATGTTGATACATTTTGGCCGGTGGCTCTTTGCCGTTTCTTTCAATGCTGAGGAGGCAGATGAACTGCACGGGTTTGTCGCCCCAATCGATAGGCTGTTGAAGGGTGCAGACCGACCATACGGTTTGATTGCTTTGCGGAATGATAGGGTGGGGAATGGCTACTAAATTTCCGTAAGCCGTGGGTGCAGCCTGTTCTCGTTCCAGAACGAGTCCAATAAAGCCTTCGGCAGAACGGATCAGCCCTTCACAATATATTTTTTGGCCCAGAAAAGAGATGACCTCTTCCTTGGTGGTAAAATTTTGTCTCAGAAATACGAGCTCTTCCCGGATGTAGTGAAAAGCAAACTCGGCTTCACCAGCCAGCAAACTTTCAATTTTGTTCATATCGCTGCCGCCAAGAAGCGTCTGCACCACCACGACCGGAACGGATAATGGCTGCTGAATGGGAATGGTGCTCACCACGAAATCAATGTCATGCAGGGGAACCTGCTGAAGCTTGTAATATTCCGTTGTACCCGCCACTTCAAGCGAGCTGCCAAAAGTGCTTTGCAGTTTGTACTTGAGCAGTCGGGCGCTTCCGACTCCTGAAGTGCAGACGACCAGACAACGTTTTGGCCGGGTGTTCATACGCTGTCTTTCGATGGCTGCTCCGATGTGAATGGCCAGATAGCCCATCTCCGCTTCCGGGATCGCAATATTCAGCTTGCTCTCGATCAGCTTGGCACCAATGACTCCTGCTTGAAAAGCCAGAGGATAGTTGCTCTTGACATGATCCAGCATGGGGTTTCGGATGTTCATCCCGTACTTTACCCGGTTCAGCGCTGGCTTCAGATGCAGGCAGATACCTATGAGCAGTTCCGGATCACGGCTGATGTTCAGGTTCAAATCCCTGTCGATCTCGGCGAGCATTTCCTTGCCCAGTTCATAGATGTTCCGGTCCAACAGCTTCTCGGGTCCCATGTCCTCCATTTGCTGTCCTTCAATCCCGACAAACCACTTGTTTCCGACAAGATGCATGGCAATGTAGGCGATCTCGTCTTCAGGAAAAGACAACTGCAATTCCTTTCCGATCAGCTCAGCAATATGCTCGGCAGCCCGAAACTCATCGGTGCCTCGCAGATCTCCTATTTCCGTTGAGAGCATGGCCACCTGGTTCCCGTCACGGATACGCTTGCAGGCGATTGCAATATGAATGGATAAATTGCTGAAAGCGATATCGGATAGCGTCACTTCATATTTCTGAGTCTGTTCCAGAATGATTCCGCAGATCAGTGTCATTTCGCGGGGGCTGACGATGCGCAGCGCTGCATGAAGTGTTCCGCCTTGTTCTTCAGAACGGCTTACAATAAATTCGGACAAGCAAAACCGCAGTCGCACTTCATCACCCTTCAGTTTGACTCCGTAATTCGGCCGTTTGTCAATGGTGATTCCATAGCTTTGTAAGGTTTGTTTAACCTCTTTGAAATCATTTTGCACCGTAGACTTGCTTATATATAGCTCATCTGCGAGGTCTTCCAGCTTCACATAATGATCAGCGAGCAGGAGACGCTTTATTAAATACAATTGCCGGTAGCCGGGAGAACCTGGATCATCGGGCTCGCTGGATAGGAACAACTGCTGCAGCAGCGCACGAAAACTACGATTATCCGTAATTTTCAGTTCATATCCCCTTGAACGAACAGGTTCAATTGCTGCCCCGTGCTTGGATAGGAATTCATCAAGTTCCCGGATATCGCTACGGATGGTACGTGAAGTAACCTGGATCAATTTGGCGAGATAATCACTTTTGACAGGAGCGTCGGCAGCCAGCAAGTGCTGAAGAATTGAAACCATACGCGCATTCATTCAAGGTGCCCCCTTTCTGTAAAGCAGAATAAATGCAGTGTACACTGAACCAAGTATGAACAGAATAATTGTCTTCATTTGTTAAGACTGATTTTAGAGTTTGATAACATATAAGATATTATCCAAAGATGATGTAAAATCAAATCTGCAGGTAAAAATAATAAAATCCCTTGCGAACGCAAAGAGTTGAATGAGTTAGCAGTAGATTCAAAATGTTAAGCGGTTCCAATTTGTTAATTAAAAACCTCCGATTATTCCAAGTGCAACACCTGCAAAATAACCGGAAGCTTGTAGTAAACTCAAAAAATAAATGAAGAAGATTGAATCAACAATTGGCGGGAGAAGATGGTGTATGCGGTTATTCTGAACGTATTACCGTCTGCACCGCATTCTGCCAACCTGCATAAAGCCGCTGGCGGCTGACTTCGTCCATGCTAGGAGTGTAGTGCTCATATAGATTCTGATCAGAGGTGTCTCCAGTGACGATGCTAGGTTCCGACCAATATCCGACTCCGAGACCGCCCAGATACACAGAGCCCATTGCAGACAGCTCGGCACAGGTAGAGCGAGTAACATGGGTACCCAGGATATCTGCCTGGAACTGCATTAGCCAGCTGTTGGATGAGGCCCCACCATCTGTACGCAGACTCGTTAGGGGCACACCGGATTGCTCGCGTATAAATTCTACCGCATCTCTCACCTGATACCCGATACTCTCCAGCGCTGCACGCACAATATGTGCTTTGCCGCTTCCACGGGTCATGCCCAGAATTGCAGCACGTGCAGAGGGATTCCAGTAGGGAGCACCTAAACCGACAAAAGCAGGGACCAGATATACGCCCTCATTGTCCTGCAATCCGGTGACCATGGATTGCATTTCCTCAAATGACGAGAATAATCCCAGATTGTCCCTTGTCCATTTTATGCTGTCTCCGGTCGTGCGTATAACTGCTTCCAATGCATAAGTAACCTTGCCTGAAGCACCCCAGGCAATCGTTGTGACAAGACCTTCGCCGCCCTGCACGGGTTCCGGACCGATATTCATAAGTACCGACGTTCCAGTCCCATATGTCGCTTTGGCGTCGCCAGTTTCAAAGCAACGGTGTCCGTACAGTGCACCCTGTGAATCTCCGATTATCCCTGATATAGGTACTTGTTCGTCCCATAATTGCGCTTCCTGTGTATAGCCATACAAGGCATCGGATGCTTTTACCTCAGGGAGCAGGGAGGAGGGAACACCAAATATGTTGCACAAATCCATATCCCAAGCCAGGGTATGGATGTTAAAGAGAGAAGTACGGCTGGCATTGCTGTAATCGGTTGCATGTATTTGACCACCCGTAAGTTTCCATAGCAGCCAGCTGTCAATGGTTCCTGCAAGCAGTTTGCCTTCAGCAAGCAGTTGGGATGCATGAGGCACATGATCCAAAATCCATTTGAACTTGGCAGCAGAGAAATAAGGATCGAGCATTAGTCCCGTCTTGGAGCGAATAATATCCTCATAGCCATCATCTTTCAACCGTGCGCAGACCTCTGCCGTCCGCTGGCACTGCCATACAATGGCATTATAGATAGGCAAGCCGGTAGAACGGTCCCAGATCAGAGCCGTTTCGCGCTGATTCGTAATGGTCACTGCGGCCAGCGAAGAAGGAGAAAGCCCGGCTTTCTCCAGCACGCCTTTCGCAGCAGTGAGTACATTTTGATATATCTCAAGCGGATCATGTTCAACCCAGCCTGGCTGGGGGTAATATTGCTTGTGCTCCAAAGAATAACGGGAAATTACTTCGCCCTGCCGATTGACCAGTAGTGTTTTGGTTCCGGAAGTGCTTTGATCGATCGCCAGAATATAGGTCTCGATATTCATTACAGCTACAGCTCCTTACTTGTTAATCAGTTCGAGCGCAATCTTGTTGATATTCCCAGGTGTAAGCCCGTAATGTTCAAATACTTCAGCTGTTTTGCCCGCAATCGCCGGCTCATCCGGTATGCCCAATACTTTCATTGGAACGGGGTGATTTTGAACTACGACTTCTGCTACGGCAGCACCCAAGCCTCCGAATACACTGTGCTCTTCCACGGTGATAATACCTCCGGTTTCGCGTGCTGCGGCGATGATTGCTTCCTCATCAAGAGGCTTGATGGTGTGCATATTGAGGACACGTGCTTTCACACCCGCTTGCTGGAGTAACTCAGCCGCATCCAGAATGATACGGACAGTTTCACCAGCGCCAATCAGAGTAATGTCTGATCCTTCTCGTAAGGTGACAGCTTTTCCAATCTCGAACGGATAATCATCGGACGGATAGACATCTTCGACAGCATTGCGTCCGATCCGTACATATGCACCTCCGTTATGCTGAACCAGGGCTTCAGTCATTTTTTTGGTTTCATGACGATCGGCGGGCAGTAAGACCATTAAACCTGGAATCGCTCTGGCTACGGCAATATCCTGAACAGAGTGATGAGACATTCCCAGTGCGCCGTAGCTGACACCGCCGCTTATCCCGATCAGCTTTACATTGGTCCCGGAATAGGCTACATCTACCTTGATTTGCTCAATACTGCGCATGCTGAGGAAACAGGCAGGAGAGGTGACGAACGGCTTTTTACCGCTGTGCGCGAGTCCGGCTGATATCCCGACGATATTTTGCTCGGCAATGCCTACCTCCACAAATTGTTCTGGATATGCAGCGGCAAAAGGAGCCATGGCAGCAGAGCCGCGGGAATCACTAGCCAACACCATAATATCCCGATCTTCTTTGGCGAGGCTAAGCAGTGTTTCACAGATGACCTGACGATTTGGGATTTTGTTCATTGTTTATCTCACCTGTCCTTCCCCGGATAATTCGTCTATTTTTTGCTGTAGTTCAGCCAGTCCGCGTTCAAGTTCTTCATCGTTTGGAACATGGTGATGCCACGCTGGAATACCCTCGGCAAAGGATACGCCTTTTCCTTTTATCGTGTTTGCCAGCACCAATGTTGGTTTGCCCTCAATTTCGGGGGCGTTGCGGAATGTATGAACCAGTTCCTCCATACTGTTACCGTCAATGGAGATGACATTCCAGCCGAAGGCAGCCCACTTCTCCTCCAACGGCTCAAGTCCCATAACCTCTTCGGTTGTACCGCTGATTTGCAAGCCGTTGCGGTCAATGATGCCGACAAGATTATCCAATTTGTAATGAGCGCCTGCCATAGCAGCTTCCCAGTTGGAGCCTTCAGCTTGCTCCCCGTCACCCATCAGACAGAATACACGGTAGGATCGCCCGTCACGCTTGGCAGCCAGCGCCATGCCGACTGAGATGGGGAGGCCATGGCCCAATGCGCCTGTATTCATCTCAATACCGGGAACTTTATTGTTCGGATGCCCAATCAGACGGGTTCCGAATTGGCTGTAGGTTTTCAGCTCTTCTTTTGGGAAAAAACCACGGTCTGCCAGAATGCACCATAAAGATTCGACGGAATGTCCCTTGCTGGCAACAAAGCGGTCGCGCTCCTCCCATTTAGGATTAGCGACATCAATATTCATGATTTCGTAGTACAGAGCGGTGAGTATGTCCGTGTTGCTCAGCGAGCCTCCCGTATGCCCTGTTTTGGCACGATGAATAATGGTGAGCAGATCCTGACGGATTTGTGCGGCTTTGATTTTCAAGTCTCGGATTTCCATAGTGTCTGTCCTCCTGAAATAATATAGTTACACCAGAATGTTTGACTTCGTAGTAGTGAGATCGGAGCCGCGCAACCAGCGTTGGATCTCCTGTTCGGTAGGATCTACCGGGTCTGCCTTGACGCCTGGCAGGTAATTGCAGGCCTCGTAGAGAGCCGGGATAACGTTAGCGTGAATGCCGACAGAGTGGTGGACGTAAGGACCTTTGACGAGCTTTTCTTCCCATAACGGCCAGTCGTTGACTTCTACCCAGACATACGAGCCGCGGGTATAAGGCCCCTCAATTCCTTTAGCTTTGCCGAGGAAAATAGAATACTCCCCGTGGTCACCATCAAAACGAGCGATGGTCATGCCGCCGCCTTTGATTTGTCCTTCATGTGTACCTGGCGCGTGATCATCGAACAGGAAATGCTTGCGCAGCTTGGGTTTGTTCTCAATAGACATGGATACTGGAAAGTTCCCACAGTGGAAAAGAAGTTCTCCATTGTCATTCTCAGGGTGACGTACCGTAATATCAGCAAAAAATGTTGGCAGTTCGTTCATCGCAGCCGCTTGTACCATAACTGAAGTAATAGCTCCGTGAATATCGGTTTCGCAGGTGACCGGAATTTGTTCATCTGTCAAAATGGCATTTGCCAGACAAGGCATAATTCCCATGGCTTCCTGGAGGGCAGACCAGCATTGGATAGCGATGGCTGTACTTCCCGTTTCCACAGCATAGGATTTCATGGCTACTTTAAGTGCAGCGATTCGTCTGACATCATCTTCGGTGACTTCACTGTAGTCCAGCTTTTCTTTGATGTAATCAATCGCTTCTGAAAGTTCAGCACTGCTCCCGGATGCAATTTTCTTGGAGCGAAGCTGAATATCTACCAGCGTAATCGGATGGATTTCAATACCGAATCGTTCCAACAGTTCTCCTTCATTGCACATCATGGTCCAAAAGGAAGGGGGGCGAGGGCCGATCTGGAGAATCCGCAACCTATTGAACTGTCGTACGACATTGGCGGTAGAAATAAAGTTGTTAAACCCTCGTTCAAATACAGGATCAGTCACACGACTGTTTGTTATATAGGTGAATGGGACATTAAAGCGGCGAAGCACTTTTCCGCTGGCGAACAATCCGCACTGGGTATCCCGCAATCTCATGCCGTCAGCCAAAGGTGCTTCATCTCGTGGTCCCCACAATAGAACCGGCTTGCCAAGTGCCTTACCCACACGGGCAACGGTATCCTCAGTTCCGAAATTACAATGGGGGAAGAAAACGGCGTCGACTTCCTCTTCCTTAAAACGTTTGATAATCAAGTCAGCGTTAATATGATCGTCATACAGCAAACCTTCTTCATTAAGCCCTTCCAAATCCACAATATCAATGTTCATCCCGAAGCTCTCGATTTGTTTGCGAATGGCAACTTTGTAGCGGAATGCATCCTCAGCACTGAAGGTGAATCGTCGTGTAGGCGCATAACCCAGTTTCAGCTTTTTCATTAATAACTCTCCTTTACTGGAAGTAAATAAACTGAAATGAGACTAAACAAAACTAAACTAAATCAACTAAAATGTATGAAGTTTTATTTTCAAAATCATCGTATCACCTCTATAAATCGCTGTCAATTGGCTGAATTCTAATAAATATCATTATTTAGTTTAGTTAGTCTAGTTGAATGAACCAAACTACGGGATTTTATTTAGAATAAGTCACATATATACTATTCTTTCTCACCAAATTTCCGGGAATAAAATGAAAAATATTATAAATAAAGAAACTAATTTTATCTCAAGAAATAGACTAGTCTATTGCATCTGTTTACTCATATATGTAAACTGACTTTAACGGTTAGCCGTATTTTATATAGATGGAGAATCAATTTATGAAAATGGAAGATATCGCCCAAATGGCCAATGTTTCTAAATCGGCTGTTTCTCTTGCTTTTAGTGGTAAGCCGGGGATTAGTCCTGAAACACGAGAGCATATACTTCAAATCGCTCATCAAGTTGGTTACATGCCGAAGAGCCGAGCCTCACATCAGAAGAAAGGCGACAAATCGTTGCTTTTTCTAGTGTGCACTAGCTCCGGTATTGTGTTCCAGCAATATGAGCAACAGCCCTTTTTTAAGTCATTGATTTATTTCATAGAAGAAAACTGCCGCCAAAAAGGTTATAAACTAATCTTTTCGACAGTAAATGTAGAATTCTTTGAAGAGGAAATTAAACATGTGTTCGAGGAAAAATATAGTGATGGTGCCATTGTTCTTGGAACAAATTTGACACGCTGGCAGATTGAGCAAATACATCATATCATGCCTAATTTGGTTGTACTGGATACTTGTTTTGACACGTTGCCCGTACAATTTATCGGTATTAATAACCGCATAGGGGCTTACCAGGCAGGAGCATATTTATGCCAACTTGGTCATACTTCAATAGGTTATATTGCTTCAAATGTACGTATTCATAATTTTGAGGAGCGGAAGCGAGGATTTATGGAGGCATTAGAGGAATATCAGATCGATATCCCCACATCTCGGCGTTTGTCGGTGGCTCCAACCATTCTAAGCTCGCAGGAATCGCTTAAAAAACAATTGACTGAATATTTGAGTAATGGTCGACAACTTCCGACGGCATGGTTTTGTGAATGTGACTACATTGCGATAAGTGCGATTAAAACATTAACCGAGATGGGGATTAAAGTGCCCGAGGAATGCTCAGTTATAGGGTTTGACAATATTAATGAATCATTAATTATTACACCAGAGCTGACAACGGTCCATGTTGAGAAAGAGCGAATGGCTGAGCTTGCCGTCGATCTGTTGAGTGAAGCCATTGAAACTGGCCCTAAAATGCAATCTAAAATTACAGTCGATACCCGGTTTGTAGAGCGTAAATCCTGTGCGACTCCCAACCCACAGCTGATGGGGTTACCGGCTAACAACAACGGATCGCCATAGTAACAGATGAAGCTTGACAGAGGAAAGAAGCGATGCTTTTTCGACAAACCCTTTTATCCAAGCCGCTTAACCGCAAACCTAAGCGGCTTGGAATTCCTGGAAGCCTTCAAGCAAGGTATGGGAATTGCCTAGACAATGCCCGCGATTTAAGCGAGCTTTTTTTGAAGATAAGCATCGATTTTTGCGAGAGCTTCCTCTGTACCTCCAGATTGCTGGAAGCTGTCATTTATTTTTTGTACACCCTCTTTATATGCTGCGTTCGACATCACTTCACGTACCGCCTCTCTTAACGATTGTACATCGATACGGTCTTTGGTTATTCGATAGCCAGCTTGAAGTTCTGTTAACCGCTGCGCGACCATCGGCTGATCCTTGTCCTGAGGCAATACGACCAAGGGAACATTGAAGTGAATTCCTTCATTCACGCTGTTCATTCCACCATGAGTAATAAACACATCTGCATGACGCAATACCTCCAACTGAGGAACATAGGGCGAGATGATAAAGTGCTCAGGGGCCGGATTGATTTTCGTAAGGTCGGCTTTCTCGCCAGCTGCAATCACGACGATGCCTTCAAAATCGGAAAAAGCTTCAATACAGGTGTTAAAAAAGTCTTCAGTATGGTCCAGAACCGTTCCCATCGAAATATACAAAACCTTTTTACCCTGTAGTCTGTCCAGAGGGAATGAATTAGCCCCTTTGCGCTCCGGGAAGCTGGGACCAATAAAAAGATGCTCGTCCCCAAACTGTTCGCCTCTCGGTTGGAAATATTTGCTCGTATATACAACATTCAAAGCCCCTGAATTGTTCATAAATTGAACCATTTCTTTGGGAGCCACACCGAATCTTTCTTTCATGAGATGCAGTGAAGTCGTGACTTGTTCATCAGGCTGAAACGGTATTTTAGCATCAGGGCGAAAGAGATTGACAGCCATCTGATGGTTTGAAATCAGAAAAGATGGGGATGAAGAAATGCCTGGAATATGCAAATAATCTCTCACTAATTCCCCGGCTCCAAATCTATCATAGAATACAAAGTCAAAATCAATGCTTTCCGACAGCTGTTTGGTGATTGCTAATATGTCCATCGAGGTTTGGATGTGAATATTCATAAATACGTTCAATCCGGCTGGAGAAGCAGTATCGATAGAAGCGGTTCTCAACAGATCGGGATGCAGATGAACCGTTGCTCCAATTGCTTCGAGTCTGTCCTTGTATTTCTCGGTTGTAATGTAATGTACCTGGTCTCCCCGTGCCGCAAAGGCCTGCGTAATCCCGAGCGTAGGGTTTACATGTCCTTCTGCCGGAAAGTTAACCATTAATATGTGTAGCATTCAACATCACTCCTTTTTGCTTCATCGAAGATCGCAGTTTTTACTGAATCTCTTATCCATAATAACAATAATATTTATATTTTCAAATGATATCCTTTCTGTAAAAATGGAACGAACACATTATAATGACATCAATATATGTATAACAAATATTTACTTCGTGCATAGTAAGGACGAACTCTACTCAGCAAGGGAGGTTTTTCTAAAATGAATGTTCAAAGAGCACAGGAAATAGCATCCTCTCCCATAATGGCGAATGTGCTGTGTGAGGGGCAACCCATTTACATTCAGCATGTGAACGAGCAGAGTGAGACGGCACGCATCTATGCGCTGAACCATCCGCAGGAGGAGCGGGAAGTACCTTTGTACACCTTAACAGAGCGAGATCAGACCCTGGAATAAGAAAGGAGCGATATAGATAATGAAACCCAATCAACAGAAAGTAGTCGAGGCTGACCGTTTGAATTTTCGTGACCAGACTGATGATGTGGTGAGGGAAGTACCTGCCACGACGGATGCCAGCGAAGCAGTTGCTGCGATGACCTCACATATCAATAAATACGATGTACCGGATGAGTTGGAGGAAAAATAGAGAATGACCAAGCGCGCACAGGATATCCTGCTGCGTGCTTTTTTTATGTGTAAAGAATATTCATTAATATCAGAAAAAAAGTATTGCATATAGGTTTACTAGGTATTATGATAACAACAGATTTATATTTTTTTGTTTCTTTTAAAGGTATAAGGTTTAGACCTTAAAGATTTAGTGATCGGAGTGTTCGTATGATAATCCCATCTCCTCTGCGCTTTGAGAAAGTATCAGCTAAAAAAGTGAGTGATTTTATTAGAGAGCAGTTGGAAGAGGCTATTATTCTAAAAGAGTTGCTTAGCGAGGAACAGCTGCCAACAGAGCGGGAACTTGCAGAGATATTTAATGCCAGCAGAATTACAGTTCGTGAGGCACTATCTCAATTGGAGTCCAAGGGACTCATTGAAAAGAGAGTAGGTGCCAAGGGAGGGACGTTTGTTCTTCCAGTGACAGCAAATGCTCATAAACGTACCCGGGCAGAAATCGCACAAGATTGGGAGCATATGCTGAAGGTCTTTGAATATCGGATGATTGTGGAGCCTGAGGCTGCTTTTTTAGCGGCTGCACGAATCACCGCGGATGAACTGGGCTTGCTTCAGCATTATCTGGATCAGAGTATTGAAGCGGATTGTACCCGAGAATGGTTTCGTGCCTTGGACGTCAAGTTTCATTTAGCCATTGCCAAGGCATCGGGCAACCCACTTTGTGAAGCTGCTGTTAGGCAGATTCGGACCCAAATTAATCCGGCGCTGGATCTCATGCCCTATGATAGCCAGATCCGGACGGTGAACTATGACGTCCATACAGAAATCCTGAGTGCACTTCGGGCACGGGATGCTGAAAAGTCGCGGGAAGTAATGAGACGCCATATCGGACATTCCGCAGATGCCATTTATGCAAGATTGGTTGCAAAAGGCTAGACGGTGTCTTACAGAACAAAGAATACAATTTGCGGGGACGGTGAAAGCATGAATGGTGAATGCACGAGCTTACATGAGCTCTTGGCTTTATCAAGACCGCTTCAAGAGCAATTGATCACATGGCGAAGAGATTTTCATCGCCATCCTGAAACGGGATATGAAGAGATTCGCACGTCCGGTATTGTAGCTGAGCACTTACAAAGACTGGGGTTGGAGGTAACCACACAGGTAGGTAAAACCGGGGTTGTAGGTCTGTTGCGTGGAAAAAGCCCGGGGCCTACCATCGGTCTCAGGGCAGATATGGATGCTTTACCGATTCAGGATGAAAAAACGGCTCCCTATCGTTCGCAGATTCCGGGAAAGGCACATTTATGCGGACATGATGCCCATACTGCGATACTGATGGGAACCGCGCAGTTACTGGCTAATTTGGATAGACCTGAACGAGGCAATATCAAATTTGTCTTTCAACCGGCAGAAGAAGGTTTGGCCGGAGCCAAGGCTATGATTGAGGACGGTGTGCTGGACAATCCCAAAGTAGATGCCATGGCAGGGCTACATATGTTCCCGGGTCTGAGGACAGGAACACTTGGGGTCAGCAAAGGGGTAGCTTTTGCATCAGCAGATGGCTTAACAATTAAAATTTTAGGCAAAGGTGGTCATGCCGCCCGTCCACATGAGGGGATTGACGCGATTGCCGTGTCCGCGCAGGTGATTTCTGCCCTGCAAAATATACCAAGCCGTCTGGTTGATCCGCTTGAGCCCATTGTCATTACCATTGGCAAAATTAGTGGCGGCTACATGGGGGCTGCCATTGCACCGGAGGTAGAAATGATCGGCACCGTTCGAACTCTATCTGCGGAGCTCCGCAGCCGAATGCCTGAACTGATCGAGCAGGTGGTTCGTGGGGTGTGTGAGTCGTTTGGGGCCGGATATGAATTGAATTATCAGCTTGGCTACCCGGTTGTGCAGAACGATTCGGATATGGTCGACCTGATGACAGAAACGAGTGAGCTATTGTTTGGCTCCAAGGAGTGGAGTTACATCAAACCGTCAACAGGCGGGGAGGATTTTGCTTTTTATTGTGAGCAGGTTCCCGGCGTGTTCTTCCGGCTGGGGTCCGGGAGAGGAGATGAGGAAACCAGCTATCCATTGCACCATCCCAAGTTTGATTTGGATGAATCGGTACTGCCTTATGGGGTAGCCATGATGTCGGCCATAGCGCTGAATTTTTTGAAGAAGCAATAAAGCTTGAGACGCTAGAGAAGCAGCTGTGTGGCAAAATACAACGTTAATGGACTGGAGTGGACAAAATGAGCAGACACAAGTGGTTTACAAGCGGGATCACATTACTGATTGCAGCGATTATTCTGGCAGGCTGCGGTGCCCCATCTACAGGCGGCAGCAAGGACAGTGCAGCATCGACACCGACTGACAGTAAAGTGCTGACGATCGCGAATGCTACGGATATTGAGAGCTTTGATCCACATAACAATAACAATACGGCGAGTGAAGCTGTTCTGGTTAACGTATTTGACTACTTGCTGAAAAATGATAGCCAGCAGAAGAAAGTACCTGGACTCGCCACTTCCTGGGAAAAAGTAAATGATACGACCTGGCGTTTTCACTTGCGCGAAGGGGTTACCTTCCATAACGGTGATCCATTCACGGCGGAAGATGTGAAGTACACGATAGAAAGAGTGGCAAAGGATAACACGCTCAAACAAAATTCCTACTTTAAAAATATTAAAGAAGTGAAAGTAGTAGATGAGCATACAGCAGACGTCATCACGGACGGACCGGACCCGCTGCTGCTGAATCGTTTATCCAAAATGGGAGCAGGGATATTACCCTCCAAGTATATTGAGAAAAACGGGATCGAGGCATTCCTTAAAAATCCAATCGGTACAGGCCCTTATAAATTTAGTCAATGGATTAAGGATGACCGGGTGGTACTCGTTAAAAACGATAAGTATTTTGGAGGCCAGCCGAAATGGGATCAGGTTGTTTTCCGCTCCATTCCCGAAGCCTCTACGCGTGTATCTGAACTGCTCGCGGGTTCCATTGACATTGCTTCAGGCATTCCGTCCACCGATGTAGCACGTATTCAAGGCGAAGACGGCAAAAAAATCGTCAAAGCACCGATTCAGCGAGTGCTGCAATTGATTTTACGTCAAAGCCAAGGAAGCATTACGGCTAACCCGAAAGTGAGAGAGGCGATAGACCTCGCGATCGATAAAAAGGGGATCGTGGACAGCATCGCAGGCGGTGCCGGGATCGTAACTCGCACTTCCGTTACGCCGGGCAACTTTGGTGCCGATCCTTCCCTGTATGAGAAGACCTTACATGATCCGGCTAAAGCCAAAGAACTGCTGAAGCAAGCTGGTTATGCCGGCGCAGGCCCGGAATTAACCTTGTCGGTATCCTCAATATACAAGGAGTACGCCGAGGTTGTAGCCGCCATGTTAGATAAAGAAGGCTTCAAAATAAAGCTGGACGTGCTGGAGCCAAGTGCTTTCAGTGAGCGTTACAGCTCCAAATCCTTCAAGGAAATGTTTATGATCGGCATTGGTAATTCCCTGTTCGACGCTTCCAATAACTATAATCGCTACCTGCTGGAAGAGGCTAAAGGCGAAACGGATTATAACAATCCGAAGGTAGAGAAGCTGCTGCAGCATGCTCTGACAAACCTGGATACAGCCTCGCGTGAAAAAGAGTATCAGCAAGTGCAACAGATTTTGGCTGAGGATCGTCCGGCTGTCTATCTGTTCCAAATGGAAGGGATTTATGGCACTGGTAACGGCGTGAATTTCCAGCCGAGAAGCGATGAAATGTTCTATGCAGAGGATATTACACCTGCAAAATAAAACGAGAAATGAACGGGCGGGGACCTCAATACAGGTTCCTGCCCGTCCTTTTAAAAAAAGCCTGCTGGTTACGGAGGTGACGGATTGAAAACTTATATCGCCAAATCGCTGCTGCAGGTGATTCCTGTACTGCTGATTGTCTCTCTGATTGTATTCATCCTGGTGAGGGTAACCGGGGACCCTGTAGCCCTAATGCTGCCGGAGACTGCTACAGCCGAGGATCGTGCAGTATTGACACAAGCGCTCGGGCTGGATCAGCCATTATATGCGCAATATATTAAATTTATTGGCAGTGCCTTACAAGGCGATTTTGGCACCTCGTTTCGTTATGGTGAATCGGCTTTACCATTAGTGCTGGAACGGCTGCCTGCCAGCTTTGAATTGGCCGTAGCCGCCATGATTTTTGCGGTTATCATCGCAGTACCCCTGGGCGTCATCTCAGCAGTTAAGCGGAATACCTTTATGGATTTAATCATTTCCAGTTTATCTGTCGTCGGAAAGGCCATGCCTAACTTTTGGATGGGGATTATGCTCATTTTGTTATTCTCCGTCATGTTGGGGATGCTTCCCGTGTCCGGTCGGGGCGGGATCGAGTATTTAATTCTACCAGCCTTTACACTGGGTGTCGGTCTTTCTGCACAAATGACCCGACTCATTCGCTCCAGTATGCTCGACATTTTGAATCAGGACTATATACGGACAGCACGCAGCAAAGGGATTTTTGAGATCGTCGTGATCGGAAAACATGCTTTTCGCAATGGATTAATTCCGGTTGTCACGATCATGAGCTTGCAATTTACAAGCTTGATCGGCGGAACACTCATTACCGAGACGGTATTTGCATGGCCGGGCTTGGGGCAGTTGCTTGTTGTTGCAGTGAATACGCACGACATGGCCATTGTTCAGGCCGCTGTATTTGTGATTGCCTTTATTGTCGTCATTAGCAATATCTTAACCGATGTCGTTTACCGACTACTTGATCCCCGAATTAAATACAACTAGAGAGAGGAGGAGAAGATGTGGCAGGCATCAATCCTATACAAGCCCTTGGCTCGGACCCGGACGATCAAAAGCAACCCCTGCGGCTGTCAGCTGCTGGGCGCGTGTGGAAGCAACTGTTACGAAGTAAAACCGGAACGGTCGGTGCGGTACTGATACTGCTCGTTAGCTTAACAGCTCTATTTGCACCTCTTCTGGCCACTCACAATCCTGCGGATATTGACCCGCTTAACCGACTGAAACCACCCATGTGGCTGGATGGTGGATTGCCAGAGCATTGGCTGGGTACAGATAACCTGGGGCGGGATATGTGGAGCCGTATCGTATACGGGGCCAGAGTTTCGCTTATCGTCGGTGTCGGTGCGGTTCTGGTCTCAGGCACGATTGGCGCGATCCTCGGACTTCTTGCCGGTTTTTATGGCAAATGGGTAGACGCCGTGATTATGAGAGTTGCCGATGCCTTTTTGGCCATTCCGGCCATTCTGCTGATGCTGGTCGTTTTGGCTGTGGTAGGGCCTGGCATGACTACACTTATTTTTGTTATTGGCGTTACGAATTGGGTTGCTTATACAAGGGTGGTCCGGGGCGAGGTATTGAGTATCAAGGAACGGGACTTCGTCAAGGCAGCCAAGGCGATTGGCTCCAAAAATAGCAGGATTTTATTGAAGCACATTTTACCCAATGTCTTGTCTTCGTTCATTGTGATATCCGGCATGAATGTGGCGACAACGATTATTATGGAAGCTTCGCTTAGTTTTCTCGGATTGGGGATCACGCCACCGGCCGTGTCCTGGGGCGGTATGCTGAGCGATGGCAGACAATATGTAGCTACAAGCTGGTGGGTGGCAACGTTCCCCGGTCTGGCGATTACCATCACGGTCCTGGGCGTCATTTTCCTCGGTGACTGGCTTCGCGACGTGTTAGATCCCCATATGAAGGCGAAAGAATAACAGAAGGGGGGCGGAAAAGATGTCCACAAAACTGCTTGAAGTGAACCAATTGAAAACCTACTTTAAAACGGAGGATGGAATCGTTCCCTCGGTCAACGGTGTCAGCTTCACTGTGAGCCCGGGTGAAACATTAGCGATTGTTGGAGAGTCCGGTTCCGGTAAAAGTGTAACCTCCTTGTCTATTATGGGCTTAGTTGCTGCACCGGGAAAAGTTGTGGGCGGGGAGATTTTGCTGGAAGATCGGGATTTACTCCAATTGTCCAAGGGAGAAATGCGCAAATATCGAGGAAACGAGATATCCATGATTTTTCAGGAGCCGATGAACTCGCTGAATCCGGTATTTACGATTGGCAACCAGATCAGTGAGGTGATTCGGCAGCATCAAAAGTTGAGTAAAGCGGAGGCGCGGGAGAAAAGTATTGAAATGCTGGAGAGGGTAGGCATACCTGGTGCTGCGAAGGTTGTGAGTTATTTCCCGCATCAGTTGTCCGGTGGTATGCGTCAGCGGGTGATGATCGCAATGGCCTTGGCCTGCCGTCCGAAACTGCTGATTGCCGATGAACCGACGACGGCACTGGACGTTACGATTCAGGCCCAAATTTTGAATTTAATCCACAAGCTAAGCAAGGAAGAGAACACAGGTATCATTCTGATCACCCATGATTTAGGTGTGGTCGCGGAAATGGCCGATCGGGTGGTTGTGATGTATGCCGGTGAAGTGGTCGAGGAAGCAAACGTATTTGATTTGTTCGAAAAGCCGGGCCATCCTTACACGATCGGGCTGCTAGGATCACTCCCCAAACTTACAGAACAGAGGGAATGGCTGGATTCCATTCCCGGCACCGTTCCTAATATGATGCAGATGCCGAGTGGATGTCCATTTCATCCCCGTTGCCCTTATGCCCAGGAACAGTGCACCCAGGCTCATCCTGAAATACAGGCCAAGGAGCAAGGACACTATGTCAGATGTTTGCGGATGGAGGAGGTGCCGGTATGAGTGAGACAGCACAGGGAACGCCACTTCTCGAGGTGAATGGACTCAAAAAATATTATCCAATGAAAAAGAGCTGGTTCTCCAAAAAAAGCGGTTATGTGCGGGCGGTTGATGATTTGAGCTTTCAGGTTATGCCTGGCGAAACCTTGGGTATTGTAGGGGAATCGGGTTGCGGCAAATCAACAACAGGACAAATGATTACACAACTGCTGGAGCCTACGGCAGGCGAAATCCGTTTTCAAGGGCAAAGTCTGTCTGATTTAACGGATGAAGAGGTTCGCAAAGTCAGACGAGATTTGCAATTTGTATTTCAAGATCCGTACTCTTCGTTGAACCCAAGAATGAAGGTCTTTGATATCGTCGCCGAACCGCTGCAAGTACACGGGCTTGCTAAAGGGAAAGAGCTTAAAGCCGAAGTTTTCCGACTGCTGCAGACGGTAGGATTAGGCGCTCATCTAGCGGATCGTCATCCCCATGAATTCAGTGGTGGACAGCGGCAACGGATCGGTATAGCCAGGGCACTCGCCATGAAGCCGAAGCTCATCGTTTGCGATGAACCTGTATCCGCGCTGGATGTGTCGATTCAGGCTCAGATTTTGAATTTGTTAAAAGAGCTTCAGCAGCAATTCGAGCTCACTTACATTTTTATCGCTCATGGCCTGCCCTCTGTCAAGCATATTAGCGATCGCATCGCGGTGATGTACTTGGGTAAAATCGTGGAGCTTGCAGATCGTGATGAGTTGTTTGCGCGGCCACAGCATCCGTACACCAAAGCACTGCTTGACGCAGTACCCGTCCCTGATCCGAGGCTGCGCAAAGAGCGAATCACATTAACAGGTGAAATCCCCAATCCCGCTAATCCGCCTGCGGGCTGTACTTTTCACACGCGTTGCCCATACGCACAAGAGAAATGCCGCGAGCAGAGCCCGCTGCTCGAAGAGCACACGCCAGGGCATGTTGCAGCCTGTCATTTTCCTCTGCATTAACAGATGGCTCGCGAATAGATACACCTTTGGCGGTATGCTTGGACAGTGTGTTCGGCAATATGATTTAACGGAAAAGGGAGGGCTACTCATGAATAAACGATCAATTGTACCGGAGGATTTATACGGATATCAATGGATCAGTGATCCGGCAATAAGCCCTGATGGAACGATTGCCTACGTCAATAAAAGCATAGATCATTCAAAAAATGACTACCAGACGCACATCCGTGTCGTATCGCTTCATGGAAACGAAGACAAGCCGTTGACCCATGGCAACAAGGATTCGGCTCCTGCCTGGTCACCTGATGGATCGCAGCTTGCTTTTTTACGTGTGGCGAACGGAAGCAAGCAGCTATGGACGATTCCGGCTGAAGGTGGAGAGGGACAGCAACTGACGGAGGCGAAGCGTGGAGTAAGTGCATTCGTCTGGTCGCCGGACGGGAAGTATATTGTATTCACAAGCATGGTTAGTATAAATGCCGAGCGGGAAGCCATGGAGCTTGAGGAATATCGCAAGCAATCCGCTGAGCGGGGACGCATCGTGGATCGTACTACTCCCAAAGCAGAAGGATCAGGCTGGTGGAACGGTCTGTTTAGTCATTTATTTGTATTGGAGCTTGAAAACGGCCGGGTAGCACCAATAACCTCGGGACCTTGGAATGCTGCTTATCCGGTATGGTTCATGGATAGCAAACGGATTTCATTTTTGTCCAAACGTGCAGAAGACGACAAACTGGATGCAGACCTTCTTTCATACGCGGATGTTTATACGGTTGATTGCGACGGCAGTAATCTGGTGAAGGTTACGGATTCCAGCTTGGCGATCAGCCAATTTTCGTATGCACCGGATGGTAAATCATTGACTCTGATTGCGAGCGATCGCATCTACGGCAGCGGTAGCCAGAATCGCCTGTATACCGTGCCTGTGACGGGGGGAGCCCCGCAGCTATTGTTTCCTGAATTGGATATGCAAATTGGCAACTTTGCCCTAAGTGATATGAAATCCTTTGGTCCGTCTCCAACTCCGGTATATGCTCCTGCGAGGTTAAAGCCAGAAATGTATGTGCTCGGGACGGTGCAGGGTGCTGTCCACATATATCGATTCACAGTGGACGGAAGTGTTCAGGCGGTGACTGAAGGAAGCGATAGAGACATCTACCAGTACACGCTATCTGCTGATGGTCGCTATCTGGTTTTTGCAGCACTTGATGTGAATGGGCCTGGAGAGCTGTATCAAATGAACCTGGAAACAGGCGAAGAAAAACGGCTCACGTACCATAACGATGATTACCTGGCATCCTTGCAGGTGAGTGTACCGGAGGCATTTTGGTTTGAGGCTTCGGATGGCTTCAAGGTACAGGGGTGGATCTTCAAACCATCGGGACTTGGCCCTAAAGAACAGGTCCCTATGATTTTACAAATTCACGGTGGCCCTCATGCGATGTATACCAGCACGTATAGCCATGAAATGCAGACGCTCCTTGCCCAAGGGTATGCCGTGCTGATGACCAATCCACGCGGCAGCTTCGGCTATGGTCAGGATTTTGCACGCGCCTGTCGGGGGGACTTTGGAGGAGGAGATTATCGCGATGTGCTGGACGCCCTTGATTTTGCGCTAAAACAGTTTGATTTTATAGATGAAACCCGGCTCGGCGTGGCTGGAGGCAGCTATGGAGGCTTGATGACCAACTGGATTATCTCTCACACCAACCGATTCCGCGCCGCTGTTACACAGCGCTGCATCTCCAATTGGCTATCCTTCTATGGCTTGAGTGATATCGGGATTTCCTATACAGAGGGAATGGTTGGGGCCAATCCGTGGGGAGATCCTGAGCTGCTCTGGTCCAAATCCCCACTGGCACATGTAAATAACATCGAAACTCCGCTGCTGATTTTACACGGCGAGGAAGACCTGCGCTGCCCTGTTGGACAAGGGGATGAATTATTTACAGCCTTGAAGCGGCTGGGTAAAACAACACGCCTCATTCGCTATCCCGGGTCCAATCATTCTTTGCTGAAAAGCGGCAAACCGTCCCTTCGTGTAGACAACTTTGAACAGGTGGTCGCTTGGTTTAACTCTTACTTGAGCAAAGGAGCTGACTCCGATGAGTAAAGTACAATTGTCGATTCCGGTTGCCTTGTTGATCGAGAACTTACGTTCAAGTGGTGAGCCAAAAGACGTCATCATTGAGTGTATAAAGAAGCGTGATTTTTCTCCTCTACTCGATAAGGTTAAAGAAAAAACAATGGACTTTGAAGAACGTTGTCAAACAGCAGAAGACATAGGGGACGAGTGGGAAGAAGCGATCCGCAGTGGTTATGAATTTAAGTTTTTACACATCAATGGACTGAAAAGGCTGCTTTATTTTCGTTTTGATCGAGCTATAGATCGCGATTATGAGCAGGACGGAATCATGTTGAAGAATCTGCATCTCGATCCTGATGAAATCGATACCTTGCAGGGGCTTATTGGCAGACAGTGGCAGGTGATTGAGGAGGACAGTGAAGCAGGCAGCGTGCCGAGGACCGTAAGTATTAAGCTTTTATATCGAAATGAAGACAGCTTCTAAAGGAAAAATCGGTTACCATAGCTACTCCCAACAGTCCTGACGAGAAATTTTGAGCGGGACTGTTTTTATTTTATGGCTAATTGAACATTAAATCCCGTTATTTCGTTGACATTGTCCACGAAATTTTGTTGACACAGTCCACAGAAATTATTAATATAATTGTTGCATAAGTCCACTAAATAGGGGGAGCCGAAATGAATATAGATGCTGAGTTCATCGCAGATATGAGACGTTTCAACCGATTTTATACCAATATACTCGGTTTATTGGATCGACATGTGCTGGATAGCGGACATTCCTTTACCGAGGCACGTGTCATTATAGAAATCGGTATGATTGAGCCATGCATAGCCAATACATTAGTCGATTCTCTTAAAATTGACCGCAGCTATATGAGTAGAATCATTGCCAAACTTTGCAAAGAGGGCTTCCTTGTTAAGGAAAATTCTGCGCTGGATAATAGAACAAATCTGATTCGTTTGACGCCTAAAGGAAAAGCGTTCTATCGCCAACTGGATGAAAGGTCCGACGAGCAAATCATAAAATTAGTGCAAGGCCTATCAGAGGAAGAAATTAAAGAATTACATACTTCTATGGTGTTCATTCAGAACAAACTGGAGAAAATGGAGAGAATACAGCATGATTCGATTTGAGTGCGATTATACCGAAGGTGCCCACAAGCGTATATTACAGCGACTATTGGAGACGAATGACGAACAAACTGGCGGCTATGGTGTGGATGAGCATTGTGAAAAAGCCAGGGCTTATATTAAAAAGGCATGTGACGCCGCAAATGCAGATGTACACTTTTTAGTTGGAGGCACACAGACGAATACAACGGTGATCTCTTCTATTTTGCGTCCGCATCAAGGTGCCGTTGCTGCAGTGTCTGGACATATTGCTGTACATGAGACCGGAGCGATTGAAGCTACGGGGCATAAAGTACTTACTTTGCCAAGTAATGATGGAAAAATCCGGGCTGAACAGGTAAAGGAGCTGTATGACGCTCACTGGAATGATGCCGCTCCTGAGCATAGCGTACAGCCCGGTATGGTTTATATCTCTCAGCCTACCGAAAATGGAACGATCTATACTAAATCCGAGCTGGAAGCGTTAAGTCAAGTCTGCCGGGACTACGATTTACCCTTGTTTTTAGACGGTGCTCGCTTAGGATATGGCCTGGTTGCAGACGACAGCGATTTATCTTTAGCAGATATAGCGAAGCTATGCGATGTATTTTATATCGGCGGGACCAAAATTGGAGCCTTGATGGGTGAAGCGGTAGTCATTGTAAATGATGCTTTGAAAAAGGATTTTCGATACATGATCAAGCAAAAAGGAGGGCTGCTGGCGAAGGGACGCATGTTGGGCATTCAGTTTGAAACTTTATTTGAAGATGGCTTATACTTTGACATTTCCAAGCACGCCATAGACATGGCCATGCTGCTTCAAACTGCGTTAACGAAACAAGGAATTAGCTTTCTATATCATTCTACAACCAATCAGCAGTTCCCGATTTTGCCAGATCGTACATTAAAAGCATTGAGCGAAAAATATACTTTTTCCTTTTGGGAGAAAGCCGATGCTACACATAGTGCTGTTCGATTCTGTACTAGTTGGGCTACGAAGAAAGAAAATGTTGAAATGCTGATTCAGGATATCCAAGCATTACATTAAAGCGAATTTCCGATTTCTCTTGGCCTTTTAATCTGTTCACATCATAGGGGAGTAAACCCAAGCCCATACTTCATTGCACAGCTGCAGCGAAGCATGGGCTTTTTGTGCTGCCGTCGCAGTTGATTTAATGCGGCTTGTCTTCAGTTCCATGAAAGAGCAAGCGGATATAAAAATGGAAAGAAAAGACAAGAGAAGCTGTATAAAATTCCCTTCTAATCCTTTATACTGAATATCTAACGAACCTGCTTGCGGTATTGAAGAGGGGAGAGCCCAGTTATTTTTTTGAAGATTTTATTAAAGTGGGAAGCATGACCGAATCCGACATCCTCTGCAATATGCTGGATTTTGTCTTTGGTGGTTCGCAGTCTCGTTTGGGCCGCCCTGACCCTCACCACGCGGATGTATTCGCTGAAATGAAAGCCAGTCCATTTGGGAAAGATGCGGCTTAGGTAAGCTGGACTAATAAAATAGCAGGCAGCTATCTGCTCGAGGGTTAACGGTTCGTGGTAATGGTCCTGAATAAAAGAGGAAATTTCCATCATTTTCTGGTGCATCGGATGAGAGGAAACAGGCTCACTACGTTCGATCGCTTCTGATCTATGCACCAGAATGAGCAATTCCAGCAGTAAATGCTGTACACAACGATCGTGCAGAGGCTGCTGGTTTCTGCATTCGGTGTTCATTTGCAGGAACAAACGTTCAACTTCGATCTGCTCTCTAACCGATAGGTGCAGCAGCGCAGATTGCTGATACGGCGGCAGGCCAAGAATGTCCCGATCCTGCTGTGGGAGAAATGTCGGTGAAAAATGAATCAAAATACGCTCCGTTTCCTCCAATTGCGAACTGGCGGTAGAGTGCAGTTCATGAGGGGCGATAAATATCAGATCACCCTTGCGGGCGATGTATACCTTACCGTTCATAAAATAGATGCGTTCGCCCCGCAGCAAATAATACAGCTCAAAGCTTTCGTGGACATGAGGTCGTGGCATAACGGTGAATCCGGTACGGTAGATATGATGAATGGAGAATTGCTGTTCTCCAATGACATATTTATCGTTGTTCATTTTATTCATGTGCTTCTTCCTTTGCAAATTAAAATAAGTAAGCGCATTCATATAACAACAGTATATATGACACCTGCCAACCGTAAAAGCAGAAAAGATGGATGAGCCAAGCTATTCGCAGCACTGTGACCACCGTTTGTTATAGCAGGAAGATCGGGAATTCGGCTGATTGACAAGGAAAGGAGGTGAGAAATACTGACGGCTGGTGTGCAAGAAAATTTTGAGAGGAGGAAATGAATTTGAGCAAGCAGTGTACATGGAAAAAGGCACTATGCCATGTGGTTGTGGGTTCATTGCTGTTGACCTTATGCCCGTCACTGATTCAAGCGGAGGCGGCTCCCGGGAGTCAGGCGGTGACCGCAACAGAATTGGCAAAGGTAGCGACGGACATTCCGGCGTTCCCTGGAGCGGAGGGTGGCGGTAAGTATGTGACCGGTGGACGTGGAGGAGAAGTATACGAAGTTACTACACTGGAGGATTACGGCAAGGGAGAGCAGGCGATCCCCGGCTCGCTTCGTGCCGCAGTCAGTTCCGATAACCGGACGGTAGTTTTCCGGGTTGGCGGAACGATTCATCTCAAGGAGCCGCTTAAAATTCAGGGAAACAACCTGACGGTTGCCGGTCAGACAGCTCCTGGCGACGGAATAACCGTAAGTGATTACACGACAGGGATTGATGCAGATAATGTCATTCTCCGTTATCTGCGCTTCCGATTGACCGACCGTTACCTCAGTGAGGATGACGCGCTCGGAGCCAGGTACCATAAAAATATTATGATTGATCACTGTTCCTTTAGCTGGTCGGTGGACGAAGTACTGAGCCTGTATGACAACGTAAATACGACCGTACAGTGGTCCATCGCCTCCGAGAGTATGCTTATGACCACACACCAGAAGGGGCGGCATGGCTATGGCGGCATTTGGGGCGGAAGGAACGCCACCTATCATCATAATTTGTTAGCTCACAATGCAAGCCGCAATCCGCGTTTTCCAACGGATAAAAGAGAAATTGATGCTGTAGAAATGACCAACAATGTCATTTATAACTGGGGATTTTTCTCTTCATACGGCGGCGGTGAAGGATCGTATAATGTGCTGAATAACTATTATAAATCTGGTCCCAGCACATATCGGGATGTTCGCAGTCAAATCTTTGTGGACGTGGGTAGTAAAAAATATAAAACTCGCATGTTCATTGGCGGCAACTACATGTACGGCAACGAATCGGTTACCCAAGATAACTGGCAGCTTGGAACATCGATTGGGTCGATTATAGACCCTTCCACCCGCCTGGCGGAGCCGATTGAAGTAAGAGGGGAGTACGATAACGGAATTTCCTCCGATGCATATGGTCCCTACCAAGCGACAGATGCACAGACGGCATATGCGGAGGTGCTTGCAGGCTCGGGAGCCACGCTGCCAAGGAGAGATGCCGTGGACGCCCGTATTATTCGTGATGTGAAAAATGGAACGGGTGCATTTATCAACTCCTCGCGTGAGGCGGGATGGATTTACGATGATTATAATGTAATCACGACGGAGCTTGCCGACAGCGATCACGATGGAATGCCCGATGAATGGGAACGTGCCAACGGACTGGACCCCTATAATGCGAGCGACCGCAACGGTCAGGGGCTTGCTGGCACAGGGGCGTATGCTCATTTTGCCGAGGGCTATACAAATCTGGAGGTCTACTTAAATGATCTGATCGAGAAGCAGTCGGATGGAAGCGAAGTAGATAATCCGGAGGCCGTCGTTCAGGTGTCTGACGAAAGCGGCCGTTCATTGAAGCATAACGATATTTTAGCGGCAGGACGTAATGCCAGATTAGCAGCAACAGCCAAGGACAAAGATGGTATTGCATACGTTGAATTTATCATTGACGGTGTACTTGCCGGGAAGGTCAATAATGCGCCTTATCGTCTCGACTGGAACCAGGTGACAGACGGTACTCATTATATTGTCGCACGGGTGACCGACCGCAAGGGGACTGCTGCATTTTCCAATCCTGTTGCCATTCATGTCAACACGACTGCACCATCGGGAAGCTGGCTGAGTGAAGACATTGGCTCTGAGGGCCTCGACGGTTATATCAAAGGGCATACTCAAGTATTACAGGACAACGAGAAAGGCAGCAGCATACGGCTGAAGTCGGCGGGAGACATTGACGGCAAGGCTGACTTTTTCCATTATGCTTATCAGAAATTGGAGGGAGACGGTGAAATTATTGCCCGTGTGGAGCAGATTACACCTACCGATGATCATGCCGAAGCGGGTGTCATGATTCGTGAATCGCTGCAGCCTGGATCGAAAATGGCTTATATGGCTTTAGCATTTGTTAAATATGGTAAACAGGGAATGCTCATCAGTCGTGATCAAACGGATGGTAAGACGAAACGTGCATCAATGGAGACGTTTATAACAACGCCATATTCGGTTCGTCTTGTACGACAAGGACAAAAGGTTACCGGCTGGGTATCCGCAGATGGTGTGACGAACTGGGAGAAGGTTGGTGAAACCGTTATAGATTTGCCGGAGAATCAGCCGCTATTGTTCGGCTTGGCCACCGATGCATCCAAACAACAAAATGATGTATGGAATTATAATACATCGGAATTCAGCAATGTTACGATCCGCAAACTGGCGGCAACAGCAGTAGAACCCGCTAAAACAGAACAAGATGCTGCTGCCCAGGAGGTGAATAGCGTTGTGGTAGCTACCTATGGTTCTACCTATGGTCTTACCGGTCCTGCCAGCTTTACGTCTCTCCAGGCAGCTATTGACGCAGTCCCTGACAACAGCAGCACCAGGACAGTTATTCGCCTCAAAAATGGCACCTATCGTGAAAAAATAAAAGTGAATTCCTCCAAAAAAAATCTGAGCATTATCGGAGAAAATCGAGAAAAAACGATTATTGCCTTTAACGATACGGCCAAAACCGTGGTGGACGGAAAAGAATTAGGAACAAGCAACAGCTATACGATGCGTGTGCAAAGTCCTGATTTTATACTGGAGAATGTAACGGTTGCCAATACAGAAGGAACCGGGAAGGTGCAGGCTGTAGCGTTATATGCCGAAGGTGATCGTGGTCAGTACCGTAATGTCAAAATTACCGGACTACAGGATACCTTGCTTGTGAATCGTGGCAGACAGTATTTTAAGGACAGCTATATCAGCGGCAGCGTCGATTTTATTTTTGGCAATTCACCTGCCGTATTTGAGAACTCGGTCATACACAGCTTGCGTGCCGGATATGTAACAGCCGCTTCAACAGACGAGAACAAACCGGGGTTGGTATTTATTCAATGTCGTTTGACAGCCGAAAACGGGTTGAAAGGCAAGGTGGAGCTTGGACGGCCATGGCGTCCTTACGCTCATGTTGCTTATATCAAATCCTACATGGAAAACCATATCAAGCCGGGCGGCTGGAACAATTGGGGCAAGGCATCCAATGAGAAGACTGCAAGATTTGTAGAGTTTAATAATAATGGGCCAGGTGCAGCCATTGCCGGACGTGTACCTTGGGCCAAGCAGCTTACTGCTAACGAAGCCAATCAATACACAGTCAAAGCCGTTCTGGGCGGGTCAGATCATTGGAATCCGCAGTTGAATAAATAAATCGGCTTCTTCCAAATGTGGTGTTCAATGTATAAGCGGGGCATACGCTTCTAGCGTTTGCCCCGCTTGTGTATTTTGCAAATATGGATTTGGAAAATATATGGAGGCGCACTATAGAATGTGATTCCTTTCTTGTAGAGCAGCCGATTTTTCAAACTCTAATTTCTTTGAAATCGCCAGCAGACCAAGGCAGCAGACAATCAGGGCCAAGCATACCCAATAGGAGTTTCGATAACCCATCCATTGAGCGGCCAACCCGCCCATCAAGCTTCCCGCCAGTCTTCCGATGGTTGTCGCATTGGAATACAGTGTCGAGGCATATCCGGGAAGGGATGGCAACAAATCCTGCATGTAGCTGATGCCAATGGCCGAAATCACTGCCACAAAGAAGGCTAGTAGAAGCTGCCCCACGAATAGCTGCCACATCTCCGTAGACATCAGGACGAGGAGATAATAGATCACCCCTGTTAAAGCCCCTAAAAATACAAGCAAACGGTTGGAGTATTTAGCTGCCAGTACGCCCAGCATGAGCATCAAGGGTATTTCTAATATTGCGCAAATACTGGATACTAGAGCAACGTCACTCGTGTCCCCTTTTAAATTGTGAATGATGAACAGGGAAATATTCAAATTATTCATCCAGTGAGACGTATAAAGCAGAGTAAGAACTGAAAAAGGGATCAGAATTTCAATATTTTTATGTAATGAAATGTGATGAAGTGGAAGCTGATCCTTACTTTTGAGCCGAGCAGGGGATTGCTGAATAAAACAGAACAGAAGAATAGCGATTATTATAAAAATAGAAGTCGTTCCTGCAAAAATACCTTTAAAACCAGTCTGTGCAATCAGGAAAGACCCGAGGAGCGGCCCCGTGATAAAGCCAAGAGAAAACATGGAACGAAGTGTTGAGTTGGCAAAGGCATGATCAGCTGATTGACTGCGATCTACCGCTTCACGTGCACTGGCAAATAATTGCGGCATTCCAGGTGCTCCCATGGCTGTGAAGATAGTCATATATACAAAAAGTACATAAAAATTTTGAATGACAAGATATCCTGCGAATGCTATCGCATTAAATAACGTACAAATAACCAAAATTTGTTTGCGATCCAATCCAGTATCAGAGCGTTTGCCAATCAGAGAGCTTATCCATATCCCACAGATCAAGGTCACAGCCGTAAAAACACCAAAGGTTCCAACCGATACGCCAAGTGTAGTTGTAAAATATACAGCCAAAAAAGGTGCGCTGATCGATATAGCCATGCCTTGTAATAACATACAGATCATGAATAATGGGTAGTTAGGGATAACGAACAGATTTTGAATACGCTTTAGCATTTCATTTTTACACCCCTTCGGATTTGGAAGCAGAATAATACATATCTATCCTATCTAAACTATATATGATTTTAGTATAATTTGTAAGTTTGCATTGTGAAATAGCGGAGTCTGACAGACTTCTAATGGATGAGTTGGTCATTTTTGCGAGGGGTGTGCAGACAAAGATCTGCTTAAAGACTAAAGCGGTCTACGAACTGCTTGATCAGGTCGTTCAATGGTTCGGCGGCCTTCGTAGGAAGGCGGTGATCGGCTTTTTTAATGAAAACAAGTTCACTCTTTGGCAATTGTTGATGTAACATGTTTGCATATGGATGAAAGAGCTTATCTTCTTCCCCATAAACGAGCAGGACAGGAAGATGGATTTCCCCGAGCCGCGAGGTACAGTTGTACTTTAAGCTGTATTGGTAATATTGTTCGACATTTTTGAAATTGCTCTGTCTTGCATCGTTGAATAACTTGCGAAACAAAGAGAACTGCTTCGTTTGCGACCAGGCATTAGACAGCGCAATTGTGCCGACTGCTCCGAGTTTGGAGAGTGCAATGCCCAAAGCAATTTTGTTTCTTAGCCGCCATTCGTTTACTTCCGACATTCCGCTGATCACGATCCCTCCCCATGCCCGCTCTGGATAAGTCAGGAGAAATTCAAGCACGATCGAGCCTCCGGTAGAATATCCACACAAAAATACTTTATCAATGCCCATCTGGTCCATCAATTGCTTCATATCCTGGGCGATTAGAGGGTAAGTAACCATTTGTTCGGTAGCCTGACTCTGACCGTGTCCTCTGATATCAAAAGCGATCGTTCGAAAATGAGGGGATAGCCCTTGGATTTGGTATGTAAAATTTAGGCTTGTGAGTACCGGAGGATGAATGAAGAGGATAGCGATTCCTTTTCCAGCATCAATATAATGCATGGAGTATCCATTTATGTCTGTAGTAGTCATCGTTATATTCCTCTCCCTTTGGTGATTTGGTTTTTACTGAAAAAAATAACTCGTGATATAAAAAACATTTTTGGAATCGTTTTATGACTCTGCAATCATAATTATGTTCTCTAAACAGAAATAATTTAACCTGTAAGATTGAAAAACATTCATACGAGGATTTTGCAAAATCCTGATGCAAGTAAAATCTGTTTTTTTTTTCATAAAATTACTCTGATTTGGGTATGTTTATTTTGTCTAATGAGGAATTGGCTGACAAAGGAAAAGAATCCGCGTCCATCAATGCTATTGTCTTTAGAGGGAAAACGAAACATGCCTAAACTTCCACATGTAACCATCACATACTTTCCAGAGAATGATAATTTGGCGCATAGAAAGGGCCCGACTCAACTGGAGGGAATCGAAAAAACGGATCAAGCACTGCAAACTGTGTTAGACGCATATGGTTCGTGGGAACAGGCTGTAAACAATGCGATATGGATTGTCATGGGTGACAGTGCGCAAAGCGCTGTTTATGATGATCGACAGGTAGCCACGGTTGATTTAAAGTCGCTTTTGAATCATTACCGCATTGCAAAATTAAATCAACCAGTAAGAAACGAGGATCAAATCGTGATTTCCGCTAATGAACGAATGGTGTATATCTATGCGATTAACGATAACGTGGAGTTATCCAATGTGGTGAAGCTATTACAAAATGAAAACAAGCTCGACATTATCGCTATGAAAGATGGTAAAAACAATATTCATGTTACAAAGGGGAAAAAGGGTAAGCTGTTTTCTTATCATCCCGGTGGAAAATTCATTGATGAATATGGACAATCGTGGACATTGTCGGGCGAAGAGGGCCTTGTGGATATTACGGTGAATAACAACCGGATCAAGTATGGAAAATATCCAGACGTATTGGCGAGGCTACACGGGGCAATGAATTCACATGAAGGAATATATGTTGTCGTCACGGTCCAACCTGGATATGAACTCGTCGGCGAAAGTTCCCCTACCCACATCGGAGGGGGAGCTCATGGATCGCTGCATGAAAAAGACTCCCTTGTCCCATTAATTATTTCCGGAACGAATACACGCCCCAAAGCACTGCGAATCGTTGATATAAAAGACTGGATTATGCAATTGGTGAACGAATAAGTATTAGTCAAAGAGGCGGTGCTTGTTTGGCGTTTTTTTCCTTCACGGAATACTCTTCCAGCACCTTTGTTTTATCTCCATAGATCCTATCCAGATGATCTTCTCCCCATAAGCAAAAACGATCAAGCAGATCTTTAAAATCCCATCCATATTCACTAAGCTCATATTCCACTTTGGGGGGGACTTGGTTATAAATGATGCGGTGGATGATTCCATCCTTTTCAAGCTCTCTAAGCTGTTGGGTGAGCACTTTTTGGGTGATTTTCGGAATGAGTTGACGAAGTTCGTATGTACGTTTTCTGCCGCTGGTTAAATGGTGTAGGATGATACCTTTCCACTTTCCACTGATGACCTCCAAAGTTGCCTCGATCCCGAGCGTATAGGCTTTGGCTTTGTCTTCCATAGACTTTCCCCCTCTCCGATCTCTGTAGTACAAAAGGCACTAAGGAACCTTAAAGTACCTACAGTACATTGAAGTGCGTACTTCACACTTTAATGTATAACATTCATAATAGCATCTGTAGACAGGGTTCACCAATTATGAGGAGAAAGAAGGTTACGGATACATGAAAGTTCTATTGGTCGTCACGCATCCTAGAGAAGATTCACTTACCCTTGCGGTCATGAATCGTTTTGTAGAGGGATTGAAAGAGAATAAGCACGAGGTAGATATTTTGGACTTGGATCGGGATGGATACAATCCGGTGTACAGCGCTGCAGATGAGCTGGATTGGAATACGACCCATAAACGATATGCTCCTGAAACGCGGAAAGAGATGGATAGAATTGCAGCTGCGGATGCTCTGGTCTTTGTGTTTCCACTATGGTGGTACAGTGTCCCTTCTATGCTAAAAGGGTACCTGGATAAAGTCTGGAACAAAGGTTTACTTCAGGAATTTACGACGAAGCAGGTTTTGTGGATGTGCTTGGCGGGAGGGACTAAAGAACATCTGATCAAGTATGAATATCACGATTTGGTTACTAATTATTTGAATAAAGCCATTGCCGGTTACGCAAGAGTAAGAGAGTCCAAGGTGGAGTTCTTCTATGATACTTTGTCCGAATCGAAAGAATACATTGTAGGTTTACTGGAGCACGCTTATCAATTAGGTCTGGCATATAAGTGAAATTTATTCTGATAACAATGAGAATTTCATATTGTTAAAAAAGGGTTAAGGCTCGTTAAACGGCACTTAACCCTTTTTTTTATTTTACAGACAAGACCCTATCCTTTTATAGGTTCGTGCATAGGTGCTGACGGTGCCCCTTGCATAGATAACCCGCCGCTAGGTGTACTTGCTGGAACAACGGGATGTGGTGATCCCATTTCAGGAGCAACGCCCGCTGTCTGCTTGGCCAGCTTCTGTTTTTCCCATAGAGCTCTGGCGATCACCAGCATGGAGAGTACACCGACATATAATAACAAACATCCGAGTTCGGGAAGCATTTCCTGAAAAGGTGCACCGCGCAGTCCCATGGTGCGGAGGAATTTGAACATCCATACGAAGGGGAAGAAATCACCGATTTGTATCGCTAAAGGTGGAAACAGTGATCTTGAAAGAGCAGCACCCGATAGAACAAAAGCAGGCATGAGCACCATCACCATTCTGCCAATGGCTACTCCCGGATGTGCGGCTCCCCATGCAACCAGGACATTGAAACATACGGTACCGAATACGTAGAGGACAACCGGAATCATGAAAAGGATCGGATTGGCCTCGAAACGGCCTCCTCCAAACATTTTAACCATCCCGAGAGAGAAGATTAAGCCCGCCGTCGAAAACAGCGTATAAGGAAGAATACGCAGCAGGATGTTGAATGGATTTTGCAGCTCGGCAGCAAGTCTCTTGGAAACCCTTAGTCTGGCGACGATAGGTAAGCTATTGATATTAAGTATCATAAAAGAGAACATACAAGTAAATGCAATTACCGTCGTGTTCTGATAATCATTGGTTGGGTTAAACAGGGAACGGACCTCCAATGCGATACCATTGAGGGCCCCTTGGGTCTGTTCCGCGTTCATCCCTGTTTTCAGAATAGCTGGAACAGACAGTTCCATATTCTCAGAAACGCTAATTTCCTGCATAGCTGTACGAATCGAAGTAATAGATTGAGCATTGGTGTTATCGAGAATGAGACCTACGCGGCTGGAAAGGGAGCGATTGTGATTGTCCTCTAAACCTTGCGGCAAGGAGATAACAGCTAAATATTTTTCGTGATAAAAATACTGTTCAGGGTGGTCCGTATACGAAACAATCTCAGCTACGCTCATAGACGGAGAAGCATCTATTTTCTGAATGAGCTCACGGCTGTAAGCTGTGTTATCTTGATCCACCACTACCACGTTAGCATCGTTAATTTGGCTGCTTGGGAGCAACAGTGAATACCCCAGTACTGCAATCAACGGGAAGATGATAGCTATGATCGGATACTTGGAGTGAACTAGATACGTCCATTCGTCACGAAGAGATTTCATTCGTATTCACCTCAACTGTCATGCCTGGTAGCAAAGCTGCTTCTCTTGTTACATATACACGTACTTGGAATGTAGCGGTATCTGCCTCACCCTTTTCACGGGACATCTTTACATTAGCGAATTGCGGCGCAGCGGTCACATAGCGTACAGTACCTTTCAAGTCGTTATTGAGAGCAGATACTCTTGTTTTGATCTCTTGGTTGGCCTTGAATTTACCCGCTTGTTCCTCATTCACATAGAGATCGTAATATAAATCGTTGGTTTCCAGTGTGATCACAGGAGCCCCTTGCGCCACATTTTCGCCGACTTTTGTACTAATTGAAGTAACCTTGCCATCCTGTGGTGCTTTTAATACCAGGCGCTCTTTTTTGAGCAGCAACGTTTTAAGCTGAACTTCCTGTGTGTCTTTTTGTTGTTTTAAAAGGTCGATAGCCAGCTTCTGATCCGCCAACTGTTGACGGCTCTGCTGAATGGTTTCCAGTTGGGTTTTGGAACGATCGACGGACAATTGGGCACCGCGGATTTCCTCCTCGGCTTGTTTTACTGCAACAGCTGCTTGTGTCGTCTGTTCGCTGGCCTGCATTCGTTCTTCAGCGGTGGCGCCATGGAGCAGCTTTTGAAGAGACTCTTTTTGCTGGCTCAACTGATTTGTCGCTAAAGTCAATGAGGTTTCGGCATCATCCAACGCTGCTTTGGATACACTTCCTGCATCATAAAGGGCTTTATTACGTTTGTAGTTGGTCTGAGCCGTCTGAAAGTTTTTGGTAGCAGAAGCTACGGCAATTCTTTGCTGCTGAACATCTTCATCCCGAGCACCGTTATTGACCTGCTGTTCCGCAGCAGTGGCCTGACGCTCAGCCGCTTTTGCCCGCTGCAATGCCGCCTGACTTTTGCTCTCAGTGACTTGAGCTTGTGCGATATCCAGCTGTGCCTGTTTTTCCTGAGTTGCTGTCCGTGTATACCCTAATTGGATTGATTGCTGTTGCTGGCTGATCTGTATATTGAACTGGGCGATTTGTGTCCGCAGTTGCTCAATTTGCAAATCCACATCTTTGGAATCCAAAGTCATAAGGACAGTTCCTTTTTTCACCTTAGTTTCTTCTGTTACCGGGATGTTGAGGACTTTGCCACCTACTTGTTCAAAAGATACACGAATGCTATCAGCATTGAGCGTTGTGCCTTTAACGGATCGCGAAGCATTGACTTGATCTTGTCCGTTGGTCTGAAGCAGGAAACCCCCGCCGATCAGACAGGCAATAGAAATGACAGGGATGATAAGGCTGGTGACTTGTGTGCGATTCATGGGTAATACGCTCCTTAAGTTTATAAAATGGGGTAGCACCAGCGAAGCTGACACAACCCGCAATCATCGATCCGAAGCCCTTATTTCTTGTGGGCCCGGCAAGGAATTGCGCTGACATCAACATGTTCATTGCGATTTTCATTCAAGTATGGGAAGCGCGATACTGTAGCCCGAATCACTTTCTGCCGGGCACCGGGATTCCCCCAGAGGATGCTAACCTCGTTCCCAAGTTCGCTATGCTCCGTATCGATGGAACAAAGAGACAGCATTTGGCGATAGTAGTAACTATAAGTTCGGCCCGAGCTAATTCCTACCCGCTGGCCGTCCTTTAACACCTGGTCTGCATATAAAACAGTTCGTCCATTTTCTTGAGAGAGGTGAACTGGTCCCATCTCCATATAGGGTTCACCGGGCTGGTACTGGGAAGCATATACATCCAGGATATCCTCTGGATTCCAAACCAGAGTAACCATTTTCCGGCGCTGGTTTGCAACTTCTTTTTCAAGTGCCTCACGGCCGATAAAGTCGTGGTCAAACTTAATCATCTTTTCCCAGCCAAGTTCGACAGGGTTGCGGTAGCGCAGCCGGATGTCTGTCCCCATGCTTCCCAATAACCGACGTGTTTTTTGCGTCTTGCCTAGGAATTCCATGAAACCTTTGTCTTCGCCCCACGGATATGGAAAATGCACAAAAGATTGCGGAAAGCCGCCCTCCGTATGATTCATCCTATAAGCGATATGGCCAAGCTTTCGAATTCCGAAGGGCTCGCCTGCTGTCATGATGGAGTTGTAGATCGATCGTACATCCTGCTTCCGGCCGTGGACCTCATAAGCAAGAGTGCCTGCCATGCCCATCCGGGTGATCCGTATCTCCATGCCTTCAATATTGCTCATCCGGTGACGGCCAAATTTGATGTCGTGCAGGCATTCCACAGTCGCAGCCTCCAATATTTCAAGCGACTTGGGACCAGCGAGCTGAAAGACAAACCCATCGAGAATATATTTTCCCTTTGCGTTGTAGTTGCCACTCTCTAGTTTATAGGCAGCATATGGCGCCAAGAAATATGTGATAAATTCCTCTTCGCCGACTCGCAGCAGCACGCCGTGGGTCATGATCAGTCCTTCCTCGTTGCACATGATCGCGTGTTTTAAGGTGCCGATGGGAAATTTAGCGAAGCTATTGACGCAAGTGTCAGCAAAGAATTTCATGGCATCGGGTCCTGTGACCCGATAGGCGCTGGCAGGATTCAGACCGGTATGAAGATAGCACGTTTCCTTCCATGACATGGACTCGTCGCGCCAGTTACTGTACGCCATAGGGAGAGCGCTCCCAAACGCCATCGCCTTGCTGTTTACATAGACGTCAACTTGGGGATCATAAGGTTCATAAATGGGAAGAGGAAGTTTTTCGACGTTTCTTCCGGGAACGTTATCGAGTTTGTTTTCCATAAATCGTACACCTCTCTGTTTTCATATTTCTCACCTGTTAGGCAAACAAACGATTGGAGGTAGCCAACAGCATATCTTCACACAAGCAGCTTTTACGTTTGCGCACCCGTTGAAGGTGAAGCGGCCTGCACTTGCCGCCGTGGTGCGGGGGGCCTTAAGCAGACCGACGGCAAGCGCGCTGGCCGCGACCGCAACGACCATGATCAGCAGTAGGAGAAGGAAGATGGAGTTTCCAGGGCCTCATCATCTACCTGCTGAGTTGAAAAAATTTGAACAAATGAATAGTAGCATATGCCTGTCAATACCCTGCATTAAAATGATTGAATGTCAAGTGATTTATTTTTTGCAATTACTCGTTCAACATTTCGATTAATAGCCAACAAAACAAGAATTCTACAAAGAAATATGTAATAAATTAATTTCAAGCTAAATTTTGCCAATCGTCATGCAGATACTTTGTCATATGGAGGTTGTTCGTGCAATAATTCAAGCTATTCACTACATTGATATTTACAGTGAAGTGCTTGATAATAAGTGGATATCGCACGAGACAAAGATACCCAAAAGTGAGGGACCTGAAATGACGACAAAATTATATTACACCGCTCCGAATCTTACGGAGTGGGACACTCATATTACACAGAGCATGAAAAAAGACGGAAGGTATTTTGTTATGCTGGAGAAAACGGCCTTTTATCCGCATGGCGGAGGTCAGCCGTGCGATACAGGAACCATTCAGGGTATCCGGGTAGTGGATGTTTTCCCGGAAGAGGGGGACATTTGGCACGAGGTAGAGCGTTTGCCGGAGGATGTGAAGGTGGCCTGCCAACTGGATTGGGAGCGCAGATTTGACCATATGCAGCAGCATAGCGGACAGCATTTGTTGTCAGCGGTTTGTCTGGAACTGTTGGGCGCGCGTACAGAAAGCTTCCATTTGGGACAAGAGTACGCCACGATTGATGTAAACTGTGTGGATGTAACCCCTGAGCAGCTATCGGCAATTGAGCAGGAAGTAAATCGGCAAATCTACAGCAACCGCACCATAAAAAGCTATTTTGTAACCCATGAGCAATTGCAGGACATCCCGCTTGTGAAAACACCCAAGGTGACAGAGAATATTCGCATTGTTGAAATTGAAGGCATTGAATATAATGCCTGCGGTGGCACACATGTGGCTCAGACCGGGGAAATTGGGATTATCAAATGCCTGAAATGGGAGAAGCAGAAGGGAATGGCAAGAATCCATTTCAAATGCGGCGCTCGTGCACTTCAGGACTTTAACGAGAGTGTTCGGATTTTGGATGTATTATCTACGAGGTTCAATACCGGACGCAAAGACATTTTGACCCGATTTGAAAAGTGGGAGCAGGAGCATAAGCAGCTCAAGGAGCAAGTGGAGCTCCTACAAGAGGAAAATGCTTCGTATCAGATAAAAGAGTTGCTGTCTGCTGTTCAGGGGCATGTTCTTGCTCATGTATTCGAACAAAAATCCTTTCAGGAGATGCAGCAATTGGCTGCCAAGCTGACCGCTGAACATGATTTGCTTGTTTTATTAGCGACGACAGCAGATAACAAAATCATTCTGGCACATAGCGGCACACAGACGGTCGCCTGCGGGGCATTCTTCAAGGAGAATCTGGGCGCATTCCAAGGGAAGGGGGGCGGCAGCAACCAATCAGCTCAGGCCGCATTCCCGTCCCGCGAGGATCTCTTGAGTTTTTTTGAAACGGCCCGGCGGCAGTTTGTTCAGGGCTAATATAATACAGGCTTAGTGACGCAGGGGCAGCTTCCACTTTTCTTTTTCCGTAAATAAAATAAAAGAAAAAATGAGTGCAACAACAGCACCCCAAATGGCGATATCCCCAATAGCCAAAGTCAGAAATCCTCCCAGCAAAGCACCGACCAAAAAGGCTGCCAGGATGACACCGTAACGCATCGCTCGAATGGCAGCGTTCGTATCCTTGGTCGTAATGGCGATATACAAAGCCTCAGAAGCTGATCTAAGGTTGCCGGTGCTGACGGTTGAGGTATATGGCACATCAATGAGCTTGCGGAAGGAAGTCATTTGGACAGAAGCGACGAATGAGACGATCACCACCACCACGGTATTGGGAACCCCCTGTGGAATCAGTCCTACAATGAAGAAAATTGCAATTTCCAGTAAAAGAATAGCGCGAGTCCAGTCTGGAGTTAGGCGATGGGTCGATTTTCGTTTAATTCCTTCAGCAACAAAAACACCCAGCGAAAAGGCGATCAGGGGCGGGATATAGACTAACGCCTGAACCCAGTGTCCCTGAATGATTTTGACAGCCAGCAGTACGATATTGCCTGTCTGTGCGTTGGCGAATACGCCGTCTCTCCCGACAAAGGTATATGTGTCCAAAAAGCCCCCTACTAATGAAAGTAAGGCGCCCAGTCGTAGCGATTCGGACGTTACCTGATGTAAATGGATTTTGCCCTTCATAATCACGGCAGAAGCCTCCTATGCTAAAACGTCGATTCCTCTAACTTAGCACGACAATCCGGATACGACAATTCATTTGGACACTTCGGCACGAAATCGGCACAAAGAAACCGCTTCACTTTAATGAAGCGGTTTCTTTGTATTGCTTGCTTAGGAACAACTGCCGGGAGCTTCGAATGTGATTTATTGCAGCGCTTGAACGAGAGCTTCGCCAAACGCCTGAGCGCCATCTGGACCGTCGGCTGTAATAATGTCGCTATGCGCAACGACATGCTGAGCCACATATTCGGCTTGATGTGATTGGAGTTGATCTTTCTGTACGTCCACCGGATAGCATGTAGCCGTTCTGCCGGAGAGCAGCCCGGTTTGGGCCACGGCTACAGAGCCTGCGCAGATACCGGACAATAAGATTTTTTGCTCATGAGTTTGTTTCAGTAGAGCCTGGAGATCTGCGTTATTCCACAGATGGTCATTGGTTCCTGAACCACCGATCACAGCTACTACATCATATTCCGCAGGGATCGCGTCTTTGAAAATAAGTTCAGCGGTCGCTTTACCGTTATAGTCACCAATGATCTCGCCTGTTTTTGTACTCGCCAGTGTCACCGTAACGCCTGCTTGCTCCAGCGCCTCCTTGGGTTTAAACAATTCATCCTCATTAAAGCGCTCCGGGGGTATAATAAAAAGAGCTTTTTTACTCATACTTTATTCCTCCTTGAATGTAAAATGATACTATTATTGTAGGATGGCTTCGTCAGGCTGTGAAGAATGCACTTTCAAGTACGGAGGTTACCTGCAGGTTACTATTGGGCTGCAGGAACATGATGAATTAGAAGGAGTTAATCGATATATGTCTGATACGCTAAGAGAAGAAATACGGGAGAAGATCGTCAACGGAGACTATCATTGCGAAAAGGAATTGACGCTGTCGGTGTTAAGCGGGAAGTGGAAGGTTGTTATTTTGTGGCATTTGGGTGTGGAAGGACCGCACCGCTTTAGCGACCTGCAGAGGCTGTTTCCGAAGCTGTCTCATAAAGTGCTGACCAACCAGCTGCGCGAGCTGATGGAGGACGGTATTGTACACCGGGAAGTATACCCAGAGGTGCCGCCAAAGGTGGAGTATTCAATGACCGAACTGGGGATGACGATTTTACCGATTGTAGAGATGATGTATGACTGGGGGAAAAAACGGGTGCAAGCCATCCGTGAGGAAATGCAACGCAGCAGCGATATATAAGTAAAACATTTCACTTATCACGTCCCATAAAGAAATAGAACGCCTTGCGTGATGAGTACGAATTGTACCCGGACAATGGCGTTCTTTGGCATGTTAGCAGTTCGTGTTATTTATCATGGCATAACTTCAATCCAGCGGGTAGCCCAAGTACCGATATGGTCAAACAATGGAGCTAAATCGCGTCCTTTATCCGTAAGGGAGTATTCGATCCGAACCGGCTTTTCAGGATAAACCATACGTTGTATGATTCCTTCTTCCTCAAGCTCCTTCAAGCGATCGGAAAGGACCTTCCCGCTTAAATTGGGGATTGAATTCTCGATAGCGACAAAACGCTGTGGACCGTTAGTTAGTTGAAATACGATCAACACCGTCCAGCGCTTGCTCAGTAGCTCCATAGCTTTTTCAAACCGTGGGCACATTTGCGGAATGCTCATATGATCACCTCATGCTCCTATTATTAACGATTCACTGTTAAAAGTAAATGATTTTACTTTGTATAAATTTATTACTTGACGAAATTGAATGATATAAATATACTTTGTTACATAAAGTAACTCATTGGATACGTACATTTATATATGATATTTAAAATTTGAACTTTGTAACGAAATGTAATTTAATTGATACGTACGGGCTTAATCGTTGAAGTCATGGTTTGGGTGTAGGGGGAAGTCAGATGAAGCTGGAATGTGAAGTGTGCGTAGTTGGCGGAGGACCAGCAGGGACTTTGTTGTCCTGTTTGCTGGCGGAGCACGGTGTTTCAACAATATTGGTTGAGCGGCAGAGTGTGGCGGGAAAGGCTTTCCGCGGTGAAATTTTAAACGATGAGGGCCAGCAGGTAATTGGGAAGCATAGGCTGCTCGACAAAATTCATGAGGATTACATTCTTGCCTCAACGAGAATTGAATATTGGGAGCATCAGCAGCGGATGAAAACGGTCAAGCCAGGCTCCGCAGACGGTAACGTGGGGATTCACATTCCACAGCCCCGCTTTTTAGAGGCTCTGCTGAAACAGGCTTCAACGTGTGAATCCTTTCATTACCTGGCTGGCACGACAGTGACTGCGTTGCAAGGTGACAGTGAGCAGGGCTACACGGGCCTGACTGCGCGTGACAAGAGCGGCCATGAGATTACGATTCACTGCTCTGTTATTGTCGGAGCAGATGGTCGCTACTCTACGGTGCGGAAGCTGGCACAGATGCCTGTGACGAACATCCGGCACGGCTATGATCTGCTATGGGCGAAAATTACGGCACCTGCCGGATGGGAGCCTGTGACACGCCTGGCGCTGGTCAACGGACGACAACTGTCTTTATTTTCGCAGGCTGAGGGTTATATCCAGATTGGCTGGAATGTGGAGGAAGGCAGCTTTTCGAGCCTGTTCAAGCAATCTTTTGAACCGTTCATACAGCTGTTTACAGAAGCGTTCCCGGATTTGGAGCATAGCGTGCATGATCACATTCGTTCATGGAAGGACTTCGTGCCGCTGGACATTTTCAGCAGCCGCAGTGACACGTGGACGCAGGGCGGACTGGTCCTTATCGGCGATGCGGCGCATACCATGACACCTACCGGAGCTTTTGGCCTGAACGCAGCCTTGAAGGATGCTGATGTGCTGGCGAGTGTGCTTCTTCGTTTACGTCAGGAGGGAGGATACACCGCAGCAGGCTTGAAGGCGTTCGAAGACGGGCGGCGACAGGCTGTGACCGAGCTTCAGGAACGGCAACTGACGATGGAATCCACGTTTCATGAACATTTTTCACAAGTGAGGATTTTGCAAAATCCTGAAGTAGATACCCCAATCGTGTAAAGCAATGATTATTCCTTGAATATAAGAGCTTTCGGATAGATAGAGTGATATAAAGGATGGTGCAGAGAGATGAACCAAAAAGATGTAGCTACGCTGCTTAACGATAAAATTCAAACGATTCGCGGAGAGCAATCCTCGACGATTTTGGTAGGACCCATCAAACTGCCAGTCAATTTGGAAGGGGAAACCGTAGTTTTCCAATGGTACTGCTGGTTGCCTGTGCGGGATGAGGCTGATCGTCAGGACTTGCTGAACGCGACCGCTGACACGATTGTGAAGCGATTGTCGACACTGAATTTGGCAGAGGGACAACAGTCAAGTGTATTGGTGTATGGCGATCTTCAACAGTCGGAAAATGCACTTGTTCGTATGCATAGTATTTGCCATACTGGAGATATTTTTGGCAGCAAGCGTTGTGATTGCGGATTTCAGCTTCACCAATCGATGAAAATGATTGTGGAGCATGGAACGGGCGCGTTGTTTTATCTGGCCAATCATGAAGGTCGCGGGATCGGCTTGTTTAGCAAAGCCATGGCATATATTTTGCAGGAAGAGGGCATGGATACCGTTGAAGCCAACCATCAATTGGGGTTTGAAGATGATACCCGCAATTATGTGGATGCTATTAATGTGCTGCGTCACCTGAGACAAAAACCGGTCACTTTGATTACAAATAACCCTAAAAAGCTGGATGCCTTGAAGAAATCAGGTATGAATGTGGCGGGGCGTATGCCGCTGTGGGGCGATGTATCGCAATATAATGAACGGTATTTGAATACAAAAGTGGAACGGTCCGGCCATTTGCGGGATTTCGATTTCAGGGAGGTTCTATGAGTACTCAGACCACTCACGAAAAATATATGCGCCTGGCGTTGGAAAATGCCAGAAGCGCCAAAGGGCAAACAGAACCGAATCCGCTCGTCGGATCAGTGATTGTTAACAACGGTCGTATTGTCGGGATCGGTGCTCATTTGAAGCCTGGTGAGCCACATGCGGAGATTCATGCTTTGCGTATGGCAGGTGAGCATGCTCGGGGAGCAACGATTTATGTAACGCTGGAACCGTGCTCCCATCACGGACGGACAGGCCCGTGTGCAGAAGCAATTGTACAGGCTGGCATTCGCCGCGTGGTAATTGCTGCGCTGGACCCGAATCCGCTGGTTTCGGGCAGAGGGGTCCAGATTTTGAAAGATGTGGGCATCGAGGTCATCGTCGGCGTATGTGAGCAGGAATCCATCCGCATGAATGAAGTGTTTAACCGATATATTGTGAGCAAGCGTCCTTTTATTACGATCAAATCGGCGGTGACGCTGGATGGTAAAATTGCCACCCGGACCTCGGAAAGCAAATGGATCACGTCTGAGGCGGCACGGGAGGATGTGCATCGGCTTCGTCACGAGCATGTGGGCATTCTCGTCGGTGTGCAGACCGTGATTCACGATAATCCGCAGCTTACGACGCGCCTGCCGGAAGGAAGGAATCCGATTCGTATCATTCTGGATAGCACGCTGCGTATTCCATTGGATGCTCGTGTCATTACAGATGGAGAAGCGCCTACCTGGATATTTACAGGACGCGCTTATGATGAAGGCAAGCGAAGCCAACTGGAGCAACTGGGTGTAAAGGTATATCCGACACAGAATGAAAGCAGTGATCGGGTTAATCTGCCGCAAATGCTGGATATTTTGGGTGCAGCCGAGGTATCTTCAGTGTTCGTGGAAGGCGGTGCCGAGGTGAACGCTTCGTTCGTTCAGCAAGGACTGGCAGACAAGCTTGTCCTGTATATTGCGCCGAAGCTGGTTGGAGGACGCGCAGCCCCGGGCTTTTTGGGAGGCGAAGGTGTATCCGCGATGAGCGATGCGGTTGGGTTGCAAGATTTGAGCGTGACGCAGGTTGGTGTGGATTTGAAGATAGAAGGGTATTTTGGGCGGGAATCATGAGTGAGTTCTTTACGGGGGAAGGCGCTCCGCGAAGGGGTTGATCTTCCGATCGCTGTTGCCCCTGAATTTTTTGGATTGAATAACCCCTTACAGGGTTAAAATTCAGGGGCAAAGGCGAACGCATAAGCTTCTCCAGATTCAACCCCTCCGCTCCGCTGCTGCCCGCCGCAAAGTCACTCATTTTTCCGAAATGTGGTGGAGCATGGGGGAGGACGAAAGGACTTAGAGGCTTAAAGATTTAATACTTAAAGACTAAAGACTAAAGACTAAAGACTAAAGACTAAAGACTAAAGACTAAAGACTTAAAGATTCAAAGATTACTACATAAAGATCAAATCGAGGATCTGAAGGGCTAAAAAGGGCCTGGAAGGTCTTTTTTTTTATACTTAACGATTTATCGGGCGAATGGTTAATGGGATGAATAACTCATGCAATGAATACCTGATGGTGTGAATGTTTTATGGGGTGAAAGAAAGCCAAGCTGCAATGTTTGAATCGACTAGTCCTTAAGTCGCATTTACGTGTTTAATTACGCTTTTAATACGAAAATACGAAACGACGATTTTCTTGGAAATCTCCAAAAAACCACATAACATAATTGCGTATATTCGGGACTTTCGTCCTTTTTCTTTTATGTTTTTTCGGGGTCTTTCGCCTCATTTAGTCGAAAAATAGCGACAAAAGGATTGACCTGGAAATCGGGATGGAGCACAATGTAGTCGAATCCCGATTGGAAGGAATGGGAAAACCATTGCAGCATAAGGGATTAAAGACTTGAGAGGAGGATCGGTGTAAGGAATTAAAGAATATAAAGGAGGATGAAAATTATGAAAAAAAAGTTGTTATGCTTGTTAAGTGTCAGCTTGATATGTTTAGCTGCGCCAGTTTCTACTAAAGCCTTTTCGGGGGAGGTTACGCAAGGTGCTGGCTCATATTCATCGACACTGCCTGCCGGAGTATCTAGTCCGCAAAACGAAATTTACAAAACAGCCAATGTAACCGGCGCGATGCCTACCAATGACTGGTGGAGCAGTCTGGCTTGGGTGTCTCATTCTGAGGCCCAATACCCCCACCCCATTGCCTTGAAAAATCAGCAAGATGGCTTGCGCATCTTTAACCCGAGCGGGAAAATTACTGTCAATCCGGGATTTGTAGCAGGCTGGATGGATGAAAAGAACGATTTTACCATTGGTCATTCTGCAGCTGCTTCATTTCCGGATGCCAAGGTAGACGGCTTTAGCGATTGGTTTGTTAAATCATTATTTCAAAGCGGAAGCAGCAAAATGAGCGCTACCTACGGACATGGTTCCCCATATGTTTATTTTGAGTTTGGCGGCGGCAATCCCAAGCTCTCGTTTAATGAGGCACCTGAGGTCTGGTCCGGATCAGCCAACTCCTCTGTGCTTGGCATTACGATCAATGGCTCACACTATGGCTTGTTCGGTCCTTCCGGCAGTACCTGGTCCGGCTTGGGAACGAAAGCACTGACTAATCAACTGAACGGGAAAAACTATTTTACAGTGGCGGCTTTGCCTGACAAAACAGCGGAGACCTTGGACAAATTCCAGCAATACGCCTATTCTTTCGTTACAGACTCCAAAGCGCAGTTCAGCTATAACGAAGGCTCTGCCGAGGTAACGACTACTTTTAATGTTACAACAACAGCGAAGGAAGGTACACAAAACGGTACTATTTTTGCCTTGTATCCGCATCAGTGGAAAAATTCATCACAGCCTCTGCTTGACTACACGTATAAGTCTGTACGCGGTCTGATGAAAACGGCAGAAGGTACTTCTTTTCAAACGAAGATGAAATTTTCAGGGGTACTTCCTTCCCTGCCCGACTTGGGGTCTTATGATAAAAATACGCTCAATAACTATGTAAACGAAGCGAAAGCGGAAAACTACTCCGGCGATGGGGACACGTACTGGACTGGAAAACGCCTGGGCAAGCTGGCAGCTTTGGCACCGATTGCTGACCAGGTTGGCAATACGGCAGCATCGACCCAGTTCCGCAGTGAGATCAAAAGTCGGCTGCAGGACTGGTTTAAGGCCAGTGATAGCTCGGGGAATCTGAAAGGCTCCAGTCTATTTGCGTATAACAGCAATTGGGGGACATTGATCGGTTATCCCGACAGCTTTGGCAGTGCAATAGAATTAAATGACCATCATTTCCATTATGGCTACTTTATTAAGGCTGCGGCTGAAATTGCACGTGTGGACAAGAACTGGGCATCCGATTCCCAATGGGGGCAAATGGTGAATCTGCTCATTCGCGACATTGCCAATACCGACAGATCTGATTCGAAATTTCCGTATTTGCGTAATTTTGATCCTTATGCCGGGCATACTTGGGCTTCTGGACATGCCAAATTTGGCGATGGCAACAACAATGAATCCTCCTCAGAGGCGATGAATGCCTGGGCTGGCGTTATTTTATGGGGCGAGGCCACAGGAAATACTAAAATTCGCGATTTAGGTATTTATCTATATACAACGGAAATGAATGCGATTAACGAATATTGGTTTGATGTGAATGGCACAAACAACCCTGCAGGCATGCAAAGCGCGACGGCAAGCATGATTTGGGGCGGTAAAACGGTAGGGAATGCAACATGGTGGACCAGTAATCCCGCAGAGGTACACGGTATCAACTGGCTTCCAATCACCTCTGGATCTCTTTATTTGACGGAATATCCAGAGTATGCGGCTAAAAATTATAACGATCTGCTGAAAAAGAGCGGTGGGAATTTTAGTCCGTGGGAAGATATAGTGTACATGTACAGAGCGATCTCGGATCCGTCCGAGGCCAAGGACAAATTCAGTGCACGCGCAGCATCCATGACACCGGAAGCGGGGAATTCCAAGGCAAATGCCTACCACTGGATCTACAATTTGGATTCAATCGGCAACCTCGACCGCAGCGTCACTGCCAATACACCGAGTTATGGCGTTTTCAATAAAAACGGGGTGAAAACCTATGTGGCCTACAACTTTACCAACCAGGTTGAAAAAGTAACCTTCTCGGATGGACACAGCATTACCGTACAGCCTAACAGCTTTAATGTCGGAAATGGAAGTGATAGCGGCAATACCGAGCCTGATACACAGGCTCCATCCAGCCCGGCAAATGTGCGGACTGCGAGCAAAACGGCTTCAAAGGTCACTCTGGAGTGGGATGCAGCCACAGACAATGTTGGCGTTACAGGTTATATCGTTTATAAGGACGGAACTCAGGCGACAGAGATAAGTGGTACTTCCACTTCAATTACAGGACTGAAGGCAGCTACCACGTACAGCTTTACCGTTAAGGCTCGCGATGCAGCCGGGAACCTGTCTGAGGCCAGCAATGCTGTAGAGGTCACTACAGAGGCAGCATCTGGCGGCAATGACGGAGGCGAAGAAACGGACGATTATACCGCACAAGCCCGTTTTGTCAGCGATCGTGAAGCACTGCTTCAATTTACACCCAAAACAGCTTCCGCCTATGTTGATGTGCATTATGTTTTGTCCGGTGGTGAACAGCTTAATTATCGGATGACAAACAACGATGGCATTTGGGAACAACGGGTTACAGGTCTCGACAACGGGACGGTCGTCAGCTACTGGTTTACTTATGAAAAAGCGGGAGCGCAATATGACACCTCTAAGGCGAGTTATACACATCAGGCTGCCCCTACAACGACAGGGATCTCCAAAATTTCCGCTACCGAGGCGTTGATTACGTTCCAGCCGGAGAGTACATCGACATATGTGGATGTCCACTATACCGTGTCCGGTGGCGATCAAATGAATCATCACATGACGAACAACAATGGAGTCTGGGAACAAAAGGTCAGTGGACTTTCATCCGGCCAGGTCATCAGCTACTGGCTCACCTATGAAAAAAATGAATTGGCACAAGACACCCCTAAGGCAAGTTATACCCATCAATAGGCTAATCATTAGAGACCTAAGATCAGAACGCGATAGCAGCAATATAAAGAAAGACACGAGGGAAGCACATGTGCTTCTCCCGTGTCTTTTGATTTTTTACAGGGTCGTAATACTTTCGCCATGTTCGCGAGGATGGATGTGCGTGATAATGATAAAGGCTGATGCAGGAAGATATTACCGAGGCGAGGATTTCCAAAGGTCCCGCAGTGCCTGCCCTCATCGGGTCAGGTATCCTGTAAATCTTGCGTATCCACCAACAATTAGGGTTCGATTCCCAATCGCCTTCCACGCGACTTCTGGTAGAGTATTCGAATGGTCGAATAAAAACGATGAAAAGACCCGGATAAGAGCATCCCATGTCTGGTCTCGATGACAGATGCCGGAGCGATGGCTATGCGACCAGCAGATACCGGAGAGAGCAAGCGCCGACATGGCCCGAGGCTTCGGGGAATAGTGATTCACAGTCGATGTTGGGCTGATGAATTCTATCTCCAGAACACCGGAGCAGGTGGCACCTTCCTTTTTCCTTAAGCTTGGCCCCGCCCTCCGAACCGGAGGGATGCTCTGCAAGGGTTACTAACCTTACTGCAACGAATAAAAATAAAAAATCCTCATTTTAAAAGTGTGTTGATTTTAAGGCGGGCAACAGCGATCGGAAGATCAAATGGATCGCGGAGCCGCCACACATAGAAAAAACACTCTTTTAAGTTGAGGATTTTAACTATTAGGAGTGATACTGATGTTTAAGAAAGTAACGATTAAATCCGATGAACGCGGACTGTTGTTCAAAAAGGGGAGCTACCACAAGCTGCTGCTGCCAGGGACTTACTTGTTGAAGACATTTCAGCAGGAAACGGTTGAAATTTTGAATGTAGGTGAATCGTTTTTTGTACCAGACTATGACATTCGCCTGTTCTTGAGCGATCCACAATTGCTGGAGCAATTGGATGTTGTGGAGGTTGAGGACTACGAATATGTGCTGCATTATGAGGATAATAAGTTTGTGGAGCTGCTGACGGCAGGAAAATATGCGTTTTGGAACGTGCTCAAGGAGCATCGCTTTGTTCATGCAGATACTCGGCAGCCTGCGATTGATAAGGCATTGGGGCAAGCCTTTTTGTCCAAGACACCAGGCTTCTGGAAGGCGCTTCAGGTAGCCAGCTATGAGTTGGGCTTTCTGTATTATGATAACGTCCTGCAAGGGGAACTGAAGCCAGGCAAGTATTATTTCTGGATGTCTACGGTAAACACAGAGATCAAAACGATCGATATGCGCCAGCAGCAGATGGATTTGATGGGACAGGAAATCATGACAGAGGATAAAATCACGTTGCGCCTCAACTTCGTCTGTCAGTACCGTATTATCGACCCGCTGCGGGCATTGGAGTTTCGGGCATTCGAGGAGCAAATGTATATTATGCTCCAACTGTTGCTGCGTGAATACGTTGGCACCATGAAGCTGGATGATTTGCTGAAAATGAAGCAGGAGATTGCTCAGTATGTCTTGACTCGACTGAATGAGCAGAGCGGCGAATACGGAGTGACCTTTATGTCGGCTGGGGTGAAGGATATTATTTTGCCGGGGGAAATCAAGGATATTTTGAATACGGTGTTGCTGGCAGAGAAGAAGGCGCAAGCCAACCTCATCACACGCCGCGAAGAGACGGCATCCACTCGCAGTCTGCTCAATACGGCCAAGCTGATGGACGAAAACGCTACTCTCTATCGTCTCAAAGAGCTGGAGTTCCTGGAAAAAATCTGCGAGAAGATCGGCACGATTTCGCTGACTGGCGGAAATACGTTGCTGGAGCAGCTGAATACGCTGGTTCAGATGAAAGAAGGATAAGAACTCCAACAAAAGAACTTCAATAATCGAAAATACTCCCGAGCGATGAGTGCATTCTGGCTCAAGGCTCGGGAGTATTTTGCATGCAGGCTTTTAGCTGGTTTTGGTGGAAGCGAGAAAGGCGTCCATATTCAGCACCGGAATGAGGGCACCATGATGCTCCAGCACGGTAGGGAACAGCTCGCGTTGCCACTCTTCCTCATTGCTTTGTAACTGACTGTCCTCGGCAGAAGCCGTATCTTCCACCTGATCGACGACCAGAGCAATTTTCGCCCGGCTAAGCAAAATCATTTTATCCTCAGAGGACTCGCTTGAAGCGGGAAGAAATAGTTTTTTTCGTAAATTAAGAATCGTAAATACGCTGTCACGGATGGTGACCATCCCTTCATGCCACGCCTCGGAAAAGGGAAGCGGTGTCCCTTTCTTGGCAATCATAACTTCTTCCACTTCCAGAAAGTTTAAAGCGAACTTTTTGTCCGCCAGACTGCACACAATAAACTCAGACATTGCCATTCTCCTTACATATTCAAATAAGTCCACTACAGGTTGTTGTGAAGTGACGGTACAACGGGTTAGCTATTGCGTTTTGACACATGGAACTATAAAGTTGAGGATGCGGTAAAACTGTTTCAGTTAATCACAGAATATCACAAACTAGCAGTTAAATCTTCCAAAAGAGCAATTCAGGTGATGGCACTACATTTTAAGATAAGCGGGTTGAGGTAGAATGGATCATGAAAAGCAGCGATTAAGTATCGAGGCAGCCAGATTATACTATCTGAACGACTATAGCCAGCAGGATATCGCGGTCAGGCTCGGGGTTTCACGTCCTACGGTATCGCGGCTGCTTCAGGCTGCCAAGGAACAGGGATACGTGCGGATCAGTATTGTTGATCCCATGGAGGATATGGATGCGCTTGGAGAGCAGGTCAAAAAGAAATACGGGCTGGATACCGTGCTGGTTTGCTACTCGCCAGTAAATGAATATCAGGAGATCAAAAAGCATATTAGCAAAAAGGCAGCCGATTATTTGCATGAAATGGTACAAGATGCGGATATTATTGGGGTGACGTGGGGAACGACAATGCATGCAGTGGCACTCCATCTCCAGCAAAAGCAGGTTAAGGGGGTTGAGGTGGTTCAGCTCAAGGGAGGCGTGAGCCATTCGCATGTCAACACCTATGCCGTGGAGACGGTGAACTTGTTCGCGGAAGCCTTTCACACGATTGCGCGGTATTTGCCGCTGCCTGTGATTTTTGATAGTAAGGCTGTTAAGAAAATGGTTGAGCAGGATCGGCACATCCAGCGGATCATTGAACTTGGCAAGCAGGCGAACATTGCCGTGTTTACGGTGGGAACGGTCAAGGAGGATGCGTTGTTGTTCAGACTGGGGTATTTTAACCAGGAGGAACAGAAGCTGCTGCAAAAAATCGGCAAGGGCGATATTTGCTCACGCTTTTTTGACGATGAGGGCAATATATGCAGTGACGAAATCAACAGCCGTACCGTCGGCATTGATCTGCCAGATTTGCGCAAGAAGGAAAAGGCTATTCTCGTAGCAGGTGGACAGCGCAAAGTGGAGGCTATCCGGGCATCCTTGCGCGGCAAGTACGCGAATATTCTGGTGACGGATCAGTTTACGGCACAAGCTCTATTGCAATAAAGCATCTGGCTTCATTTCGGTGTAAACATCCGGTTTTGGCGTGCGTCTACAGGGTAATGTGAACTGTAGGTGACTGTCTCATGAATAGCTTTGAACATAATTTCAAATTGTGTTTTACATATGTTCAAAGTCGTGCTATGATGACCTCATCACCAGAAATAAAGGACATTTGTCTTCACACTATTTATCAAATAAAGGAGCTTTTAGATATGAACATTGCAGCATTAATCGACCATACATTGTTGCGCGCAGATGCGACAAAGGATGAAATCACGAAATTAACCGCTGAGGCCAAAAAATACCAATTTGCTTCCGTATGTGTAAACCCGGCGTGGGTAGCATATGCAGCAGAACAACTCGCAGGCACGGGCGTAGCCACCTGCACGGTTATCGGTTTCCCGCTGGGAGCGAACACGTCGGCAACGAAAGCATTTGAAACGAAGGATGCTATTGCTAACGGTGCGACTGAGGTGGATATGGTTATTAACATTGGCGCCTTGAAGGCACGTGATCTACAGCTCGTTGAGCAGGATATTCGTGCGGTCGTGGAAGCTGCTGCCGGCACACTGGTCAAAGTTATCATCGAAACTAGCCTGCTGACTGACGAAGAGAAGGTACTGGCATGTGAGCTGTCCGTCAAAGCAGGAGCGAATTTTGTGAAAACCTCGACAGGTTTCTCTACAGGTGGAGCTACTGTGGAAGACGTGGCCTTGATGCGCAAAACAGTAGGACCTGAAATTGGGGTTAAAGCTTCTGGCGGCGTACGCAGTCTGGAAGACGTGCAAAAATTAGTAGAAGCAGGCGCAAGTCGGATCGGTGCAAGTTCCGGTGTGAAAATCATCGAGGGCGAGCAGTCTACATCTTCCTACTAAGTTCATTTAAAGTCATGGAGGGATTCGCGGATGAAGGATCAATTGATTCAGGAAGCGCTTGAGGCGCGTAAACAGGCATATATTCCGTATTCGAATTTTCAAGTCGGTGCTGCGGTTCTCGGTAGCGATGGCACGATTTACAGTGGATGTAATGTGGAAAATGCCTCCTACGGCTTATGCAATTGTGCAGAACGGACGGCGATTTTCAAAATGGTATCCGAAGGCTGTCGTAAAATTGATGCGATTGCGGTTGTTGCAGACACGGAAGGGCCTGTATCTCCATGCGGAGCCTGTCGTCAGGTCATTTCCGAATTTGCACATTCAGATACCAAAATATATCTGACAAACCTTCATGGCAACACGGAAGAGTGGACGATGGAAAAACTGCTGCCGGGTGCTTTTCGTCCCTCGGATTTGGGAAAATAAAAAAAAGAATGCCTCTTTCGGGAGCGCGTTCTTTTTATAGATGATGTAAGCGCTTAATGTAATAAGGGGGATAATAAAATGAAATATATCATCGCTTTAGTGGGGCTGCTCGTTGTATTTGGACTGACTTACATCGCCAGCAGCGACAAGCGCAAAATCAGATATCGTCCGCTGGTGGTTATGGTTGTATTGCAGGCGGCGCTTGCTTTTGTGTTGCTGAATACAAGGATTGGCGAGTTTCTGGTCGGTGGGTTCGCAGAAGCGTTTGGCAGCCTGCTCAAATATGCGGGTGAAGGGATCAATTTTGTGTTTGGCGGGATTACAAATGAGGGGGCGGCACCATTCTTTATCAATGTATTGCTGCCGATCGTGTTCATTTCCGCGCTGATCGGGATTCTGCAATATATTAAAGTCCTGCCGTTCATCATCAAATATATCGGTGTTATCTTGAGCAAAGTAAACGGAATGGGTAAACTGGAATCCTACAACGCTGTAGCTTCGGCTATCTTGGGTCAATCCGAGGTGTTTATTTCCGTTAAGAAGCAAATTGGTCTTCTGCCAAAACATCGGCTGTATACGTTGTGCGCATCTGCGATGTCCACCGTATCCATGTCGATCGTAGGAGCTTACATGCAGATGCTGAACCCCAAATATGTGGTTACCGCATTGGTGCTGAACCTGTTCGGCGGCTTTATTATCTCTTCCATTATTAATCCGTACAAGATTGAAAAGGAAGACGATTTGCTGGAGGTTCGAGAGGAAGAAAAGCAGTCCTTTTTCGAAATGCTCGGCGAGTATATTATGGACGGCTTCAAAGTCGCCATAACTGTAGCAGCGATGCTGATTGGATTTGTGGCGCTGATCGCCATGGTTAATGGCATTTTCGCCTGGCTGTTTGGAATTAGCTTTCAGGGGTTGCTTGGTTATGTGTTTGCACCGTTCGCTTTTGTCATGGGGATTCCATGGAGCGAGGCGGTTCAGGCGGGCAGCATTATGGCTACCAAGCTTGTATCCAACGAATTTGTGGCCATGCTGGATCTGACCAAGCAAACAGGCTTGTCTGAGCGTACGATCGGGATCGTATCCGTATTCCTCGTATCTTTTGCCAACTTCTCATCCATCGGTATCATTTCCGGGGCGGTGAAGGGTCTGCATGAAAAGCAGGGAAATGTGGTGGCCCGCTTTGGTCTGAAGCTGTTGTACGGGGCAACGCTGGTTAGCGTGCTGTCGGCAACGATTGCAGGGTTGTTTTTGTAAAAAAAACAGCAAGTCAGGAAAGGATTTTTATGATGCCTAAATTTAAACGCATTCACTTGGTCGTGCTGGACTCGGTTGGGATCGGCGAAGCGCCGGATGCAGCCAAGTTTGATGATTACGATGTAGATACACTCGGTCATATTGCCCGCGAGCGCGGCGGTCTGAACATGCCGAATATGGGAAAGCTGGGTCTGTCCAACATTCGTCCTATAGAAGGGGTACAAGCAGCTGAGAAGCCGCTGGCGTATTACACCAAAATGCAGGAAGCGTCCAACGGCAAGGATACCATGACCGGGCATTGGGAGATCATGGGCTTGAATATTGCGGTTCCTTTCCGCGTATTCCCGGGTGGCTTCCCGGATGAGCTGATTCAGCGCATTCAGGAGCATACAGGCCGCAAAGTTATTGGCAACAAGCCTGCCAGCGGAACGGAAATCATTGATGAGCTGGGCGAAGAACATGTGAAGACAGGAGCGCTCATCATCTATACATCTGCGGATTCGGTGCTGCAAATCGCGGCGCATGAGGAAGTTGTACCTTTGAAGGAGCTTTACGAGATTTGCGAGTTCTGCCGTAAAATCACGCTGGAAGATCCGTACATGCTCGGCCGCATTATTGCGCGTCCGTTCGTAGGCGAGCCAGGGAACTTCTCCCGCACCTCCAATCGTCATGATTATGCGCTCAAGCCGTTTGGCCGCACTACGATGAACGAGCTGAAGGATGCAGGTCTGGATGTAATCGCTTTGGGAAAAATCTCCGACATTTATGACGGCGAGGGTGTGACAAAAGCGATCCGCACCGTATCCAATATGGACGGTATGGATAAGCTGGTCACGACGCTGGATGAGGAATTTACCGGATTAAGCTTCTTGAATTTGGTGGATTTTGATGCGCTCTACGGCCATCGCCGCAATCCGCAGGGATATGGTCAAGCCCTGGACGATTACGATGCCCGTCTGCCAGAGGTATTCGCCAAATTGACGGCTGACGATCTGCTGATTATCACCGCGGACCATGGGAATGACCCGACATACCGGGGAACAGATCATACCCGTGAATATGTGCCATTGCTGGTGTATTCCCCGCGTTTTACAGCTGGAGGCAAGGAGCTTGCGCTCCGTACAACGTTTGCGGATCTTGGAGCGACGGTAGCGGAAAACTTCGGTGTAAAACTGCCGGAACACGGAACAAGCTTTTTGGCAGAGCTTCAATAATCGTATAATCACGGACAAATGGGACGGAGGAATAGAACAATGAGTGTACACATTGGAGCTAAACCAGGAGAGATTGCAGAAACGATTTTGCTGCCAGGAGACCCGCTGCGGGCGAAATTTATCGCTGAAACGTATCTGGAAGACGTGACCTGTTACAACGAGGTGCGCGGCATGCTCGGTTTTACAGGTACGTATAAAGGCAAACGCCTGTCTGTACAGGGAACTGGGATGGGACTACCGTCCATCAGTATTTATGTCAATGAGCTGATCAGCGAATACGGCGTGAAAAACCTGTTCCGTGTAGGTACATGCGGCGGGATGAAGGAGCATGTGCATGTTCGTGACGTTATTTTGGCACAGGCATCCTGTACGGATTCCGGCATGAACCGCCATATCTTTGGCGGCTATGACTATTCGCCGATTGCCAGCTTCCAGCTTTTGAAGGGCGCTTATGATCGTGGTGTTGCCAAAGGCCTGAACATGCATGTCGGCAACGTATTCAGCTCGGACAGCTTTTACCGTGATGACAAATCAGTGGTGCAAAAGCTGATGGAATACGGCGTGCTGGGTGTGGAGATGGAAACTTCGGCATTATATACGCTGGCAGCCAAATTTGGTGTTAACGCGCTGACGATTCTGACCGTAAGCGATCATTTGCTGACAGGTGAGGAAACGACGGCGGAAGAACGGCAAACGACCTTTAAAGATATGATGGAAGTTGCACTCGATACAGCAATATCCCTGTAAGGATCATACGCACAGTGAGGAGAAATGACATATGAGAATGGTAGACTTGATTGCAAAAAAACGTGACGGAAAAGAACTGAGTACGGAGGAAATTAATTTTATTATCCAAGGCTACACTCAGGGGGAAATTCCTGACTATCAGGTCAGTGCATTGGCGATGTCCATTTTCTTTCAAGATATGACCGAGCGGGAACGCGCTGATCTGACGATGGCGATGGTTCATTCCGGTGATACCATTGATTTGTCCGCGATTGAAGGTGTGAAGGTCGACAAGCACTCCACTGGCGGTGTAGGCGATACGACAACGCTGGTACTGGCTCCGCTTGTAGCGGCTTTGGATATTCCGGTAGCAAAAATGTCAGGCCGCGGCCTCGGACATACCGGGGGAACGATTGACAAGCTGGAGGCGATTGCTGGCTTCCACGTAGAAATCAGCAAGGATGAGTTCGTGGAGCTAGTGAACCGCAGCAAAATTGCGGTCATCGGACAAAGCGGCAACCTGACACCTGCGGACAAAAAGCTGTATGCCTTGCGCGACGTTACGGCAACGGTCAACTCGATTCCGCTGATTGCCAGCTCGATTATGAGTAAAAAAATCGCGGCCGGTTCCGATGCCATCGTACTGGATGTCAAGACAGGTGCAGGCGCGTTCATGAAAACAGTCGACGATGCCAAAGAACTGGCACATGCGATGGTGAGCATCGGCAACAATGTCGGTCGCAAAACGATGGCGGTTATTTCCGATATGAGTCAGCCACTCGGCTTGGCTATCGGCAACTCGCTGGAAGTCAAGGAAGCGATTGATACACTGCGCGGTGAAGGACCTGAAGATCTGGAAGAGCTGTGTATGGCCTTGGGCAGCCAAATGGTCTTTTTGGCCGGGAAAGCAGATTCCCTCGAAGACGCGGAAGCAAAGCTCAAAGAAGTCATTCGCAACGGCAAAGCACTGGAAAAATTCAAGGAGTTTATTGCCAATCAGGGCGGAGACGCTTCTGTAGTGGATCATCCTGAACGCTTGCCGCAGGCACAGTATCGCATTGAAGTACCAGCGAAGCAGGATGGTGTAGTGGCCGAAATCGTGGCAGACGAGATCGGTACGGCTGCGATGCTGCTTGGAGCAGGACGTGCGACCAAAGAATCCGAGATTGATCTGGCTGTCGGCTTGATGCTGAACAAAAAGGTTGGCGATGCGGTTCAAAAAGGCGATTCGCTGGTTACCATCCATGCGAACCGTGAAGACGTAGCCCAAGTACTGGAGAAAATCTACGCGAACATTCGGATTGCGGATCATGCGGAAGCGCCAGTGCTGATCTACGGAACGGTGACAGAATAAGTACAAGGTAGGCTGAATCCATTCAAGATTTCATAGAATGGCAGATAGAGTCGGGGCCCCATAATTCAGGGGGGCTCCGGCTTTTTCATTTTTTTAGGGCGAAATGTGCTTAGATGAAAAATGTTGTTTATTTAAGCAAGAGCGTAGTATACTGAATTCACAAACTGACGAACGTTCGTAAGGGAGGTAAAGACATGACACTACAAAAAATCAAAACAGCTGGTTTGCTTCAATTTGCGAGAAAGGGATACGATGCTGCATCTCTGCAATTGATTGCAGATGAGGTAGGGATAAAGAAGCAGTCTATTTACAACCATTTTAAAAGCAAAGATGATTTGTTCCTGGACATATTTGACGATGCGGTGAACCAGGAGATTCTGGAGCTGGATCGTTATTTTCGTGAGCAAGCCGGGCGGCCGCTTGAAGCTGTGCTGCGGGGGCTCATCACCGAATTCAAGGAACGGTATGAGAGCGCCATGAATCTGCGTTTGATTCTGTATGTCGGCTTTCTGATACCGTCTAATCTGGAAGCCCAAATTCAGGCGATGGTTACACGCTATGTCCAGCATAAGACGAATTTGGTGTATGAGCGGATCGCGGCCGAAACGTCGGTAAAGCTGCGTGTGCCAGCCCGGTCTGCCGCAACAGCTTATATGAACTTAATCGAAGGCATGCTGGTAGAGCTTGTGTATAACGGAACCGCCAATTTCGATTCGCGTCTGGAAAGCTCCTGGGATGTTTACTGGCATGGACTGATTCAGAGCTGAGTGAGTGAAAACAGGCGGTATCAGAAGACAAACATCATTTTAATTGGAGGAAAACGGTTGTGTCAGGCAAAGAATCCTTTTGGTCGAGAAACTTTATATTTTTGATGATTTCCAATGCATTGCTGTTTATGGCCTTCGAAATGCTGATGCCCACGCTGCCATTATTTGTAGAAAGTTTGGGCGGTAGTCCGGCGCAGATCGGGTTGGTGACCGGTGTGTTTATGTGCTCAGCTATTTTGATTCGTCCCTTTTCAGGCAGTCTGATTCAGCTTATGAACAGGAAGTATGTCCTTATTATCGGGGTTATGATTTGCATGCTGGCCACGGGGAGCTACATGTTTTCAACCAGCTTGGCCCTGCTGCTAGTGTTCCGGTTGGTGCATGGGTTTGGATTCGGTATCGCCAGCACGCTATATGCGACCTCTGCATCGGATGAATTGCCTTCTCGGCGTATGGGGGAAGGGATGGGCTATTTTGGCGTAGGGGAGACGGTAGCGATTTCTGTGGGGCCGCTGATTGGCATATGGATGCTGCATGCAGCGGGTTTTAACGGGCTATTTTCCACAGGAGCAGGGATATTGTTGCTGTCGCTTGTCATGAGCGCATGGGTTCGCCGCCATTCTACCAAGACAACGGTGGGTATCAGGAAGGAAAGAACAAAGGCTTCTTTTAAGTTATTTGAAAAAAGAGTGCTGCTGCAATCCTGTCTTGCACTGCTGGTGGGTGTGGTGGCAGGCGGCGTGATGTCTTTTGTGGCCTTGTTTGCCAAGGAGCAGGGATTCAGCAATGCGGCCTGGTTCTTCTTTACAGTAGCGATGGCAAGCTTCCTCGTTCGACTGGTGTCCGGTAAAATCTACGATACCAGAGGTCCGGGTTATATCCTGATCCCCGCCGGGATTGTGCTCATTGCCGCAATCATTATGGTCGCCACATCGCGCACAGAGCTGCAATTTCTGATCGCCGCCGTACTGTACGGCTTGAGTTTTGGCGCTATTTTCCCGGCCTTGCAGGCATGGGCCATCAGTGTAGTAGGAGAACATGAACGGGAGGATGCGGTAGGTTCATTTTACAATTTCTTCGATTTGGGAATCGGGGGCGGATCGCTGGTTTTGGGGGCTGTTGCGGGATTAACTTCTTACAGTACAATGTATTTGTTCTCTACCTTGTTGATTGCGGTCTATCTCATTATTTTTGTGATTTATAGTGTGTTGGATAAGAAGAAGTCTCGTAACACGCTGCACATATAAGCGCTTTGGTTAATTAGGGGAATATAAGAGTACAGCCGGATGGATGCTTTTGATCCGGTTTGAAAAATATGACAGCTGGACTCATAATAGATATGAGTTCGGCTTTTTTTGTGAAGGAGGGACATGAAATGGTGGGAAAATGGGTTTGGATGGGCGTTGCAGGGGCGATCGTAGGTTATGCCACTTTTGCCAACTATCCGTCAAACACATATTCAACATCAACGTCGAGCGTGACGCACCCGGCCGTACCGCTTAACGCGCAAAGTGAGCAGAAAGGTACAACGAAGCGTATCGTACATGATCAAAGAATGTATTTTGAAGGAAAAGGTGAAACGAGCTTTAAATTTGAAGAGGGGCACAAGCTTTACATCAGCATCAAAAATACAGGAAAGCAACCGATACAATACAAGCTCAACCGTTCGAATGGATCAGACTTGCAAGGTACAACGAGCGGATTTACTAGACAAACGCTGCAGCCGGGAGAACGCCATGATCTGCTGTTTGAAAAGCCGGAAGGACAGGCTGAAGCTGGAAGCGACTCCCCGAATGAACTGATTTTGAACGTAAGTACAGACGATGGATTGCAAGGAACCGTTAAAACCTTCGCATATATCACACTGTAAACTGCTTCCAGAAAGGGCATAACATGCGGTCATTAGCCTACTATGTTACAATAGAACGGTTGAAGACTTAATGAACAGAATAGGTCAGAGCAGAAAGCAGAAGCAGAAAGGATGACCCGTCGTGCCCAAAAAACATGAATTCGGTAATCAAAAGCTGTCACGTAGGCTGTCGCTCACAGCCATTTTACTTACACTTACCTTTGTAGCTCTTACCGGCTGCGGCCAGGATAAGAATGCTGAAACCAGCAATACCGGAAGCAGTACAAGCGTGATGGAGAACGGAACTGACACGAATCGTAGCGGTTTAGCCCAAAATGACAAAGCAGCCAAAGAGAGCCATAATGCAGAAAACAGCGACAATGACACACAAAAGTCAACTCCTGCGGCCCCGGCTGCTTCATCGGATGCATCTTCTTCCGTGACAGCCCCCAGTTCATCTCAAAATCCTTTTGAGGTCGCAGGCATTCAAGACCCTAAAGCGTTTTTGAACACGTTCAAAGCGTTACAGAAGGCTGTTGCCGACAATGACAAAGAGAAGGTAGCCAATTATATTTTTTACCCTCTGCGTGTCAATGATAGCGAGAAGTCGCTAACGATTCCGAACAAGAAAGATTTCATGGCCAAGTATGATCAGATTTTTACGGATGCGATTCGTGAAGCGCTGGTGAATCAAAAGACGGATGATTTGTTTGTCAATTACCAAGGAGTTATGGTTGGCTCGGGTGAGATGTGGTTGAGAAGAGGTACGGACAATCCGAAGCTTTTTGGAGTCTTTTCGATTAATCTTGAAACCGTGGCCAACTGAGCAACACCCCGTATTGAAAAATGCCTCCAAGCAGTCGGAAACATTCTGATGTTTCTGACTGTCCCCCCTTTTGAAGCGAGCAAAGCACCCATAGCCCATGCAAAAAAAAGTTTGACATTGTTCATAAACACTCGTATTATACTTATATAACTCACTAAACGGGTAGGAATTAAAGTATTAAAGTATGTTAAAGTATTAAAGTATGATCACGCCATGTGGCGGAGAACCTCTAGGAACAGCAGGCAGACACTGTCCACGTGACAGGTTTGACCTATCAGGGCTGCATCAGGGAATTCTCCGCCATTTTTTCTGAACAGGTATGTAAATAACAGGCGTAAATGAATGTGTTTTCACAAATTAGATAGAATTAGGGGTGTCTTGATGAAGAGGAAATGGAAAAGTGGACTTATTCTCGGGCTATCTTTGGTTTTAACGATTATGCTAAGTGCTTGCGGGGCAAGCAAGGGAGAGACCCAGGCGGATGGTAGCTCAGCTGCCGGCTCCAAGGATGTCGAGCTGCTCAACGTTTCTTATGATCCTACCCGTGAGCTGTATGAGGCATATAATAAAGCATTTGCCGCGCATTGGGAGAAGGAGAAAGGGCAGAAGGTGACGATCAAGCAGTCCCATGGCGGTTCTGGCAAGCAAAGTCGTTCTGTGCAGGACGGACTGGATGCGGATGTGGTCACTCTGGCCCTGGGCTATGATATTGATGCGCTACAGGACAAAGGGCTTATTAAAGAGGGCTGGCAAGATAAATATGAGCATAACAGTTCACCGTACACTTCAACCATTGTGCTGCTGGTGCGCAAGGGTAATCCCAAGGGAATTAAGGACTGGGATGATTTAATCCGGGGTGATGTGCAAGTTATTACACCGAATCCCAAAACTTCAGGCGGAGCCCGTTGGAACTATCTTGCGGCTTGGGCCTATGCGCTCAAGAAAAACAATAACGATGAAGCCAAAGCCCAGCAGTTTGTACAGGAGCTGTACAAACACGTACCGGTACTGGATAGCGGAGCGCGTGGGGCGACGACGACCTTTGTGGAGCGTGGAATTGGCGATGTGCTGATTGCTTGGGAAAATGAAGCATTGCTCTCTGTGAAGGAATTGGGTGCGGATAAATTTGATATCGTGTACCCGTCCATCAGTATTCTGGCTGAGCCTCCAGTGGCGATCGTCGATAAGGTCGTAGATAAAAAAGGCACACGCGAGGTGGCGGACGCGTACCTGAAATATTTGTACAGTGAAGAAGGGCAGACCATTGCAGCCGAGAACTATTATCGTCCAACGCTGGATAGCGTGAAGGCGAAATTCAAGGATCAATTTCCGAAGATGGAGCTCGTAACCTTGAAGGATGTATTCGGAACGTGGAAGGAAACGCAGCAGAAGCACTTTAGTGACAAGGGCATTTTTGACCAGATTTATGTACCCGGCAGTTGATAAATAAGTGGTGTGTAAATTCGGATAGGATGTAATCGCAAACGTAGTGTGAATGGATTTTAGAGAGGGATGGACAGAACATGAGTCAAGTGCAAGCCACCCGAAAACGCGTACTTCCCGGGTTCGGGTTAACGATGGGTTATAGCGTGCTGTACCTCAGTCTGGTGGTGCTGGTGCCTTTATCGGCACTGCTCCTGAATTCAACCGGACTGACGTGGGAGAAGTTTTGGGACGTAGCAACGGATGTAAGGGTGCTGGCTTCCTACAAGGTGAGCTTCTTGTGTGCCGCGGCTGCGGCGCTGATCGACCTGTTCCTCGGATTACTGATAGCCTGGGTATTGGTGCGGTATGAGTTTCCGGGGAAACGGATTTTTGATGCGGTCATTGACCTGCCCTTTGCCTTACCTACCGCGGTTGCGGGTGTTGCTTTGACTGCTCTATATGCGCAAAATGGCTGGATCGGTTCGCTGTTCGAACCATTGGGCTGGAAGATGGCGTATTCACAGACAGGTATTACGCTTGCGCTGATGTTTATCGGCATCCCGTTCGTCGTGCGGACGGTGCAGCCAGTGCTGGAGGAGATGGACAAGGGCGAGGAGGAGGTCGCTGCGACGCTGGGAGCGGGCAGATGGCGTACCTTTCGCAGCGTGATTTTGCCGGAGTTAATTCCGCCGCTGCTGACGGGCTTTGCACTCGCCTTTGCCCGTGGTATTGGTGAGTACGGCTCTGTCGTCTTCATCTCCGGCAATATGCCAATGAAGACCGAGATTGCTCCGCTGCTCATTATGTCCAAGCTGGAGCAAAATGACTATGCAGGAGCTACGGCGGTAGCACTGATGCTGTTGGTGATTTCGTTCGTGCTGTTATTTGTGATTAACAGCATTCAACGTTGGTCACGGCGTCGTGCTTTCTAATCTAATGTAATTGTCCAATGTAAATGTCTAGGTAACGATACAGGGCAGCGGTACAGCCGCATGCTAAGGAGGGGACATTATCATGTCACAAGCGATAACTGGGCAGGAGCTTGCTCATGCACCAGTACCTTCATCCGCACCGCCCCACAGGGTCACAAGCGAGGCACCCTGGGTGAAGTGGACGCTGATCGGGGCTGCTTTTCTGGCTTTGCTATGGGTGCTGGTACTGCCGCTGATCGTCGTGCTTACCGAAGCACTCAAGCAGGGCTGGAGTGTATACATCGAAGCGTTGCGGGACCCGGACGCCATGTCCGCGTTGTGGCTAACGCTGCTGGTAGCAGCGATAACGGTACCGCTGAATACGGTATTTGGTGTAGCCGCCGCTTGGCTGATCACGAAGTTTCAATTTCGTGGCAAAGGCTTGCTCGTCACCTTGATTGATTTACCCTTCGCCATCTCTCCTGTCGTCGGCGGACTGATGTATGTATTGGTGTTTGGCGCACAGGGCTGGCTTGGGCCGTGGCTGGATGAGCATGATATTAAAATAATATTTGCCTTGCCGGGCATTATTTTGGCGACGCTGTTCATCACCTTTCCTTTTGTGGCGCGAGAACTCATTCCAATGATGGAGGACCAGGGACAGCAGGAAGAAGAAGCCGCTGTCATGCTGGGCGCGCGCGGCTGGCGCATTTTTTGGAAGGTGACGCTGCCGAATATTAAATGGGGTCTGCTGTATGGCATCATTTTATGTAATGCGAGAGCCATGGGGGAGTTCGGCGCGGTGTCCGTCGTCTCCGGACATATCCGGGGAGAGACGAACACACTGCCGCTGCATGTGGAAATTTTATATAACGAATATCAGTTCTCGGCATCCTTTGCAGTGGCTTCGTTGCTGCTGCTACTGGCTCTCGCTACCTTGGTGCTTAAAAGCTGGTTTGGGCGCAAGCGGGTTCACTGATAGGCATGATAGCCATAATGAAAAGCAATTGAAGTTTACAAGTTATATGAGGCAACTTTAACAATAACTGGGTCTTCTGACCTAAGGAATAGGTCTTTCTTCCAAGCTGATTATCCTTAATGGATAAATCAGTAAGAAGAGAGACCTATTTTTATTATCCACTATTACCTTCTAAATATGGACGTTTAAAATTAATTACATAATATAAAGAAAAAAACTCAAAAAAATTAATGTTTTATAAAAAATTTGAGATTAGATGTAAAATTATAGGTGCTTTTGCCGATATAAAAGTATTGAGGAGGTAAATCTTGGTTGCGTTGCAAAATTAACAGATTTTCGAGTTTGACATAATCCTAATAATTGTAATAATTTACTCGTTTTATTTTAAGTCGCCAAGACGGAGTAAGTACAAAAAAAGTAGAAATTTGGTGAGGTTCACCTGCAAGAAAAGCTGAGACGTGAAGCAATGTCTAGGCTGTATATTTTTTGAATTTATTTCGTTATTACGAAGGTTGGATTGCATAAATGAGCATTTTGCTAACATTCTGAAATGAAAAAATGGGAGGAAAAAAATGAGCACAATGGTGGTGTATCCCCTCACTCAAGCCCAAAAAAGGATTTGGTATACTGAGCAGTTTTTTCCGGACACGGGCATTTCCAATTTAGGAGGCTTCACGAAACTCCGTTCTGACAAAGCAATAGACCCTGTTCTGCTTATTGAGGCTTTTCGCCTGGTTGTCCAAAGCAACGAAACGCTGCGGCTCCGGTTCACGGTGAATAACGACGAACCTGCCCAGTACGTGGCAGACTCTGTTCTTGATGAAATCGAGTGGATTGATGCCAGCGGAGACGGAGAAAGTGATAGGTTGCGTGACTGGGCAGAAGCGGAGATGCGCAAGCCGATGCCTTTATACGATAGTGAGCTGGTCAAATTCACAGTATTCAAAATCAACGAAACGGAGAACTGGTTTTTTGTAAAAATCCACCATATTATCAGTGACGGTATTTCACTTGTTATGCTGGGCAACCAAATTGCCAATACCTGTGCAAAGCTGGCGAAAGGAGAAGAAGTCCTGTCTGCCGTTCAGCCTTCCTATATCGAATACATCAGCAGCGAGCAGGATTATTTTCAATCGGAACGGTTTCAAAAAGACAAAGTGTACTGGGAGCAAAAGTTTGCAGAACTCCCTGAGTCCGCTCCGTTGAAGAATGTCCGTGCTTCAAGAGCGGGCATTGCGGCGTCGCGGCTATCCAGAGATCTTCCGCCTGAGCTGCACGAACAAATTCGTCGTTTCTGCGTCGAAACCGGGGTTAGCATCCTGGCTTTATTCCTGTCGGTGCTTCACATTTACATGTATCGGGTGACAGGAAAGAGAGATCAGGTGCTGGGCACATTTATGGGGAACCGTACTCAACCGAGAGAAAAGCAGATGATGGGTATGTTCGTATCGACGATCCCGATGCGGTGCCGGATTGACGATGCTTTGGGCTTTATAACTTTCGTGCGTCAGCAGATGAAAGAACAGCTGGCCGTGATCCGGCATCAGAAGTATCCGTATAATTTACTCGTCAGTGACCTGCGGGCCCAACATGGTTCAGCGGACCCTCTGTTCAGCGTCTCTCTGGAATACCAGGTGATGCAATGGCAGCAATTGGAGAACCTGTCTGTTTTTACGGAACCGATATTTAACGGAAGTGAAGTCAATGATATCTCTCTTCACGTCAAAGAACGATGGGATACTGGAAGTCTTGCGCTCGATCTGGATTACCGCCGTGATTTATTCACTGAGGCGGAAATCGGGGATATCTATGAGCGGCTTATCACTTTGCTTTGGGACGTTACTACTTTACCGAATAAAAATATTACTGAACTGGCATGGCTGCCGGAAGAGCACAAGCAAAGGATGCCTAATTTGTGCAATGCCGAGGGCATTGTTTATGATCGCGGGCAAACGCTGCACGGCTTGTTAGAGCGCAGGGCCGAGACAGACCCCGACCGGCAAGCTGTCGTGTACGAGGGGCGGTCTTTGACATACAAGGAATTGAACCGGCAGGCGAACCAGCTTGGACACCTGCTGAGCGCCAAACGGGTAGGGCCGGACACGTCCGTTGTCCTGCTGATGGAGCGCTCGGAGCGTTTCATTGTGGCCATTCTTGGCGTGCTGAAGGCGGGATACGCCTACGTTCCGGTCGATCCCGACTTTCCAGAGGAAAGGATTCGCCACATCGTCGAAGACTCGGGTGCGGCGTTTATCATCACCGACCAGCCTTTAAACGACCGATATGGTTTACACCCGGAGCGGATTATAGAGTTCAAGGCTGCGGTAGCTGGAACGAAGAATGCGGAGAATCCGGACATCGACGTTACAGCCCGGGACTTGGCTTATATCATCTATACTTCCGGTACAACCGGCAGGCCAAAAGGCGTCATGATCGAACATCGTCAGGTCCATCATCTGATCGAAGGACTGCATGAGCGTGTCTACAAGGCGTACGGCGAAGGATTGAATATTGCGTTGCTGGCACCGTTTCATTTCGACGCGTCGGTTCAGCAAGTATTTGCTTCGCTGCTGCTCGGGCATACGCTGTTTATCGTTCCCCGCTCGTATGCTTCAAGTGGCAAGACGTTGATGGACTACTATAAGAAACAACGAATTGAAATCAGCGATGGTACACCGGCACATGTGCAAATCATTGCCGGAGCGGGGGGGCTGGAAGCCATCCCGCTTAGACACCTGCTGATTGGCGGCGAAGCGCTGCCGTACGATGGGGTGAAAAAGCTGCTAGATAAGTTCGCGGCGGCTGGAGTCTACCCGCAGATCACGAATGTATACGGCCCAACGGAATGCTGTGTCGATGCCGCCTCTTTCGATTATCTGCCCGAAACGAAGGAAGCTGTTGGTGCTTATGTGCCGATCGGCAAACCACTCGGCAGCAACCGATTGTACATCATGGATCAGTTCGGACAGATACTACCCGAAGGTGTAGAGGGGGAATTGTGCATCGCTGGTGACGGCGTGGGGCGCGGGTATCTGAATCTGCCGGAGCTGACCGCGCAAAAATTTGTCCCTGACCCGTTTGTGCCGAACGGAATGATGTATAGAACTGGCGATCTGGCGCGCTGGCTGCCCGACGGTAATGTCGAATTTATCGGCCGGAGCGACGATCAGGTGAAAATTCGCGGCTACCGAATTGAGCTGGGTGAAATTGAGGCTGTGCTTCACCAGCATCCTGGCGTGGATAAGGCAGTTGTACTGGCCCGTCCCCAAGGAGAGAGCGGATATGAGCTTTCTGCTTATATCGTTCCGAAGGAAACGGACATCCCGATGGCCCCGGACGAATGGAAAGTCCACCTCTCCAAAAGACTGCCGGAATATATGATTCCTCCGTATTTTGCGGAATTGAAGGAAATTCCGTTGACGCCGAGTGGCAAAGTAGACCGCAAAGCACTGCTGAAGCTTGAGGTGACGGTGGCAAGCGGAGCGGAATATGTCGCTCCTGCGGACGAGACGGAACAACAGCTTGCAGACATCTGGGGCGAGGTGCTCGGTGCGGAACGCGTCGGTATGCTCGATAATTTCTTCGAGCTTGGAGGACATTCGCTTAAGGCGATGACGCTGCTGTCCCGAATTCATAAGGCATTGGGCGTGGAGGTGCCGCTTCACATTTTGTTTGGAGCACCAACAGTGCAGGCAGTTGCCGAGTACGTCCGGCAGTCGGACGAGACAGTGTTTGCCAGTATCGAACCGGCACTGCCGCAGACGTTCTATCCGCTGTCCCTGGCCCAGCGGAGGCTGTATATCGCGGGCCAGCTCGAACAGGCGGGCATCGCATATAACATGCCGGCTGCGGCATGGATTGAGGGCAGTATCGACATCAGCCGCTTGGAGTCAGCGTTTCGCAAGCTGATTCGGCGTCACGAATCACTGCGGACGTCGTTTGAAACCGTGGAAGGTGTCCCGGTACAAAAAATACACGATAATGCCTCATTCGAACTCACGGTGATTCCGGCTGGCGAATGTTCTCCAGAAGAGGCGATGTCCTCATTCGTTCGTCCGTTCGATATTGGCCGCGCCCCTTTGCTGCGGGTTGGACTGATGTCTGTGGAGAAGAAACGGCAGATGCTGCTTTTCGATATGCATCATCTGGTTTCCGACGGCGTATCTATCGCTATCCTGCTACGGGAACTAGGCTATTTGTACGGTGAGGAACGACAGCTGCCGGAGCTGCGCTTGCAGTATAAAGATGTAGCGGTCTGGCAGAACGCGAAGGCGGAAACGATTTTTGCCGCCGAAGAGGACTATTGGCTGACTGCGCTCGGTGGCGAATTGCCCGTCCTGGAGCTATTGACCGATTATCCGCGTCCGCCGGTGCAGAGCTTTGAAGGTGATCGGGTATCCGCCGTGCTGGACCCTGTAATAACGTCAGAGCTAAAACAGTTGGCTGAGCGGAATGGCGTGACGTTGTATATGGTTCTGTTGTCCGCATACTATGCGCTGCTCGCCAAGTATACGAGCCAGGAGGACATCGTGGTTGGCACACCGACAGCGGGAAGGAATCATGCTGATCTGGAAGGCGTCGTCGGTCTATTCGTCAACACGCTGGCCATCCGTGCCAAGATCGATCTTGGAGATTCCTTCAATAAGCTCCTGCGTGAAGTGTACAGTCAGGCGGTAGAAGCGTTTGAGCACCAGAGCTATCCTTTTGAACGACTGGTGGACAAATTGAGCCTGCCTCGTGATTTAAGCCGTAACCCTCTTTTTGACACCGTATTTATTTTGCAAAACGCGATGGAGGCCTTGCCGGATCTCGGTGGTGCGCAGTTGTCGCTGTACGAAACGAATTTCCGGGTAGCCAAATTCGATCTTACGCTTCAGGCAACGGAGGAGAATGACGGCATCAGGTTCGACCTGGACTATGCGACCCGGTTGTTCCGGCGAGAGACGGCTGGCCGGATGCTGGAGCATTACGTGAACCTTCTGCGGGCGGCCGTTGCTGATCCGCAAATGAAGGTGGGCGAATACAGTCTGCCGGGAGGGCAAGAACGAGAGCAGCTTCTGCACGGATTTAATCCCGAACCGACCGATTACCCTAAGGAAGAAAATGTCGTATGGATGATTGAACGGCAGGTAGCGGCCTCCCCTGACCGGACGGCACTCGTATATAAAGGCGCACAACTGACGTACGGACAGTTGAATGCCAAAGCCAACCAGTTGGCCCGCACGCTTCGAACCCGTGGTGTCGGGAACGGCGAAGTGGTGGCGCTTTTGCTCGAACGTTCGCTGGAAATGATCGTTTCGGTAATGGCTGTTCTGAAAGCTGGGGCTGCATACGTGCCGATTGATCCAGAGCATCCCGGACAGCGGATACGGCACTTTTTTGACGATAGCAAGGCATCTGTGCTGCTGACCCAACGTTCTTTGGCGCATTTGGCAGAGGCCGTGGAATACGAAGGTGTAATTCTGTTGGCCGATGACGGAGATTTGTATCACGGAGATGATACGAATGTGGATGTGCCGATTGCGCCTCAACAGTTAGCCAATCTCACATATACATCTGGTACAACGGGGTTGCCGAAAGGCAACATGGTGACCCATGCCAACATTTTGCGGACGGTGTGCTGCACGAATTATATGGATATTTCACCGGAGGATACGTTCCTTGGCCTCTCCAACTACGTGTTTGACGCGTTTATGTTCGATGTGTTTGGATCGCTGCTGCATGGTGCGCGGCTGGTGCTTGTTCCGAAAGACGTAGTTCTCAACATTTCGCAGCTGCCGCGTGTAATCGAACGTGAAGGAGTTTCCGTGCTGATGATCACGACGGCGCTGTTCAATCTGCTGGTCGATCTTGCGCCTGACTGCATCCAAAGTATCCGCAAAGTACTGTTCGGCGGGGAACGGGCATCAGTAGATCATGTACGGCGGGCGCTCGCTGCGGCAGGACCTGACCGTCTCCTGCATATGTACGGACCGTCGGAAAGTACGGTATTTGCAACCTTTTATCCAGTGAACGAAGTGGATGATCAGGCGGTGAGCATTCCAATCGGCAAGCCGGTCAGCAATACGTCGGCATACATTCTCGACACGTTCAACCGACCGCAGCCGATCGGAGTGGCAGGAGAATTGTGTGTGGGTGGCGACGGAATTGTACTTGGCTATCTGAATCGTCCGGAGCTTACCGGGGAGAAATTTACGGTTCATCCGTTTGCAGGCGGAGCCCGGATTTATCGCACGGGCGACCTGGCACGGTGGCTGCCTGACGGCAATATTGAGTTCATCGGCCGGATCGACCATCAGGTGAAAATTCGTGGTCAGCGGATTGAGCTGGGCGAAATCGAGCATCAACTGTTGCAGCATGAAGCGGTGCGGGAAACAGCTGTGCTGGCCCTCGATATGGCGGGGGGCGAAAAACGTTTGTGTGCGTACTTCGTCGCAGAAACTGTGCTGACCGTAAGCGAGCTGCGCGAGCACGCAGCGAAGGGACTACCCGCTTACATGGTTCCGTCCGCTTTTATTCAACTGGATGAACTGCCTTTGACAGGCAATGGCAAGATAGACCGCAGAGCCTTGCCGGCTCCCGGAGAGGATGCGGCTGCAGACAGCGACTATACGGCCCCGCGCAACGAAACGGAGGCGGCGGTTGTTGGCATCTGGCAGGCTGTGCTTGACGTCCAGCGGGTCGGCATACATGACAACTTTTTCGATTTGGGTGGCCATTCTTTAAAAGCGATGGCGATGCTGGCGCGCGTTCATCGTGAACTGGAAGCTGAGATCCCGCTCAGGGAGCTGTTCGCTTCACCAACAGCGGCAGCTTTCGCCGAAGTCCTCTCCCGATCCGGCAAAAGCGTTTTTGATTCGATCGGACGGGCTCCACGGCAGGAGGTTTACCCGGTGTCATCGGCACAGAAAAGACTGTATGTGCTGCAGCAAATGGAAGGCGCGGAACAGAGCTATAATATGCCTGCCGTTTTCGATCTGGAAGGACCACTTGCGCAGGAACGCTTTAATACGGTGCTTAAAGAACTTGTGCGGAGACACGAAGCACTCAGGACCTCGTTTGAACTGGTGGATGGAACGCCAATGCAGCGGGTGTGGGAAGAAACAAATTTTGCGGTGGATTATGTGCATGCGTCCGAAAAAGAGGCAGCGGAAATGCTGGGGCATCTGGTGCGGCCGTTCGTTTTGAATCAGGCTCCGCTCTTCCGTGTAACGCTGATCCGCACGAGCGAGATGAAGCATCTTCTCTTTATCGATATGCACCATATTATCTCGGACGGCGCATCAGTAGATATTTTAATGGATGAAATCGCCAGATTGTATGTGGGAGAAGAGTTGGGGCCGCTCCGCATTCAATACAAGGATTATGCTGTGTGGCAGCAGTCGTTCTTCCGCACGGAAGCGTTCCGGCAGCAGGAGGCATATTGGCTGGAACAGATCGGCAAGGACATCCCCTCGCTTCAGTTGCCGACCGACTATGTGCGCCCGGCGGTTCAGACCTTTGCCGGAGATCGGATTCGATTTGCGCTGGACGATACGCTTGCCACGGTACTGCGGCGTCTGACGCAGGATACGGGAACGACGCTGAATATGGTGCTGCTAGCCTGCTACACCACATTGTTGGGCAAGCTGAGCGGACAAAACGATATTGTTGTCGGCACGCCGTTTGTTGGTCGCCCGCATTCCGACCTGGAAAGACTGGTGGGCATGTTCGTCAACACACTCCCGCTCCGCCTTCGGCCGGAAGCTAGCTATACATTTGAACGGTATTTGCAGGAAGTGAAGGAGGTATCGCTGGGAGCATTTGAGTTCCAGGATTATCCTCTTGAGGAGTTAATCACAAAACTTCAATTGCCAAGAGATCTAAGCCGCAATCCGGTGTTCGACACGGTGTTCGCCATGCAAAATGCCGATCTGAACGATTTGAAAATGGACATATTGAGTTTGAAGCCACACTCTTCCGAACAGAAGACAGCCAAATTTGACCTGACGCTGACGGCAGCGGATGACGGGCATACAATTATGCTCGAATTTGAATACAATACGGCGTTGTTCAAGCATGAGACGATCACACGCTGGAGCGGTTATCTCGTCCATATGATGCGCAGTATTGCAGCGAATCGTGGAGCTCTACTGAGCGAGCTGCCGCTGCTGACAGAGCAAGAGCAGTATGTGCTGCTGGAGGAATGGAACCGGACAGAGCTGGAGGTGCCGGGAGACCGGACGGTGGTTGGTCTGTTTGAGGAGCAGGCGGAGCGTACACCAGAGGCGGCGGCGGTGACGTATGGCGGAAAAACGTGGAGCTACCGCGAGCTGAACGGTCGCGCCAACCAGTTGGCACGGCTACTGCGGGAGCGAGGTGCCGGACCGGAACGAGCCGTCGGCATTATGGTGAAACCATCGCTGGAGATGGCGTCCGGGGTGCTGGGCATTATGAAGGCAGGGGCGGCATATGTGCCGATTGACCCGGATTATCCGGCGCAGCGAATCGCCTATATTTTGGCTGACAGCAGAGCTTTGGCGCTGGTAACGCAAAGCGGCCTGCCGATACCGGAGGATTATAGCGGCGAGGTGGTATACCTGGACGGCGGGCTATCGGGAGACGGCCTGTCTGGTGGTAGTCTCCACGAAGGTGTCCGGTTTGGGGACGTGCAGACGGTCGGCAGTCCCGGAGATGGTAGTCGGTATGAAGCTGACTTGCTCCAAGACAGTCCGTTTGTCGTTTCTGCTGGATGGGCTGACGAACCGAACCTGCCTTTAGCGGCTGGTCCGCACGATCTGGCGTATATGATCTACACGTCGGGGACGACCGGCCAGCCGAAAGGGGTTATGGTCGAGCATCAATCGCTGGTGAACCTGTGCTGCTGGCATAACGAGGCTTTTGGCGTAACGGCAGAGGATCGGAGCGCGAAATACGCGGGCTTTGGCTTTGACGCCTCTGTCTGGGAGCTGTTCCCTTATTGGGTGGCCGGAGCGGAAATCCATGTGATTGACGAAGGCATCCGAATGGATTTGGAGTCGTTAAACCGCTATTTCGAGACGAACGAAATCACGATTACCTTCCTGCCGACACAGTTGTGTGAGCAGTTTATGGAGCTGGAGAACCGCTCCCTGCGGGTGCTGCTGACCGGAGGGGACAAGCTGAAACGGGCGCTGCCGCCAGAGCGGAGCTATACGCTGGTGAACAACTATGGACCGACGGAAAGTACGGTGGTAGCAACGAGCATGACGGTCGAAGCAGGCGAGGCTGTGCCTGCGATTGGCAACCCCATTGCCAATACGCGGGTGTATGTGCTCGGTGCAGGCGATATGCCGCAGCCGATCGGAGTGCCCGGAGAGCTGTGCATCGCCGGGCGGAGCCTGGCGCGGGGGTATCGTAACCGACCGGAGGAGACGGCGGCGCGTTTTGTAGCCGATCCGTTCGTGCCGGGAGGTTTGATGTACCGGACGGGGGACCTGGTAAAATGGCGCAGCGATGGCCGGATCGAATATGTAGGCCGGATCGACCAGCAGGTGAAGGTGAGGGGCTTCCGGATTGAGCTGGCGGAAATTGAGAGCCGACTGCTGAGCCACCCGGAAGTGAAGGAAGCGGCCGTGCTGGACGTGACGGATAAGCAAGGCCAGACGGCGCTGTGCGCATACGTGGTAGCCTTCGGATCGTCGGAGTCGGGGGAAGCGACGCTGGAGGTAGAAGGGCTGAAGCGCCACCTGGCAGCGGTGCTGCCGGACTATATGGTGCCAGCGTACTGGACGGCATTGGCGCACTTGCCGGTGACCGCGAACGGGAAGCTGGACCGCCGGGCGCTGCCGCAGCCGGATACGTCGGCCGGAGCAGCGTCGTACCGGGAGCCAGCCAGCGAAAGCGAGGCGCTGCTGGCGGAGGTATGGCAGGACGTGCTGGGCGTCGAGCGGGTCGGCACGGAGGACAATTTCTTTGCCCTGGGCGGGGATTCGATCAAGGCGATCCAGATGGCGAGCCGGTTGCACAAGCACGGTTGGAAGCTGGAGATGAAGGACCTGTTCCGAAATCCGACTATCGCGCAGGTGTCCCCGTACCTGGAGGAATTAAAAGGCGAGAGAGCAGACCAGTCGGAAGTGAAGGGCGAAGTGAAGCTGACGCCCGTGCAGCGATGGTTCTTTGAGCAGCGGTTTACGGATCGACACCACTGGAACCAATCGGTCATGCTGTATGCGGAGAAAGGGTTTGAGCGGAGGCAGACGGAAGCGGCGCTGCGGGCGCTGGTGGAGCATCACGATGCGCTGCGGATGGTGTATAGCGAAACGACAGACGGAGTGGTGCAGTACAACCGGGGTGTAGAAGGTGAGCTGTTTACGCTGGAGGAATTCGATTACCGGACCGGGGTTAAAGGGTGTGAAGTGACCGGACCGTCCGAAATGTTCAAAGCAACCAACGCATCCAAAGCGTATGGAGTGTCCGAATCGTCCAACGCATCCAAAGTATCTGAATCATCCGAGGCGTCTGAATTATCTGAGGTATTTCAAGCCTCCGAAGCGGGAAAATCCGGTCCGGCAGCATGGAAACGGGCGATTGAA
>NZ_AGFX01000014.1 GCF_000236805.1 Paenibacillus peoriae KCTC 3763 | reverse complement strand
CTTGCATGTATTAGGCACGCCGCCAGCGTTCGTCCTGAGCCAGGATCAAACTCTCCAATAAAGACCAACCAAGGTTGGTTATAGAAAGAGCGATTAGCTCATTTTGAAACTGACGAGATAAAATATCTCATTGTTTGCTTTGATTTCATACAACCTGAAGGCATGTACCAAAATCTCAGCGTTGGATTTTGCAAGCAAAATCCATACTCACTCGTTGTTCAGTTTTCAAAGATCAAACTCGCATAATATCTTGCTTTTTCCTTACTTCGTTTCACCACCGCGTCTCAGCGGCGACTTGATTAATATAACACATATTCGGGATTTAAGTCAATACTTTTTTAAAATCTTTTTTAATTTCATCCAAGCGTTGTTCTCACAAAAAAATTCCCGGGCTTCAAGAGCCGAGAATTAATGTATCACATAATCGAATTTGCCGTCAACTATATTTTAAAATTAATGTCTTTCCATATATAGGGCTTTCATACAACCTGTCCGAATAACATCATTTTCAATCCCAATAGGAGCGCAATTCCGGGCAAGCCTAATATCGTTACTGTCCCCATTGTTACCGGATTAATCGGAATATACACCTGCGTGGTCCACCCTGAATAATTGATAATATACAGCGCGATTGCCGCCAAAGCCATATGCGCCCCGAACACCGCTAGCCAACCGATACCCAGATTTTTTTTAAGAATCAGATATGTCAGTACCACGACACAGGCAATCAGAACAAGCCAGACCGCCCCTCTCATTCTGCTCTCCGTTTATGTTCACGATCTGGATCATGAACATACCCCGGTTCATCTGCAGGTAGGTGAAAACGATGTAAGCCTTGCTGCTTGGCACTTTTTAAGTGGATTTGATATTTACGCTCCGCGGCTTCCAGAACAAAAATGGCATAATCGATCTCATCCTTACCAGTAGCTTCATGAAACAAACGATGTGCTCTTAGCCATTCCGCATGCGAAGTTCTAATCTGGGCAAATAATTCCTGCCGACTCTCCGCTTCTGATTTGTTGTGCTCCTGCCGACGAAAATTTCGCTTCATCCGTTCCCACATCCATTCATCCTCCTCACAAGCTGAATTGTGTTTACAGTCTGCAAGTCTTCCTTATTCATACTTATTGAGCAGAGGACAAACTTAGAACCGGGAACGATTCATACTCACGGTTATCATTACAAGCAAAAAGGAGCCAAAGCGGCTCCCCCAAACGTGTTCAGAATGTCCATAGGACATTCAGCACTCATATCTATAACGTATAAATACACCTGCTAATTAAGCTCTCTGCGGCCTTCCAGCGCTTTGGACAAGGTAACCTCATCGGCATATTCCAAATCTCCACCTACCGGCAATCCGTGAGCAATACGAGTAACCCTGATCTCAAAAGGACGCACCAGCCGCGAAATGTACATGGCTGTGGCCTCTCCTTCAATGTTCGGATTCGTCGCCAAAATCAGCTCCTTGACGCGTTCATCACTGAGCCTATTCAGTAATTCCTTAAGCTTGATATCTTCAGGACCAATTCCCTCCATAGGAGAAATCGCGCCGTGAAGCACATGGTAAAGACCATCAAATTCTTTGGTGCGTTCCATGGCTACCAAATCCTTGGAATCCTGAACAACACAAATGACGGAAGCATCCCTCGTCTTATCCTGACAAATCCGACAAGGGTCGGTGTCCGTAATATTGCCGCAGACTGAACAGAAGTGAAGATTACGTTTCACATTGACCAGCGCTTTGGCAAAATCAATCACATCATCTTCCTTCATCTTCAGTACGTGAAAAGCCAACCGGGCAGCCGTTTTGGGCCCCACTCCCGGCAGGCGTGTAAAAGCATCAATCAGCTTTGCGATCGGCTCCGGATAATACAATAGTGTGTTTCTCCTTTTTGCGGCAGACTAGAACAAGCCCGGAATTTTCATACCGCCTGTAAATTTGCCCATATCATTATTAGCCAGTTCGTCTGCTTTGGACAAAGCATCATTAACCGCAGTCAGCACGAGATCTTGCAGCATTTCTACATCATCAGGATCTACAGCCTCTGGTTTGATCGTGATGGACAGCACTTTTTTATGACCATTTACCTCTACAGTCACGACACCGCCGCCGGAACTGCCTTCGATTACTTTTTCACCAAGCTCCTCTTGGGCTTTTAGCATTTGCTCCTGCATTTTTTTCACTTGCTTCATCATTTGGTTCATATTATTCATTTCAATCATCTCCTTTAATGAAGTATAACTTTGATTTAATCTTTAATAACTACCAAATCTTCCCCGAAAAGCTGAATTGCTTCATCAATCCAGGGTTCTTTGGACTTTCCCGGCGCATCTTGCTCCGGCTCCAGTTGGAATTCTTCGGCAGGCTGGTCGGAAACTCCTTCAATCGCAGTACTCCAATCCTTTTGCATCATCGTCACCAGACGATATGGATGACCCAACTGTTCATGCAGAACCTTCTCAATAACCTGCTTATTCGCAGGCTTTTCGGTAGTTTCACGATGAATATTGTTTTTAAAGGCTACCAGCACGCTGTCCTCTAACACAGAAACCGGCTCACCGTCCATAAACCATGCATGAACCGTGACCTTTGCCTCTTTGACTCCCTGCAAAATCTGACTCCACTTACGCCCTGTTGCTGCAAATGCTTCGCTCGACTTCTCGGCGATATAACGATCCAGCTGAGGGGGGAGCTTGGCTGGAGCAGAAATTCGCGGAGCAGGAGCACGACCACCGGAAGCCTGACGACCACCCGATGTTGCCTCCTGGCCCGCCCCGGCGGCTAATCCACCTTGCAACGCGCGTTCCAGCTTCTTTTCCAGTTCAGCAAGCTGGCGCTTCAACGCTGCTACATCTCCCTGATCAGCGGCAACAGCGCTAGATCGCTGTGCTGTCGGCTGAGCGACAGCTCCCGCTTCCCCGGGAATACTGCACAGCTTCAATAAAGCTACCTCAAACAAAGTTTGCGGCTGAACAGCATATTTCATCTCGCTCTGATAACGATTAAGGGTGTCGATCATCGCAAAGAGTTGCTCCTTGGTAAAAGCATCTGCTACTTCCCTGAACTGCTCCGAATCCAGGACTCGCTCTGTCATTTTAGTCGCCTGTGGCACCATCTTGATCATAAGCAAATCCCGGAAATAGTACAGGAGATTCTCCATGCACTTATCCGCACTTTTGCCTTCCTGCATAAAGTTCTCGATCATTTGAAGCACCATGCCCACGTCTTCTTTCAACAACGCCAACGCAAGCTTGCCGAATTGCTCGGACGCAATGCCTCCCGTCATATCCAGCACCTGCTGATAAGTAACCGGTCCGTCTGTAAACGAGGATATCTGATCCAAAACGCTAACCGCATCCCGCATCCCGCCATCTGAAAGACGCGCAATGTACTGCAATGCATCCGCATCAGCCTGTATGTTCTCCTGTCGACATATCAGGTCAAGCCGTTCTGTCTGCTCTTCCAGCGATACCCGCCGGAAGTCAAAACGCTGGCAGCGTGAAATAATCGTCGCCGGGATCCGATGTGGTTCTGTCGTAGCCAATATGAACATGACATGTGGCGGCGGCTCTTCCAGCGTCTTCAGCAGCGCATTGAACGCTTCCGTCGTCAGCATGTGCACCTCATCAATGATATAAACCTTGTGCCGCACTTCTGTCGGCGCATATTTGACTTTATCGCGCAAATCGCGAATCTCTTCAACGCCCCGGTTGGAGGCTGCATCAATTTCCTGTACATCCATAACTGCCCCGGCCGTGATCCGTTTGCAGGCTTCGCATTCGTTGCAAGGTTCCGGCGCAGGTCCATGTTCACAGTTGATTGCCTTGGCCAAAATTTTGGCCGCACTTGTCTTCCCCGTCCCTCGCGGACCACTGAACAGGTAAGCATGGGACGTGCGATTTTCACGAATGGCGTTCTGCAATGTCTGGATAATATGCTGTTGTCCTACCATGTCTTTGAAGGCCTGAGGCCGCCAAGCACGGTACAACGCTATATGTTCCAATGCGCGTTACCCTCTTTCCCATTCACTTTCATGACCATACACAGTCACTTCATTATACTATACTCCCGTCCGAATCTAAACCGGACACCTTCCAATTTATAAACACAAAAAAACACCTTCGCATGGACTGCCAAGATGTTCTGATTCCAGATATAAACCGTGCACCTGTTATTGATCGTTGTGATCCGAGCGGCAACCCTGAACAACAACTCGGGCTAGGCAACCCTCCGGCACAAGAGTGGACTTGCTTATGGCTGCTTCCTTCCGGACCTGACCAGATTCACAAGTACTCATTGCGGAGGACCCAACCGTCAACATTGTGCGCAGGGACCAGCCTCACATCAACAACACCTCTAACAGGAATTCAACCTCGCTATAGCGGATTGCGAGTTACAGGGCACCGCTACCTCCCCATCTAGCACGGTGAAAATAAGTATATCTCATGGCTGTACAAAAAGCAAATAGCAAATACCGACAAAAAGAGCCTCCTGCAATTGCAGAAGGCTCTAATAACTTTATAACTTGCGGCAACTTATTAGATACCGTATTTCTTTTTGAAACGATCCACGCGTCCACCAGCATCAATAAACTTCTGCTTACCTGTGAAGAACGGGTGGCAAGCGGAACAAATCTCTACACGCAGAGATTCTTTAACTGAACCAGTCTCAAACGTATTCCCGCAAGCGCAAGTAACACTAGTTACGTTATACTTCGGTTGAATAGCTTGTTGCATTAACTTTCACCTCTTTCCGCCCTGAACGTCCTATCAGTCCAGAGTTGTATGAACACATGTTCAAATTATAGCACTTGAATATAAGTGTTTCAATACCTGTTTTGCGCACCCAAACCGACGTAAAACAGGTGTATTTCGGGTTATTATTGAGCGTTTTAGGCTCTGGCAAATTTGGGACGTGCCTGTCCCGGTGGCGGTACATGAGTATAAGACCCGATAACGACATCAGGCAGCTCTTCCCGGTAAATCTCAAGCATTTGCTTCATGCCAAGTATGTCTCCTTGAGCAGGTGGGATCAACTCCAAATAGCTCTCAGGGTCAATATTCAGATTACGCATCTGAATCAGCTTGAGCTTAGTACGTTTGGCGAACTCGATCATCGCCTCAATTTCTTCCTCCCGGTCAGTTACACCAGGGAATATCAGATAGTTAATCGACGTATATACACCCTGCTCGGAGGCATATCGGAGTGATTTTTCTACATTGGCTAACGTATAGCCCCTAGGTTTGTAATAAGCATTGTAATGATCGTCCAGCGCACTAATGGTGCTGACCCGCATCAGATCAAGACCTGCATCTACGATGCCCCGGATATGATCGTTCAAGCCCGCATTCGTATTGATATTGATATATCCCATATCGGTAACGGAACGCACGTCTTTGATTGCATCAATAATCAGTTTGGCTTGAGTGGAAGGCTCACCTTCGCAGCCTTGTCCAAAACTGATAATGGACTCCGGTGTTTTCAAGTGTTCCAGCATGACCTCTACAATTTCTTCGACACGGGGGCGGAAATTCATTCTTGTTTGCGGAGACACAAAGCCACTGTCATCCGGCTGTTCAGATATACAGCCAAAGCAACCGGCATTACAAGAATAAGATACTGGAACACCTCCTTCCCAGCGATTCAGGAATGTGTTCGAGGAAGTAAGACATTCGTAGCCTAACGCACAGTTGGACAAATGTTCGTAGAGTCGGTTTTCCGGATATTGCTCCGTCATCCGCTGAACCCCCAGCTTGACCTGATGACGGTCACAGTTTTCAGGATTCCATTTGGACGGACTGTCACTCTGCTCTGCGGTTACATAAAATGCTCCATCCTTCCAGACTACGGCAGAATAACCGAACAAGGGAAGCTTATATTCTTTATCAGTTTTCACATACCCCGGCAGACACAAACGCGTGAAACCTTGCGGCAACAATGCCCCTACCGCCTGCATATCTCCAGGAAGAGAAACCATTTCCCCAGTTTCAGGGTTCATACCGACCGGGCGGGTGTTGGGCAAACCTACCAGCGTAGCTCCTTCCGGCAGCGGAATAAGCTCATCCTCCATGATTTCAACAATCATGTCTGCACTGCGGGCAAGCCCATACAAAGAAGCATGATCATATACATTGCCTTTTTCGTCGGCATACACCAAATACATTATGGAACTCCTTTCGCTCCGCAAATAACACACCATTAACAGATTGAACTGTAACGGCCACGATCTTGCGGAACAGATAAAATACATGAATTGGGTTTAGTTGGTCGAGGCCGGAACCGACGCTGTGGTAGAACGCGTGGTTCTTCGTTGTTGACCGCCCGAGCTGCTTGGCGATCCACCAGAAGGTGTCGTCAAATCAAACGAAGCCAAAAATTCGGCGTTATTTTTGCTGTTGCGCAGCTTTTTGAGGAAGCCTTCCACAAAATCATGGCTTTCCGTCATATTTTTACGGATAGCCCAAATGGTATCCAGTTCTTCCTTGTTCAACAGCACTTCCTCACGACGTGTGCCGGAACGGCGGATATCAATAGCAGGGAAGATACGACGTTCTGCCAGTTTGCGGTCCAAATGAAGCTCCATGTTGCCAGTACCCTTGAACTCTTCATAGATGATATCATCCATGCGTGATCCTGTATCAATCAACGCTGTAGCAAGGATTGTCAAACTGCCGCCTTCCTCCACGTTCCGTGCCGCGCCAAAAAAACGCTTCGGACGATGAAATGCCGCCGGATCAATACCACCACTCAAAGTACGACCGGATGGAGGAATAACGAGGTTGTACGCGCGAGCCAGACGTGTAATACTGTCCAGCAGGATAACAACATCCTTTTTATGCTCCACGAGACGCAGCGCACGCTCCAATACCAGTTCTGCCACTTTGATGTGATTTTCAGGAAGCTCATCAAATGTAGAAGCTACAACTTCACCTTTAACAGAACGCTGCATATCGGTCACTTCTTCAGGGCGTTCATCAATCAACAAGACAAAAAGCTCAATCTCGGGATTGTTGGTAGAAATGCTATTGGCAATTTCTTTGAGGAGAAGCGTCTTCCCAGCTTTGGGAGGTGCTACAATAAGTCCGCGCTGTCCAAGTCCGACAGGGGCCAGTACATCCATAATTCTCGTAGACAAATGGTTGGGGGAAGTTTCAAGGACTAATTTGGTTTGCGGATACAGTGGAGTCAGTGCAGGAAAATGTAGCCTCTCAGCAGCTTGCTCAGGACTTCTTCCATTGACTGCGTTAACTTGAAGCAATCCAAAATATCGTTCATTTTCTTTTGGCGTTCGGCATTTACCGGATACAAGGTCACCTGTTCTTAAGTCAAACTTGCGGATTTGTGAAGCAGAGATGTAAATATCTTCAGTACTCGGGAGATAGTTGATCGGCCTCAGAAAGCCATAACCTTCAGGAAGTATTTCCAGAACCCCCTGCATAAACATCAATCCGCTCTTCTCAGCTTGCGCACGCAGGATGGCAAAAATTAATTCTTTCTTCTTGAGCGTTCCGTAGTACGGGATCTGGTATTGCTTGGCCAGCTTGTACAGGTCGGTCAGCTTCATTTCTTCCAGATCGGAAATTTGCAGATCCATATAATAACCACCTATTCAATTATTAAGTCCATTCATACATCTAAATGATAGACAATGATATCATAAACACCACTAACATAATTTTAACCAAAACAAATAAAGTTATGCAGCCGTCTGCCTGAATTATACCGAATTATTCCGGTTTTCCGATAAAAGATTGTTACGTATGAACCACAATCTTGTATCAAGCAGCGGCTGCACAGAGCTTACCCATTCTATTGTTCAACCATTTTGGAGTTCAAAATGTTAATATGTTTAAATTATTCTGTCTGCCGCCATACGTCCGCGCCCAAATGACGCAGATTGGAGACAAGGTGATCATAACCACGGTCAATATATTCGACACCTGTCACTTCGGTTACACCTTCACTCACTGTAAGTCCAGCGATGACAAGCGCTGCACCAGCTCGCAGATCAGCCGCTTTGACTTTCGCCGCATTCAAACGGCCGCCCTCAATGATGGCTGACCGCCCCTCTACGCGGATCTTGGCTCCCATTCGCACCAGCTCTGGGACGTGCTTGAAACGATTGCTGTACACAAAATCGCTTAATACACTAACACCCTGCGCCTGAGTAAGCAGGCTGGTCATAGGAGATTGCAAATCCGTGGCGAATCCTGGGTAAACCAAGGCTTTAACGTCGACATGCTCATAACGAGGCGTACCGAGTACACGAATACTTTCGTCATATTCCTCGATACCTATACCCATTTCCTGCATTTTAGCAGTAAGGGCCTCCATATGCTTGGGAATTACGTTGTCGATCAATACATTGCCACGGGTAGCCGCAGCAGCAATCATATATGTGCCCGCTTGTATGCGGTCAGGTATGATGGAGTGGCGACAGCCATGTAGCTCAGATACGCCTTCAATACGGATCGTTTCCGTACCGGCGCCCTTAATAATGGCCCCCATGGAGTTTAACAGAGTTGCTACATCTATAATCTCAGGCTCTTTAGCCGCATTTTCAATAATTGTGGCGCCTTTGGCACGTGCGGCCGCCAGCATGATGTTAATCGTAGCTCCCACGCTGCTGACATCCAAATAAATTTTGTTACCACGCAGCTCTTTGGCATGCAAATGAATAGCACCGTGCTCGTTCGCCACCGTAGCACCTAGCGCTTCAAAACCTTTGATATGCTGATCAATGGGCCGGGGTTCAAAATTACACCCTCCTGGCAAACCGATAATCGCTTCCTTGAATCTGCCCAGCATGGCTCCCATCATATAGTAGGAAGCTCGTAATTTCTTAACCGGTCCATTCGGCATGGGAATGGATTTAATAGAGGACGGATCAATTTTCATCTGGCTGCCTTCCCAGGCAACTGTTGCACCAAGTTCCTCTAATATTTCGGAATACACCGCCACATCGCTGAGCAGCGGCAAATTGTCCAAAATGACTTCCGACTCTGCCAGAATGGCGGCGGGAATCAAGGCGATGGCACTGTTTTTGGCACCGCTGATGGAAACTGTACCTTGAAGCGGTCGTCCACCGGTGATCATCAATTTTTCCATAAGCTTGAGGGTCCCCCTACGTGTTTTGCAGTCGGTCAAACCAAGAACTAAAACAACGAAACTTCAACTTTTTAGTGGTGAAAATGGAAAGACACCGGCTAAGCGGTGTGCTTTCCATATCAAACTATTCAACTATATAAAATTAAGTATTTTGTGCAGCAGAACTACATCTACAACCCAAAAATGGATCTGGTTCGTGCAAAAGCACGATCAGTTCACTAAGTTATTACGCTTTGTTGTTGGAGCCGAACTCGCGAATTTTACCGATAACCGTTTGTTTGATTGCTTCACGGCCTGGAGCGATGAATGTACGTGGATCGTAAGCATCTGGTTTCGCAGCAAGCACTTCACGAACCACTTTCGCAAATGCGATTTGGTTTTCAGTGTTTACGTTGATTTTGGAAGTACCCAAGGAAATGGATTTTTTAATATCATGTGTAGGGATACCTGTTCCACCATGAAGAACGAGCGGCAGTTTCACAGCATTGCGGATTTCTTCCATTTCTTTAAAGCCCAGGTTTGGCTCGCCTTTGTATGGTCCATGAACGGAACCCAGTGCAGGAGCCAGTGTATCGATGCCTGTTTCGTTAACGATACGTACACAATCGTCCAGCTTAGCGTACATTACGTCACCTACAACATCATCCTCTTGACCGCCAACCATTCCAACTTCAGCTTCAACGGAAACGCCTTTGGAATGTGCATATTCAACAACTTTCTTCGTTGTTTCGATATTTTTTTCAATTGGGCTATGGGAATCGTCAATCATAACAGATGTGAAGCCAGCATCGATAGCTTCTTTACATTTTTCAAAGCTGGAACCATGGTCCAAGTGGATTGCAACTGGAACCGTAATTTTCATGTCATGAATAAGTCCTTCAACCATTTTAACAACAGTGTAGAAACCGCCCATATGACGAGCTGCGCCTTCAGAAACGCCCAGGATTACAGGGGATTTTTCTTCTTCAGCAGCGCCCAGAATAGCTTGAGTCCACTCCAGGTTGTTAATGTTGTATTGACCTACTGCATATTTTCCTTCGAGTGCTTTGTTCAACATGTCTTTCATAGATACCAATGGCATGGTTACAGTCCTCCTAAAGGTGTTTGGGTTTGTCTATCTTTTTAGCCGACATCACATACGGGCTTATTATACCACAACCCAAGTTAAATACTAAACAAGCTTTTGCATATCAACACATACAAAAATCACGCTCAGGACGCCGCATTTTCATAGAATTGTATAAGGAGAGGATTTACTTTCAGTATTTCCCATAAACACAAACAAAAAACCCTGTTTGGCTAACAGAGTTCTCAACCAAAGTAACTGATCTAGTCACCCCTGAGTTGTTTGTTCACAGCAATCCGCATTTCATCAATATCAAATGGCTTGGTAAAATGCATAAGCGCACCTAGCTCCGTCGCCTCTTTAATCATGTCCAGTTCACCATACGCTGTCATCATAATAACCTTGATATCGGGATTCATGGCCTTTAAATGCTTCAAGATTTCGAGTCCGTCCATACCCGGAATTTTCATATCCAGCAGAACCAGATCAGGCGGTTCCTTTTCAACAATTTCAAGTGCAATTTTTCCGTTCGCTGCTTGAAAGGTCTCATAACCCTCACTTCCGAACACTTCCATCAGTAAAATTCGTATTCCATTCTGGTCATCGACGATTAATACTTTTTTCTTTTCCAATGTTTTAACCTCCTAAGATCTTAAAACGTGGATCATTCAGCTATTGCCATACAGCGTCCGATGACGTACAATATCCGTCCCATACCTAAAACTATATTCGATCCTGCAAAAAGAAAATCCTTCTCTTATACATAATTGTGGAATTTTTCTTTCATAAACAGGAATCAAGATGTGAAAAAAGACCTCCATAGGAGGCCTTTTAAACCATTATTGCATTAACCTTGAAGCTGCAATGCCGCTTTTACAAATTCACGGAACAAAGGCTGTGGACGGTTCGGACGGGAAGTAAATTCCGGATGGAATTGTACGGCCAGGAACCACGGATGCTCTGGAAGCTCAACAATTTCCACCAAACGTCCGTCCGGTGAAGTACCAGAAATACGAAGACCTGCTTTTTCAATAACTTCACGATATTCATTATTGAATTCGTACCGGTGACGGTGTCTTTCGTATACCAGCTCGTCGTTGTAGCAAGCCGCAGCCAGGGAGCCTTCCACCAGTTTGCACGGATACAAGCCAAGACGCATCGTACCGCCCAAATCTTCGATGTCCTTTTGATCAGGAAGCAGGTCGATAACAGGGTAATCTGTAGCCGGGTTGATTTCCGAGCTGTTAGCTCCTTCAAGACCAGCCAGGGAACGGGCAACCTCAATGACAGATACCTGCATACCCAAACAAATACCGAAAAACGGAATTTTGTTCTCACGGGCATAGCGGATCGTGCTGATTTTACCTTCAATCCCGCGATCGCCGAAGCCGCCCGGTACGAGAATGCCGCCAATGCCGCCCAGCATGTCCGCTACGTTCTCGTCTGTCACTTCTTCAGCGTTTACCCAGCGGATTTTCACGTCCGCATTGGCATCAAATCCGGCATGGGAGAGTGACTCAACCACACTTAAATACGCATCATGCAATGCGACATATTTACCGACAATGGCAATCTCAACTGTTTTATCCAGCTTGCTGATTCGGTCAACCAGCCCTTCCCACTCGGTCATATCCGGTGCAGGGGTTGTCAGCTTCAGGTGGTTAACGACGATTTCGTCCAAGCCTTCTTCACGCAGGTTCAACGGAACCTCATAGAGAGTCGAAGCATCGCGGCATTCTACCACAGCGTTCGCATCGATATCGCAGAACAGCGCAATTTTGGCCTTCATATCGGAGGACAGTTCATGCTCTGTACGGCAAACAATGACATTTGGCTGAATGCCAATGCTGCGCAGTTCTTTTACGCTGTGCTGGGTTGGTTTGGTTTTCACCTCACCTGCAGCTTTGATATAAGGAATGAGCGTTACGTGAATGTACATTACATTTTCACGCCCAACTTCGCTTTTAAGCTGACGAATGGCTTCCAAAAATGGCAGGCTCTCAATATCGCCCACAGTACCGCCAATTTCTGTAATAATGACGTCCGAACCCGCTTCGCGGCCTGCACGGTACACGCGCTCCTTGATTTCGTTCGTAATGTGAGGGATAACCTGTACTGTACCGCCCAAATATTCTCCACGACGCTCTTTGCTGATTACGCTGGAATATACCTTGCCTGTTGTGACATTGCTGTTCTTGGACAGATTAATATCAATAAAGCGTTCATAGTGTCCCAAGTCAAGATCCGTTTCCGCACCATCATCCGTTACAAACACTTCACCGTGCTGGTAGGGGCTCATGGTACCCGGATCGACATTCAGGTAAGGATCGAATTTTTGGATCGTTACCTTTAGCCCCCTGTTCTTCAAAAGCCTTCCCAGTGAAGCTGCCGTAATCCCTTTACCCAAGGAAGACACAACCCCGCCTGTCACAAAAATATACTTTGTCACTGTTCAAAACCCTCCTAGATAAAATGCAAAATTCAGGCGACATTATGATGTTATCGTAACCCGTTTACACGGATTATCATCCATGAAGAAGGCAGCGGATTTATTTTCCACACCGCCGCCCTTAGCCCTCTTTCATGAGTGAAAACATACCTATAAAAAACAAAAAAGCACTCCCGTAGTACGGGGCACTTTTATACAAAAAAGCAAACATATAAGTGAATCAATCATAAGCCCAAGCAATAGTTTACCCCGTGTCCAATCCTCTGTCAAGGAAGTTATCTGTGTTAATTTACCCTTTGCGCAAGATTGGAATGAATCCACCTGAAAGCTTCTAATCAGGAGGGTTTCAAGAAAACGGTCACGAAAAAAGGGAGAACACGTCTCCCTTTACAATTTGCTCCTAACGAAGCGAGTCGTCGTCTTCATCCAACGAATCCTCGTCATTTTCATCTTCTGTATCGTCCTCATCACTGAGATCTTCATCGTCTATGACTACATCTTCATCACTATCGTCATCTTCACCGTCGAACAGCTCATCTTCGCCGTCCTCACTATCTGCATCGAAGTCGTCATCAGAGTTGTAGGTTTCTTCTTCCTCATGATAGTCGTCTTCGTCGTCATCGTCTTCGTCGTTAATAATACGAGGGCGCTTGGCGCCTGTCAGAGCATCTTCGGATTTATCCACCGGATACCAACGTTTCAAGCCCCACAGATTCGTACCGACACAGGCAAAACGCCCGTCAATGTTGATTTCAGTATATAGCTGAGCGATAACGTCATTAATTTCCTCGTTGGACAAGCCACGCAATTTGGCGACTTCATTCATCAGGTCACGGTAATAATATGGAGTATTGGCCGCTTTCAAAACCATAAATGCCAAATCCACCATCGGGGTCTCGTGGACTTTCTCCTGGTCAATCTTTAAGTTGAGTGGGGTACTCACCTAGGGACACTTCCTCTCACACGTAATTCACAAGAACATGTTTCAGTGCATATACGATACATGCAATACTAACATATCCATTATCAAAACTAAGTAAAACCTATTTGGAAGCAAATTGCAAGTTAAACATGGGTATCGACACAATTTCCAAAAATATCCCCAATGGACAAGACAGCACATGTAAAAAGACGGGGTTCCCCCCGTCTTCGACTGTACCCGCTCCAGGGGCTGCCCCCCAAAGTTGCTGCACAAGAGCTTATGCCCTCCATGTATCGTATGTGTCCTCTATCACTTTGACACGACAAGCAGGCCTATTTCCATAAAAAAGGGGCAGGTTTCCCATGCAGTCATTGACGCTTACTCATACAATACCTCAGCATGGCTCATCGGAGGGGGACCGTCTCAAATGGACTATCCGGGTTTTTTGCAGCGTTTGCATGAGGGTATTTCGGAGCCGTCCGGCAGTGGACGGCACAAACAGATCATTACGTTCGATAAGCCTCATCAATACCGGGAATGCCTCTCCTATCTCAGGAAGCTGAAACCTGAGCTTGCGGGATTAAGGCAAGTACAATCGGCCCGCCTGATCCGCGCTCTAATCGCCCCGTTTCCAGCGGGGGACAGGCTGGGCAAATATCACAACGGCGTTACCATTGAAGAAGATACGCGCATGAAGATTCACGCAGGAACAGCCCATAAACCGAAAGCAGAGAAAAACCTCCCCATGCCTTGGGGGGTCAAACAGGTCCGTGCATACAAGGCTTGGCCTTCCTCCACAGGCAATCGGATCAGAATCGGGGTGATCGATACAGGAGCAGATTTTCAACATCCCGATCTTCGTCATTCTCTAGGCAGAGGCATTAATTTGCTTAACCGGACGATGTTGCCCTACGACGATAACGGTCACGGCACCCATATTGCCGGCATCATCGCTGCATCCAACTATGATGAAGGTATGGTCGGCGTAGCACCAAGGGCTTTGGTTCATCCAGTAAAAGCGTTTGACTATAATGGAGCCGCCTATGTCTCCGACATTATTCTCGGTATCGACTGGTGTGTGTTAAATCGTGTCGATATCATCAATATGAGCTTTGGCATGAAGTCACGCAGCAAGGCACTGCTGGATATGGTGAATAAAGCCTATCATAACGGGATCGTGATCGTAGCTTCTTCGGGCAATGAGGGCAAGCGCCGCAGTATTGACTATCCTGCCCGCTATTCCCAGACCATCTCGGTCGGAGCTACCGACAAATACAGACGCATCGCACCTTTCAGCAATCGGGGACAGTTTGTAGATGTGTACGCCCCTGGCGAGAAAATCATCTCCTCCTGGATACACGGCAGGCATCATGAAATGAGCGGCACCTCTATGGCTACTTCCCATGTAACCGGGAGCATTGCACTGCTCCTCTCCCTGAGACCGGGACTGGGACCTGCAGAAATCAAAGCACTGCTCAAACGAACCGCCACACCGCTGCGGCTTCGCAAAAGTAATGGCCGTAGCTCTATCTCCAGCAAGCTTGGAGAAGTGGACGCCTTCCGATTAATGCAGGAGGGCACGAAGTAAAGTTAAACCTTTAACGTTGCGCCTGGCTCCAGAGAGTAAATAGCTTTTACAGGCCCTTCATGTCGGGTCCAACCTTCTCTGATTAGCTCATCACATACAAGATCGGTCTGCGACTTCGGCGCATGAACGAGCACAACCTGCTTGCTGGGCAATCGCTTCAACATGTGCCTCACATCGACCACTCCCTGATGCACTTTGTAAATCAAATGCCGAACGACGCAGCGATCCTTTTGATCCGTCTTCTGATTTGTGCAATCTAGCAGATGTTTGCCAAAAGATCCCCTTGAAACATGTCCAGTCAATATAACTCCATTATTGTTGATTTTTCTACTGTTCGTATCATCACCCTTATTCGGATGATCAGACAGGTACTGGTAGTACCAGCGTGCGCGTGGTGAGTTCATCATGCCGTCTCCGGTTACGATAATAGCCGCAGTGTTCTGTTCCAGCAGTCTCATTCGTTCTTCATTATTACGAGGCACAAAGACCCTGTCATTATTCAGCACCTGTTCTATTCGCGCAGGAGCTTCCGGACGCAGCCATTCTCTCCAGCCGCTTAAACGCCTCAACCCCTGCCATATGTCCGGCTCTACAATCAGGGTCTGTCCAGGGAACTGCTCTCTGGCCCAAACAGTCAGCTCCTGCCCCCGGCCAAAGGCTGGCACAGGCAGTAGCACATGACCCTCAGATGCTAATATCTGCTCCAGTTCGACCCGCAGCCGCTCCAGCTTCACAGGCTGCGGGTCCTTATCCATCCCATAGGCATTATCCATTATGGCGACATCCGCCAGATTGATATCCGGCATCATTACAGGGTTGCGGGGTGCACTGTTCCCCGTGCCCATACTTGGCGTATCCGCAGCGAGCAGCTCAGATTCTCGGCTGTAATCTCCCGAAAAGAATAATCGCTTTCCTTCCAATTCGACCCCAAACCACACTGCACCAGCCAAATGCCCACTGCGCCCCCACATGATTTGCACACCCGGACAAGCCTCTCGCCATACACCTGACGGCACATCGTCCTCCAGAAAGCGGTATGTAATAGCTTTTATATCCCGTTCATCGTAAGGAAGCTGTCCGCCTCTCGATGCTACATAAGAATGCCAGGAGCAAAAATAGGAACCCAACTGCTCTGCGGTAGCTCTGGTCGTCCAGACCTCTCCACGATATCCGTATTTATAGAGTAAGGGCAGCGCCATCGAATGATCTTCATGCGCATGGGACAGCAATACAACGGATAGCCTCTGTGCCTCCTGAGGCGGGAATAACGGGTATTGTCCGATCCCTTCCTTTTTCACACCACAATCCAGCATGATGCGGTGCTGCTCTCCTTCAAAAACATAGCAGGAGCGGCCATGTTCGCCAGCTCCGCCCCAAATTCGAAGCTTGGTCATTATCATTTCCACTTTCTCTGCGAGTTTAAGCTCTCCATCACCATCAGCAGCAGGGTAGTCAATCCGACTGATATGACGGCCATCGCCATGCCGAGCGACACCTGTCCCTGTTCAAATTGGGCAAAGATGTAGGTCGCAGACGTTTGAACGGATGGCGGCAGAATCAGTAGTGAACCCACCAGTTCGCGCGAGGCGATGGTGAAGGTCATCATCCACCCTGCCAGCATCCCCGGCAAAATCAGCGGCAACACAATCCGGCGGAATACGTAAAATGGACGTCCGCCAAACACCTGACCTGCCTGAAAGAGAGCTGTGTCTACCTGTGTAAAGACGCTTTTGACATATTGGACCGTATAAGGCACAAACAAGATCACATACGTCAGGATAACCATGCCGTAAGTGTTGTACAACGGAATGGGCATCCATGGCGAGTTCCACCATAAAATAAGACCGACGACCATTACAATGCCTGGAACTGTGTTCGGCAGCAGACTGAAGGCATCCACCGTCCGCTGGAGCACAGTACGTGATTGACCCACGACAAGCGCAAACCATGTGCCCAGCAGGACGGCAATCGTTGACGCGCCCAAGGACAGAAATACGCTGTTCAGCAATGCCTCCATACTTTCCGAGCCCCAGGACAGCAACTCCCTGTAATAATCGAGCGTAAAGTTGTCCCAGGCCAGTCCGATTCCCCGTAGCTTCATGGTAGAAGCAGCGATAATCGAGAAATAAGGGATGCCAATAGACGCAACAAGCAATAATAGAATAAAAGCAATACTTAGCCCTGTCGCCCAAATCGACACACGAAGACGGGAAGGACGAGAACCCTTGCCCCCAACCAGTCTATACGTGTATTTGCGGTTGATTACCGATTGCACATACCAGACCAGCAGACAGGCCGTTAAAAGCACCGAAGCCAGTGACGTCGCCTTGCCGAAGTCAATCGGCCAGCTGGAAATATATTTGTGGATTTCCGATGTCATGACCTCATATCCGATACGCCGTCCAAAGGTGGCGGGGGTACCAAACTCCGCAATCGTTTTGACGAAAATAAGCAAGACACCCATTCCGTAAGACGATAGCAGCAGGGGTAAAATGATCCGGCGAAACCTGTACCAAAAACTGCCGCCCATCACAGCACCCGCTTCTTCCAGGCTGCCGCCGATTCTCATCAGCGCACCGCGCAGCAGCAGGTACAGGAACGGAAATAGATGCAGACTCATGATCATTACCATGCCGCCAAAGCTGAAAAAAGACGGCATTAGGACGTGAAGCTCTGGAAGCAGCTGCATCAGATATCCGTTTTTCTGCATAAACAAAATCCAGCCCATAGACCCGATATAGGGTGGGGTCATAAACGGAATCAGCAGCACTACGTCCAACCAGCGCCATCTTGCAAGACGAGTGCTGGACATAATCCACGCCAACGGAAGTGCAAGCACAGTCGTTCCGGCAATAACGCAGATGCCCAGCCAAATGGAGCTGAATAGAACACTCGCAAATCGGGATTCTGCCAACGTCCGAAAAGGTGCCGTCCATTGAAATGTCCCATCCACATACACACTTTGGATAAAAATTTGCAGCAACGGCATTACGATCAGGAGAGCAAGCACGATCAGGGCGAGCGTCAGACACCATGCCCGGATCTGTTTGACGGATAAAACTCCCATCCGCTTACTTGAATATTTGCGTGAACTTCTCCGTCACGTCAGCCCCGTTATCGCCCATCCATTCCCAATTGGTGTCCAGCAAGGGGATCTCATCCAGATTGGCACGCTTGTCGGCTTTGACATCCGTGCGGCCCGGAAGCAGCGAAGCATCCGCTACCAGCTTCTGTGCTTCGTCTGACAGCAGATAGTCGATAAATGCCTTGGCATTCTGCTCATGCTGCGTTGATTTGAGAATGGCCGCCGGGCGGGGACTGATCACTGTTCCTTCCTTTGGATAAACAATGTCAATCGGCTCGCCTTTGGCCTTGGCTTTGTAGGTCATGTAATCGACCGCAGCTGCAACCATGCTTTTGGCTCCGGTAATGACCGGGTCCAGCGCTTCCTGATTCGCGCCTGCCATGGCAACACCGTTAGTTTTGTACTGCTCAAACAACGTCCAGCCCCCATCGCCCTTGGCGCTCAGATAGCCTGTCATAAAATCCAGCGCCGAGCCGGAGAGTGACGGGTCCGGAATGTTAACTTGGTCCTTATACTCTGGCTTTGCCAGATCAGCCCATGATGTCGGCGGCGTCTTCACCAGGTTCGTGTTGTACGCGATACCTAACGCCGAGGCACTGGTACTGAAATAATTGCCTTCCTTGTCAGACCAGTCGGGATTCAGTTTATCCGCATTTTGGGCCTCAGGGTAAGGTAGCGTGAGTCCATCTTTTTTCAAGCCTTGCACAGACGGAAGAGATGCCAGCACCACCACATCTGCTACCGGATTCGTCTTCTCGGCTTCCATCCGAGCCAGAATTTTACCGGTCGTTCCCTGGAATAGCTCGACCTTAACTCCGCTTTTCGCCTCATATCCTGCTACCAGCTTTTTCGCCAGCCCATCCGGGCCTGCGCTGTAAACGACCAGCTTCTGATCACTGGATGCCGCCCCGGCTTGTCCGGCTGTCCCTGTCGCTTGCGCTCCATCCTTGGAAGGTGTCGCCGCTCCACAGCCTGCCACAGCCATTCCGAAGGTCAATGTTAAGGCGAGCATTGCGCCTTTTTTCCAACCTGTACGAAAAACATGTCTGTTCATCATCTTGTGTATACCCCTTTTCCTATGGTTCGAGTTGGTGGACGTACTGCGGTGATACCCAAATTTGCTTTCGTTCCCCTATGGACAAGCGGGTAGAATGATAAGCGCTCCATAGCTCCCCATTCTCAGCCAGCATACGAATCTCGTATCGATCTCCCACATAGCTGACATGCTGAACCTCTACTATAAAAGCATGCTGCTCCACTTGATCCTGTTCCCAGCGGACATGCTCAGGGCGGAAGAGCATCCGTTCCGGCTCCAGCCAGTTCGATTTACCGATAAACCTCGCCACCTCTGGATGAGATGGACGACCATAGATGTCCTCCGGCGTTCCCGTCTGTAATATATGCCCGTTGTTCATGACGATCACCTCATCAGACATCGACATCGCCTCGACTTGATCATGGGTGACGTACAAGGCGGTCAGACCCAGATCGCGCACCAGCGACAGCATTTCAATGCGCATTTCTTCCCGCAACACCGCATCCAATGCACTGAGCGGCTCATCGAACAGTACGAGCCGGGGCCGATTGGCAACGGCGCGGGCAAAAGCGACCCGCTGCTGCTGACCACCAGACAGCTGGTGAGGATACCGATCCTCCATTCCCGGCAGTCTGACCTTGTCGAGCGCCTCCAAGACAGCTGTTCGCAGCTCGTTGCCGCGCCCGCGACCGGACCATTTTGCCTGTTTGCCTGCACGCAGGCCAAAGGCCACATTTTCAAACACCGTCATATGCGGCCACAGCGCAAAGTCCTGAAATACCATGCCGAAATGACGAAGATGTGCAGGCACATCCTTTTTACGTTCAGCCGAAAACAGAATTTCCTCCCCCAACGTGACCGTGCCGCTATCTGGCGTCTCCAGCCCGGCGATCATGCGCAGAAGCGTTGTTTTCCCGCAGCCGGACGGACCAAGCAGTGTTGTGAATTTTCCCCGCCGTACCAGCAGATTGGTCTCGTACAATGCGGTCATATGACCGAAGGTTTTACTCAATCCGTGAATATATAGATCCTGATTCATCGCATTACCCGCCTGTTCTTCTGACTGACCCCAGTGTAAAGCTTGAATTCGCCGCCTGTGTTATTGGAAAGTTAAAACAAAATTAATTATTTCAATGAATTGTGTTAATACTCATAGATTTAATCTATATAGAGGGGATTGATACCGTGGCACCAGAGGCAAGCATAAGTTTCCAACCAATCAGAAAGTGGGGCATCCCAAGTGAATTTGAGTCTGCTGAAGCTGCACATTGTAGAGCTGCTGGATAAGCACCATAAAATTACCACCGTGGCCGAGCTTCTCGGTCTGAAACAACCAACCGTTACCTTTCATATGAAAAATCTGGAGCGCGAATTCGGTGTAAAGCTGTTTGACACAAGGATGGGCAAGATCATCCTGACGGATGCCGGTCATGCGCTACTCCACTATGCCGCCAAGATCAACGCACTCGCTGCCGAGGCGGAGAGGGTCGTCTGCGAATTCGACACGCTCCAGCGGGGAAGCATTCGAATTGGAGCAAGCTACGTCCCCGCTACCTATGTGCTTCCTGCTGTGTTGCACCGTTTTGCCCGTGAGCATCCGGGGATTAACATCTCCTTATCAGTGAAAACTGCTCCGGTGATCAAGGACATGCTCGCTCGCCACGAAATTGACCTGGGTGTCATCTCGGCAGAGCCATTTCAAACGCCAACACTGGTGCCGGAGCCCTTGAGCGAGGATGAATTGGTACTCATCTGCGCACCCGGCCACCCGCTTGCAAGCGAAGTCGGGCTAACGCCCGAGCGCATCGCTTCTTCCTCCTTCGTGCTGCACGGCAAAGATTCCAGCACACGGCACATGACCGACAAATGGTTGGAGCATGGCGGACGTCGTCTTCCCTCCTATTTGGAGCTGGATTCACTTGAAGCAATCAAACAGGCGGTCATGCTGGGAGAACACGTCTCCTTCGTCTCCCGCATTGCCGTACAGTCGGAGGTTGAACGCGGGCTGCTGGTGATCCGGCCCATTCCGGGTCACCGTGTTGAAAGGTACATCTATATGGTCAGCAACCAAGATCGCCACCGTTCGGCACTGATTCGCCGCTTCGCTGAATATTTGTCATCGAACCAAGATTAAATCTTACCTGTCATATAGAAATTATGTTATTTTTTTACCGGAGTCCCCCTTTCCCTTGACATGCGACTGACAATGAGCCCGTAAAGTGTAGCGTGTACCTACTATTCGGACAAAGAGGAGAGGATAGAATGAAAACGGGTCTTCGTTTTACAAAAGTATTGTCGGTCTTAACCCTGAGCGCAGCACTGCTCGTAACGGGATGGAAGGGAGCCGAGCCTGTACAGGCCGCCGCCAATGCCACTCCAAGCTATGAGGTAAAGCTGCTGCTGGACACGGCTCAGGTTCTCAACGCAGATGGCTCTTTGGAAAACAGCATAGTAAATGAGTTTCAAATTAACGATGAGGGGAAAAGATTGAGCGTAGAGTATTTCGATACCGATCAGCTTCAACTGAACGGCGAGGGCTGGAACGTCAGATTTCGCAAAAAAGAGGATAAAAAGAATTATGAATTAACCTACAAGAAGCGGTACACAGTCACGAACGGAGATATCGACGCAGCTCTCACCCAAGCCAATAAAGAAGGTTTTAGCGCATCCGACGATAACTATGATGCTGAGGTGGATTGGGGTTATAGCAAACAGACTCTGAGCTTTTCCAATGATAAAAAAACGAACGCTTCCAAAGGATTAACTCTTCCTTCCCCGGATCAGGCGTTAAAGCAACTATTGGACAATCTTCCGGGCAAGCTGCAAAACTGGAAATCCAGCAACTGGGGCAAGAAAACTCTGGCAGACTCCAGAGTACGCGGTCCTGTACAGGTCAGCAAATATGAAGGCAGCTTCCAAGGACTGGACACCGACGTTGAAGTCTGGCCTATCCGTAGTGCGAACGGGTCCGGTACAGATACCATCATCGAAATTTCTTTTAAAACCTCGGACTACAGCACTGCCGCCAGCAACCGCACCAAGCTGATCAACTTGCTGCAATCCAAGGGATGGCTGGTTCCTGCCGATTCCCTGAAAACGAATCTGGTGCTGGAACGGTACTAAGCCAAGCCGCTTTCATATAAAAAGGAACCGCACGTGCCACCCTGTTCAGGATGGTACGGACGGTTCCTTTTATCGTTACGGCATTTACATACGTTCCGGTGCAGACACACCCACCAGCTTCAATACGTTGGCAATGGTGGTACGCACCGCGCCAAACAGCGCCAAGCGAGCTTGCGTCTGAGCAGCATCCTCGGTGATGACGCGCTCTGCCTTATAGTAGCTGTGGAATAAGGATGCCAGCTCGTAGACATAGCGAATCATACGGTGCGGCGCAAAGTTTGCTGCTGCAACAGATACTTCTTCTGGCAGCTCGCCGATTTTGCGCAACAGGTCATATTCATGCTCAGCTGTCAGCTTGGACAGGTCTACCTCTGCCAGTGGCAGTACAGCAATGCCCTGCTCCTCAGCCTGACGATATACGCTGCACGCACGTGCGTGAGCATATTGCACGTAGAATACCGGATTTTCATTGGAGGTCGAAATCGCCAAATCCATATCAAAATCCAGATGCGAATCCATGCTGCGCATCGTGAAGAAATAACGAATCGCATCCACGCCTACTTCTTCCATCAGGTCTTCCATCGTCACGGCCTTGCCGGTACGCTTGGACATCTTCACCTTTTCTCCGTTTTGGAACAGGCTGACCATTTGGGCAATCAGCACTTTAAGCTTATCCGGGTCATTCCCCAGTGCTTCCATAGCTGCCTTCATCCGTGGAATGTAGCCATGGTGATCCGCGCCCCAGATGTTGATGATCGTATCGTAACCACGAGCATATTTATCGCTATGGTAAGCAATATCCGGAGTCAGATATGTGTAGGTTCCGTCATTTTTGATCAAAACGCGGTCTTTATCATCGCCGTATTTGGTCGTATTGAGCCACGTAGCTCCGTCTTTCTCGTAGATTTCATCACGGTCGCGAAGTTCGTTCAGCGATTTGAGCACTTCGCCGTTGTCGTACAGTGATGTTTCACTGAACCAGGAGTCAAACGGTACACGGAATCGTTCCAGATCACGCTTGATCTTGTTCAGTTCCTTTTCCAGACCATATTCGCGGAAATAAGCGGCGCGGTCCCCAGGTTCCATGGACAACAGAGCATCACCCTTCTCGGCCACCAGCTCCTTGGCAAATCCGATGATATCCTCACCATGGTAACCGTCCTCCGGCATCTCCGCAGGCTGTCCCAGCTCCTGCAAATAACGCGCTTCAATAGAACGGCTCATGTTGTAAATCTGGTTGCCCGCATCATTAATGTAGTATTCACGAGTGACCTGGTATCCGGCATAATCAAGCACGTTGCAAAGAGCATCCCCAACTGCTGCGCCACGCGCATGGCCCAGATGGAGACTACCTGTCGGGTTCGCACTGACAAATTCGATTTGGACCTTTTTGCCTGCGCCTGCCTGCACACGTCCGTAATCTGCTCCCTGCGCTTGTACTTGTTGAATAATTGTATATAGGTAGCTCTTGTTCAGGCGAAAGTTAATAAAGCCAGGTCCGGCAATTTCCGCACTCTCAATAGAAGCAGCAGCCAAATCCATATTTGCGATCAGTTCTTCAGCGATTTGACGCGGATTCTTCTTGGCAATACGGGTAAGCTGCATCGCCGCGTTGGTAGCCAAATCACCATGTGATTTGTCCTTTGGCACCTCCAGCGTAATGGTCGGCAGCTCTTCGCGGCTCACGATTCCGGCAGCCAGTATCGCGGCCTCGATTGCCGAGGTCACCTTTTGATTAATAAGTTCCAGTGGATTGCTTGTCATGATTGTTGCTCCTCCTGTATATGCAAACTGATGGCAAAATGCCCCGAGAAATCCTCAAATACGTACAAATCATAGGTCCAGCTCACATATCCGGTAAATCCATCCATCCGAATATCAAGCTTCTGCGTATGCGCAGACATGTTCAGGTTCAAATAAGGTGATCGGTAAAATCCCGGCAACCTGCGTCCCAGCGCAAATGACTGCTCCGACTGGATCTCGCCGTGACGGATCAGTTTAAGTTCATCAGGTCCGATTTTGACCGTGTTCCGTGTCGTTCCCCCCTGAGGACCCTCCTGCGGCTCATCGTACCTTATATATAGATGCTTCCCACGCACGATGGCTTCTCCGGAAAGCTCCTGAACCACATCTTCCCCATCATGATGACTATGAAGACGGATTTGGACCTTCGCATTGTGTGGCATGTGTTCAAAACTCCATTCTATCGCTATCCTACTGTACTACTATATCCAGTTCCCGTTTGCAATTCAAATGAGATTTTACAAAAAGATGCTTATTATCAATTCTATAATCTTAAAAAAATCAGCTACCGCAGGTTGTCCTCATCGGATGCCCGGCTAAAACTTTCGATAAATCGGGAAGCCAGGGATGACATGTATTTATCCTTGAGCCACACAGCGGCTACACGAGTATGCAATTCTTCGCACATAATTTCCTTCACGATTAACTGGTTGTTGCTGCCCAGTGACAACGCAGACCGCGAAATCATACCGATACCCAGACCTTCATTAGCCCAGTGAAGCGTGGTGCGAGCATCATCGTTTTTGCAAAAGAAGTTCGGCTCAAAGCCATGCTTCATGCAGGTATCGTGGATCAATTGTTCAAAGCGGCGGTATACAATTAACGGCCTGTTCTTCAACTCTGACAATGTGATGGTCTTCTGGTCAGGGTTCCAGTCGTGCTCTTCTGTCATTACTGCGACCATCGGCTCGGAGGCTGCATATCTGCAGCCCAAATCGGTGGTGTTGAACGGTGTTCTGACAATACCGACCTCTACAATTCCCTTGTTCAAAAGGTCGAGGATCATGAACGTATTTCCCTCATGAATTTCAAATTTTACACCCGCATAGTTTTTGTGGAATTCGGAAAGCCTGTCCTTCATCAGGGCTGCGCCGGAAGAGGAGACGGTTCCAATCGTGAGGGTGCCCTTCATGCCCATGGCAACATCATTGATTTCTCTTGTCGTAGCCTCTGTCAGCTCCAAAATCTGCTTGGCCCTATTCTGCAAAATGATGCCCGCCTCCGTCAGGTGAAGGCTTCGTGGACCTCGATGCACGAGTTTCACACCAAGCTCCTCCTCCAGCTGCATGAGCTGCTGACTTAAGGGAGGCTGGGCCATTTTCAGCTTTTTCGCGGCTGCCGTAATTTGTCTGGCCTCTGCAATCGCCAGAAAATACTTGAGATGTCTCAATTCCATCATGGACCTCCGGTACTGATATATGTAATACATATACCTCTAATATATATTAAATATTATTCATATAGGTTGGGATATGCCATAATCAATTCAGTTATCGCGTTGGGTCAACAGGCTTTATATATTATTTAGGTTAGGTGATGGTTTATTTGCTGAAATTCGCTGTTTTTTTGAAGCCTTATAAAAAGGAAAGCATCCTTGGGCCCCTGTTCAAACTCATTGAGGCCATCTTGGAACTATTGCTACCTACCATGGTTGCTCTCATGATTAATCATGGCGTTGGCAAAGAAGATACCCATTATGTGTGGCAGATGGGTCTTTTGATGTTGCTTATGACCCTATTGGGCTTCGGCAGTTCAATGGTGTGTCAGTTTTATGCAGCCCGGACCTCTCAAGGCTTTGGTACGACGCTGCGCAATACGATGTTCCAGCACATTTTTTCGCTTTCTTATGCGGATCTCGATCAGTTTGGTACACCTTCGCTCATTAACCGGATCACAAACGATGTTAATCAGCTCCAGACGGCAGTGGCCATGCTGATTCGTCTGGTTATTCGCGCTCCCTTTATTTGTATCGGAGCTATCATTATGTCGATGATTCTGGACTTCCGTCTGGCTTTGGTACTGTTGGCGGCTACGCCGGTCCTGGCTTTGATTTTATATCTGGTTATTACGAAGGCTTCACCGCTCTACCGCTTATATCAGAAAAAGCTGGATAAAATCGCTTTGCTGCTAAGCGAAAATCTGACCGGGGTACGAGTCATACGGGCTTTTGCCAAAAGAGGGACTGAACGATTAAAGTTCACTACTGCCTCCGATGATCTGACCCAGACGGCCATTCGTGTCGGTCGTATTTCCGCTTTGCTTAGTCCGACCACCTTGCTGGTGGTTAACGGAGCCATTATTGCAATCCTGTGGATCGGGGGCATCCATATCCAGTACGGATCTCTTTCACAAGGGGAGATTATAGCCTTTATTAATTATATCACGCAGATTTTACTGGCTCTGATTGTGGTGACCAATTTAATTATTTTGTTCACCAAAGCCTCCACCTCAGCAGCACGGATTCAGGAGGTGCTGGATACGCAGGCTTCAATCTCTGATGCTGTCACATCTGGGGGTCAGCCAGCCTCAGTCTCCACTCAATACAGAGATGAAGCAGACAGTCACGCATCCCCACAAGACACCGTACCAGCTATCTCTTTTGATCATGTTTCCTTTGGCTACAATCCAACGGGACAAATGGCGCTTAGCGATGTAGACGTGAACATCTATCCGGGTGAAACGGTCGGCATCATTGGAGGAACAGGCTCGGGGAAATCTACATTTGTGAACCTCATTCCCCGATTCTATGATGCGGTGGAAGGCAGTATACGGGTCGATGGAATCGATGTCCGGGATTACAAGCTTAAGCAGCTGCGGCAAAAGATCGGGATTGTCCCGCAAAAGGCACTACTGTTCACCGGCACCATAGCGGATAATATCCGCTGGGGCAATGAACACGCTACCGATGAAGAAGTGGCGCGGGCGGCCGCCATCGCTCAAGCGGAAGAGTTCATTTCCAGCTTACCTGAAAAATACGATGCCCCGATTACCCGAGGTGGTCTTAATCTGTCGGGAGGCCAAAAACAGCGACTTACTATTGCAAGAGCTATTGTCGGGAATCCGCAAATCCTCATTCTGGATGATTCCTCAAGCGCACTTGATTTTGCAACCGACGCCGCCCTGCGTAAATCGCTACGGGACCATAGCACCCATATGACGGTCCTGCTGGTCTCGCAACGAGTAAGCAGCGTGCAGCATGCCGATAAAATCATTGTATTTGATGAAGGGCGGATTACCGGCATCGGCACACATGATCAGTTGATGAGCAGCTCGGATGTATATAAGGAAATTAATCGTTCCCAGCTCTCAACGCAGGAGGTAGACTAATGAGCAGCAAGGAAACGTGGAAAAGGCTGTTAACCTATGTGAATCAGTATAAGAATACAGCATTCGGGGTTGCCGTCTGTGCAATTATCAGTGTGCTTGCCAGTCTGATCGGTCCTTATATGATTGGTCGGGTCATTGACCATATGGTGGGTCAGGGAGTCGTGGATTTTAAAAGTGTCGCACAAATTCTAGCCGGATTAGGCATTGTATATGCCGTAGGCAGTCTGTTTAGCTGGCTGCTCACGTATTTGACGAACCGGATTGCTTTTCAGACGGTAAATGATATGCGACGGGAGTTATTTGATCATTTTAACATCCTTCCGCTAAGCTTCCATGACAATCACCCTCAAGGAGACAGCATTAGCCGATTTGTGAACGATATGGATGCTGTGTCAGATGGATTGTTACAAGGTTTCTCTACCTTGATTACCGGAATTGTTACCATCCTAGGCTCCATTGTGCTCATGTTGTATATCAGCCCTATCATGACGCTGGTGGTACTTGTATCAGCCCCCGTCACATATGGCGTGGCCAGATTTATTACCACAAGATCCCAACGCATGTTTCGCGAACAGGCCAAAATTTTAGGAAGCCTGAACGGTTACGTGGAGGAAATGATCGGCGGACAGCGGGTGGTGACCGCCTTTCATTATGAAAACCGCACGTTCGAGGAGTTTTCCGCCAAAAACGAACAATTGTATCAAGCCGGGGTAAAATCGCAATTCTATGGATCATTATCGAACCCCTCCACCCGATTGGTAAACAACATGACTTTTTCCGTTACCGCGATGATTGGCTGTATATCCATCATTTTGGGTGTGATCTCGGTAGGCGGATTATCGAGCTTTCTGATTTATACTAATTTGTTCGCCAAGCCCTTTAATGAAATTACGGGTGTGCTTACCCAGTTCCAATCGGCTACAGCTTCGGCTCAGCGCATATTTGCCATTCTGGACTCGCCGCCAGAGCAGCCGGAAAAATCAAACGCAGTGCAACTGGAGCGCAGCAGAGGTACGATTCTTTTTGATCATGTCAAATTCTCCTATAACCCGGAACGTACGCTCATTACGGACTTTAGTCTGGAAGTTAAGCCGGGTACCCGGGTCGCGATTGTTGGTCAGACCGGGGCAGGCAAAACGACACTCGTCAACCTGCTCATGCGGTTTTATGATGTGGACAGCGGCTCCATATCCATCGACGGAGTGAATATCAACGACATGTCCCGGGACAGCCTGCGGACGAATTTTGGCATGGTGCTTCAGGATACATGGCTGTTCAGCGGCACCATTCGGGACAATATCGCTTACGGAAAGCCGGAAGCCACAGAAGAAGAAGTCATCGCAGCTGCAACGGCTGCCAATGCACATAGCTTCATTAAACGGCTGCCTCATGGCTACGACACCGTCATCAGCGGCTCAGGCGACAACCTGTCCCAAGGGCAAAAACAGTTGCTCACTATTGCACGGGTGATCCTGGTTGACCCGCCTATGCTTATACTGGATGAAGCGACCAGCAGCATAGACACCCTGACAGAAGCGCGTATCCAAAAAGCATTTATGAAAATGATCGCCGGACGAACCAGCTTTGTGATCGCCCACCGACTATCAACCATTCGTGAAGCAGATCTGATTTTATACATGAAAAACGGCGATGTCGTCGAAAGTGGAACCCATGAAGAGCTGCTTGCAAGCGGTGGCCATTATGCCGCGCTCTACAATAGCCAGTTTACTACGGCCTAGCAGACTGACCGGATATGGTCGCATCATCTAGGTCAACGTTCTTTAAAAAAGTCGGTTGCTTTTCAAGCAATCGGCTTTTTTAATTTTTCTTTGAAAAATACTCTCTCATATTATATAATAAAATACGAACAAGTGTTTCCGTTTCATCTAAACCTAATGGTTTTATGTATAGCCAGCACCTATGTATGGGTTTCAGTTGGGAGGCTGAATATGGATATTAATGAATTTCAACAGTGGGTAAAGCATTATTATCACAAGAGAAGCTGGTCGGATTGGGATATCTTCGTTCGAATTGGTTTCCTGGCAGAGGAAACTGGGGAGGTTGCGAGAGCTATTCGCGCCCTAGAGATCGGCAGAGACCGGCCTGATGAGATCGATGGTTCATTCGAGGAGAACAAGGAACATTTAACTGAAGAACTTGGAGACGTACTGGGTAATCTCATCGTAATCGCCAACAAGTATGACATCACCTTGGAGGATATTTTTCGAACACATCAGCAAAAGCTTGCCAAGAGATATTCATAAGGGGAATCTTACATGAAAAGTATTGCTGTTTTCTGCGGTTCAAGTAAGAAAGGAAACACCACCGGCAACGTCATCTAGGAGGTGTTCCTGCTAAATCGGGGAGAATTACAGGTTACTATGTTTTTATTCTCCCCAATCGTCAATGTTCACTTTCACACTTCATTTAATTATGTGGTCATCCAATGAATGATGTCACGCCTAACGGGAACGCCAATTTTCAAATACCTACCTTCGTAGCGGTTGGATGGTCCACTTGCTCATTCACCTGAAAATCCCTGCGATAGAACCAGCCGATCAAGACAGCAATGGTCGTCATAGCCGCAGCCAGCAGATACACCTGTACCATTCCGAAGCGGTCTGCATACCAACCCAGGAACAGCAAAGACAGACCGAAGGCGAGATTCGTAAGCACATCTATACCCGCCATTACTTTGGGGAGCTGGGCCGCTGGGGCGCTCGTTTGCAGCAAGGTGCGGCGAATAATTCCAGCCATTTGAACGGGTATACCGGATATTGCAAAAAGAACCAGCGCAGCGACCGGGATCGTATTGAGCGCAAACACAACGGTAATCAGTACATATACCATTAACGCCCCCAGCATATACAGAAAACTGTTCTTTTGCAACCGTTTCACCAAACCAACGACGAGAAGCCCGCCTAAAATCATGCCCGAAAAAAAGGAGGCATTCATAAAGCCCCACCAGCTCTCATCTTGATGCAGCACTTGTGTTACATATGCCAGGATGAACACGCCAACCCACGAGGTTCCTCCAATGGTATCCACACTATCCACGATCATCAGAGAACGGATGCGGCGGTTATGCCAAATGATCTTCCACCCTTCTCCAAGCTCCTTCCAGTACGCCCCCTTCTGCTTCTCTTTGGCCAACCTAGCTTCATTCGAAGAAGGATCAGACGATTCAGAATGTACTTCCTCTTGAGCCAGCGGATCACGGATGAAAGACGTGACGACAGCGGCCACAAGATAGCAACACGATGCAACCACCAGCGTATTCAACGAGCCTAGCCAGACAATGACAATACCGCTTAATGCCCAGCCTGCGCATTTAACCACTTGATCACTGACCGACACCATACCGTTCGCACGCATGAGTCCTTCACCCGTAGCTAGACGAGGCACCAGCGCATTACGAGCAGGATTGGTCCATCCATCCAGAAAGGACATGCCAAATACCATAATAAAAATAAAGAAAAAAGACTTCTGCCCAGGCGTATTCCACAGGTACAACAATAACAGCGTAAAAATCACAAACTGCCCTAGCTGGGAAAACAACAGAACCCGATTCAACCGGAAGCGACTGAGAATAATCGGTGCCACCAGCCCGCTAAGAACCTGCGAAAATAAACGAAACAACGGGATCAAAATGGTCGTCATTAATGAATCACTTGAAGTAAACACCAATACCACGATACTCAGCAGATAAATAATATCCGCCACATTGGAAACCGTCTGGGATCCCCACAGGTAATAAAAAGAGCGTTTGATCAAAAAATTTTCCTCCTCTTTGGTATCTTTCTAAGTTATGTATTTCCATAACCAAACCTCCTTCTGTTGATATTACAATTCTGTCAAATGTCTGGTTTTTTGTATATTCTACACACACCCTTAAATTTCCTTCTTTTATCTTTAAAGGAAATTCAGTGTCCAGTAAGGCTTTCATGCCTATTTTCAATTTTATCCACAACAAAAAAGCGTCTGTAGCGCTCTTTTTCACCCAAAAACAGGCGATAAAGAACACTGCGACGCTTCTTAACCTATTAGTTACATTTATTTTATGTCATAACACGCTTCCACTTGGATCAGGATTTAGCAAAATCGTCGGATGTATATCCAGCTCGCTTTGCTCCCTATTTCGTTAAATCCTCCACAAACTTAGGCAAAACAAACGCCGCCTTGTGCAAACGTGGACTATAATACCGCGTATCCATCTCTGGAATTTGTGTCTCGTCTACTTCGAGCGGATCATACTTCTTGCTGCCCAGCGTGAATGTCCATAGTCCACTCGGATAGGTCGGAATGTTCGCTCCGTACACACGTACAATCGGGAAAATCTCCTTCACATCTTTGTTGACCTTCTGAATCAAATCAGCCTTGAACCAAGGGTTGTCCGTCTGTGCCACGAAAATGCCATCTTCCTTCAGCGCTTCAAAAATGCCTTGGTAAAATCCGCGCTCGAACAGCGGCGCTGCCGGACCGACCGGCTCTGTCGAATCGACCATGATCACGTCGTATTCATTTTTATGTTCAATAATGTGCATGTAGCCATCATTGACCAGCACTTCCACGTTAGGCTCATCCAGCTTCCCGGCGATTTCAGGCAAATATTTTTTGGAATATTCGATCACCTTGCCATCAATCTCAACCAGCACAGCCTTTTCCACCTCAGGGTGCTTGATAACCTCACGAATAACACCGCCATCGCCGCCGCCCACAACTAGTACCCTTTTCGGATTCGGATGGGTATTCAGAGCGGGATGTGCTACCATTTCATGATAAACGAATTCATCCTTCACGGTGGTCATCACCATACCATCCAGTACGAGCATATTGCCGAATTCCTCTGTCTCGATCATCGCCAGATCCTGAAACTCCGTTTTCTCAGAAACATACGTTTGTTTGATTTTTGCTGTAATGCCGAAAGAGGGGGTTTGCTTCTCCGTAAACCACAAATCCATCATTTCAACCTTCTTTCTGATCAAAGTATGTGTCCGGCAATCCCTGTATCGCCCAGGTCGCGCTTTTACATCCCAGTCGCGCCAGCATAAACGTTGGCTTTCCTTATACGTGCAGCACGCAAACGCCCAGTTTGCTATATTTATTGTACCAAACACGCTGTGTTTTCACACTTTTTGCATTATAAATGATACCTGGATAGACTGCAAAAGCATTTTCGGGATCAAGCATGTTTAAAATACATACGTATACGCATCTGATGAATAGACGCTTTCGGATTGACTATACTGAGAACATCAACCATGGAAGGAGGTGGCAAGATGGCCGCTACAACCGGGCAATTTCGCAAACGCAAGCCACTCTGGCTTCGATGGTTTCGGGGACTGCTGTCACTCACCATTCTGACGGTCATCGCCGCCTGCATTTTGCTCGCCTATTTATATACCACCAGTCTCCCGCTCGCGGATACGGACCGGAATTCGCGTCTGCTCGATAGCCAGGGCCAAGTCATTGCCACCTTCTCTGCCGGAGGCAAGGAATCCATTCCTGTCCAGCTGGATCAAATTTCACCTGATCTGATTGCAGCTACGCTGGCTGTGGAAGACCGGAAGTTTTACGATCATTTCGGCTTTGATTTCAAAGGCCTGGGCAGGGCCGTGCTTGTCAATCTGACCCATTGGGATATGTCGCAAGGAGCCAGCACGCTGACACAGCAGCTAGCACGCAATCTGTACCTGTCTCATGAGAAAACATGGACACGCAAGGCCAAGGAAGCCATTTATACCGCACAGCTTGAAATGAAGTACACCAAGAACGAGCTGTTGCAAATGTATTTGAACGAAATCTATTATGGTCATGGTGCCTACGGCATTGAAGCGGCATCGCAAATGTATTTCGGTAAATCCGCAAAAGATCTGGATTTGGCTGAAAGCGCCCTGTTGGCGGGTATTCCGAAGGGACCGACCTATTATTCGCCATATAATCATATGAAAAACGCAAAGGATCGGCAAAAAATTGTGCTGGATTCCATGGCGCTCACCGGCAAAATTACGCCGGCCCAAGCTACCAGGGCCTATGAAGAAATGCTCGCCCTGCGGCCCGAGAGCCAGCGCCGGACGGTAGAAACCGCTCCCTGGTTCCGCGATTATGTCCGTCAGCTTGCAACGAATCAGCTGGGAATTAGTGAAAGTGTGCTAGAGCATGGCGGCCTGAGCATTTATACCACATTGGACATGCATATGCAGCAAGCAGCCGAGACGGCCGTAAATGAGGGCATGAAGGACAGCAATGGACTGGAAACAGCGTTGATCTCCATGGACCCGCGCAACGGGCATGTGAAGGCCATGGTTGGCGGGACCAACTATGTCGGCAATCAATATAATCATTCGCTCGCAACAACCCGGCAGCCCGGCTCATCCTTTAAGCCGATTATGTATCTGAGCGCACTGGATTCCGGCGAATTGACGAGTACGTCCAAGTTCGAAAGCCGACCGACGTTGTTTCACTACGACAACAACCGCAAAACCTACAAGCCCAAAAATTTTGGCGACAAATATTTGGGCGAAATCGATCTGCGCCGTGCGATTGCGGCGTCCGATAATATTTATGCTGTAAGCACCATTTTGAAGGTGGGGACGGACAAGGTCATGGACCTCGCGCGCAAAATGGGCATTACGAGCGAACTGAAGCCCGTGCCTTCCCTCGCGCTGGGCGTATCGCCCGTCAGCCCGTTCGAGATGGCCTCGGCCTTCTCGGTCATCGGCAGCGGCGGGCAAAAGGTCGCTCCGGTGGCGGTGCTGCGCATCACCGATGCGGCCGGGCGGTCGCTCTACGAAGCACCGCAGGCCGCTCCGGTGCAGGTGGTGAAGCCCGCCTCCGCCTACGTCCTCACACGCCTGATGGAAGGCGTGTTCGAGGAAGGCGGCACCGGCAACCGGGTCGCGAAGCTGATCAAGCGCCCGGTTGCCGGCAAGAGCGGCACGACCAACACCGATGCGTGGATGGTCGGCTTCACGCCCGAGCTGTCCACCTCCGTCTGGGTCGGCTATGACAAGGGCAAGGCCATCAGCACGCAGGATGCCCGGCGGGCGGCACCGATTTTCGCGCAATATACGGAAAAAGCGCTGGAGAATGTGCCGCCCAAGATCTTCCCCATCCCTGACGGCGTAGTCAGCGCCTATATTGATCCGGCCAGTGGCAAGCTGGCTGCGCCGGACAGTCCAGACAAGCGGCTGGAGGTATTCGTCAGCGGCACGGAGCCAAAGGAGACCTTGTCTGGACAAAATAACCCACCAGCAGCGACACAGACAGACCAAGCGGAGCAGCGGGCAGAGAAGAAATCGTGGTGGAGCAATTTCAAGCGATGGTGGATGGAGTAGCAGCAAAAAAGACTGAAGAGAACGCCATAAGCGCTTCTCTCAGTCTTTTTACTTCATTTTATTACTCATATGTCCCATGTATCTCTCTTGTCACGATTAGTCGCAACACCCCGGTTCAGCACGCTTTCCCCAAAGGTGCGCTTACCAAAAACAGCTAAACGCCTCAATCCGGTTGGTGTCTATACCAAAATAAGTCCAAAAACGACCATTCCACCGGAACCCCGCTACGGATGTTCTGCCCACAAAGACAGGGTACATCCAGAAGCGCTGGCCATTCGTCAGCCATATAAATGTGTTGCGGAACAAGCAGCCGGAGATGGCTAAAGGATCAATAGCATGGGCCGTGACCAGTGGCCTCGGTGGCGTAAATTGCGGCGGCGGGGCAGTTGGTGCCTGAGCTTGTAGTCCCGGTCCCGGAGGGCCCATCGGTCCTGGCGGTGGGCCAAAAGACGGCGGCGGCTGTGGCACAAGGCCCCCTCCCCCTGGCGGTGGGCCAATCGGTGACGGAAACGAGCCCTGTGTACCAGGAAATTGTGGGATCGAAGGACCTGACGGTGTAAGTGGACCCGGAGTGCCCGGTTGTGAAGGCACTTGTGGCAGTAAAGACATGCGTTTCACTCCTTGTGTTCTAGGCTGATGTATCCTATGCGGGACATTAGCCCGTGGACTGGGCGAATCCCCATACCGTCACCGAATTCCGCTATTTCGTCTCTTTTTATCAGAAATTCTTATATCCTGACCCGATTAATTTCCTGTCCGGACATGCCTCAGCTCGATTTCATGCACCATTTTAACCTCAACTCGTTTTCTCAGCTCATGATACTGACCCAACATCCGATGCCTGTAGCCCAACTGTTCGGTCATCCAGCCCATCATAGAATCATCGCGATGCTCGGTAGACCAGCTAAACAAATCGCTATATAACTGACTAAAGGATTCCTCATTGCTGCGAGCGAATCGAATAGGCCGGGCTGTATATCCCAGCTTTAATTCCAGCATTTCATACAGCACATCCAAACGGTACTCCAATGCCTGCATACCTACTTTAGATACATCACAGCTTTGTAGGTCCCGAATAAGCTCTCTAAAGGTTAATCCTACATGCTGCATAGCCAAATAAGACCACACACAACTGCCTGTAGCCGTTCCGTGAGCCTCCCAAAGCGGATTCCACAAAATAGATTGGATTGTACCTTTTTGTCCTTCTCCAAACAAGGCAATACCAGCAATAATTCCCGCATTACAGTCTACGGAAGCATGCTGCTCCCCCCAATGCACCAATCGCGGGACGATATCTGCCTGAGTGCATTTAAAGCTCAATAAAGGTAAAAATTCATTAAACAAGCTCTGGTCCACCGCTTTTTCCAATTCGGCCACCAATTGTTCACGATACGATTCACATGGAAGATGCACCAATCCCATACAGGCATCTACAGACGCAGCTCCATATTGCCCATTCACCCAAGCGACGAGATCAGCCGTAGCCTCCGCATAACCCAAATATCCTAACACATGCAGCACACCGTCAGGTATATGCTCCGGGGATGCCTGATTCCGCACGTAACGCTCGTACATATCCTGCGCCAACGCAGCATCCCCGCACCTCATGATCGGCTGAAGCAGTAGCCCCCTGATATAATGATAGGGATCGTCTATAAAAAGTCGGTATAGCTCCCAAGCATCCTCGCTTGTCCCATATTGGGCGACCACATCCGTATAGGCGGAAATGATGCTGGCATCCAGCTTCTTGCCTGAACCGAGCATTTCTACAAGCCTTGCTGTCGTGTCCATCATTCTGTTGTCCCCCTTTCACATCTATGTATGTCCTCATAAAGTACTGCTTTTATTGTGAATACTTTTATTCAAAAAGAGGGAAAATGTTAGCATCTACGATCCAGTTCAAGGAGCTGACCTTATGCAAAATTCTCACCCAAAAATCACAACATTTTTTATGTTCTCCGGTCAAGCGGAAGAAGCCATGAAATTTTATACTTCCGTGTTTAAGCCGTCGGATATCATTAGCGTACTTCATCAGGAGAACGGAGCCGTATTACATGCTGTATTCACCCTCAAAGGACAAACCTTCATGGCTATTGACCAAAATCATCAGAACAAGCACCCTTTTACTCCGGCTCTATCGCTATTTGTCACCTGTGATTCGGAAGAAGAAATTCACCGATTGTTTGATCAGCTATCGCAGGAAGGCCAAGTTTTAATGCCTCTTGGGGCCTTGCCCGTAAGTCAACAGTTTGGGTGGGTTGAGGACAAGTACGGAGTTTCATGGCAATTAAATCTGGCAAAAGCATAACCTGCCTAACTTATAGTGGCTTTTCGCAAAATAACCCGACTAAGATCACTCTGATCTCAACCGGGTTATTCGTCATCAAAAAATACGTATTTAAGTTTTCTAACAGACCGCCCCCCACAAGGTATCGATCTACTTCTGAACCTTACTGCCGACTGCTCTTTAAGCAGTGGTTGTACACTGGAGTCGTGTTGACGCACGGCTCTTTTACTATTCTTACCTCAGTATAGCTCATTTTATTACGTAAATACAGTTTTTTTCTTCAAAAAATTTACTGATTGCGAGGCTGTTTTACTTGTCAGGTACATATTCTATTAAATCCGAGAGCTTGCAGTCGAATGCATGACAAAACTTAAGCAGACTTCGAGAAATTTATACAAAAACAATAGACTATGACCCATCTTTTTTTGGTAATATTACATTTAATAGGTGCTAGTAAAAGGATGTGTGTTCATTGTATAGTGCAGATTGTGAAAAATGTTTTGGTCTATGCTGTGTAGCTTTACCTTATGCAAAATCTGCTGATTTCGCTTTTAACAAGGATGGAGGAACTCCTTGTCATAACCTGAATGCGGATTATCGTTGTGATATTCATAAGAATCTGAGAAATAACGGCTTGCGAGGCTGCACTGTATATGATTGCTTTGGGGCAGGGCAAAAAATTTCCCAAGTTATGTACAACGGGAAAAGTTGGCGAGACGACCCGGAAATAGCTGAGGAAATGTTCAATATATTTCCCATAATGCAACAGCTTCACGAAATGCTTTATTACTTAAATGAAGCCCTTAGTTTAGAAGAAACTCACCCTATCTATACAAACTTGCAAGAAGCTGTGGCGAAAACCGAGCAACTTACGGATCAAGATCCAAAATCCCTTATAGATCTTCATGTACCAACCCATAGGGCGCTAGTTAATGATTTACTTTTACAAACAAGTGAGTTAGTGCGTGAAAAATTCAAGAAAAACATGGAACACAATAAATATAGTAAAAAAATTAGGAATAGAGACCTTATAGGAGCATATTTAAAAGCCGTTAATTTTAGAGGTGCCAATTTGAGAGGAGTTTTACTTATTGCTGCTGACCTGCGAGAAGCTGATCTGAGAGGAACCGACCTGATCGGTGCAGATTTTAGAGACGCTGATCTAAGTGGGGCTAATCTGGAAGGAAGTATTTTTCTTACACAAGCGCAATTAAATTCGGCCAAAGGCAATCATAAAACCAAATTACCCCCTTCTTTAAGCATTCCAAACCATTGGTTAGAGTAGATTTAATTCTATAGCACTCCCCTAAACAAAAAAACGCAATTAAGTAATTATCATCTTAAAAACGTATATTTTATGGTATACTTTTCTAGTACAACATACGGCTAAAAGGGCGGTCGGCTAGTCTCCCCGAAGGGAGGTGATGCCCATGGAGGTTAAAGACGCGATTTCCTTGATGATCATGTTTGGCATGTTCATTCTGGCATTGCTTACCTACATGAAAAAGAAGTAGACCGCCCCCCACAAGGTATCGATCTACTTCTGAACCTTACTGCCGACTGCTCTTTAAGCAGTGGTTGTACACTGGAGTCGTGTTGACGCACGGCTCTTTTACTATTCTTACCTCAGTATAGCTCATTTTATTACGTAAATACAGCTTTTATCTTCAAAAAATTTACTGAATCCTTACTCTCTTTACTATATGTTTGGCAACGAATAAGTACCTTCTCATAGATTTCTGTTAAAGAGTAGGGTTCATTCCATTTCGTTCAGAAATTCCTTTAACCTCCGATTTAAAGCTGCATATTGCTCTGCATTGGTGTCCAAAAAAGCTCCTTCCCGATTAGAGTGTACATGCTGATACTGTGGAAGGCTTGAAGCAGCGCTTCTTGCAATTCTAAAAACGGTTTGTATTCAACATACGACTCCTCTCTCGATCCTATTCTGAATTTATGGTATTTAGTCTGAATAAAGTAAAAGGCGCTCTTATAAGAGTTATTGTCACACAAATTTAGAATTCTATATATTGACAAATAATTATTTTTGTGTTATAATTTTAGTTTACATATTTTGATTTCGTGATACGATCCCTTTGTATAAATCAACTCTTTTAGAAGGGATTCGATGCAATTGCACAAGGGGATACAGATACTTCAGGTTTCTTCTACCATCATGGGACGAACAGAGAGCATTCACCCCACTTTAATGTGGGACAAAGATAATATGATTCTAGTGGACACGACTTACCCCGGGCAACTACCGCTTTTACAAGAGGCAATTTTAAGTGCCGGATTCACTATCCATAAACTTACCTCCATACTCATTACCCACCAGGACCTCGATCATATCGGCAGTTTAGCAGATGTAATTCGGACCTGTTCATCCCCAGTTCAGGTATTTGCCAGTTCTATCGAAAAGCCCTATATACAGGGAGAAAATCAGCTTATAAAACTGACACCAGAAGCGATAGCTCAAGCTGTAAACTCCTTGCCCGAATCCGTTCCGGTAGAGTGGAGACATGCGTTTCAGCGCACGCTGGAAAATCCCCCAAAGGCTATAGTGAACTCCACAATCGTTGCCGGGGAGGAATTGCCTTTTTGTGGAGGGATTGTAGTTATAGATACTGCTGGCCACACACCAGGACACCTAAGCTTCTATCATAAGGCCAGTCAAACCCTGATTGCAGGCGATGCCCTGACTGTAGTGAACGGCGAGCTGCAGGAGCCAGACCCACAATACTGTCACGATTTTAATATGGCGAAGGAATCTCTTAAAAATATGCTGCCATATGATATTAAAAAAGTGATCTGCTTCCATGGAGGGCTTTACGAGGGCAATTGCAATCAGCGGATAGCTGAAATATATGAATCCTAGCTTTTGATGAATTGCTCATACCAACCCCTTGACTGGTAAGTGAATCATCTAATGAAAAGACTAACCAGGAATTCCCGGTTAGTCTTTTTCTACATACTTTACTGTTAAACCCTAAAAAATCCGCCCTATGAGTATGCTCAGCAGGAAGCAAAAATGCCAACTAGGCTTTCAAATGAACTCTTAATACAGGCACATCTGGAGATGTAGATGAACCTTCCAATATTTCTACATGACTGATCATATCTTGCCCGTCTGGAACGATTACTGGAGTAATGATCGGCAATCCGTCCCGTTGAATCGCATCCAGATCAAACTCCATCAATAATTGGCCCGCTTTAATGCTATCTCCTGTTTGTACACGAGGATTAAAGCCCTGTCCTTTGAGGGAGACTGTATTAATACCGACATGTATCAAAATTTGTACTCCGGATTCATGTTCAATGATCAGAGCGTGTTTACTTTTCTCCATGACATGAGCGACTTTACCTGCAAAAGGAGCTATAACCTTGCCCTCGGCCGGATGAATAGCGATGCCTTCCCCCATAGCCTTCGTAGAGAAAGCAGGGTCGGGAACCTCTTCAAGGGAAACCACGCGTCCTTTAACTGGCGCTACCATGTCGAATTCTTCAATACGAGGAGCTGTCTTCTTTTTCAACCATTTAAACATAACGATGCCACCTTTTTTAACAGATTATATTCAAAAACAGTGAATAGGACTTAACTACACTCTTTTAGGAACCGGTTCCACAGGAGAAATAAATAAAAATCGGATTTTGGAACCGATTTCTATTTGAATTATAGTAAGTGCCTGTTCAGGATGTCAAGGTTCTACTGTTCATATATTTTTGACAATTAAAATGCTGTTGCTTTGAAAGCCTAACCCTTAGTCATATGATCATGTTTGGCATGTTCATTCTGGCATTGCTTACCTACGTGAAAAAGAAATAGACCGCCCTCCCCAAGGTAACGGTCTATCGTTGAACCCTACTGCCGACTGCTCTTTAAGCAGTGATTGTACACTGGAGTCGTGTTAGCGCACGGCTCCTTTTACTATTCTTATCTCAGTATAGCTCATTTTATAACGTAAATACAGTTTTTTTCTTCAAGAATTTTACTGATTCTTCTGCTATCTTAACTCACTCCGTTCCACTTTAACACCAACTCGTTTCCCATGATACCGAGCCCAAGACAAGCGGATTCTCCCCACTTCTTACACATAAAATATTCTATCCGTTTCTTAAATTTGTTCGATTTAAACATATAGAAAAATTTGATAGCGATCTTACTTTACATACTTTCAATAAGATTGCATAATGATCAATTGTAAAGTATGTACATTTGTATCGTATACTTACCTAAAGGAGAGTGTAATTTATGCGCGAAACCTGTGTTCCGTCTGGCGTGGTCTTAAAAGACACTGGCTTTGGATACACGTTGTCCTTAATAGGCGGTAAATATAAAATGATCATTATATATTGGCTTTCTGAAAATAAGATTATGCGGCATAACGAGCTGAAACGAAGTATCGGTACCATTTCCTTCAAAACACTAAGCATCATGTTAAAAGAGCTAGAGGCAGATGGCCTTATCATACGCAAGGAATTCCCCCAAATACCCCCAAAAGTTGAATATTCATTATCTGAACGCGGCCTTTCTCTCATCCCATTGTTAAATATGATGTGCGAGTGGGGAGAGAAAAACGGTTTGCCAGCCCTGGAGGAGGAACGGCGATAAGCATTCCTGTTTTGTTTAAACCAAAAGAAGTATCTCCTCAACAGGGAAATACTTCTTGTTTTATAGTTTTTAATAAAATTATTATTGCAGGTTATCAATAAAATTCAAATAATCTCGTGCGCTTTTTTCCAATTCGCTTTCGGACGCACCAGGGTCATTTTCGCCAGGCTCATTCTCTGCACCATAAAACGCAAAGAACGGACGATAATCTGCATTGCAATATAGGAAGGTTGTTTCAAAAGGAGATAATAAATGCTCAAGTGTATAGCGATATCTTCCCTCTTCACTGTAATCTTCTTTTTTAATTCCGGCAGATACAGCCAAAGCAACTTTGCGATTCTTTAATTTGTCTCCTCCATTTGAACCATAAGCCCAGCCATAAGCAAAAACATCGTCAAGCCATTTTTTAAGGAGAGGCGGACTACTAAACCAATAAACAGGAAACTGTAAAATAAGCTTACTATGTGATTCAATTAAGTGCTGCTCTTTTTCCGCATCAATGTTCCCGTCAGGGTAAACCGTATGCAATTCATGTATCGTATATTTTTCTGGATATTTTTTGAGTTCACCTACCCATCGCTTATTTATGACAGATGTTTCTATGCTTGGGTGTGTTACGATAACAAGAGTTTTCAAAGACTTATCCTCCTTGAGTATATTTATTTTCTGAGTATAAAGCGCGCACTGCAAATATGTAAGTATGCACTTTTAGTACAGCTACTTACCAAAAGGTTAGTGTCCAATCGGTCATAAAATATTCTTCTATGCCATCACCCCGATCATACGGTTATGATAAAGGCTATTTCGCATAAAAAAAGCAGCCAACAGAGCGGCTGCTTTCTTACAATACTATGACTGCGTTATCGCTTTTCTTACCCTTCCAGCGCCTGCTTCAATTCCTCAGGCGAAGCGTCCCACCATTCCTCGTTATGGGAAATCAGCAGGCTTTTGAGCGCTGCTTTATCCTCACTGCCGAGATCCTCCAGCATAAAACGACGCTTGAGCGCGTAATCCATACGGTTGACGTGATCGGCGAGAATTTTCCAGCCGCGTTTGGCTTCGTCGTCAATTAGCATCTCGCAAGCTGTCGCGCCGCCATACATACGTCCTTCGGGCGTGCGATCCACGGCTACCCATACCAGCCATACCTGGCGTCCGTTCGGTACGTCCTCTTTATTCGTAGAGAACTTGATTCCACGCTCCACTTTACTTTTGGCATGCATGGCACCAATATCAATTTTCGCCTCTCCCCGGTCAATGATGACAGGAGACATGCTGTTCAGATCGATTGAGCCTGCACCGAAGCCCTTATGTTTACTCTTGCCACTGACAATGTTCAGTGCAATCTGTTTTTTGCCGTCCGGCTGATTTTCACTCATGCGTCACTAAGCCTCCATTTTCCGTCTTCACACTCTAATCTACACTACAAATATTTTAACTAATAATCTCCCGAAAGCAAACATATACATGCTGTAGATGCTTGTCAACGGGAGGTATCCATTGTATGACCCCAGTACGCACCAAAATCGTTTTATTGTCTACACTAGCCCTCGGTCTCCTCGCAGGGACGTTATGGTTTGCCTGGCAGCCACAATCGCCATCCGATCCGCAATCCATAGGCCAACCATCATATGGCTCCCGGTCTGAGTCTGCGCTTGCGCCAGATACGGGCAAGCCTTCAGGGGCAAACATCCTGGCTGAGCTGCCCAAGAATCCTCCACAGCCGGCTTCGGAAGTCCTTAGCAAACGGGTAGTGGAGTATCACATCGATGTGTCCCTGGAAGAAGGACAGGTTTTGCGAGGTACAGAGACAATGACCTGGAAGCATCCGGGGAAGAAAACCGTGAACGATCTGTATCTCCATCTATACCCGAATGCCTTTTCCTCCATGGAAACCACCTTTATGAAGGAATCCGGGGGCAAGCTGCGGGGAGACAGCATGCCCAAGGACGGCTTCGGCTCCATGACGCTGACTGAGCTCAAGACGGAAGACGGCTTATCCCTTCTGCACCGCACCCAATATGTACAACCGGATGACGGTAACGCAAATGACCGTTCGCTCATGAAGGTGCGTCTGCCCAAGCCGGTACGAGGTGGCGAAGAAATTACACTATATATGAAGTTTGAGGTAAAGCTGCCTGCCATTTTCGCACGAATGGGCGCGACAGATGACTTTGTAATGGCAGGACAGTGGTTTCCCAAGCTCAGCGTTTATGAGACTACAGGACAGCGCGGACGTGCCGAGGAGGGCTGGAATCTCCATCAGTATCATGGCAACTCCGAGTTTTATGCCGATTTTGGAATTTACAGTATACGGATTCGAGTACCTGAAACGCACATCGTAGCCGCGACCGGTTTTCCCACTCGTGGAGCAGTCCGGCAGAATGGACAAAAAATATATCAATTTTATGCCGATGACGTGCACGATTTTGCCTGGGCCGCTTCACCCAACTTTGTAACGGTAGAAGAACCCTTTTCTTCTGCTGAAGTCCCCGGTGTCAAAATCAAGCTGTACCTCGATCCATCGCACAAGGAACTCAAGGGACGCTATATGAGCGCAGCCAAGGCCGCCCTTTCGTATTACAGCAAATGGTACGGGCCTTATCCATACTCCACCCTGTCCATCGTGGTTCCGCCCAAAACAGGCAATGGCGCCGGAGGCATGGAATATCCGACACTGATCACGGCCGCCGCCGCAGATAACCTGAATCCCGGCTATAACCTGGAACGGACATTAGTTCACGAAATTGGACATCAATATTTCTACGGGATGGTAGCCAATAATGAATTTGAGGAACCGTGGCTGGATGAAGGCTTCACCTCCTATGCAGAGGAACGACTAATGGAGCAGGAATACGGGCTCACCCCCAACTTGCCGCTACAATCAGGCCAGATAGCGTCTCCTCAACCGCTAAACCGCGAGTCATGGAAGTATGGCTCCTCTGCTGAGTATGGGCAAAATGCCTACTCTCGAGGCAAGCTGGTACTGCAGGGCATTGAACGTCAGGTCGGAATAAAAAAAATGGATCGCACTATGCGCACTTACGTCCAGACGTACCGTTTCAAACATCCCTCATCTCAGGATTTTCAACGTATCGTTGAGAGAGTCACTGGACGCTCATGGAGCCACTATTTTGAACAATATGTATATGACGGCCAGATGGCAGACTTCTCAGTGGATCGCATCACGAACCACAAGCTGGAGAATGGATATGAATCGGTCGTGACGCTGAGCAAAAAAGGTGCGGATTACCCCAAGATCCCCGTTCAATTTACCTTCAAGGATGGGACAACGATATTCAAGGCCTGGGACGGCGCGGGTAAAAGCACAACTTATCGGCTCAAGAGCGCCTCTCCCGTTTCATACGTGACCATTGATCCGCTATATACCATTACGCTGGAAAACAAGCATATCAACAATAGCCTGAAGGCCGAACTGAACGAAAGGCAGCAAACTCGTTGGAACGTTAGTGTAACCAAGCTGTTGGAGACACTGCTTGGAAGTCTGTCATGGTGAGGTGTCTATAGATGCGGACGGTTATAAAAGAAGGCTGGGCGCTTGTGCGCATACAATTTTATATTGTCATTATTCTGTTTCTGTATCAGCTGCTGTGGGGAGTATTTATCTACAAGCTGGTGCAATCCGCCGTTATCCCGCTACTGCTGCGCTACCCCGATCAGGGGCATAACGAGTTGAGCCAGACCTTGTTCTGGATGGAAAGCCAAATCGCCCTCATGAACAACCGGGAAGTGCATATCTACTTGTGGGTACTACTGGGAGCGGCGATGCTGCGTATGCTGATCACTCCCTTCATTAGAGCCGGAATATATCAAAGTCTGCATACCCATGCGACCGAGCCGCAAAGCCTGTCCTTCTTCCGTGGGATGAAACGCCATGGCTTGTCATCGTTGCTTTATTACATCATCGAGCTGGGGCTATTACTGCTTCCCGCATTCTGGGTGGTACCGAAATTCTATCCTATTGTAGCAGGAGCGCTGCAATCTCCCTCTTACTTGCTGCATATGTTGCCATATGCCATCGGGTGGATCGCATATGGCTGGTTCATCCGGCTGTGCATCCTGTACATGCAGTTGGGCACCGTCGGTGGTCACGCCATACTATCGTCCCTGCTCGTCTTTTTTCGCCAGATCCTCCCGGCTATTGGCATATCACTTTTGCTGGGTACTGGTGTGCTGCTTGTCTTCGCTCTATTCGGCACCGTGGCAATGATTTGGACGGGTATGCTGGCACTCATTCTCCAGCAATCGTATCATTTTGTTACCAGTCTGGTCAGACTGTGGCATATCAGCTCTCAATACCGGCTGTGGCATACCGATATTTCCAGCAGAAGCTGAGCTCTCTCTTTATGTGTTTTATTTCATTCCAAGCTGTCGAAAAATCTCTGTTCATCCCTTCGCAAACGGCACCTAACTGAATACTTTCAACAAAATCTGTCCCCAAGATATCAGGGACAGATTTTTTTTGTAACTTTTTGCGATGAAACATTTGCCAAAACCAGCGGACTTTGTTACAATAGTCGCAGTGAACTGATAGTAACAACTTTGTAATCTTTATTGTAACCTTTATCTCAAAAGTCGTTATCGTGAATACGCTCTCCAAGGTGCACATCATAAGTTAAGCCTAATTCCTGGCACCTGGGAAGCGGGGGAACCAGTTTGGGTGAATTGATCTCGCAACAGAGTGGTCATAGGGGAACCTTCTACCGAATCCTTAAGCTAACCTCGCAGGCATTGGAAGGGGTATATTTTTTTTGAAGAAGAAGCTAACAATCGCAGCCATGGGTCTTGCCATTGCCTTTACATCCTTTACATTCGGTGGCGGCAGTGCATATGCAGACTCTAAAATGGACCAGATCATCCAAGATGCCAAAGGAACAAGCTACAGAAGCGGAGGCACTACACTCGAAGGGTTCGATTGCTCCGGCTTCACAATGTATGTATTTAACAAACTGGGAATTAAACTGCCGCATCAATCTGGTTCACAATTCAAAATGGGATCTTCTGTATCCCGTGATGAAATGAGACCTGGAGATCTGGTGTTCTTTAACACAACAGGGAGAGGCATTTCCCATGTAGGTATCTTCGTAGGTGAAGGGAAATTTGCCCACTCCTCGACTTCACGCGGTGTAGTAGTTAGCTCCCTGAACGAAAGCTATTACGCTAACCGTTATGTCGGTGCAAAAAGAATTATGAGCACTGACGCTTACCACGCCGTAGCTTCTGAAATTCCTGATGACGACAACGTAGAATAACTGACACACAGCAAGCTAACCATAGCCGCAATTTGATTCTGGCCGGAATCGAATTGCGGTTTTTTTATGTCCTCAACATCAGCAATGATTATGATTACTAACGAACTGACATCTCAAAAGGTTTCAATTTTGGGCTAACGATGGAATAAACACGCTTGCCATTCCTCTGTAACTTGTCTACAATCTGTTGTTAACAGTTTAAGTACCTGTAAAAGGAGGATGTGAAGACATGCCGGCCTCAATATCTAACTTCCGGGTCGTACCGATGGACGAGCATCAGGCAGCTGCAATCTGTGAATGGCGCTATGATCCACCCTACAACATCTACGGCTGGCTGCCCTGGGAACAAATGAAGGCGCTGGAAGTCGAATTTGGGAATCCCACACTTCGCCAAGAGCAATATGTTGCCGTACTGGATGAGGAGGGCAAGCTGACGGGATTTGCACAATATTTCCCTATGGTTGGTGTAACCCGGCTGGGTCTTGGAATGCATCCCGACAGATGCGGGCAAGGCAGGGGTTCCGATTTTGTCCGTGCGATTGCCGAGGAAGCCAGACGGCGCAATCCGCAGAATGAAATTGATCTGGAGGTGCTCACCTGGAATGAGCGCGCCATCCGGGCCTACAAGGCAGCTGGATTTGAGCTTACAGATACCTATGAACGACTGACTCCTGATGGCAAAAAGCCATTTTATTGTATGGTATATCAGCCCGACCACCAGAGCCAGGATCTATGATAAAAGCGCCTTCGGCATACAACCTCTCTGTTGTATAGCGAAGGCGCTTTTATCATCATCCAGCAGATCATTACTGACTTAATGACTGCATGCTTAATGACTGCTACGCATTTTCTCAAAAGCTTCATTATATTGTTGGGCTTCCTTAATATCCACGGCCATAATACCGCCATCATCCCATGAGGTCAAACGCAAAGTCACGGTCTTGTAATCAATCGTAATAAACGGATGATGATTGAATGCTTCAGATATAGCAGCAACCTCATCCACGAATGCAATCCCTTTCATAAAACTGGAAAAATTATATTTCCGAACGATCCAACGTCCTTCCTCCAGTTCCCAGCCCTCCAATTTCTCCAGATGTGCTTCAATCTCTTCTTGTGTAAAAGGCATATTTCGACTCCTCCCCATTTATACGGAAGCCTTTCAGCCGCTTGTGCGGCCAAAACTACGATATAGTGGTGTACATATTACCACGGCCCCGTTGATAAATCCATAAGATGGCCTTCAGATTAAAGGGACCGACGTTAGCTCTTCATCTCCGATGAGAACATAGATCCGGTGCTGCTCTGGCTCATAGATCACAACGCCGCTGCCTACAGTAATGACAGGCTCTGTACCCAGCGCATAAAACAAATCCTCCGCCAACGCCTCGTTGACCTCCTGACGTCCCACCGGGTCCAGCCTGTCCCAATCTTCTGCTTCCATTTCGAAAAATTCATAGCTGTCTGGAATGCGGCCTACAGCCTCTGTCAATTCGTTCAAAATTTGTTCATACTCCCGCCCATGCTTCACTCCCATGCCGTTTCCTCCAATTGTTCCGCCATTCAATACATAATCACCTTATTATACCGGAAATTCGCACTTAACAAAAAAGGGAGTTTTGTCGATAAATATTATAATCCGTCTCATAATGACACGCTTGGGGCAAGGACGACCCCGGCGGCATGAAAGGATTCAAAATCTATTCTCATGGATGAGGTGTATCATGCAAATTTCAACCATTATCGGACTTGTGCTCGGGATTGTGTCACTGGTCGTCGGGATGATCTTAAAAGGCGCTCCAGTCGTCAACTTGGTCAACAACCCCGCTGCTTACATGATTATTTTTGTCGGAACGGCTGCAAGTATATTTATGGCCTTTCCGATGGCAGAGATCAAACGGATTCCAAAGCTGTTCAAGGTTATCTTTACCGAACAAAAACTGTTAGATCGCAAAGAGCTTATCGGTACATTTACCGAGTGGGCATCTATTACCCGTCGTGAAGGTCTGCTCGCGCTGGAATCCAAGGTCGAAGAGATCGACGATCCCTTTATGCGCGGCGGTATGCGTATGATTATTGATGGCAATGATCAAGAGTTCGTACGCGATGTTCTAATGGAAGACATTAACGCTACCGAAGATAGACACCGCTCTGGCGCACTGATTTTCTCCCAGGCTGGTATGTATGCTCCAACCCTTGGGGTTCTCGGTGCGGTCGTAGGTCTGATCGCGGCATTGGCCGATCTTAGTGACATGGAAAAGCTGTCTCACGCCATCGCTGCCGCCTTTATTGCAACCTTGCTGGGTATCTTTACCGGTTATGTCCTGTGGCATCCAATGTCAAATAAGCTGAAACGGCTCTCCAAAAAAGAGGTTGAGTTGAAGCTGATGATGGTCGAAGGCTTGCTCTCAATCCAATCCGGTATCTCTACTATTGCCATCAGCCAAAAGCTGACGATCTTCTTAACGCCTACCGAACGGGCTAGTATGACCCGGAAGGATGGCGATTCCAGTGAGTAAAAAAAGACATGAACCGCATGAAGAACATGCAGACGAAAGCTGGCTGTTGCCATATTCCGACTTAATGACCCTTCTGCTGGCACTATTCATCGTCTTATTCGGTATGAGCTCGCTGGATGCCAAAAAATTCGAAACTATGGCTCAATCCCTGAGTGCGGCTTTTAGCGGCGGCACAGGCGTGCTGGATCAATCGGCTGCCAATCCGTCGTCACAATCCATGGATATGGGCAAAAATAAAGAACAGGTATCTCAACCCCTAAAATCTAAAGCCACTTCCACCTCTGAACTGCAAAAGCAGCTCGCACAGCGGGAAGAAGAAGAATTAAAGAAGCTTAAAAAGCAAATGGATCAGTATATTCAAGATAACGGCCTGTCTCCACTGCTGAACACCAAGCTGAACCAATCCCAGCTAATGATCACCATTAGCGATAATGCCTTGTTTTCATCAGGGCAGGCCGAAGTTAAGCCGGAAGCGAGAAAGCTGGCCAAGTCAATTTCCGACATGCTCCAGCAGTTTCCAGGCTATGATGTGATCGTATCGGGTCACACAGATAATGTTCCCATCTCCAACAGCCAGTTTCCGTCCAACTTTGATTTGAGTGCCAAGCGCTCATTGAATTTCTTGCGTATATTGTTGCTCAATCCGCAGCTCGACCCAACCAAGTTTGTATCTATCGGTTATGGCGAGTATCGCCCAATAGCCAGCAACCAAGATGGTCAAGGACGCGCTAAAAACCGCCGTGTTGAGATTTCCGTTCTCCGCAAGTATCAGAACGGTACACAAGTTATTAGCCCTACCTCAAGTGCGAGTGAAGGTTGATCATGCATATGTTATATGAGCAAAGGCACCGCCGCATTTTTGATGCAGCTGGTGCCTTTTGGTTTAGCGATTCGTGTAGCTGCCCTGTCCTCATGAGCTGTAGGCTTACGAGAAGCCCCTCTGGCTTAGCTAAGCGTATAATCGAGCATCTGACCAAGCTCCTGCTTTTCAGCCTCTGTCAGGTCACGCCAGGCGCCTTTCTGGAGCGATCCCAACCGAATGTTCATTATCCGCAGTCGCTGCAGCTTTTGGACTTCATAGCCGAAGGCTGCACACATCCGCCGGATTTGACGATTTTTCCCTTCCGTCAGGATAATACGGAATACATACTCTGATACACGCGTCACCTCGCAGGGCAGCGTCCGCTGGCCGAGTATTTTCACACCACTGGACATCCCCTGCACAAAAGATAATGTGACGGGACGATCCACCGTTACGATATATTCCTTCTCATGCTTGCCTTCGGCCCGTAAAATCTTATTCACAATGTCTCCATCATTGGTAAGTAAAATGAGACCTTCTGAATCCTTGTCCAGACGTCCGATTGGGAATATCCGCTGCGGGTGCCCCACAAAATCGACAATGTTGCCTCTAATGTGACTCTCTGTTGTGCTGGTTATTCCCACCGGCTTGTTCAATGCAATATATACGTGGTTGGACTTCTCGCGCAATGGCTTGCCGTTCACGCGAACGTCATCACCTTCCTCCGCTTGGCTGCCCAGCACTGCCACTTCACCATTAATCGTCACGCGGCCGCTCTCTACCAGCTTGTCCGCCTCACGACGCGAGCAAAAGCCGGTTTCGCTGATAAACTTGTTAATGCGCAACCTGTGTACCCTCCATTTCTACTGTCACGCTTCCTCCTGCGTCCCATCCGTTACTCAGATTTGGCAATCGGAAGCTGCACAAGGGCTGTCGTTCCCTCTCCCTCTGTGCTTTCAATATCCAGTGTGCCTTTATGACTCTGTATAATACGCTGGCTGACCATAAGTCCGAGTCCTGTACCTGTTTCTTTGCTAGTGAAAAAAGGCTCGCCCAGCTTGGACAGCATTTCTGCTGGAATACCTGTCCCCTGATCCCGTATAGAGATTTTAACGCTTTCTCCCTCTAAGAACAAATGAATCGTGATTATACCGCCTTTACTCATAGCTTCCATACTATTTTTAAGTAAATTAATGAATACCTGTTTTAACTGATTTTCTTCAGCATATACAAGAGTAGGCTCCTCCGTTACCTGAAGGCTAAAAACAATACCCAGCAGATGCGCCTGACTATCAAGCAACGAAATGACGTCACTCACAATATAACGAACATCTTTTTTCTGAAAATGCACGGCCTGCGGCTTCGCCAATATTAAAAACTCGCTAACAATCAAATTAATGCGATCCAGTTCAGACATCATAATATCGTTGTGCTTCAAATTCAGCACTTGATTTTGCTGCTGTAGCTGGAGAAAGCCCTTAGCGTGGTCAGTGGATTACGAATCTCGTGCGCCACGCCTGCCGCCAGTTGTCCTACTGTTGTCAGTTTTTCTGATCTGCGCAGCAGTTCCTCCATTCGGTTGCGCCCTGTAATATCACGCGAGACGCTGATAAATCCCAAAATTTCGCCTTCCTCGTCCAGAATGGGCGACGTGCTCATACTAATCTCTACTGTACTTCCATCCTTGCGCATTCTAAGGGTCTCAATGGACACGATGCTTTCACCCTGAAGCAGACTCTCCTTCTGCAATTCATACTCCGCCTGTTGCTGTGGAGGTACAAATTCCAGCTTACGTCCAACCAATTCCTTCTTGGTCCAGCCGTATAAGGCTTCAAAAGCATGATTAACCCGAACGACACGATCTTCCTGATCGGTCACAAGAATCGCATCGGCTGTCTGATTAATAATCGATTCCAGATGCTCCTTTACAGAACGGTTCTCCTCATACATCTGTTCAAGTCTCCGTGTATACATCCCCAGGTTGTAGGCCATCGCGTTGATGCGCTCACCCAGCCGTGCCAGCTCATGGCCACCCTTAATTTCTAGCCGTGTATCAAAATGTCCATCGGCCATCTCGTTCACCTTCGCCAGAATGGACTGAATGGGACGGACAAACAGACTGGCTAGCACATAGCTCCCAATAATGACAACCTCCAGGAGGACAATGGAAATGGCAATTAAGCTAATCAATTGTTTAGATATAACAGAGGTAATCGTATCATAATTCATAACAATGCGAATGACATAGGCTTCACGGTTAGTCGGATAAAAAGGTATGTAGCTGACGAGGGCCCGCTGGCCTTTAATATAACAATCTTGTACAATACTCTCCCCTGAGAGAATAGCCCTGGACACGGCCAAACGATCCTCCTGCACTCTAGTTAGTTGATACGTGCCGAATTGGATCGGTTTGTTGTACATATAATAGTATTTCGAATCGTTCCCGTTCTTGTCCATCGTAGCGCCACCAAAGGTTGCAGGGTTAATTCCCGTAATCTCCATGATGCGATAATCCACTTGCTGAGTCTGCTTTACGATCTCATCGGAGCTTAGGATGGATTCGAAATTTTGCACTGAAGTATACTGAAAGGAAATTCGAATTAAGTAGTTGCGTTTTTGGTCGTAATAAAATCCCCATTTATTAATATGTGAGGAGTCTAAACCTGTGTAGTCAAATGACCCGGTCCAAAAATGGTCCAAATTCTGTCCTTGCGCCATTCTAGCCTGTCCATGCTCATACAATTGGTCGACTGCACTTTTCCAATGTCCATTCAATGGATCGGAAGGCGTTACTTCTTTGGGATTTGAGGATTTGACAACCCTGTATCCCTCTCCATCGCGAACCATCAAAGAAATATTAATATCCCTATGGCGTGTGGCTATCTGTTGGAGTTGTTCTTGCTGTATTTGTTGAATGTCAGGATCTAGCTGATTGGCAGCCAACGTGGCAGAAAGCCACAGATTATATCCGAGCTGTTTATCAACCTCCTCCCAGCTATGCTGGGTTTGTTCGATGGCTTCTCCGATAACTTTAGCTGTTAGAACCATTTTGGTTTCGCTGTCACTTCTTAGATTTTCGTGGGTCGTGTAATAATTAAGTGCGATATTTAATAAAAGGATAAACAGGACTGACCCCGACAAAATAATCGTTATTCTGATTTTTATCGACACACTGAATTCTCACCTCTTGCCGTATGCTGGCGATTACTGGCAATTGCTAACTCAATGATACCGTAATAACGGCCGTGATACCAGCATTTACATTTCCCGGATATACATAAATACACACCAAGTGTATAGTGTTGTCAATATACGGTCGTTTGCCTACAATATAATAAGATAATCATCCACAAGTAATCCACAAATACACAGGTCTTATTATAGATTGTGGATATTTCTGTGGACAAGTGTAGTGTTATCCACAATTTTATTCACATCATGTTAACAACGGAATATTTGTTCGTTGGATAATTCCGCGTTTGAGAGGAGCATTTACCCAGTGACCATTATGGATCACGCCTATTGGATGAAAGAAGCCATTCAGGAAGCGTACAAGGCAGAAGCGCTAGGTGAGGTGCCCATCGGAGCTGTCATCGTAAAAGATAATGAAATCATAGGCCGCGGCTATAACTTGCGCGAGACCGATGCAGACCCGACAGCACATGCAGAGATTATTGCCATTCGTCAGGCTAGTGAACATCTGGGCGCTTGGCGGCTGCTGGATTGCAGGCTGTATGTCACTTTGGAGCCATGCCCGATGTGCGCCGGGGCCATTGTGCAGTCACGGGTTCCCCACCTGATATATGGCACCACAGATCCCAAGGCTGGATGCGCAGGCACACTGATGAATTTATTACAGGAGCCCCGGTTCAATCATTGCACAGAGATAACCAGTGGTGTGCTCCAAGAGGAATGCGCCTCGTTGCTAACGAGTTTCTTTCGAAATCTTCGGCAAAAGAGAGCCGCCGCAAAGTTGTCTTTTCCTCCGTCTTCATCCTGAGGATGAAATCGGAAGCATTTACTCTCACACAACCGTAGTCAGTCGTTATACATCTGATTGCGAACTCCCTATGGAAGGAGATCAGCTCATGCCCATGAGTTTGTATAATACGCCTCAAGGTATCTTTTTACGGCCATTAGGCTTGAAGGACAGTGAATCCCTTCTCGCCCTTAGGATGCGAAACAGGGAGTCGCATGCGCTGTACGAGCCGCTTTACGAGGATTCATTTTTTACATTAGAGAAACAGCAGGACTACATCCGTCAGAGACTGCGTCAAGCCGAAGAGGACCGAGGGTACATGTTCGGTATCTTTCTTTTAAAGGAAGAGCGGCTCATTGGTTATATTTCCATTTCCAATCTGGTGCGTGGAGTTGGACAATTTGCCGATATCGGCTACATGATGGATCAGCATGAACAGGGCCAAGGTCATATGACAGCTGCCTTGAAGTTGACCATACAATATGCCTTCCGTGCGCTCTCCCTTCACCGTCTCCAGGCGGGTACTCTCTTGCATAATGTCCGCTCTCAGCGTGTACTGAAAAAATGCGGCTTCCAGCCAGAAGGTATTGCCCGCAAGTTGGTACAAATCCAGGGGACCTGGCAGGACCACCAGATGTTCGGACTTTTAGCCGAGGATGACGTGTAGCAGACCTAAATGACTGCACAGGACGTTAATATAGCAGTACACAAAAACCGCCCGGCGTTAAGCCGAGCGGTTTTCCTGCATCATATGATGAATGTTGCCTTGCAGACTGTCATTCTATACTTAAGGAGCAACAGTTTGCATTTTTTGTTGCAATTGTTCGATTGTCAGGACTTGGTCGCCTGTTGGAATACCTACTTTAAATGTTGCTTTTTCATTGATTTTGCTGAATTGCGAATAGCCTGTTACAGACAATTTCACATTGTCTTTTGTTTCCGGATCATTCATTTCCACATTAGCATTCAGGTCTTGATACACAGGAATGTTATCCTTGTTCAAAGCTGTGTTAATGTCAAATTGTTTCACCGTCAAATAATTTTTCAGCTCATCCAGCTTTTTCTTGAAATCGCTGGTGTTTGTTTCTACTGCAAGTTTTACTGTGGTAAGATCTTCTTTCTTCAATTGGAACAAGCTAATGTACTCGTCTTTTGACATAATATCAATAGCTTTAGGAATCGCTTTAGTAACAAATGTATCGGCAGCTTGCTTCACATTGTCGTTCGTAATTTTGAATTGAACCACTTGTTTAGCTTCAACGCCTTGTGGCAGTTTAGCATCTTTAGGATCAATGTCAAAGAAATACGTAGCTTGATCGTACTCGCCCATAATCGCGGCAATCACTTCATTCGCAAATTTTTGCGATTTTGCCTGATCCATCGTTGCAGGGTTGAATTCTTGTCCGGATTGCTTAGCCAGTTCTTGCGGATCGACAACCAGGAATTTACCTACAACGTCTTGAGGAAGTGGGTAGAATGGAATATTCGGAATTTTAACGTACAATTTATCTTTAGTCATAACCATTGGAATCGTGAAGCTGGTGGAAAGATCACCCTTCAAATGAATACCCAGCGTCATTTCAGATTGCAAAGGTTCTTTTTGATATACGCCGTCCAGCGTAATGTCTGCATTTTTCAGCATACTAGTTATCATTGCACTTTGCTCACTTGGTAGAGTAGCGGATGTAATGGTCAGATCTTTCACTGTGAATTGACTTTTAGATTCATAAGAGTTCAACTTCATTGCATTTGTAGTACCAGTCGTAACTGCTTCCTTCGGTTCTAGCTTCTTGCTGCAACCTACCAGGGCTACCGTCAAAAGCAATACCATCGTGAGTACCAAGACGGATAACTTTTTACTCATTGTGTAAATTCTCTCCTCTCGTAATTAACCCCTTTTATAATACTAACCAAAAAACACACACCCTCAATTTTACCGCATTTTCTCAAACAACGAAACACTTATTGGAAAATTTTCTTACAATAAGCACAAAGACACCCCGGTTCTTTAACCAGGGTGTGCTTTATTATGCAATCTATTTTTAGGAAAAAAGTCTAACTTCTTAAGACCCTTCTCTGTTGTGGTGATTGACGTGATTCCGTTGCTTCACCTTTTTAGAACCGGATAATGGCTCCTGCTGATGATTACGCTCACGTTTTTCGTTTCCTCCACCGGAATCCTGTGCTTCGGGAACAGGAATGGCTTTAGGCTTGCTCATTTATGCATCCTCCGTTCTCTGTCTTTACTCTGGCACATCATAAAATCCGTATATTACCATTTAAAATAGGACTAAAGATGGTGCAGGTCTCCCGTTTTATCGTGATTTAGTGAATCCTGATGACGGCGGTCATTACGATCCTGCTCAACTTGCTGTGCTTGGTGACTATTAACTGGACGCTGCTCCAAATCATCTACAATGTTGGACAGGTTCTTGTCCAGTCCGTTTTTGGCTTTTGTCATATGGCCTTCTCCCCCTTATTCCTTCATGACTACGAATGCGTCAATGACTGCAACGTCTGAGCACATTGGTGAATATGGCGAGTATAATCAGACACCAGCTGTTGGATGATATCTGTTCTTTCATCCACCGACTTCCCATCCCGTTCTACATCGACCAGGGTAACCTGCACTTCTCGGGAATCTACATAGGTGCATGCAAAATCGAAGGAGTACATTTGCCGACCCTCAACCTTAATGTGGATTCGGATAGCCCGGTTGTCTGCTTCATCTGCCTGCACCTGTACTTCATCTCCTGAATTCAAAAGAACCGGCAGTTGTTCCTGCCAAGCTTCTACCAGCTTTTGCTGATCTACTGTCATTTCTCGATTCATGCCAGCACCTCCACATCTGATAACGTGTGAAAAAAGCAGGCTTTTTATACAACAAAAAAGCCATTCTCCACGATTTCTAATCATTAGCGCTTAAAGGCCAATGTATCAGCTATCGTAATTGAATGACTTGGTTATTTATATAATATGGCGGAGAGGATGGGATTCGAACCCATGTGAGCTTGCACTCTAACGGTTTTCAAGACCGCCCCGTTATGACCGCTTCGGTACCTCTCCAGGTGGTAAATGGATAAAGCTGCTTCCTATTAAAGCTAACTCAGGCGCAACAAAATTATTTTACCACAGACTTTCTACAATTGCAATGCCTACTGTTTGGGAGTAATAACCTCGACGCCTCGCATGTATGGACGAAGAGCTTCAGGAATTACAATGCTTCCGTCTTCCTGCTGATAGTTCTCTAAAATAGCGGCTACCGTACGCCCTACAGCCAATCCTGAGCCGTTCAGCGTATGTACAAATTCAGGCTTCGCTTTCGAATCTGGACGGAACCGGATGTTCGCACGACGTGCCTGGAAGTCTTCCGTGTTGGAGCACGAAGAAATTTCACGGTACATGCCGCTCTCAGGCAGCCACACTTCCAAATCGTATGTTTTGGCGGACGTAAAGCCCATATCCCCAGTGCAAAGTACCAGCACGCGATATGGAAGACCAAGCAGCTGTAGAACACGCTCAGCATCATTCGTCATTTTCTCCAATTCCTCGTAAGAGGAATCCGGATGAACCAGCTTGAGCATCTCTACCTTATTGAACTGATGCTGGCGAATCAAACCACGTGTGTCCCGGCCTGCTGATCCTGCTTCTGAGCGGAAACAAGAGCTGTAGGCCACGTAATATTTGGGAAGTTGCTCTGCATTCATAATCTCTTCGCGGTGATAGTTCGTTACCGGAACTTCAGCTGTAGGAATGAGATAATACTCGGTATCACGCAGCTTGAACAAATCCTCTTCAAACTTCGGAAGTTGCCCTGTTCCATACAGACTGTCGCGATTAACGATGTATGGAGGAAGCATTTCTTCATAACCATGCTCACTGCTGTGCAAATCCATCATAAAGTTAATCAGCGCACGCTCAAGTCGTGCTCCCAATCCTTTGTAGAACGTGAAGCGGGAACCCGTCACCTTAGCTGCAGCCTCAAAATCAAGAATGTCCAGATTCTGTGCCAACTCCCAATGCGCTTTGGGTGTAAAAGAAAACTCGCGCGGCTCCGACCAGCGGCGGATTTCTACATTATCCTCTTCCGAGGCGCCTACAGGCACTGTCTCATTGGGAATATTCGGGATGGACATCACCAGTTCGTCGATCTGAACCTCCAGCTCACGCACTTGCTCATCCAATTCTTTAATACGATCGGAGACCTGACGCATTTCAGCAATAAGATCATCCGCATTTTCCTTGTTCTTTTTCAACTTGGCTACTTCACCGGATACGACATTCCGGCGATTTTTGAGCGCTTCACTTTCCTGAAGCAGCTCGCGACGGCTTACATCCAGATCTGTAAAACCATTTATCAGATCCAGTGATTTGCTCCTGTTCTGTAAAGCTTTTTCAACCCGACCAAGCTCATTACGTAAAATCTTTATATCTAACACAGGTAATCCCTCCTACACTACAAACCTGACTTTCCGCTATTCGCGAACCATATCCACAAAATACTGATGTAACCGGTAATCGTCTGTTAATTCCGGATGGAAGGATGAAGCCAGCAAATGCCCCTGACGGGCGGCTACGATCTCGCCATTGTACTCAGACAGCACGTCTGCTCCTGTTCCAACAGACATGATTAACGGTGCGCGTATAAACACAGCCCGAACCGGCTGCTCAATCCCTTTAATACTCAAGTCTGTTTCGAAACTTTCTCGTTGGCGACCAAAGGCATTACGCGATACTGTAATATCCATCAGTCCCAAGTGTGCTTCTTCCTGCCCTTGAATTGTTGTGGCCAGCACGATCAATCCCGCACAAGTACCGAATATAGGCTTGCCTTGAGCGGAAAACTGACGTATTGCATCTATAAATTCATACTTGCGCATTAGCTTGCCTATGGTTGTGCTTTCGCCGCCGGGAATGATAAGACCGGACAGCTCATCGAGCTGTTCGATCTTCTTCACCGCCACGCCTTCAGCACCTGCACATTCAACACTACGTATATGCTCAGCTACAGCGCCTTGCAGCGACAATACTCCTATTTTCATGCCGGTCCCTTCTTTCCTTACCAACCACGATCCTGCATACGCTCATGTGATGCCAATTTGGAAATTTCAATACCCTTCATAGGAGTTCCCAAATTCTTTGATACCTCTGCAATCAGCTTGTAGTCCGTATAATGAGTGGTTGCTTCCACGATTGCTTTAGCGAATTTCTCAGGGCTGTCTGATTTGAAAATACCAGAACCCACGAAGACACCATCAGCGCCCAAATGCATCATCAATGCGGCATCAGCAGGTGTTGCTACGCCACCCGCTGCAAAGTTAACCACTGGCAGCTTACCGTGCTCATGCACTTCCAGCAGCAGCTCGTAAGCAACGCCGAGGTTTTTTGCTTCTGCATACAGCTCGTCCTTCGACAGGTTTTGTACCTTCCGAATTTGACCGTTGATAAAACGCATATGTCGAACAGCTTCAACAATATTTCCAGTTCCAGGCTCACCTTTTGTACGAATCATAGATGCGCCTTCGCCGATACGACGCAGTGCTTCTCCCAGATCCTTGGCTCCGCAAACAAATGGAACGGTGAACTCCCGCTTATCGATATGGAAAACTTCATCCGCAGGTGTCAGCACTTCACTCTCATCGAGATAGTCAACGCCGAGAGATTCCAGCACCTTTGCCTCCACAAAATGGCCGATACGAGCCTTAGCCATAACAGGAATAGAAACAACCTTCATAACCTCTTCCACAATCGTCGGGTCAGCCATACGGGCAACTCCACCAGCTGCACGAATATCTGAAGGCACCCGTTCAAGAGCCATTACAGCTGTAGCGCCTGCTGCCTCCGCAATTTTTGCCTGTTCAGCGTTCATGACATCCATAATCACGCCGCCTTTTTGCATCTCTGCCATACCTCTTTTAACACGCGAAGTTCCCGTTTCCATATCGTTGCCTCCTGTAAGCGTTACGTTTAGATTCTAACTTAATATTTTACCGCACAGACGCCAAATACACAATCATTTCTAGCTGCAAAATAAGCAATGAAGAAGAAGGTACATTGTGTTTCTCTCGCTAACTAGAAGAGGTTTTTAATGCTCTGGAACAAATCACCGAAGAAATCTCCGATTGCCCGGAATAGCATCCGGAACCAGCCGCCCTCTTCCACTGCCGTTGTCGTAACCAAATCCACGGTTTTTACCTGGCCTTTATCCGAGCCATCTGTTTTGTACGTATACGTGATTGTTCCAACTTTTGCCCCTTGCTTCAATGGCGCTACGAGAGTGCTTGCCGGCGTTATGTTCGTTGTGAAAGTTACCTTAGGATTGCTTGCGCCCTTAGGCACGATAAAACTTACTGCATCCTTGGTCACAACAGGCACTTCTGTTTCTTTACCTTTGGTGACAGGCACATTCTCTATACCCTTAACTACTGTCTTTGGTGCTACAACCTGTTTCACTTCAAAATTATCAAACCCATAGTTTAGTACCTTAGCTGTCTCCGTAAAACGATGGGGTTCAGAGTCTGCTCCCATAACTACACTAATAAGGCGCATTCCGTTGCGTTCGGCTGTTCCGGTAAAGCAGTTTCCCGCGTTGGTCGTATGACCGGTTTTCATTCCATCCAGACCCGGATAGGCAAACTTTCTAAAGTTTGTGATATTTTTGTTTGCTTCCAGCATCCAGTTATAGTTAACAATCGGCGCCTTGTCCGTCGGACGGAATTTGTAGGATTGAATCGTCGTAAAACGTTTGTAGTCCGGATGGTCCTTAATAATGTTGCTCGCTAGTGTTGCCGCATCTCTCGCTGTCATTACAGTTTCCCGATCCGTGTTCGGCTGATAGCCTGTCGGCATGTCCTTACGGTCTAAACCCGTTGAATTGATAAAATACGTATTTTTCATGCCCATTTTTTGAGCCGTCTCATTCATTAATTTAACAAAATCCTGCTCCGTTCCAGATACACGTTCGGCAAGGGCTACCGTTGCATCATTAGCAGAACCTACCGCCATGGCAATATAAAGTTCTTCTACCGTATGTTGATCACCTTGAGCCAAAAAAATACGCGATCCGATGCTCTTAGCAGCGTTCTCGTTAACAGTTACCTTATCAGTCCATTTGAGCTTACCCTGCTTGACCTGCTCAGCCACGATGTATTCGGTCATCATTTTAGTCATACTGGCTGGCGGAAGCGGCTCATCCGGGTTCATAGACAGCAACACCTGTCCAGTGGAAGGCTCAATCAGAATGGCTGAACGTAGTGCAAGGCTAGGCGGATTAACAGAGCCTGTCCCCGTGATTTTGGTAGCCTCTGTTGTCGCACCCGCAGCAAAAGTAGCCACGGTCGGATCGAAATTGCCTACAACAGGCAACGCCGACATATACATCATATTAAGCACCATAACAGCAGTTACGCTTTTCTTAATCATGCTACGCTTGTTATTTTGTTTTTGATTGTTCGCTTTCAAATGAATACAAACTCCTCTCATACCTCAACCCGATCCGCTATGTATAACGAGACGGTGGTTATAGCCTCTGCTAGGCAAATGTAATTAATGTTTTAGTGTCTTATCGTTCATTGGATTTCATCTTCTAAGTTCGGGTCTGTCATGAGCATACTATGCTCGTATCTTTGATCCAGCAGGCACTCATTCAAGAGTCTTGATGTGTCTTTACTTTATCAATAACTCTATAAAATGGCGGACACTTGTCTATTCTATCACAGGGGTATCTCTAAAAAAAGACAGGCAGAGCGAAATGCACTCTGCCTGTCGTCAAGTCTATCAAAGCTGAACTTTATAAAGAATAGTTTGGTGCTTCTTTTGTAATTTGCACATCATGCGGATGACTTTCGCGTAGACCTGCGCCAGTAATACGGATAAAGCTTGTATCGTTACGAAGCTCCTCAATATTAGCTGTACCGCAATAACCCATACCGGAACGCAGACCACCCAGCAGCTGATGAATAGTATCGGATAGTGGCCCTTTATAAGCAACACGTCCTTCGATGCCTTCCGGTACCAGCTTCTTATCGTCATCCTGGAAATACCGATCTTTACTACCCTGCTTCATAGCAGCCATTGAGCCCATACCGCGATATACTTTAAAGCGACGTCCTTGATAGATTTCGGATTCACCCGGGCTTTCTTCCGTACCTGCAAAAAGACTTCCCAGCATTACCGCGGAAGCTCCTGCCGCAATGGCCTTTGTAATCTCGCCGGAGTATTTAATACCACCGTCTGCAATAATCGGAATATTATATTCCCGTGCTACGGTTGCACAATCATAAATAGCTGTTATTTGTGGAACACCAATCCCTGCAATTACGCGAGTTGTACAAATAGAGCCTGGACCAATTCCGACTTTTACGACCGAAGCCCCTGCTTCAATCAACTCACGCGTTCCGTCACCAGTAGCTACATTACCTGCTACAATGGTCAGATCCGGGTAAGCACTACGCAACTTGCGAACCGCCTCGATAATGTTAATATGATGACCGTGAGCAGAATCTACGACAATCACATCTACGCCAGCTTTTACAAGTGCTTCAGTGCGATCAAATGTATCTTTGGAAATACCGACAGCCGCACCGACCAGAAGACGCCCCTGTACATCTTTCGCTGCGTTTGGAAATTGAATAGCCTTCTCAATATCCTTAATGGTGATAAGACCTTTGAGATAATTTTCATCATCGACCAAAGGAAGCTTTTCAATTTTATGCTTTTGCAAAATAACTTCCGCTTCCTGTAAAGTCGTGCCTACAGGCGCAGTTACCAGTTCTTCCTTCGTCATAACTTCACTAATTTTAAGATTAAAATCGTGAATAAAGCGAAGATCGCGATTAGTAATAATACCAACCAGCTTGTTTTCTTCGTTTACAATAGGCACACCAGAAATCCGATATTTCCCCATAACCGCCTCAGCATCGGACACCAAATGATCTGGATTCAATGAAAATGGATTGGTGATTACACCGCTCTCCGAGCGTTTAACCCGATCCACCTCTTCAGCTTGCCGTTCAATCGACATGTTCTTATGAATAATACCGATACCACCCTCACGAGCCATCGCAATCGCCAGCACTGCCTCAGTAACAGTATCCATACCAGCACTCATCAAAGGAATATTCAGCTTCACGTTATCACTCAAACGAGTCGCCACGCTAACTTCTTTTGGTAGAACCTCCGACTTACGAGGCACCAGCAAAACATCGTCAAAGGTAAGGCCTTCCTTACCGAATTTATCTTCCCACACCAAGATGATCCTCCTTCAAATGTTTAGTCTGTATTGGTCTTGTTGTCTGTCCAACATGGACAAATCAAGGCTCTCTGAAAATATATTATTGCAATCTTAGCAAAGCAGTATAGGGGTGTCAAGCCTCCATCAGCGTCCCAACCCTTAGTATTTCCCTGTACAAACAAGTGTACTCCTACGAAGGACATCCTTTATAAATAAGCGTTTGCAAGTAAATCAGGATATCCTTAAATGGATATTTCTAACTTGGGAAAGCAGCATAGGAGCAATTCAATTTTGTAGGTTGTTTGACCGATTGTATACAAAAAGAGGACCACAA
>NZ_AGFX01000015.1 GCF_000236805.1 Paenibacillus peoriae KCTC 3763 | reverse complement strand
GTTTTTATCGCCATCTGTGCCTTTAGGACATTTGCCTTCTGCAGCTCGATATCACTGAGCTTCGGTCCACGCTTGGCTTCCTCCAGCTTGGCCCTGGCAATCGCTACATTGGATTCGGCATTTTTAATTTGTAATCTGGCATCTGAATCATCCAAACGAGCCAGAACCTGCCCCGCTTTGACGCTATCTCCAGCTTTGACATTGACAGCGACGAGCTTGGCACCCTCGACATTTGTAAAATTAATATTGACTTCCTTGGATGCCTGCACGGTCCCGGTCACGGTAAGCGACTCGGTTATGTTGGTTTTCTGTACCTGTACGATCTGGTTCTCTGGACCCTCCGCGGGCTTTTCCTGACTTCTTTTCATATAAACAGTACTGCCAATCCCCGCTATAATGATCAAGACAAGAATAGCTGTTATTCCTTTCAATCTTTTTTTCTTTCTTAATATTTGTAATGAATCTTTCTTTTCTGTTTCCGACAATGTCATATCCCCTTAAAATATATTTTTTCTGAATCCTACACGCTCCACGGCTTGTTCAAAGCCTGTTGCAGCTGTGTCATTTGGACAATCAGTTCATCCATATTACGTTCAATTTGCTTCACTTTTAACTGATTCGTAGCGACCTCCGTACCAGTAGCAAATCCACGTTCCTTTTTCGTACGGGAAATGTTTAACACTTTATTGGCGTTCTGTAGATTACTTTGCATTTGTTCGTATTGTTCATCATTTTGCTGTAGATTAAAGTACATACTCTTCAATGTTTCTGCTAGTTGATCCTTGGTATTTTTAAGTCCGCCTTCTGCTGAATCTACATCAATCTGTTTAATTTCATAATCATCAGTTCCTGAGTTCCATGTGTAATATTTAATTTCCATCTTGGCCAGTTTGACAGACTCCTCTTGTTTCCATACCGAAGGACTCGCCGAGATTGCACGCGTCACCAGCGTATCCAAATTCGTGTTATCCATTTTCCGGTAAACGGGCCGATCAACCAGTTCATACGCCGTACCTTGCGGTTGCCCCATTAGCGTATTTAGCGAATCCAGCGCTTTTTGCAGCGCAGCTTTTGCAATGTCAACATTCTTTTGTGCCTCTATACGAGTCTGAATAATGGTGCTTTTATCACCTGGCGAAATTTTTCCACGGTTAGCCTTCGCCTCAGCAGCTTTTTCCTCCAATAACGCAAGCGCAAGTGCATCCTCACTACCCTTCACTTTGTTATCAGCCAGAAGTACATCATAATAATTTTTCATTGTCGTGTAGTCTGTCTGATCTTGGGCAAGTTCGATTTGCTTTTTGGATTCCAAATAAGAAACCGTCGATGAGGCATACCCCTTCCATGCTGAGCTACTAGCCGCATCCTCTCCACTGTTGCCCGTACCTGCTGGAATGAAATCCAGGTTCTTACCTGCATTTTTCAGCATAATTCGGTTGCGATCTATCGTTTGTTGGGCTTCCTTCAAGCTAAAGCTATTGGATCGTGCCCATTGCTGGGCTTGACTCAGTGTTAATTTCACACTTGCTTTGCTAGCCTGCTGCTGTCCCTCCTCCGCTTGAACAAAGAACGCTGAAAAAGAGCTAGCCGACAAGGCTAACAGCAATAAAATTAAAATACGTTTTTTCATAGTAACCTCCTCTTTCTAAATCTCACATCATTATATCAATACATTGTTATACGAATTTTCGATCTTCTTCTACATCCTTGCAAATTCCAGAAGGGAGGTAGAATCCTGCCCTTCTGCTATTTCTTTACACACAGCTCATTGTTCTTTACAGCATCTTTAAATCCAATTGGCGAAGGTACAGGAAACGTACAATAAGAAAGGAACAGAACTGGATTGCCCAAAAGCAAAGCATAATCTGAATAAGTGTAAGATAGAATGATACTAAATATATACCTGACGCTTCTGGCATCACTAGACAAGGCACTATTCCTATGGATGACACCACTAATGGCAAAAGGAATAGGAATGCAATTTGTCTGACCGCAGACCGTCTCATTTCACTGGCACTTAATCCGATTTTGGAGAGAGTCCGGTATATTTCCTCATCCCGTTGAAGATCTACATACAATCTGAAATACAGTAGGCTTACCGTGCTTGCTAACATAATGATGGCGATAAATCCAGCAATAAATTTACTAATTTCCATATCCATATCCGTTGTCAAGTAATCCACTGCTCTGGAGAAAAACACCCCTTTATTCACCTTGTTAGCCAACATGGAATACAACGCAACCTCCTCTTGAGTTTCAGAAGTTTCCAAGGAAAGTTGGCCATTCTTCCATTTTGGCACAAAATAGAAAACAGATTTGTATGGCAACGGAACATTGAAATAACGTTGTTCCACTAAATGGTCGTAAGTTCGATCTGGAACAATAAGTAGCCTTCCTCCTAGTTCAGAGATGATGCTTCCATCAAACTGCATGTTATGCTCTATCATCTGAGTATCCATAATCTGAATATTCATGATCTGAGATTTCCCCTGATTGTAAGTAAGCTTCTTTTCAAAAAAGGTTTTCTTTTCTTCTAAAGACATCTCGTTTGAATCAAAAATGAAAAAACCTTGATGATCCCGAAGCGCAGGTGCCTGTTTCAGTTCCTTAAACCTGGAGGCAAGAGCTTCATAGCCCGATTGTTTCATCACAGACGCGATCTGTTCACGAAAGGGAAAGATCAGTACTTCACTTTTCGAGTATTTCACCCCGGCATTATAAAAATTTTGGTCAATCTCTTTTTCAAGCCCTACGGAACTTACATCATCAGAAAAAAATGCGAATGAATAAGACTGCTCCCGAAGAAAGCTTTTTTGCTTCTGCATTGAGTCAAAAGTTGACGCTGCTCCTACACAGGAGACGATAGAAATTAGGGTAATCAATGAAAACAGCCAGGCGTTATTCCTAATTTTGTATGTGACCTCAGATAACCATAACAAACGGGTTCCGCTCCAACACCATTTCCGGTTAGCTCTAAGCAATTGAATGAATAGTACACATAATTGGCTGTAAAACAAGTAAATGCCAACAAACCCCATTACAATTGTATATTTAAATGTATCTCCGACTGAATAGTGCAGCATATAAAAAGACAGAGTCCCTAAACGATACGGTGCCAGATAAATAGATGGTGGAAAATCAAGTTTCATTAAATATACAGCCGCTCCTATTAACCCTATGGCAAGAAGGGACAGGCTCCATGAAGCTTTAGATTCTTTTTTGAGTTGAGGAACCCTGCTAAAAAGCTGCTGTAATTTAAATTGGCGTATGAAGAAAACAGACACCAGTGAGATCAATATAAACAAAAACATAAAGCCAACCACTGTGAAAGCCAATGCCTTCCAAGGAAAATAAAATGTTAAATAAAGCCCTGTTACACTGGAGCCCAAAAGCAGAAAGAACTTCGCTGAAACAAACCCTCCAATAATCCCGGTAACCAAGGATATAAAGCCAATCATCAGATTTTCATAAGCGACCAAAAAATAAATTTGTCTGTGATGTGTCCCCAAAATAGTCAATATACCAAATTCTTTTTTTCGTGCAGCAACAAAAATATTGTTTGTGTATAATACGAAGAAAAAGGAAAACACAAAGATCAATACATCTGCAACCTGCAATCCCTTTTTTACATTAACTGCTGTAATTGCATCTGAGACATCCGGGTGAAAAACAAATATCGCATATACGAAAAAAATCGAAATGATCAGAGAGCTGCTTAAATAATAAGGAACGTAAGCACGTGCATTGCGTTTGAGATTATTCCATGCCAACAGACGAAAGCTCATGTGCATGTCTACTTCCCCCCAGAAAGGAGAGCATATCTATGATTTCCTGAAAAAATATTTGCTGGCTATGACTACGGTGGATTTCATTATATAACTCACCATCTTTAATAAAAATAACTCGATCGCAATAACTGGCTTCCAATGCCCCGTGTGTTACCAGCACGATTGTGGAATAGTCTACACGATGGATAAGTTCCAGCATCTCCATCACAACTCGTGAAGACTTGGAATCGAGATTGCCAGTTGGTTCATCTGCGAGCAGGAGTGAAGGAGAGTGAATAATGGCCCTGGCTATAGCTGCCCGTTGCTTTTGTCCCCCTGACACCTCATAAGGCCGTTTGTCCAAAATATCTGTAATATTCAGTTTTTTCGCTACCTCTTCCAGTTTGTGTTCCATTTCCTTTAATCCTTTTTTATTCAGCATCAGAGGAAACAGTATGTTCTCTCCCAAAGTGAGGGTTTCCAGCAAATTATAGTCCTGAAATACAAGTCCCAGCTCTTTGCGGCGAAATAAAGCCAGCTTATCCTTCTTGAGCAGATGTGGGTTTTCCCCTCTAATGCATACCTCGCCAGAAGTCGGCATATCAATGATCGAAATCATGTTTAATAATGTTGTCTTCCCACTACCAGACGGACCCATAATGCCGACAAACTCCCCTTGCTTGATCGTTAAATGGATATTGTTGAGGGCTCGGTGGGGAACCTTGCCATAGTATATTTTGGTGACTTGATCCATTCGTACAATCTCCATAATTCATTCCTTTCCTTTTCTTATGCCATGATCATAATCCATCTGGATAAGAGAGTCGATCGGTTAACATTACAAAAACCTTAAATGTGTTGTAAGGTTTCTTATTTGCGCATTGAAAACAGGATCTGAACCGTTGTCCCTTCACCAACCGTCGAGTTCAATTGAATGTTATGATCCAGCCTTTTACAGATTTCAGACACCAAATAGAGTCCCATCCCGGTTGATTCACTATACTTCCGTCCATTTTCACCTGTGTAATAAGCCTCAAATACCCGGTCTACATCTTTTTTAGGGATACCAATCCCCTCATCCTGTACCTTCAACACAATCACATGATCTCTTACGTCAGACATCAGTTTCAGACTGTGGGCATGACCTGAAGAGTATTTCACCGAATTGGTCACCAATTGGTTAAGTATAAATCTTAGCCACTTGGCATCAGTAATTACACTCAACTGGTCGTCCACTTCAATGGAAGGATAAATTTCGTTGCGAATCAATAGTCTTTTGTTATCATAAATCACTTCATTAACCAGTTTGCGTAATATAACAGGCTCCACATGAAAGTCAGGCTCAAAGGACTCCAATCGTGACATATACAAAATCATGTCCAGCCCTTTACCCATTCGATCAATCTCATCGTGGATCTGATCCGATTCGGGATCTATTTTTCCTTTGAGGATTAAATGAATAATAGAAAGAGGAGTTTTCATCTGGTGGACCCATTGATTAATAAACGTAATATGATCGCGCTGCTGATGCTCTAACTGATGAATTCGGGACTGATACAATCGGTAATATTGTAAAAGCAAATGCTGTAAAGATGATGCCAGCGGATTAAGTACCTTCATCTGAATAAGCTCATCTAAATCTCTAATGTTGGCAGTGGACAATATTCGATATAAACCAGAATACATAATGTACCGGAACAGCAAATAGACCAGCAATAGGGAGAACCCAAAAAAGACGGAATACAGGGCCGTCGACAAGTCACGATAGCCATCCAGCCAATAAATACTTAACACAAGAAAAAGCTGGATGATATTAAAAATGACCAGTGAAAGATGGTCACGCCAAAAAAGCTTCACCGTTCTTCCTCCTCAGTCAAGTGCAGCCGATATCCAGCTCCTCTAACCGTTTCTATGATATCCTCCAACCCCAGCTCGCCCAGCTTTTTGCGGACACGAGTAACATAAACATTCAGTGTATTTTCGCCTACATATTGGTAATCGTCCCATAAAGCCTCTAAGAGATGCACTCTCCCCACAACCTGCTTGGGATACGTCATCAGTAGCTCCAGCAGCGCTGTTTCTTTATAGCTCATCTCTACCTGTTTGTCATGGAACACAAGCTCCATAATGTCGGGATATAGAGTCAAGCCTGACACTGTTACGGAACGTGATTTTTGAGCAACTGCATATGAACCATAAGCACGTCGCAGATTGCTTTCTACCTTGGCTAACAGTACTTCGGGATGAAAGGGTTTAGTAATGTAATCATCAGCTCCGTTTTGCAAAGCAATGACCTGATCCATTTTATCATCGCGTGCAGACACAAAAAGAATGGGGCAAGTAGACTGAGTCCGAATTTGTCTGCACCAATAAAACCCGTCGAAACGCGGGAGATTCACGTCAAGCAGAACCAAATCAGGCTTTACCTCTTGAAAGATAGCCAAAACTTGATCAAAATTTGAAACAACGACTCCTTGATAACCATATTTCTCAAGATAGGATTGAAGCAAGGAGCTGATTTGATGATCATCCTCTACGATTAATATCTTTTGCATTGTGTATTCTACCTTCTTGATACTTGAATTTTAAATAACATGATTCTCTATATATAATGCCTATTTTTGATCGTTCAAGCAATAACAACAACTAAATTCCCTTTATTTTTAAATTAGGAGGATTCAACTGTGGTATAAATTGAATTTTGAATGATATGCATTGTCCCAAACACCAGACCGGTTAACAATATAATCAAAATAACGATAGCGATCACCGTTATAATGAACTCTTTGTATTTCATATGCTCACTTCTTTCTTGCCTAGCTATTTACCATACTAATCAGCTTTGATATAACGAACAACAGTCAAAGCTTACAAAAATCTTTACATTATTGTAAGGTTTCAGTTTGACGGTGAGCAGGATTATGGACATAAAATAAGGCTCCCTTTGCCGAATCAGAATCAGCAAAGAGAGCCTCATTTTCGATTTATCATTCATTTCTATAGATTCCTGACGATGCAACAAAGCGTAATCGAAATTAGTCGGAATCAGAAGTATGCTCGTTCCAATAGTAACTATCGGGATAGATTCTTTCTCCAAATATCGCTGTTCCTACCCGTACCATAGTTGCTCCTTCTTCTATTGCAACCTCCAAATCACCGGACATCCCCATAGACAGTACTTTCATTTCAACACCCGGATAATCTTGTTGAATAACCTGTTGCTGGATCGATTTCAGCAAACGAAAACAGCTTCTTACTTCGTCTTGATTAGCCGACAGTTTTCCAATGGTCATCAACCCTTTTATTCGCAAAGTGTCCAGCTGAGCCAATTGCTGTATCAAAATTAACGCTTCTTCAGGAGAAACACCAAACTTACTTTCCTCATACGAAGTATTAACTTGTACAAGAATATCGACTTTCTTTTTTTCCTTGGTTAAATGGCTATGCAGTGCTTGTCCCAGCTTCAAACGATCCACCGAATGAATACATGTGGCATATTTCAAAACGTCCTTAACCTTATTCGTCTGGAGATGTCCGATAAAATGCCATTCTGCTCGTTCATTACCGATGGATGAATACTTTTGCTGTAATTCCTGGACTTTATTCTCACCGAGCAACGTTTCGCCAAAGTCCAGGGCTTGAATAATTTTCTCTGCAGGGACGGTTTTTACAGCTAACAAGAGCCTCACTTCTTCAGGATTTCTCCCGACAGATTGGCATGCCGAGTCCATTCTTTTTCTAATTTCTTTTATTCTATTTTCAATCGTTAAATTACTCATGTCTATTCCTCATTTCTTCAGAGGGAAAGTTAATCTTTCCCTATCTTATCTATCTAGTTTTTGGGTGCTGTAAGATTCAACACATGGCCCTCTGAAAGTACAATATTCGCTAGTTCCATCAGGCTTTTTATTTCAAAGGTTGGTTGAATTTCAGATGTGTTTGCTTTCCCGGCAGGGTTGAACCAGCAGGTATCCATTCCGTAATTGTTCCCGCCCTGAATATCCGCAGTCAGCGAATCTCCGACCATGAGAACCTTGCTTTTATCCGAAATGGCCAGCTTTGTAAATGCATATTCAAAAATAGCGGCTTGTGGCTTTTGGTAACCCACTTCCTCGGAAATAACCACCTGTTCAAATGCATGACTCAACGGTGAAAGCTGAATTCGGGAGGTTTGGACCTCTTTGATTCCGTTCGTAATGATCGCCAAGCGACAGTCGGACAGCAGCTCACATATTTCAACCGCTCCGTCAATCAAAAAGGCTCCTTCACCCAAATAACGTAAATAAGCAGCACTAAAAGCATCTGGATTGAAATCCAGCTCATGAACAGCAAACAATCGCTTGAATCTCTCCACTCGCAGTTCCGCCGAAGTAATCTGTCCTTCCTCTGCTTCCCTCCACAGCGCACTATTGATTTCATCATAGCTGGCCTTATACTCAGTAGCCCCTTGCGGCAAGCCGAATTGGGTAAAAGTGTTATGTAGTGCAAAACGCTCTGTTTTTTTAAAATCAAATAGTGTATCATCCAGATCAAACAAAATAACTTCGTATTTCATGATAACCTCCATATTGTTGCTTTACTATTTCATCCAGTTTTTTGAGTCATAGGTTTTATATAATATGTGACGCAGAACGCCACCGTATTTAAGCTTGGTGTCTCCAATGATATACCCTAGATTAAGAAAATTATTAAGACTGTAGCTATTTGAAGGATACACCGTTGCTAGAAAAGAAGAAAAACCCATGGAAATGAGTGTCTGTTCTCCCTGCTTTAAAAGCGTCTTTTGCAGGCCGAATCCCCTGTAACAAGGCAATATGCATACTGAGTTCATAACAGCACTGGTTTGAATCCTCTCCACCGGCCATTGTAAGTCATGCCCGAGGTGCCCTTCTTTCTCTCCGGCTGTATCAACAATTAAAAAGCCTGCTAAATTGGTTTGGTCCCACGCCAACATTGTGAAACCATCTTCTCTGATATGCTGCTTTACATACTCCAAATCATCTGCAACAAAATAGTTTCTATCATGGATTTCTTCATCAATCCGACACATGGTTTCATAAATACTTTGCACGTGCTCATAATCAGCCTTTGCTAATAAGAATTCCATATATCCTCCATTCGACATTGTTAATGTTGATTATGCCTTTAAATAGTAATGACCGCAAGACTGTTTGACAATCTGAAGCGGTCATTTCTCTTTAACCGCGATTTATCAAATATCCGTAAGCTAACTTCAACCAAGTCCGGTTTGAAGTTCTTCAGCGATCAGTGCTTTTTTTCAGTGAAGAAGTAAAGCAGAGATAAAAGTGGTAAAGCTACCCCAAGAAGTGCTGTGAAACTCCAGCCGTTATAAGCATAAGTCCATCCTCCCAAAGAGGAGCCAACCGCTCCGCCAATAAAGAATAGGGACATAAAAAGACCGTTTAGACGACCTCTTGCCTCACTCCCCAATGAATAAATTGCACGCTGTCCAAGTACAAGATTACCCGATACGGCCATATCCAGCGTAATGGCTGATATAAAAAGCATCACGAGGGCAACAATCGAATGGGCTTGAAAAAGATAGATTAGCAAAAAGGAGATCGTAGCTATAACCATAGCCACTCCAGTCAACAAATGGGTCCAACCCTTATCCGCCAGCTTCCCGGCAATCGGCGCTGCAACTGCCCCGCCCACTCCAACTAAAGCAAACAATGCGATACCTTGCTGAGACATCCCGAATTCGTCCGCCAATCGTAAAGGAACTGTCGTCCAAAAAAGGCTAAAGGAACCGAATAAACATGCTTGATAAAAGGCACGACGACGCAATACAGGTGTTTGTTTGAAAAGAACGCCCAATGAGAAAATTAATTCACCGTAGTTCATCGAAGGCGAAGGTTTACGCTCCGGAAGCGTGCGCGACAACAGAATCGCCAGCAGCGTGATAACAATGGCTGATAAGGAAAATACAGCCTGCCAGCCCCAGATGCTGGTGATGAAGCTAGCCACCGGCCGGGCAAACATAATTCCGAGCAAAAGTCCGCTCATCACGTTCCCTACCACACGGCCACGCTGCTCCTCGGCTGCCAAATAGGTTGCATAAGGCACCAAGATTTGGGCTACTACGGAACCCAGTCCAATAAACAGCGACGCAATCAGAAATAACGCTCCGCCGGGGGCAAATGTTGCGGCCAGCAAAGCACATACCACCACGATTAGGGATACAACCGCCAGACGCCGATTCTCAATGATATCGCTGAGCGGTACTATAAACAGCAGTCCTGCAACGTAACCGATTTGAGTCAAGGTAACAATTAGTCCAGCTACTGCTGAAGAAAGCCCCATCGCGGCACCAATTGGCCCAACCAATGTTTGGGCATAATACAGATTGGCAACGATCAGACCGCATGCGGATGCCAACAGAAACATCATCCAATTTGAAATACCTTCATTCTCATTGAATGAACTCTTTTGCACACTCTTTTGCATACTCTTTTGCACAATAATCATTCTCCTTTTTGGATAATGTGTGGCCGAACGATATGTTCAATATGACCGCCATCAAAAAACAATATACTAAACGTTTAGTTCAGTAATTCGATAATCAAATAATATACTGAACGTATCGTTTTGTAAATAGGCTGCATATAATTTTCTTTTTAATTGAATGTTTAGTATACTGAACGTACCGTTTTTATTTAAGGAGAGGATTATTATGCAGCGCAAAAGAGGACGTCCACGGAATGTTGAAACGCAAAAGTCTATACTGTCCGCTTCCTATGATTTGTTGTTGGAAAATGGCTTTGGCGCGGTTACCGTAGAGAAAATTGCGGAACGCGCCGGAGTCAGCAAGGCCACGATTTATAAATGGTGGCCGAATAAGGCGGCTGTTGTCATAGATGGCTTCCTGACTGCGGCTGCGGACAGGCTGCCCATACCGGACACAGATTCTGCTTTTCAAGACTTACTCATCCACGCTACCAATGTCACTCGCTTTATGCTCAGCCGTGAGGGGAAAATCATTGCGGAATTGATTGGTGAAGGCCAGTTTGATGCAGGACTGGCAGAGGCCTACCAGACCCGATATATTCATCCTCGCCGACTTGAGGCCAGGCAGCTTTTGGAACGGGGAGTCCAAAGCGGGGAATTAAAGGGGAATCTGGATATCGAATTAAGCATTGATCTCATATACGGGCCCATTTTCTATCGCTTGCTGGTAACCGGGGGTCCGTTGGACGATGCGTATATACAAGATTTAGTGGAGTCTGCGTTTCAAGGGATTAGAGCGGAATGAGCGGGAGATATGCACATCTTCATTCGCAATGATAAATCAAAGGATAGCAGTTCTTCCAGTCTCCTGAGAGATGCTATCCTTTAAAATTTCTTTAGCTTATTTCATGAAACGGATGGAAATCTCATACACAGGAACGATGCTGATAGAAAGGATATCAGCAATGGACTGTTCTGCCGTCTCATTCCAACCAGCCATGGTTGTATTACTGTTGACCACTATACCTTTGCGGATCGGCGAAACGTACAAATACATGCCATGCTCCACTAAACGTTCCTCGAATTGCTTCAAACCGATTTCCCATGCTGTATCGTTGCAGAAGTTATCATTGATCAGCTCGCCTTTGATGAAGGCATATCCAATATCGCCTGTATAATGAATACGCAGCAACGCTTCCTTCAATCCTGTAAAAGCATTCCTTGCAAAATCGAGTGTGGCTCGTTCATTGTTCATCTTGGTGTACTCAAACTGGATCTCTGTTGCGGGCGCTTTCAAGTTATACGTCTTAAATAGCCCCTCTTGGGTCATTCCGGTCAACTCCCCACCCCTTATCGATGCAAAAGAATCCTCAAAAGCCGGGAAAACACTCATGACAACCGTATGTTGGTCTGTTGATTCCAGCTTCAACTCTTCTCCGTCCTCGTACACAAGCAGATTGGTATCTGTAAATACAACTCTTTCTCTGCCGTGCAGCTTTACTTTCCAGAAATTCAAGCTTTGCTGACTTGTCATCGTATAAATCATGATTCTTTTGCCACGAGTAGATTCAAGCTGAATCAGACTAGACTCCGAATCTGCGACTTCAATAACCGTCAATTCTCCAAGCTGATTACAGTTTCCCTTATCTACCGTCGCTTTTTTGATACCTTCCGAATGTATTGCATACGAGCCTTTCATACCTTCTGGGATATAGAAAAAATAATATTCCTCCCCATCTACCTCCATTTTCGTAATCAACTGTGCCGTGGCGTACTTGAGTGTTATGCCGCCAAGGTCAAAATTAAACGGCAGGATGGCAAAGCTGTCTTTCCCCAGCGTTAATTCGCCTTGATGCGGAAACGTAATGGTTTCTCCCCGCAGATCAACACTGATATTAAAATCCTCCAGGTTGTGAGTATCCACATGATCCTGGAAGTTATTTAGAAATAAAAAGCCTGCTCCCTGATGCGATCGGACTGCATAACGTAACGTTTTTACGTCATAAGGGTCCACTTGAATGGTATCTCCTGGCAGTAGCGTCTTGGTGCGTGAAAAAAGCTTTTGGAATGTGGATAAGAAGTAATGCTGTAGTTTTGTTCGCTTATATGATTCTCTCACCTGACCGAATTCTCCAATCATGGCGTTGAAATCGTAAGATATTTTGGGTGTTGCCAAATCGTTGGTATATGGATTCAATTTGCCTTTCGGATTGGAACCGCCATGGTACATATAGTAACCGATCAGATTACAGCCTTCCCCTACCTTCATCACCGTCATAGCTGGAACGCTATTATACGGAAATGCAAAACGGTATTTATAGAACTGCACCATGCCGCCACCCATCTCGCAGCACGCATACGGGTAAGTTTCCGGCAGGTAACAAGGCTCGAAATTATAGCTGCTCGGAATGTTGTTATTATGTTTATCCCGGAAAATATACTCTGGAGTGGCCGGATGCTCGGTTATATTGCTTGCACGTCCTTCCTCGTAATAAATCCAGGGCCAATACGCATATCCACCCCATAATGGCAGCATATCCGGGACCGGGGTCGACGCACCTCCCCAAGCTGTACAGGTGTAAATCGGTGTATCTATTCCCGCCTCAAGTGCCATTTCCTTCAGCTTTAACATATGTGCTGTGCCATCCCTTCCACTGCTCACCCACATATTGGTGATGCCTACCGTCAGGCCCCATTGGGCTGAGGAATGCTGGTGCTCATTTTCGATCTGGGTCCCGATCACAGGGCCGCCGTCCTTGTACAGCAATCCTTGCACCTGTAACCCGATTTCCTGATACAGCTGGTGTACATAAGCAAGATAACCTTCATCATTAGAGCGTACCTCAAAGGGACGACCAAATAACCAATCTGGAAGACCGCCGTTCCGTATCTCGCCGTGGCAAAAAGGACCGATGCGTATAATGACGTATAAACGGTGTTTGGAACACAGTTCAATGAAACGGCGCAAGTCCTTGTTGCCTTCCCATTCGAACACCCCTTCGACCTCTTCATGTAGATTCCAGAAAATATACGTCGCAATGATGTTGACACCGCCCATTTTGATCTTGACAATCTCGTCTTCCCAATACGCTTCATGGTAACGGGAAAAATGAAACTCACCGCAAATACCAAAAAACGGCTCGCCGTCTTTCTCCATATAATAATTGGTAAAGCCAATCGACTCGCCTGCGGGATTGGTTCCGCCCAGAGGGATATGCCCACTGTAAATGTGCTTGTGATCATTTTCGACGACAATTCGATAATTTTTCATAAAGAGCACCTCTCTACATGAAGTCAACCTAGCGACACGATGCCGAGTCGAGAATAAAATTGTTCCACTTTCGCTGCCATGCGATATCGTTCCAGAATGGATGATGCGGTGCGCAGTTTGAGCACAAAGTCATTCCCCAGAAGCCAAGCGACATGCCTTTGCGCAGGGCGTATTCGGCAATAAACTTGCCGACAGGCCCTTCCTCAAAGCCGGCATAAAGCGGAGTATAACCAACGTATCCTTCTCCAATGACAATAGGCATACCGGAATGACGAGTCCATTCGTAAATTTCCTCCAATCGCAAGTCTGCCTTTTGCAGCATTGCCAGTTTATGATCACTGTACCGGTCATACAAAAACAAATCCCATCGCTCGGGATCTACCCAGTCATGCAAATAAATTTGCTTCATGCCAACCGGGTTGCCCTCCATGCGCCATTCCTGTCCTGCAGGCAATGTCCATTCCTCAAAGGGAGGGGCATCCTCCCGCAGCAAGGATTGGACAAAGGAATTCGGAAAAGGTATCTCCTCATCGTTCAGCCCGGCGCAATCCAATAATTCATTTAATACGCCTTTTAAATAAAGGTGAAAATGCGCCACCTGCATATTCTGCGCCACATACGCCTTCGGATAGGCTTCGTTCAGCGTATAGCTCGCTGTCATCAGGACATCGGGATGGCATTCCCTCAGAGAAGAAATGGCCTCCTCCACATACGGCTGCATGACTTCTACAAGCGCCGCAGTGTCAGATACTGCAATGCCTTGAGCTGTACCGACAGCGGTCAGCTGCCCAAACTCCACCTCGTTATGCAGCTCTGCGTATACGATCTGACTGGCATAGCCTTCGTCCTTGACAAAGCGAATGAGCTGATCCATGGATCGTGCAATGGCCATAAACCGATCCTGCGGTCGAATAGCAGCCAGTTCGTCGCGTAATGCAGAATGAGCCAGGAAGCTAGGGCTTTGCTGGTACTCCCAGGAGGACAAAATAATATAGCAGCCATGCTTTTTCGCCTGTCTGAATAGCTCCAGCAGATGTGCATGCCCGTCCAGTTCGGCGCCGCCCCGGCAATTATACCAACGCGTGCGTTGACCAACTTCTCCGAGATTGCCGAACTTTAACGGTCCCGGCCGTTTCCCCTCTGCGGTAAACAACATAAACGGCATCGCACATATACGGATGGTATTGTACCCCCTGTCTACAGCCTCCTGAAAACGAGCCTCAAGATCGTGATAAGGCTCTCCCAGCAAAGTCATCGTGTACCAGGAGAAATCCCACATCGTAATCGTTAGCTTCCGTGGCAGATTTTTCATCAAATCGTTCATCCGCGGGCCCCTCCTTTGCTGGCTGCAATCATGAAATCGTTAGGTTTCACATGAATCAGTGCTCCTTGATGGTGCGGTTCCAGTTGCAATACGAATCCAAAATGATGCTCAGCTTGCTGCTGCTTCCCTAGTCCCAGTAAACCCAGTGCTTTCATATAATTGCAATGTATCCGGTTGCGCATATTCAGATCGTCTTCAAAAACGAGGAAATCAGGCAGAGAAACTGCAAAATAATCCATTTTTACATCATCAAACAAATGTTTATCTGCATAATCAATGAGCTTATTGAAGCAACTGCGTGCTTCCTTGGTCTGACCAAGCAGCTGTCTGGCCAAGCCCTGATAGAAGATCATATCTGGTGGCTGATCGTTATAATAGATCGTTCTGGCAGGCTCTTCAAGTCCTTGTGAAGCTATGGTGAATGCCTCACGTGCTTCATTCTCTTTGCCCAGCTTCCTATAAGCGCAGCCCAAATAATAATAAATGTCGTTCTCCTGCGCCCCGTGCAGCTTGCCTTCCCCCAGATTTTCCGGATACAGAAGCGCTTGCTTGAGTCTTTCCACAGCCTGATCGAACTTGCCTGTTTGCAGGTCAATCTTGGCAAGCTCCACCATGGCCAGCACATATTGACCGGTCACCTTCCCTTCCCCGCCCTCCCAGGGATGGAATACGCGCTGCTTCAATAGTGATAATGCTGCTTCATATTGCCCCAACGTATTATGAAGCGTTACATACTCCAGATATAGATCGTCACGCAGTGTGACTATGTCCAGATGTGCTGCCAGCATGTTCAGTCTTGCTTCTGGTTGCACGCCAACTTTCTTGTATAACTGATCAAGCTCATACAGGATACGGGCATCGGAGCGATTACAGTCAAATGCCTTTTCCAGCGCTTGCCGTGCCTTCTCCGGCTGCCCCAATTTATTGAAGTACCCCAAAGCAAGATTCCGGTGAACCACGGAAAAGGTAGGGTCAATCATCCGTGATGCTTCCCAGGCAGCGATTGCATCGGTGTGCCGTTTTTTGTCATACAGCCAATTTCCCAAATAATAGCGGGCTCGATCATCATCTTGGTCCATGCGAATTGCAAACTCTAATGCATCAAGCTCAAGCAAGCTGTTCGGAAAACAATAGTCGGGTGGTGTGGCGGTGGCCATGACGAGAGCTCTATTCGAATCCTGCGGCCGACCCAGCTGCGCACAGCAATAGGCTTGCACATAATGTACCATAGGATAGTTTCGCGCCTTCGCGGGAGCATTCTCCAACACCTCAACCGCTTCCTCATACAAACCTGCTGCTGCATAATCCCCTGCTACCGCCATATAATTATGTGCATCGCTACGCATCAGTTTGAACAGTTCGGTGCTGACTTCCGCTGCAATGGCAGCTCGATCCAATTCTTGAAGTGACAGTATCTTTTCATAATAGGCGGTGAAATCAGTCGTATCCAGTTGAAGTGTTTCTTCGCAAAAGCGTATGGCTGTGTCATAGTTACCAAGCTTCCGCAGAAGTGCCGCTTTCAGATTGCGCGCCTTATAATTGCGGGAATTGCGACTGAGTGACCGTTCCGTCAGCTCAAGCGCTTCTTCATAGCTGCCTTTTTCGCAAGCAATTTGAGCTAGCTGGAAGTAGCCTGCGTCTTGCCAGGCTGCTGACCATACTGATTTATAAAAAGCGGAATATGCTTCCTCAAGTCGTCCCTGATGCTTGAGCGACAAGCCGAGCTGATAGAAAATCTCTCCGTCATTAGGGTTCGAATTGCGACTTGTTAAGCGCCTCTTGGCCTGGCGAAAGTGCTTTTCGCTTTCGCTATATAGTCCCCGGCGCAGAAGCAATGTGCCATAAGCGATATGAATTCTGCTATCCTCCCTGTCTCTATTCAGTCCTTCTATATAATAGGCTTCCGGTTCAAAGGTGGCATGCCGGTATTGCTCCAGATGCTGGCCGGCCAGGTACAATTCTTCGTTTGTTTTTAATTGAGCTGGCTCAGGCAGCGGTGATGCTGCATCCGGCAGTGGCTCCACTTTCGGTTTCTGCGGCTGGTAGCTGATCAGCAATCGCCCATTCTCATCCCTGACCGTCAATTGAAGCTCATCATCCTCGTCCTCCGCATCAAGCGTTACTTGCTTGGCAAAGGTGACATCTGGGGACAAATGGACCGACTCTTGAAGATAAACCCTGCGCGGGCTGCAAAGTTCGACAAGTACGTTTGAAAACGGTGAAGTCACATAAACCAAAACTTCAACCAGTTCTGCGGCCCGGTCAATTTCGAGATTTACGGCTGCATGAATCGAAGCGTTTTTCACAACACCGATGTTTTTGTAAGGCATAAAATATTGGCTGAATGACTTTTCCTCATAGGGCTGAAGCCAGGAAAAATCCGGTTGGTTGTCTGTATAGACTCCGGTCATCAGTTCGATATACGGCCCGTCCTCATCCGTCAGATTGCGGTCCCAAGCCTTGCCAAACTCACCGTTGCCCCAAGTCCACTGTTTTTTGCCTGGGGAAATATGATGGTTCGCTACATGCAGCAGTCCTGCCTGCAGTGCATGGTCATATCCGCCTACAAAATTGTAGTCCGATGTATAAGCCATGTACGAGGTGGGGACCGGTATATTTTTGTATCTGGAGATGTCTACACCTTCGGAATAGTCCATTTTGTAATAGATGCCAGTAGCTATTGGAAAACGAGACACATCCCTCTTCCCGTGATCCAACACGGAAGTAACATCTGGAGGAAACACGGATTGAGTATGATCGTTTACCGCTACAGCCGGATTGGCCCACCACAAGAATGTTTGCGGCTCCGGGGTAGGATTATACAATTGAACCTTGATCTCAATATACGCTCTGTTCGGGTGCAGCGTAAAACCAGCTGTCATCTTTGTGCCATACATCCGGTCAATCTCACTGACCCATGCTGTTGCGCTCCTGTCCTCATTCTCAACAAGCTTATAATTAACGGGACCGAAAGTGTTCGGACGGTGATGCTGTGGCCAGTTGAACTCGATGCCTCCCGAAATCCAGGGTCCAGTCAGACCGACGAGTGCAGGCTTAATAACCTGATTGTAATAAACAAAATCGTAATGATTCGTTTTGTCAATGGCCCGGTAAATACGTCCCCCGAGCTCAGGCATGATCTGGATTTGCACATATTCATTCTCCAGAAAGACTATTCTGTAGTCACGCAACTGCTTCTCATTTTTAATTTTGTCAATGACTGGATGCGGATACACACGCCCCGAACTGCCTTGATACACCCGTTTCTCCAGAAACATAGGGTTCTTGTCAGGCTCACCAACTCCATATGTCGGAATTTGGACGGTTTCTTCCCATATTTTCACCTTGGAAACGGAGGTGTTCAACACGATCACTCCTTAATTCTTGTAATGGCTTTCATGTATAAAGTTTATGAGAGCATACGTGGTTGCACAATTGACAATTACCTGTTTATGATGGACTATACACGTATTTTTTGATGAATAATTCAAGGGAGGCAGGCAGATGGACATGAATAAAAAAGACGCAGGATTTGAGCGGGAGAAACTTTACGTTCTCCCTGCTTATATTGTGGATGAATTAAAATCGCATGCGCTTACGAGAGGGGGCTATATTACAGACATTGGCTATTTTCCACAGGCCCGTCATCATTTTCGTGAGAGGCTCCAAGGCTGCAATTCTCATATTTTTATCTATTGTGCCAGCGGCAAAGGTTGGGTTCAGATGAAGGATCAAGAAGTCATATCTATGACTGAGCAAAGTTTTGCCTACATCCCCATGGATGTGCCGCATGCTTACGGGGCTGATGAACATGATCCCTGGACCATATACTGGTTCCACTTGAGAGGCGAACAGATTGGAGAATTTATCGCTCTGCTGGAGCCATTCAAACCTTATATATCTCTGCTGCCCGGAGACGAGGCGAAGCTGCTGGAGTTATTTCATCAATGTTATGACCTGCTCGTGGACAAACCCTATTCTGTCATCCATCAGGTGCAAGTCTCGCAAAGCATCCGTTATCTGCTAAGTTTTGTTACATCCGTGGCCGCCCGCAAGCAGGACAGCAAAACGCAGAGATATATCGACATAGCAACCCGTTATATGAGTGAACATCTGGAATCCACGGTCACTGTAGGGGAGCTTAGCCAGCACATTCGGATATCGAAGCAGCATCTGAACTTTATATTCAAGCAATCCACCGGCTACTCCCCGATTGATTATTTTCTGCGTATGAAAATGCAACGTGCGGGTCAACTATTGGACCTGACAAGTGGTTCCATTAAAGAAATCGCCGCAGCACTTGGCTTCCAGGATCCCTATTATTTCTCAAGACTGTTCAAAAAAATAATCGGCCGTTCTCCTACCGACTATCGCAACCAGTTGAAGGGGTAAAGTCGGTAAAAAGCTTTGAATTAAAGCTCCATTCTGCCAATCGTTCGCGTGCTTTGCGCAATCGTATTTTAACTTCAGCAACCTCAATATGAAGTACATAAGCAATTTGTTTGATTGAACAATTTTGAAAATAAGAAAGGTGAATTACGATCCGAAAATCCTCTCCCAGTTGATTGACTGCATCTCGCAAATTCATTCTTTGAACGCTCGCATCGTGAATGGCTTCTTTGAAATCATGGGGTGATTCTGCGATTGCAGCCGCCTCCCTCCTGCCCTGCATAAGTTGATTACATTCATGAATCAAGATACGGATTACTTGTGTTTTGAAATGCTCTGGTTCTCGAAAAGTATGGATCGTGGTATAGACTTCAAGCATCGTGTTTTGAAAAGCAATCATGAATTCTTCGTCATGACGGACAATACACTTCGCCAAGTCATACAATTCAATCTCCAGCTTCCGGCATAACTGAATAAACGACTCACGATTACCTCGCTGCGCTTTAATAAATTCCTGCTCCAAGTTATACACGATGATGTCCTCTTCTTTCCTTATAAAGTAGTTCTTGCGTGTACATATAAAATAGAATTGTACTTATGTATATTTTTTTGTACTTAAGTTTATTTGTTTTAATGCTATAATAAAGCGATATAAAATGACTGTCAATTTGTTTTATAGGGGAACAAGAAACATGACCAAAAAAGAGCAAATTATTGAAGCTGCCAAGTCCTTATTCCGCGACATTGGTTATCACTATACTTCTATCCAGGATATATTGGAGAAGTCGGGTGTCTCAAAAGGTACTTTCTACAATTATTTTTCTTCTAAACCTCAACTGATACTCAGTATCATTCAGAATGTCGACGCAAAAGTGGAAGAGCAGAAAAACCAGTTATTAGTAGAGGGTGACCCTCATAATAAGGAGATTTTACATTCGCAGTTGGGGCTAAAGTACGCTATTTATAGCCGTGAAAATATCCTGGAGCTGTATAATATTTCGATGGCCGAGAATGACGAAGCGTTAAGAAAATATATGGCAACCAGCCATTATGAGGAGTTAAACTGGTTGGCCAGACGTTTAATCGAAGTTTATGGTGTTGAAATTGAAGCTAACGCTATGGATTTATCCACTCATTTTATTGGGGGAATCGGATACCAGTTCAGATACTCAAGACGAATGAATTTCGATATGAATAGCTCTGGTATACTGGCATACAATATCATTCGGTTAGAAAAAAATATAGAAATAACCAAGCACTATAAGGATGTTCTTTTTCCGTTTAAAATTGAAAAAAACGATGAGGATCAGGAGGCAGTTGTAACATATATTAGAAATTTATTGGGTACGGAGGATACGGATCGGACTTCTGAAGAACAAGAGTTAATTGACTTTATTCTGGACGAATGTCAAAACTCCCGTATTAGATGGAGCATTTGCGAAGGAGTAGCCAGACAGCTTAAAATTCTCTCCCCCTCTTCTTCGAATAAAGACCGGAATTACAATGAGCTTTTTAATATCATTTATAAACAAGCAAGGATAAACAGGTCCATTCCATAGTTGCTTAGCGAACAATTACAGAGTAGAGGCAAAAGGAAAACCGAAAGCATGGTTTCGCTCGATGGAATCCATGCTTTCGGTTTTATGTGCATACCATTATGTTTTTAGCTTCCATTTGGTTCCATCAATACCAGAGGCTCTGCACTCGACACAATTTTCTCCGTGTATCTCTCCCAAACTCCTAAGATATTATTTTATTTCTCGAATTTTTTTGCAGCAGTATAAATAAAATCTTTTCGAGTAGCAAAGTTCCCGGCCCAGTTAAAGCAAAGGCAATAACGGTTCCGATGCCCACGATTCCCCCGAAAAAGAATCCGGTGCTTAAAAAGATAGCATCTACGCCTATTCTGCCGATATCATACCTTAATCCAAATTTCGACTCTGTATATCGCAAAATAGCGTCTATAGCATACATGCCATTGCCAAATTTCATCAACAACACATAAGTGATGGAGTAACAAAAGTTAGCCAGGATGACGATGACTATTTTAATGAATAGAGATAAATCAGCCAGCTGCATGTGCGCAATAAACGGATGAATCCAATTAATGAATGGTCCGACAAAAAAGGAATAAATCATCGAAGAAAAACCTATAGATTTACGATTTAATAAAAGACCTGCAGCAAGAAGTACCATATTTACGAAAAAGCTTGTCAGACCTACGCTCATTCCAGTACTTTTGTGCAATCCGTCCAATAAAACGGTTAATGTATCAGACCCTATATTGCACTCGATAAATAAATTAACGGCTAGAGCGGTAAGCACCATGGCAACGACCAAAATCATAAGTCGTCCGCCAAATTTCAGATAAATAGACATTTGCGAGACCTCTAGTCCAAGTTTTCTCCATTAGAAGCGATCACTTTTTGCATCCAAGAAAAACTGTCTTTTTTGAGGCGCTTTTTACTACCGTTGCCACGATCATCTTGGTCGACGTAAATAAATCCATAGCGTTTGCTCATTTCCGAGGAAGAACAGCTAATAATATCGATTGGGCCCCAAGCATAATAACCTCTTAAATCCACCCCGTCTTTAATAGCCTCTTTCATTTGCTCAATATGGGCCCGGTAATAGTCAACCCGGTAGGAATCATGGATGGAACCGTCTTCTTCCAAGGTGTCATGGTAACCGATCCCGTTTTCCGTGATATAAATCGGGCACTGATACCGGTCATAGAACAGGTTGAGGAAAGTGCGCAGACCGATCGGGTCAATCGTCCATCCCCAAGGGTTGGCCGGAAGTTCGGTATTGCGGTAAGGTCCCGTTTTGTTTTTCATGCTTTCCGCATCGTAAATGCGGGTATAGTAGTAGGAGAAGGACATAAAGTCCGCCGTATTTTTCAGTGCCTCTTCATCGCCCTCTGCAAATTCGACAGTGATGTTATTGTCGGCGAAATAACGGAAAGCATAACCCGGGTAATATCCGCGAAGCAGAATATCCGAGAAAAAGTACTCCATCTGATTTCTGCGCACGGTGGCAAAGATGTCTTCCGGCCGGCAGGTAGCCGGATAAGCCGGTCCCCCACACAGCATCATCCCGATTTGCAAATTTGGATCCAGACTTTTGGCATATTTCGTGATCAGGCCGCAGGCAACAAATTCATGATGCAAGCCTTGGTATTTGGCGGAGGCCAAATCATCCACCACATCCTCAGCAATGCCCAAGTGGTTGAAGGATTCATGATCGATCAAATTGATTTGATTGACGATAATCCAATATTTCACTTTTTTATGGTACCGATCAAAAATCACTTGGCCGAAGCGAACAAAGAAATCGATCATTTCTCTGGAGTACCACCCTTTATAAGCCGTCGTTAAATGAATCGGCATTTCATAATGCGATAGGGTGATCATCGGCTCCATGCCGTTCGCTATAATTTCGTCGATCAGGTCATCATAAAATTTCAAGCCTGCTTCATTCGGCTGTGTTTCGTCACCATTCGGAAAAATTCTTGTCCAGTTAATCGAGGTGCGAAAGGTTTTGAGTCCCAATTCCCCTAACAATTTCAAATCTTCTTTATAGGTGTGATAGAAATCGATGCCCCAACGTTTCGGAAAAACGCGATCTTGGCTTTCAATGGCTTCTTTAATATAGTCCGTAGTCAGTTCTAAATTCGACTTTTTATCTAAAGGAACACCATCCAAATATTCATTAATATCCGCTACGCTTAACCCTTTTCCGTCAACATTGTAAGCACCTTCTAATTGGTTGGCGGCAACCGCTCCCCCCCATAAAAAATCGGATGGGAATCCTGTTGGAATGTTCTTCATTTTGATAACTTCCTCTCATTATTTATTAGTCATTTCCAGTTGGATCAATCTCTGGTTCAAGCTCTCGAAAATATCAATTAACCGCTTGGTCATATTAATTTCACTATAGACCGTCATGAGCGTATCTTGCGCATGGGCAAATAAAACGGAGTACTCTCCTTTTGCTCCTTCCGTTTCTTTTTGGATACAATTCGTTTGCACGCGATGAGCGATGACAATTTCCGCGTTGGCTAATTTCATTTTCTCCTTAACGCTGTCAAAGTCGCTTTTTTCAATATCCTTTAGTACTTCTGTACAATGCTTTCTTGCTTCCCCTGCGTGCAAAATGATTTGCATCGCATCTTGGGCTACTTGTTCCGAAGTCATAATAAAGTCTCCTTAATAGAGGTAGTTCAAAAAGTCATCTTTTGATCACGATGCAGGTCAGGAAGTGGTCTCGACGTCGAAACTTGAATTCAACCGGGCCTTCCGTTGCTCACGTAGGTTCGCCTACGCTCCGCTACTCAGTCCCTTGCTTCATCCAACCTTCTCGGTGCTGAAAACCTAACTTTTTGAACACTCACTCATAGATTAATTGGTTTGCGGCAATTCTTTTTCAAGCTCTTGTTTTTCGTAGGTTTTGAAAAATGGATACCAAATCATCGTGGCTACCGCGACAACGATTAACATCAGGATAATGCCTGTAATGGTTCCCGTTGTAATCCAAGTGGAAATTGGAAAAGGAACGTACCACATATCGAAAACCACTTTCGGGATGGGGCCAAAGTGAATGACTTTGGTTCCGATCCAAACGATCAACGGTAAAATTAAACCATTGATCCACATAGGCACCATCATAATGGGATTCCATACGATTGAACCAAACACTAAAGGCTCGTTGATATTAAAGATAGATGGGACCAAACATGCGCGTCCCAGTGCTTTTAACTTTGTGCTTTTAGAAAGCAGATGCATAATAGCCAGCGGCAACGTACAGGCTACACCGCCTACCCACAAGTATGCCGAATAAATCGTTTCGGCCGTTACGATATTATGCGCCCCCGCGGTAGCGTTTGCCATAATGGCCGCCAGAAAAATCGGCTTGGTGACAGGAGTCAAAATCCAACTGGAAATCCCCATCGAATACAAGAAACAGCTGATAAACAGAATTAACATGAATCCCCAAGGTGTCTCTACCACGTTGGCCAACGGCATAAAAATATTTAAAATGATGTTGTATATATCAATATGAACGAGATCGACCAACACCCAGGCCAGAACGATAGTCACCCCAATGGGAAGCATGGAATCAAACCAGGATCTGACAAAGTCCGGGATGACGGAATCTTCTTTGAAAAAGGAGAATTTTCCGAACAGCCCCATGATATAGCCGGTAATCATAGCGGCGATGATGGCAACGAACATGCCTCCGGTGCCCAAGGAACTATGATTAAAACCAACCGTACCGTCCTTTACGACTTGAGGAGTTACGATGATCAAAAAAGTAACCAGGCTTGTACAGCCGGCAATAAAGCGCTGTTTTCTTAACTTCTTCTTTTCCATCAAATTGAACGGAATCAGGAAAGAAACCAACAGCGAAAGCATGCCCATCGTCCATCCGAACGGAACCCAAAAATCAGGGTAGTTTTTGATATGATACACATCTCCAGGTATAGTCAGAAGACAGAATACCGATCCTAAAAGAATAAAGGGCAATAGTTGCATGACAGAATCCTTAAGTGTGATTACCCATACATTGTTATTGACTTTATTCATCTTTGGAGAGAAGTCGTTTTTCAGCCATTCTATTAATTTGTTCATTTTGGTTGTCCCCTTTAACTGTTCAACTCACGCAGCAGATCATCTAAAGCGGCTTCCCCATCTAAAGTGGAATAATAAGAAGGCTTCATTAAAAGCACTTTGACATGGACATCTTTGGTAAGCTCTTCGATTTCATCAACGATATAAGCCAAGTGGGGACCGACCATCAAAGCATCGATATCATGGATATAATTTTCAATTTCCGCTTCCCCTCTGGCTTTGATATCCATATTCAAGTTTCTCTTTTTAGCGGCCTTGCGAATATTGGCAGCCATAAAACCGGAACTTGCTCCGGACCCGCAAACCAACAACACATGTAACATTTTGCTTGAATTTTCCATGGTAATCCTCCTTGCTTTTTTTTGTGACTGTACATCGTTTGTGGCTGTACATCGATAGAAGTTTTTCTTTAGATTAAAGAAAGAATAAGTTTTCAGCGGAGCTAAAGCTTTCTTTAATCGCAAGAAAAGGTTCCGCTAAACGCGGTCTGTCTTCTGTGACTGTACATCGATAGAAGTTTTTCTTATAATTTTGAAATGATAGCGCTATCTTTGTTACAACCAAACTATAATACAAATCCTAAAACGGGCTCAAATAAAAAACTGCACCCCTATGGTGCAACATTTTAAAGCGAGGTATTCTAAATGAAAACGCATTATATTGATCTGATTCAATATTTAACCGAAAAAAGCGATGATTGGATTTCGTCGAAAAATTTAGCGGACAAATGCGACGTGTCCAAACGCACCATCAAATCTTATATAAGTGAGATCAATGCTATTCACCACGGGTTAATCCTGTCGTCGAATAAAGGTTATAAGGTCAATACCGATCAAGTAAACAGGTTTCTAACCAGTGAACAAAAAGCAATCCCGCAAACTCAGTCCGAAAGAATGGCTTATATTCTGAAAAAACTGGTACAAACCAATGAGCCCATTTATATTTACGATTTAAGCGACGCTCTGTTTATCAGCGAGTCAACGCTTAGACTTGATCTGAAGCTGATCAAAGAAAAGCTTGGCAAAAATAACTTGGAATTGCAGTTGAGCAAGGATCATATTGAGTTGCAAGGAAGAGAAAAAGATAAGCGCAAGCTAATGAGCAGTATTTTGTACGAAGAGGCCAACGGAAGTTTTATTGATATCGATAAAATCAAAGGATTTTATAAAGAGTTAAATATCGATTACATTCGGGAAGTCGTCGTTGAAACCTTTTCTGCCCAACATTTTTTTACCAATGATTATTATTTAACGAATGTGATCATCCACATCACCATTGCATTGGACAGAATGAAACATGATTTTCAGTTTTTAAATAAGACCGTGAATTATAACGTCGACAACACCGCATATTTAATCGCCAAAGAAATCGCCTTTAAATTAGAATCGTATTTTCATGTAACCTATCCGGAAGAAGAAATCACCGATTTGGCGATCTTAATTTCGTGTAATGCGACCAATGTTAACTTTACGCAAATTGAAGTAAGCGACCTGGAAAATATCGCCGGAAAAGACTGTATTGATCTGGTCAGTGAAATAGCCATTGACTTGGATAAATATTACTATATCAGTATTGCCGATTCTGATTTTATTACACGTTTTACACTGCATGTAAAAAACCTTTTGATGAGATTAAAAAATCATCATTCAACGAAAAATCCATTAACACAAACGATAAAAAGAGAATGTCCGCTCATTTATGATTGCGCTGTTCATGCTTCACATGTGATTAAAGAAAAAACCGGTTATATCATTAGCGATGATGAAATTGCTTATTTAGCTTTTCACCTGGGGTATGCCATTGAGTTGCAACGGCAATCGAACGTAAAGATTTCGTGTACGGTACTGTTTCCGCTTTACTACAATATGAATGTGCAAATCATCAATAAATTACAGCAGTATTTTGGCGATGATATTTTGATTCATTCGATTGTAACCGATGAAAGCGATTTGAATTATGCAACAAGTGATTTTATTATTTCTTCTGCCCAATTGCATAAGATTCCGGAAGTACCCTATGTCGTGATTACTCCATTTTTTATAGAAAGTGATCGGGAAAAAGTATCGAACAAAATATTTGAATTAAAAGAGCAAAAAAAGAAAAATCAATTTAAGATCCAATTAGAATCTTTTTTAGACGAAAGACATTTTTACAACTCCACAGCATTGTCCGGGAAAGAAGATGTTTTACGTTTTATCTGTCAAATTATGAATCAGGATGGTTATACGGACGAAGATTTTTGGGGCAAAATTATGGAACGGGAAGCCATGTCCTCTACTGCTTTCGGACACGTTGCCATCCCTCATGCGATAAAAATGGAATCTCGCAAAACAGGCATGTTCATTTATTTGAATCCGAATGGGATCAAATGGGATTCTTCGACCGTGAAAATTGTATTGTTACTCACCATCAGCGGAGAGGATCGAAAAATATTCCGCGACGTGTTCGATGCATTGGCCACCATATTAACAGACGATAAAAATGTGAATCTATTGTCTTCTACTCATAGCTTCGACGATTTTATAAATAAATTAATCACTTGTTGGGAATAAAATCTATTTGCCGCTGTGATGCTTTACAAAAAGAAACCCTTCTTTTGGTGATATAGAAGCGCCAAGCAACCATTACCAGAAAGAAGGGTTTCTTTATTTATTCAAATACTTTGGTCATCTCTCCTGAATGTCAGGCTGTTGCCCGTGATATCGTCCGGTTCGGTGTCATCGACAGGACATTCCGGTATCAGCCCTTCCTTGCGCAAGTAATCCAGCACTTTGGGAAGTTGTTCATTCGGGACCTTGGCTTGCCAATTTTGAGAACCAGGACGAGGACAGTCTGGAGGATGCAATTCTCAAGGCATCAATGATCGCCAGAAAATAAGCTTTTTCACTGTCATCCCCCCTGATCAGACCAATGCCGGCCGCACCCTGAGCCTGCACCTTGCATTCGGTGGCCAGAACCTCCCCGAGATAGAAACGATTTCGATCCCATTCTCTCTGCCTTGAACCATCATTTCATGAAGACCTGCCGTGGTGTCATGATTCGTTATGGCCAAATGAGTAACCAATTCAGCAGCAGCTAATTCCGTCACTTCTTCAAAAGTAAAGGAACCGTCTGAAAGGCGGGTGTGGCAGTGCAGTTCCACCTTCATTTCAAATCCCCCTATCCTAGTTTAGTCCGCTTTACGAACACAGTCTAACTTGATGCCAAGTTACCATGGTCAGGAGAGTGTAAAACTGCGAGTTGAGTTTTGTAAGAACTCAGACAAACAAAAAACGCCTGATTGGTTGAAATCAGACGTTCTTCCTTTGTGTTACCAATTTTATATAGAGTTTGAAGAAACTTCTTAGTCTACTAATGAATACAATTAGAAAAAAGTACAACAAGTTGGCCGTTTTACTTTATGTATTTTATGACCGAAAATTTTGTACACAATCCCCATTAAATTCACTGTCCAGTATAGTTAATGGAACCTATGAAAACATTCAATTGTGAGCTTGTTTATTCATTGATACACGAACTGCTCACATACTTGGGTTATACATTCCTTCAAATAATGCACGATCTCCGGTACATGCTCCGGTTGGGTATGAGGCGAAATGACAAAAAATTTACTGACATAAAGCGGAATTTGCCGGCCTTCAACGGTCTTGACTAGCAGATGTTTCTTTGTATCCCCAAAGAACATCCGATCGCGATGTTTGCCTAATTTCTCAAACAGCCGTTCATTCAATTGATTGTTCCGCTCGATATCCTCCCAAGAGCTGCTTCCGCTTATTTCTTCGGCAAACCGCGGGCCATCTGGTGGATAAATGCGGATCAGTGTTGATATTCCCGGGTTGTCCGGGTTGGCAATGTCGGCCTCCGGAATTTCCGCAACAAGCCGTTCACGAAATTGCAAATTCACCTCCAGAAATTGGGCGAGAAGACGCTGATAGCCTTCTACCCCAAAGGCCAACAGCGAACTGTACATGCTGATGGAGCTGGCCATGCGAGAACACTCCAACGTATATCCAGTGTGATACTCCCCGTAGCCCCGATGTCCGACATAAGGGGTTTCGTCCGCATCAAGCTCCAGAAGGCCAAGATCCGCTGCATTTTTGAGCAGAAACAGGCTTGAGACATAAGGTGTTTGTCCGAGTTTTTGAAAATCGAAGCACATGGAGTCTGACAATGAGAGATGTCTCATCTTCTCCTGAATAGAAGTCAGCATCCCGATGACGCCCGGGCTGAATTGCTGCGTGTTCTTTTCCAGGTCGTAATCGTTGAAGACGGCAAAAAAACCACCCAGAGCCGAATCTGCATGGATATGCGGGCACGGCAACCCGAATTGCTTCGAAAATTCCTCCGCAACGGTACGGATTTGGAGAACATCGTCAATACCCATGGCATCTGTTGTCCCTGTTGTTGCCACTATATACACAGGCACGCCTCCGCCTACAGCGACCTCCGCTAATTTACATCTCAAATCAGCCACATCCATAGAACTGTCTGATAAGGCTTTTACTTTGATGAGGTGATCACTGCCGATCCCGGACGCTTCCATCGACTTGAACAGGCTGTAATGAGCCAATTCCGAGCAAAAAGCATACAAGTTGTCCGGAACCCCGTGCTTTAGCGCATTCGGGTCATATTTGGCAATGGCAATCCGCAATCCGGAAAATATGGAGCCCTGACCTCCCCAGGTGGTATAGCCCCCGCTTGTCCCGGCATCATAGCCTACCAGTTTGGACATCATCGCCATTACTCTGACCTCGGCCTCGGCTCCGGCAGGCCCGTAAACATCCCAAAGATTGTTGCCGTTCACCAGCATCGCGGATAACATGCCCAATATTCCGGGAATGGAGGCCATTGGCAGTATATTCGTAAAAAAATACTTTGTATGGTAAGGATGTCCGTGCAGCAACTGCAATAGCTCTGCGTTTACCTCCTTCATAGGAGCACCTTCATAGGGAATCTGACTTTGTGCAACCAATTGACCGTAAAAATCCCCATCTCGCCGTTTCTCTCCTTTGAGATTGACCGCTTTGGGGTTCTTCAACTCATCTACCCCGCTAATCATTTGCTCGATCAGTTTTATGATCCGTTTTCGTTGTGACAAATTTCCATCCTCGCTTGGAAACCAACCTCTAACATCCGATTTACTGTGCATTTCTGAATCCTCTCCCCATTGTTCTGATTGTGTAGAATCCTCTTTGAATCTTCAGGTTGAATAAATCCCTGTTTGCAGAAGTATCAATAGACAGACAGCTTGCCTCGAGGATTTTATTGCCTTACATTTCTAAATTATACAATAAAATAATAGAGATGAATAGGTATTTGTTCCATCATATGTAATAATTAATAACTGCAAAGCTCACGAATTTTGCATTCTAAAAAACCATTGTAACAATAATCGTTACAACGGCCGCAAAAAAAATGCTCCTTAATTTAAGAAGCATTTTTTTGAATGATATGTTCTGTGAGTTCTTGTTATCTACTCTTCACAAGAAGTTGAATCGCTTCTTTAACCAGCTTATCCGTATCTCCTCCAGCCTTTTGCTCTTCCATAATGCAGTGTTGCAGATTTTCGGCTACAATTTGCGCAATTGCTTTATCTGATGCATTGCGTACGGCTGACAATTGGCTGACGACATCCTTGCACGATTTTCCCTCATCCATTAAGCGAAGTACCCCACGGACTTGGCCCTCAATTCTTCTCAAGCGTGTTTTCAGTTCATCAGTGTAATTATATTCCATGAGCACTGCACTCCCTTTTTGATTTACGATATACATGTATAGGTATATTATAAATCAAAAAAATAAATAGGACACCCTATATAAATAAATTAACCTTCCCTTGCGAAGCCTCACCCAAATAGGCGGCAACTCCGGCATATTCCAAACCGTCGACTAGCTCCTCTTGCTGCAGCCCCAACAGATCCATCGTCATGGTACAGGCTATGAGCTTAACCCCTTGCTCTTGCGCCAGCTCAATAAGCTGTGGAAGAGAGAGCGCATTGTGCTTTTTCATGACATGCTTGATCATCTGTGGACCGAGCCCTGCAAAGTTCATTTTGGACAGTGCAAGCTTTTGCGGACCACGCGGCATCATCCAGCCGAAGGCTTTTTCAAGTATTCCTTTATTCGTTCTCACCAGCTCATCTTTACGCAGCATGTTTAATCCCCAAAACGTAAAAAAGATAGTTACTTCATGGTCGTATGCTGCCGCTCCATTCGCAATAATGAATGCAGCAATCGCTTTATCCAGGTCCCCGCTGAATAATACAATTGTCGTTTTGGGATGAGTAAATCCTTGTTCCGCGGTTGAAGTCATATGGACTCGCTCCCCTCCGTCTCCCCTGTCCATTCGGATATGCCTAAAAGGACGGATTTGACGTTTGTGGCGCCTTTCCTCGTCAATAACTGGCAAGCCATTTCACTGCGTGCTCCAGCGTGGCAAATCACTGCAATCTCTTCATTCAGCTTGAGCTCACCCAGTCTGTTCTCCAGTTCTCCCAGAGGGATGGACTTCGATCCAGGGATATGCTTTAACGCAAATTCTGCAGGCTCCCGAACATCCAGCAGTAATAGGTTCCCCTTTTCAGCCAATTTTGTCTGCAACTCTTCATGGCTTATGGTTGAAGGCAATAGGGATTCCGCCGTCACTTCAGCAGGCTCCCCTTTACGTAAATAATGATGCATGACATTTCCGTTTTGAAAAGTACCGATAAATTGGTGCCCGGTGCTTTGGGCCCAGCTCTGAAAATCCGCTAATGAACCCTTGTCAGTCGCTTGCACCTCCATAACCTGCCCTGCTTTGAGCTCCTTCATCACTTTTTTGGTTTTGACAATCGGCATAGGACAAGCTAGCCCTTTGCAATCAAGAATATAATCTGCTTGGATGTTATTGGATGACATAATATATACCTCCACATATTTTTTGAAAGGGTAACGGTTTAGTTCGTTATACATATACCCCTATATGTATATAAGATATCGAAGCCTGCTCTCATTGTCAACCTGTTTGATGATTTAAACTCACAAACAAAAGAAAAAAGCCACGCAAAGGCGTGACTCTTGTTACACAAACAAAATACTATTCGTCTATTTTCATCAGTTCCGGCAAATCCAGTGACATCGAGATATTGCAGAGCATACCTCTGGCAAGAAAAAGCATTGTTCTTTCCAATGCATGCTCAATACCCGCTTGACGAAAAGCAGCATAAACAGTCGTATGAATATCACGAAATCCCTGCTGCATCACGCTCACAATCACATCCTCCCCGATTGTCTGCGCCTGCATTTGTAAAAGTATTTCATTACGGTAATCCGTCATAATTTGCGAATAAGCTGCGATCAGCTCCTGCTCTAGCTGTTCAGATGGGGACGAATAGTCGTCTCCGTAATGGTTTTACGGAAGCGACTCTTTTGTTGTGGCTCAAGATTATGGAGTCATGGAGTTAAAATACAATCTCACATAGTTGATTTTTTTCGTTTTGGTTTGGTAGGAAAATACTAAATGCTGATCAAGTCCGGAAGCGTCTTTGATAGTATAACTGGCTTCTGCTGTATTGGGTACACTTCTGGAAGTGTCGTTCGTTTCGGTCGGCGTACCCAATTCCTTAATGACTTGGCTGATAACCAGCTTTCTGTAAGAGGAATCGGATGATGTAATCTCTGTAACTTTATCGCTTCCGTCCAGTACGATGTCCGTATGATGCTTGGTGTAGCTTCGCGTATGACCAGTAGAGCCTGACTCGGATTTTCCCCACAGCTGGAACAAAAGATCGCTGCCAGTTCCCAAACCAAGACCTTTGGGCAAGTTCGGAAGTGTCCCCTGCTTGGCTGCGCTGAGTATGGTTGCTGGGTAGTGTGCGTTTTTAGATGGCGCTGCACTACTGGCAGGTGACTGACGGGGCGAGGATGAGCCTTGCTCAGAAACCTTTCCGGTATCCTTGGAATCCGCTGGACTCTGACTTTGCTGGATTGCGTCCGAACCTTGCTTGTTCGTATCTGCATTTTTACGATTGTCGTCTGTATGCTGAACCGTGGAATCGGTAGACGGTGCAACTGTCGCTCCTTCCGTAATTGGAGCAGTTGATTTTGCTTCTCCGCTATTGCCGCATCCGGTGATGGCAGCGAAACTTATAGCCATCAAAGCAGTAGCTGTGACTAGCTTATAGGGCAGCTTTTTGGGTTCATGTGGTTGATGTGAATGTTTTATCATGAGATCACTCTTTCCTTGTTTCAATGAGGTACAAACCAAGTGTAACCAAACCGCATTTCCAGAATAACTCTACTTGTTTCCAACTTGTAAACAATGATATTGAAAATCATCCAACATACACTATTTACGATAGTACGATCCTAGCTGTTGTTTAGAAAAAAGAGAGCGAGAATTGCTATTTTTCAACTTCACAATATCATGAATGTACCAGATTCCGACTGGAACATGCACAAGCACTGCCGTAAACATGCCCGAATTATATAAGGTTTTTGCTTTTATATTCACAACAATGCCGTGACAGGGAACGGTTGACATTTGAGATATAGAAAAACCCGCAAAATTAACAGACTCATTTGCGGGTTATTTGATGGAAATTAAAAAAAGCTAAATCGTCCAATTTCCTTGGCGGAACACAGCTTCTTTGCTTCCGTCTTGCAGCTCGCCGTCAATATCCAGTTCGGCTGAACCGATCATAAAATCTACATGGGTCAGGCTAACATTGGCACCGTTCTTCAGCAATTCCTCCCGGCTCATTTGTGTTCCTTTTTCCATATTAAAGGGATACGCACTGCCGAGGGCCAAGTGACAGGAGGCATTTTCGTCAATCCCCGTGTTGTAAAAAATACGATTGAGATTGGAAATCGGTGAATCGTGCGGCACCAGTGCAACTTCACCCAAATAGCTGGCCCCTTCATCCGTAGCGAGCAAATGAGTCAGATGCTGCTCGCCGGACTCCGCTGTATACTCGGTGACTTTGCCGTCCTTAAAGGTAAATGTAATCCGATCTACCAGCTGGCCGTTCAAATTTAGCGGCATGGTGCTGGTAACATAACCGTTCACACCTGTACGCTTAGGCATCGTGAACACTTCTTCTGTCGGCATATTGGCCACAAAATAATCTCCACGTTCGTTTTCACCACCACCACTGCGCCAGATATGTCCGTCAGCCAGTTCAATTTTCAGATCGGTTCCGGGTGCGCGGTAGTGGAGGCTTTTATACTTTTTATGATTCAGCTTGTTTTGCAGCTGTTCGAGGTTTTTCAAATGCTCCTTCCAATTCTGAACGGGATCTGAGCCGTCTACACGGTTCATTTGGAAAATCGTTTCCCACATGACACGGATGCGATCCTCTTCAGCCACATCGGCAAATACTTTATCGGCCCAAGCCTTCGTTGGCGCTTTAATCAGGCACCAGCTAATTTTATGATTCCGGGTATATCGGGAAAAGCCTTCTCTCGCCGTGACTGCCGCCTTCGTCGCACGCGAAACCTTTTGTGGATCAATACCTTGATACAGATCCGGGTTCGGCACCTTGATTGTTAGCGTGGCCCCACCCTCCTCGGCGAATTTTTCCATCATTTCCGCCTTCCATGCCGGGTAATAGTCAAAGCAACCATCGTCACCATGTTCAAAACGACTGCGCGTAATCTGATCGTCCTCAAATTCTACCTGTACATATTTAGCTCCTGCTTCATATGCTTTGCTGACAATCAGACGCGTGAAATCAATGGTTTCCAGCGGTGCAGTCACCAAAAATACCTGTCCGGGCTGTATATTGACACCTACCCTTACAACCAGCTCTGCATATTGCTCCAGCAATGTTTCAAATGAACTCATTTTTCCTCGCTCCTGTTCCATTTTTATCAGGTTTCAAAGTTATCATTACAGTATGGATTGCTTCTCCAATTCACGCAGCGCCACTCTTCGAATTTTGCCCGAGCTGGTTTTGGGAAGTTCCTCAATGAACTCTATTTTTCGTGGATACTTATAGGGCGCAGTCCATGCTTTAACATGCTGCTGCAGTTCCTTTGCCAGCTCTGGTGATCCTTCTACTCCGGCTTTAAGTACAATGTAGGCCTTTACGACATGTCCACGTATTGGGTCAGGACTGGCTACAGCAGCACATTCCTGCACGGAATCATGCTTCATGAGTGCTTCCTCTACCTCAAAAGGACCGATGGTATAACCAGAGCTGATAATAATATCATCGCCGCGTCCTTCAAACCAGAAATACCCATCTTCGTCTTTGCGGGCCCGGTCTCCTGTAACAAAGTAATCTCCGTTGATACTGGCTAATTTGCGCTCCGGATCATGGTAATACGTATGGAATAATGCCGGCATATCAGCACGCACCGCAATATCGCCGACTTGGCCCGAAGGCAGTGGAATGCCATCCTCGTCTATGACCTCAACCAGACCCGGCGCAATGGATTTCCCCATCGAACCAAAACGCAGAGGTACGTCCTTCAAGTTACCAATAATTAATGTGCTCTCCGTCTGCCCATAACCGTCACGAATCGTAATGTTGAACTGCTCCTGAAACTTGTTAATAACCTCCTGATTGAGAGGTTCTCCCGCGGAAACTGCGCTGCGCAATTGAGACAGATCGTACTGATCCAGGCCATCCGTCTTCGCCATAATCCGATATTCCGTAGGTGTACAGCATAGCACCTGAATTCCGTACTGCTGCAAGAGCTGCAAATAGCGGCCGGGACGAAACGAGCCATTATATACGAATCCGGTCGCCCCATTCCCCAAAACGGATAAAAACGGACTCCAAATCCATTTTTGCCATCCTGGTGCTGCTGTAGCCCATACTACATCTGAAGCTTGGATATCCAGCCATGGGGATGTTATGCGCAGATGAGCATACCCCCAGCCATGGCTATGTACGACACCTTTAGGATTCCCTGTAGTACCCGAGGTATAGGCCAGAATCGCCATGTCGTCCCGATGTGTCTTCACAGCTTCAAAAGTATCTTCTTGCCCGTCCATAAGCTTATCCAGTCCAAGCCAGCCGGGTGCAGGTTCTGCGTTGTCGCCGGAAACCATGATCCGATAATCCAGAGCAGGCATATCATCATTTATTTTGTCCACTTCACTGGTTACTCCGGTCCAGGCAATGACCCCTCGAGCTTGTGAGTGGCGGAGACGATACGCAATATCCTTTGCCCGCAGCATTTCCGAAGAAGGAATAACGGCAAGTCCCAGCTTCAGGCAGGCCAAATAAATCACATACGCAATAATACGGCGTGGTACTATGACCAGGACTCTGTCTCCTTTATTAAATCCCAGACCTGCGAGTCCTCCAGCCAGTCGATTGGCCTTTTTCAACAGCTCTCCGTAGGTGATCTCCTCGTATTCTCCAGTTTCGCTCAACCACTTGAGTGCTGTTTTATCAGCATCATGATGTTCCATTTCCGAAGTTATATTGTAATATTCAGGTGCAAGCCATTGCTGCTGATCTGTCAAATTGTATCTTCCCCTTTATACATAAGATGAAAGCCATAATCTTATTGTATTATAGCACGTCTTAGTACCAGGTTCTAAAGGTAGCATGAATTTTTTTAGAAAAATACACCGTTTGTGTAGCTGACACCAAAAAGAAAGAGTCTGTTTTGACTCTTTCTTTTTTATGCTGACGGCTTTGAAATTAGTCTTACTCGAGTTCCACCACTGTAGAAGCCGCCTCCTGTCCATTGACGAGCAATGCAATCCGGTGTGCTCCCGGATAATGGCGGCGGGTTGTCAGATCTGCGAAATGGTGTGTTCGTCTACCTGTAAGACGTGTTCCTCCGGGAACGGTTTTGTCGGAAAGCAGAAATAATTTACGCGAGACTTGTCCTCTCGCCTTCACAAAATCGACGCCGTATTCGATACGGACCCGTACCGGTTCACCTTCTCGAAGCTGAATCGCATAGCTTAACTCGCAGCTATCGCCTAGCTTTAACACAGCCGGATCGGCGGTAAAAGACGCTTCGGTGACTAACGGTGATCCGTTCGTTTCTTCGGCATAACCGAACAGCGCCATCACCTCGGGAATGGATTTGCGAATCAAAGTCCGGCAGCCGTGACGCACAATCCAGTCCGTATCAGGGTGTGTGCCTTTCCACCGCCTAGCCGTTGCGATAACCGTATCGGGGTGATCCTTGGCGATGTCGTTCAGATTATTAGCTACACTTTTACGTACATATAGTGCTGGATCTGCTTTCAACAGTTCCAGCACGGCCAATACCGGAGCGGGATCGCGCTTGAATATGGGCAACGCCTGCCCCCACGGCAGCCGTGGACGACAGCCTTCGCTGGCTAGACGACGGACGTGCTCGCTTGGATGAACCGCCCAGACCATCATTTGGCGCATCATCCGTTCCGGTTCACGCAACAGGAATGATCTCACGGCAAACTCAGCAGATGACTTCTGTGTGAAGCGTTCCAGTGCCTCCATGGAAAGTGTCCAATGCTCCTCCCCCTGTCCATACACCTCCACAAAGTCCGGGAAGAATAAGTATGGAAAACCGCTGCAATGCTCGTCTATGGCAAAAAGGACAGCCAAAGCTTCTTCATAACGACTTGGCAAGAACGTTCCCAAGGTTAGTGAAATCCGTCGCATCCGGGTTTTTAGCTCCAGCTCATTCCACGTCCCGTCCATAACTTGAAGGATAAATTTCTGTGTATCAAATGAGCTATACGCAGTTTGTACTCTTTCACCGAAAAGGCGAAGAAAATCCTCTGTGTATATATTTTTTAAAGGCTCAGCCATCTCGTATCTCCTCTTGTATCCGAATGTAACGATAGATTTATACCTTCGTCTATGATAACCATAAACGGTGCTCCAACACCAGCGCCAAAATAGTCAGCCTCAACGTAGCGAAGCCAGACATACTAAAAATGCCAGACCCTGTGATGAGGACCTGACATTTTGCATGCGTGGCTTATGAATTGTGGAAGGGAGCTACTCCTCCAATCTCCTCTGATGGAATCTCAAACTGGCGAATATCCTTGGCCAGGAACATAACCAATCCGCACAATGCAGTAATCAGCCCGCTGAAAAAAAGGACCTCACTCAGAGCAAACCGTAAAGCTAACGCCCCTCCAATCAAGGCCCCTAATGGCAAAGCCGCGCTCGATAAGGTGTTAAGAAAGGCTGTAACACGTCCCAGTAACGGCAGCGGTGTAATAATTTGAGTCAAAGACGTTTGCAGTACATTGATAATGCCTGTAAAAACGCCTAATAACAGAGCTGCCAGCAGCTTCATCCACATCTCCGGCACAATGGAAAACACATAGATTGCCAGCCCCATAGCTACCCAGGAAACCGCAATGGTAATGCCGTTCTTTTTCAATACACTGACCAGAAAGGAACCGATAAAAATACCGATAAAATAGGCTACATAGAGCAAGCTGTAATAGATCGGTGAGCCATAGGATACAGCGATGGAAGGCATGGCAATTACCAAGATCGCCATCGAAAAGTTCGTCAGAGCAAAAAATGGAAGCATAATTCTCAGGAAGGTGTGCTGTTTTACAAAAAGATACCCTTCTTTCAACTCCTTCAGATAGTACCCCAGCTTCAGTGAACCCCTACCGTTAGTGTCTTCCACCGCAGGAGTATCAATTTGCTTATTGAGCCTGACGTACACAAAGCCTGACAGAAACAGCATCGCACTGGCTAGAAAAAACGTATTTTTCATCCCCATTGCGATAATAAGCGAGGCTCCAGCCAGATATCCTGCGATATTAATAACCTGATCCGTCGACGAAATCATGGAATTCGCCCGGACAATCAAATCCGGCGAGCCTACCAGTTGCGGCAGCATTTTACTGTTGGCCGGATAAAACAGTGTGGAGAAGCAAGATGCAATAAACACAATACCAAGGATAGCGACTAGATTAACCATCCCATCCTGAATGAGAAATGGGACGGCCAAAATAAGCAAAGCCTGCGTAAACAAGGCGATGCTGGCCAACAAAGGCGGTGAATAACGGTCCACTAAAGGCCCCACGAGAAAGCTGAAAATGGACGCCGCAGATACAGCTGTATACGTAAAGCTGGTCATCGCCACCGATTGCGTTGATTGCTGTACAAAATACAGCAGGACGATGGAATAAATGCTGTCCGCGATATTGGCAGAAGTACGGGAAGCAAAGAAACGGATAAAACGACTATCCTTAAACAATTGATTCACATCTTCATCTCCTTACTGCGAAATGGTCAAAGCGTGTAAAAGCCTGTCACTTGCAGCCTGGAAGATTTGATGGATATACTGGTCGTTCTCATCATACGGAATGGTAAGTGAGATTTTTAGAATATCTCCTACATGCTCTGACTCAAAGAAAATAACCTTGTTGACATTAGCCTGTGTGCCTGCGATATGCAGATTGTCGAGCAATTCTGCATCCTCTCGTCCCTCACCCAAATAGTTGAATACGATAGGCAGCTGTTCAAGTCCCTTTTTCAAAATGCTACTGGATACCGGGTAAGCTTGCTCCATTTCAGCATTGAAGATCAGATTGAAAAAGTTCAAATGATAGCGTGAAGCAAAGCCCAGGTGGGTATGGATACTCTTTTCATAGGATTCAGTGTCATCTTCCTGCAGTACAACGGGTATATGATCAATACACTCGCCTACGGTTCCAAAATAGTTTCGGTCGCCATATTGTCTTCCATAATTAGTAAGCCAAAGCGGAACAACAGAGAGTTGGAAATAGCTGCTGAAAAAACGTACAGCCATTTGAAGCGAAATATCCCACATATTCGCAGCGCCATGCTGCTCTGAAATGTCGCTTAAATTCAGCTCCCAACGATATCTGGTAGTATCCGCATAGTTGCGTTCTTCGGTCAGCACATGGATACGTTCATTATTCTCACCAAAGGTCTGGAGTTTGAATTGCTCACTGATTTCCTGATCCCCGATTCCTTGAGGACCTTGGCGGATATGGTTTACATATTCCTGGTATTGCACCTCTTCAGTCGCATGTGCCGTCTGCTGCGGACGATGATATTCATCAAGGAGTTGTCTGCGCAGGATATCACTGCTCGTAGCATCAAAAATAATGTGAGAGCAAGGAAACAACAGTAGATGATCCCGCAAATTTAAGCGAATCAGGACGATCCGGTACTGCAACGACTGTGAAAGTTCATACGGTTCTAAAAATAGGCTAGCGGCAATGGAAGAAAGAAGCCTGCGTTGTGCTTGTACCGGCTGACCCGAGAGATCAACAGTCGGTAAAGAAAGATGCTCTGGAGCTGGACGCAACTCCCATTCCCATGCTCCGGACGATTGAACAAGTACGCTTCTTAGCAATTCATGGCGTTGAAGAAGCCGCTGAATCGTTACGGTCAAACGCTCGGTGTCCAAGTAGCTATCTAACTGCACAGCCATACCCGAGCCTGTAAAATGTTGCAAATGGTAATGCTGAGCTGGTGCAAGTGGATAGCGTCCAATAGCATTCAGACTTAGTATATTGGTATTCCAGTCTGCATTTAACTTAGCAATGCTGGCAAGCCATACATCGGCCTGTTGTTTAAGCAAGGTTTCTTGTTCTTCGTTTGTCGGTATAGCTCCGAGAATTCTATCTGGTTCGTCGGTTCCCCAGCGGACGATATAATGCGGGTGCAGGTCTGGATGGATATGAGATTGGATAAATTCCGAGATTGCCTGAACTTGTTCTACGCGAAAAGGCTCCACTTGCAGGAACAAATAGTTTTGCTTATCGCTGGATACGGACTGAAGCAAGACCTGTACACCAAACGTTTCTGTAATAGCCCGCTCAACCTCCTGAGCTTTCGCAATGAGCGTATCCGTGTTCACTCCGCCCTCTTCATCACGTTGTAAAAGATCGGACAAGCTTCTTATCGTCTGATATTGAAGCAATTGATGTATATCCAGCGGAATGTTCGATTCCTGTACTTTCGATACCAGTTGAATGGCCTTCAATGAATGACCTCCAAGCTCGAAAAAGCCGTCGTCAATGCCGACCTTTTCAACGCCAAGCACTGCTTGCCACAGGTCTGCCAACTGTTGTTCCATTTCATTTCTAGGAGCAACGTATTCCACATCGGAACCACTGGTCATTTCTGGCTCAGGCAATGCTTGGCGGTCGATTTTACCGTTCGTTGTCAGGGGAAACGCCGGCAGGAACACATACTGGGCAGGAATCATATAATCCGGCAAATGGCCAGTCAAATGGGTCTTCATATCACTCTTGGATAGCGGTACGTCGGTTGAGATATAAGCACAAAGCGTTTTTTGACCATCCTTCATGCTTTTTACCGCTACGTGCGCCTCCCGAACTGCATCATGTTTCATGAGCTGGGTTTCAATTTCGCCAGGTTCAATACGATACCCGCGGATTTTAACCTGCTGGTCTATCCGTCCGAGATACTCCAGATTGCCATCCGGTAGCCATCTGCCCAAATCACCTGTCCGATACAATTTTTCTCCCGGAATGAATGGATTAGGGACAAAATTTAGCCGGGTCAGATCATCCCTGTTCAGATAGCCACGCGCCAGACCATCCCCACCAACACATATTTCTCCTTGAGCACCAATAGGCAGCAGCCTGCTTGAAGAGTCCAAAATATAAACAGTTGAATTGCCAATTGGACGACCAATAGGAATGCTGTTATATTCCTTATCAATCGTGAAATAAGTAGAAAATGTGGTGTTTTCTGTGGGGCCATAGACGTTGATAACGTTCAGTCCCGGAGAATGTGCTCTAACCGTATTAATGATCCCAGGTAAAAGCACATCTCCGCCCACCAGCAGGTGCTTTAGCGAAGCAAAGAGATCTGGTTTGTGCTGAGTGAGTTGGTTAAACAAGGGCGATGTCAGCCACAGCGTTGTAATATGATATCGATCCAATGCTTCACCAAGCTGAACAGCGTCCAGGATTACGGATTCCGGTACAATGTACAAGCGCAATCCGTTCAGCAAAGCTCCCCAAATTTCAAAGGTACAGGCATCGAACACGAGCGCCCCGGTCAGCAAAATGCGTTCGTTCTCGGCAAATGGTACGTAATTGGTGTTCTTCACCAGCCGTATGACATTCCGGTGTTCAATCATGACACCCTTGGGACGCCCGGTCGAGCCGGATGTATACATGACATAGGCCAGATTGTCTGCCGTTGTCGATTCGGAAAAAATGAAGTCGTCGGAATCGTAGGAGCTGATGTCGGCCAGATCCAGAACAGTACCGGAAAAATCGAAAGTGTTCATCTGTTTCCCCTTGTCGGATAGGGTTAGCAGAACTTCGCTACCGCTATCCTGAAGCATAAACATAATCCGTTCCTGTGGATAAGAAGGCTCCAGTGGCAAGTAAGCTCCACCCGCCTTCAAAATACCAAGAATACCGATAATCATTTCTGGTGAACGTTCAGTCAAAATGCCTACGATGGTGTCCGGCGCAACCCCCAGTTTCCGCAGCTTCGAGGCCAGTTGATTAGCTTTTATATTTAATTCCCGGTAGGCTAGCTCACGATTTTCAAATACAATGGCTACCGCATCCGGTGTTTTCTCTACCTGTTCTTCAAAGCCGTGATGTATGGTGTGGTCCGATGGATATGGTCTTCGTGTATCGTTAAAATCAAACAAAAGCTGCTGTTTTTCCTCCGCTGTCAAAAGATCAATCTCCGAAACCCGGATATTGGGGTTTTGAATAACTTGCTCCATCATTTGGATGAGGTGAGCAGCCAATTGTTTGATCGCATTTTTGTTATACGTCAGTGCGTTATAGCTAAATTTGATTTCCAGCTCTCGGCCAGGCATGACGATTACATTCAAATCATAATTGGTCTGTTCAATATCCTCTATTTCACCAACACGGAGGGCCTTAGGATTTTGTTCCAAGCCCGTAAGCTCTTCCGACACGGGAAAGTTTTCAAAGGCGACAATATGCTGGATCAGGTTTTGTTTTAGTACACTATGGGTTTGAATATCAGCCAAGGAAAAATAGGAATACCGATTGGACTCCATCAAGGAATCCTGTATAGACGTAAGCAAGTCGGAAAACCGCTGTTCAGCGGAGCTTTTAATACGTACGGGTATGGTATTAATGAATAATCCGACCATATTTTCAATACCGGGGATTTCATCAGGTCTGCCCGACACAACAGACCCGAAAATGACGTCTTTACTGTTGTTGTACGTTTGTAGTAATAAGCCCCAAACGGTTTGAAATAAGGTGCTGACGGTGACACGGTTTTGCTTGGCGATTTGTTCCATGCCTTGGGTCAGCTGCTCTCCCCATGTGCATATGAGTTGCTCTGCCTGAAACGAAGGAGCGACGGATCGTGTATAGCCGGGCACGACGGTTTCATTTTCAAAATCAGTCACATATCGTTTCCAGTATGCTGCAGCTTCCTCTTTATTTTGTCTTTCCAACCACTGAATAAAGCTGCTAAATGGATGGACAGGCTCTAATTTTAAAGGAGTATCGTCCCGAAGTGATGTGTAAATATCAAAAAAATCTTTGGCTACCGTCCGCAGGCACCAGCCGTCCATAATAATATGATGAGAGATCCAGATGAGCTTCGAGGTGTCCTCATCCCACTGTACAAGCGCTAACCGGATGAGAACCTCCTTTTCCAGATCAAAACCTCTCTGCCGCTCTTCCTGTAAAATGGCTTGAAGTCGTCTATGCTTTTCCGCATCCGGTAGACTACGCACATCTTCGGTATGGACAGGAGCAGCTGACCGTTCCTCCAGTACAACCTGAAGCGGACGATCCGTTTCCTTATACACGAATACCGTACGGAAAATATCATAGCGGTCAATCAGCTTTTGTAAGCTTCGGCTGATTAGGTTGGTATCCATCACTTCATGAATGGTAATGATCGTTTGTTCAAAATAAGCCTCTGACTTTTCATCAAGTATGGAATGAAATAGCATTCCCTCCTGCATCGGGGATAGCGGATAGAGGTCTTTAATTTTCACTTGGCTCAAAAAAGTTCACCTCTCCTCATCAGGTTCAGAATTTTCAAATTCCTATTTCAGTTGGTTTAACAGCTTATTTGTCAAGCGATTTGCAATATTTTCAAACTGGTCCAGAGACAATTGCCCATATGTAAAATCCGTCGGGCTTTGTTCTGCTGTATCCTTGGCACAGCAATGGCGAATAAGTTCGATCAGATGATTCTTAAAGCTGGCTGTAAGCCGCTCCACCGTCGATGCTTCATATTCACGTGCGTTGTATTCGAATAGAATGCGGAGTCTTTCGTCAGCCACCGCACCATGAATATCAAAGCTGGACGCTTTTTCAGTCAGAGGGCTGATTTCAGTACCAGCAAACGTGGATAGTGTTGAGGTACGCCATGTCGTACCTTCTCTGGCTTCTCCGTCAAAGCAAAAGCTGATTTCAGGTGGCTTGGCAGAAAAAAGAGTTGCCCTATCCTGCTGCTCCCTGTCGGTCAAGTAGCGTAAAATGCCATAGCCGACGCCCTTGTTGGGTACACGTCGCAAATTGTCCTTAACCAGCTTGATTTGATGGGCCAAATCTTCGGGCTTGCTCACATTTAGCACGAACGGATACACGGACGTAAACCTGCCGACTGTACGGGATACGTCAATGTCTTTAATCCATTCCGTCCTGCTATGACTTTCCACCTGGACTGCAATTTCAGCATGTCCGCTCCATTCCCGGTAAGCCAGTCCTAGTGCCGTTAGTAAAATATCATTTGTTTCTGTATTGTAAGCATCGTGCGCGTGCTTCAGCAGATTTTCGGTTTCTTCCCGGCTGAGTGTCACTTCGGATTGGCGACCGTCACGGATCAGGCTATCTGGAACCTCATGATCTTTTGGCAGTGAAAGTATTTCATGAGCTTCTACTGCATTCCAATAGCTGATTTCCTGTCGCGCCAGTGCGCTTTGTGCATACTTGGACAGACGTGCTGCCCATTCTTTGTAGGAATCGGTCTTGGCGGGCAGCTGTAGCTTTTCACCGTTAGCTAACTGTTGGTAGGTTGTTTCCAGGTCTTCCAGCAGGATTCTCCACGACACACCGTCTACGACAAGATGATGAATGACGATTAATAAATGATCGGCTTCCTGTAGCCGGAATAAAACCAAACGCACAAGCGGGCCGCTGCGCAAATCAAAGCGGCTTTGTAACGCATCAGCCAGCTGCGCGATTTCTTCCTCAGGCTGGTCAGCATGTAATAAATCGTAGCTTTCCAATGTAAAGTGTTCACCTTCGGCTATGGCTCTGTTATAGGCGACAGGTTCTTTTTCACGCTCATCAAAGGTCATGCGCAAGCCATCATGGTGCGTGGTCAGCTTATCCATGGCAATTCTCAGCCAGGTTTCGTTCCATCTTTCGGCGTTCTGGAGCATGACAGCCTGATTGTAATGATGACGTTCTGTTCGATGATGCTCAAAAAATTCCCATTGGATCGGTGTCAGCTCCACTACACCTTGTACTTCCCCCTGCGGGATGGTCCGGGTTACTTTTTTAATATAAGGAGCAATCAAATCAATTTGTGGATGACGGAACAAATCCTTCATGTCCATTTTGAGACCCTTTGCATTCAATCGGGCTGCGATTTGTAACGCTTTGATCGAATCGCCACCAAGCTCGAAAAAGTTGTTGCGCAGGCCAATCGGCTTAACGCCAATGACTTCCTCCCAGATGGAAGCGAGTGTTTGCTCCAGTTCGCTCTGCGGCGCTTCATACTCGACGTCGGTCAACACAAAATCTTCGGGTTCTGGAAGCGCACGTCGATCAATTTTACCGTTATGGGTCAAAGGCAATTGATCCAGCACGATAATATGTGCGGGCACCATATAGCTTGGCAACTGCTTGGCAAGCTCTGTCCGCAGGAAGGATTTGTCGGTTGTACCTGCTACGTAGGCGCACAAATACTTTTGTCCGGTCTTATCCGTTCTATCCGTGACCACCGCTTGGCGTACCTCATCCAATTGGAGTAGGGCCGACTCAATTTCTCCAGGTTCGATCCGGTAGCCACGAATTTTCACCTGAAAGTCAATCCGACCGATGAAATCAATGTTGCCATCCGGCAACCAACGGGCCAGATCTCCGGTGCGGTACAGACGCTCTCCATTATTAAAAGGATTCGGTACAAATTTCTCCGCCGTCAGGTCAGGACGGTTCAAATAACCGCGGGCCACAGAAGCGCCGCCCAAGCACAACTCCCCGGCTACGCCGACAGGGAGCGGACGCAAAGCCTCATCCACGATATATACTTTATGATTCGGCAGTGCCTTTCCAATCGGGACGATACCTGATGGAGGCAGACGTTCAGCTGTTTGTTCATAAAAGCTGGAATCAATAGCCGCTTCGGTTACACCGTAGGTATTCATGATGCGCATCGTATCGCCGAAGCGATTCAAAAGCGTCCGATAGTTTTCAACGCCAAAGCTGTCCGCGCCTGTAGTAAGCAGTTTCATGGCACTGACATTTATACCGTGTTCATATACGTAGTCCATAAGCAGCGTCAACAAGGCTGGCGGAACTTCAAACGTCGTAATTTTCTGCTGTTCGAGAACCTGGGCCAAAGCTGGAGGATCGCTGCGCACATCCTGCGGGCAAATGACCATGGTGCCTCCGTTCACGAATGTCTTGGCCAGATCACCGGCAAAGACATCGAACGACATACTGGCAATCTGAAGGAGCTTGACTGGAAACTCTTTTAACTGGTGAGCTTCTCTATAGCCCCACGCCGTATTTACGTAATGGCGATGCTCAATCATCACACCTTTGGCGTTGCCCGTCGTTCCCGATGTGTAAATGACGTAGGCCAAAGCCTCAGGATCATGAATAGGCGTGTAGATAGGCGCTTGTTGGTGAGAATGCTCCGCTTGTGAAGCTTGTTGAAGTAACGCTGGCAAGTCCAGCACTTCACCCGCAAAATCCACATCGGCCAATAGTTCAGTCAAGGAAGACTGTGTGAGCATAATCGTAGCCCCGCTGTCCTGAAGCATGTAAGCAATTCTCTCTTTCGGGTAGGTCGGATCGACAGGTACGTAGGCAGTTCCTGCCTTCATAATCCCTAACACAGCGATAATCATGTCTGCTGAACGCTCAAGCATCACGGCGACGAGATGTTCGCGCTTGCTCCCACGGCTTTGTAATGCTTGAGCAAGCAGATTGGCCTGCTCATTCAACTCATGATAGGTCAGTGTAGTATCTTCGTAGATGACAGCGGTCTGTTCCGGGATACGCTCTGCCTCCGCCTCGAATATCCCATGAAACGTTCCGGCAGGATAGTCGGCAACCGGTCCGCTCCATATATTGGCTAGCTCCGCCTCTTCTGTAGCGGTCAGCAAACGAATGTCCCGCAGCAGAAGTTCTGGTATACGTGCAATCTGAACGAGTGTATGCTCCAAATGTCCGGCTAACCGTGTCATCGCTTCATCGCTGTAGACATAGTTGTTGTAGGACAGCATAAAGCTCAGCGTATTTCCGTCCTCCACTTCGATGTTGAAGTGGTAAGGTGTTTCTTCGGACAGCTGGGCGTCCTCCACGACGAATCCAAGCCGTTCCTTCAGATCAGGCCGGCCAACCATATCCTCCAGCGGGTAGTTTTCAAATACAACAAAATGGTCCATGAGTTGCTGCTTGAGCGCTGACTGGGACTGTATTTCAGCGAGTGAAAAATAGTCATATGCCCGTGATTGAATCGTGCTGCGCTGCACTTCACGAAGCAGACCTGAGAATGGCTGATCTGCATCCAATTTGATTCGTACCGGTATGGTGTTAATGAAAAGTCCCAACATCTGTTCAACACCTTCAAGTTCCGGCGGTCGACCGGAAACAACGGTGCCGAAGACGACGTCCTCACTTTGGTTGTATCCCCCGAGCACTACTCCCCATGCAGCCAGAAACAGACTACTAAGGGTTGTTCCGTTGCGTTCAGCCACTGTCCGCAATTGACGGGTTGTTTCATCCGTGAGTGTTATTTTATGTTCATGCAGCAAGTACCCGGTATCTGCCTGGAGCGGATGGGCTACAGGCAGGGTGGGCAGCACGGCGGGCTGATCATAGCCGTTCAGGATAGACCGCCAGTATTCCTTCGCCGCCTCCTTATCCTGCTTATCCAGCCAGCGGGCATAGCCAGTATAGGGCTGCGGTGTTGGCAGTTGTACGGTCTTCCCCGCTTTCAGTGCTTCATAAGCCGCGAACAGCTCGTCCATAACGATGCCGAGGCACCAGCCGTCCATAATAATATGATGAAAGCTTAAAAACAGCGTATATGCGTTCGTTTGGTTTTGAAGCACAGCCAGACGAATGAGCAAATCCTTGCTCAGATCGTAACGATCATTCCGGTCTGCGTCTGCGTAGCTGCGAATGGCTTCAGCTTGCTCTGCCTCGGGAATATTCATCAAATTTACGTAACGAAGTGTTGGATTTCGCTCCTTAAACACGATAAGCCGCGAGCGGGAGGCACTTTTATGATAAATATTAGAACGAAGCGTTTCATGACGCTGCACCAGGGTCTCGAAGCTCTTTTGCAGAGCTTCCAGGTTCAGTTCACCCCGTATGGTCATTCGTACTTGCTCATAGTACGCCTGTGATTCCGGCTCCATCACTGTATGAAAGAGCATCCCCTCCTGCAAAGGCGTTAAATTGGCCACTTTTTCGATTTCAAGCCTTTTACTCATCGGATTTCCCCCTCGGGCGAATAATTATAGGCTTTCATAAAAATGCTTCATCTCTTCGAACTCGTCCAGATCCAGATCATCTGCCCCTACGTCTGTTGGTGTCAGTTCCTGACCGGACTGTTCCAGGCAATGACGGATGGCATTCAACAGGTGAGTTTCGAAGCGAGAGAAAAGTTGTTTGACCGTGCGCTCTTCATATACATTCCGGTCATAGGATATACGGATACTTAATTTTCCGTCTTCCAAGCGGCTATCCATATAAAGCGCATAAGATGAACTATTAACTGCATCCTTGCTACCTGCTCCCAGTTCAGCTTGCAGCGGCGATGTTGAAAAATAAACCGACTCCGGGTGTAGGGCGTCTATATAACGAAAACCGATTTCCGGATGACGAGAACGTTTGGAATCCGTTGGATTGCTGGCTTCGGTCAGATATCTCAATACACCGTAGCCCAATCCGTGATTTGGAACCTGCCGAACCGTTTCCTTCACACGCTTGAGCAACAGCGATAGTTCATCCGCAGATTTGATGTCCAGCACAACCGGATACACAGACGTAAACTGACCTACCGTTCTGGAGATATCCAGCGAATTTGTTTCATCCGGCTCTCGGCCAGGATTCTCCACGTAGAGTGCAATCCGTTCTTGTCCTGACCATTCGGACACTGTCTGACCCAGTACAGACAGCAGCACTTCATCTGGCACGGTATTGTAGGCATGGTTGACCTGTGTCATCAGCTGTCGGGTTTCGTCTGTTGATAATTGCAGGTGGAGCCGATGTATTTGTCTCTCCGCTCCAGAATCCACAATGACTTCATGGTCTTTGGGAAGCGTTCCCCACTCGGACAATTCTATCTTGTTCCAATAATCCTGCTCCTTGAGCAGCTCTTTGCTATTCGCATCATGCTCAAGGTGCTGGGCCCACGCTTGGTAAGCATTCGTTTTGTCCGGTAAGACAATCATTTCCCCATCCAGAGCTTGTCCGTAGCCTGTTGCCAGATCTTCGAGCATAATATTCCATGAAATGGCGTCAGCCACTAGCGGGTCTACAGTCAGGAAAAGATGATCTCCGCTATCAAGACGGAAAAGCCCTGCCCGAACTCGTGGTCCTTCAAACAGCCGCAGGCTGCTTTGCATCCGTTGGCATTCAGCTTTCAATTGGCTGCGGGCCTCACTTTCCGTTCCCGTAAGCGTCAGCACCTCCAGTGTGATAAGCTCCTCATGCAGTTCTTTGTGTACTTGTGTAATCGAACCGTCAGCCTGTTGTAACAAGCCAAGGCGCAGAGCATCGTGGTGCTCTACGATTTTCTTCAATGCTACTCGCAATGGCTGCTCGTCAAAGCCCGACTTTGCCAACAGCAGTACCGACATTGCGGCAGGAAGTGCCTCGGATGCTGGATGCCGTTCGAACACATCGATGAGATGTCGTTGTATCGGTGTCAGTGGTGCCTCTCCATCTACCAGGCCTTGGTCAATTGGCCGGGCAAGTGCTTCCGCATAGTCGCTCAGGCTTTCAATGGACGGATGCTCCAATACGTGGCGGATATCCAGTGAATATCCGTGAAGACGCATGCGTGCAATGACCTGAACTGCTTTGATGGAATCGCCTCCGAGCAGGAAGAAGTTATCCTGAATGCCCACCTGATCACGTCCCAAAACATCTTGCCACACAGCAGCCAAAGCTTCTTCCACATCATTTCGTGGCGCTACATAGACCATATCCGGTCGGAATAGCTTTTCAGGCTCCGGCAATGCTCTTCGGTCGGTTTTTCCGTTCGGTGTCAACGGTATCCGATCCAGAAACATGAAGTAAGACGGAACCGAGTAATACGGAAGCAACTTGGCGGCATGTTCATGAATGACCGTTATGCTTGGTGTTTCTTCTGAATGCAATACAATGTAGGCACACAAGACGGATTCTTGCTCTTTGTTTTGATTTACAGTGACAACTGCCTCTTGAATTGCAGGATGGCTCATCAAAGCATTTTCAACCTCCCCCAGCTCGATCCGGAATCCACGTACTTTCACCTGATGGTCGATTCGGCCGATAAACTCCAGACTTCCATCTGCTTTCCAGCGAGCGAGGTCACCCGTTCTGTACATTCGGGTCCCTGTTGAAAATGGATTATCCACAAATTTTTCCGCCGTCAACTCCTCGCGCTTCCAATAGCCACGGGCCAGCCCTTCCCCTGCAATGCATAGCTCGCCCGGTATACCGATGGGCTGTAATCTGTCCTGCGCATCCAGGACATAAATGTGCGTATTCGCAATGGGGCGTCCGATGTCAATCTGATTAGCATGGGTAAGTTCCTGCACTGCCGACCAAACCGTCGTTTCCGTAGGTCCGTACATGTTATAAATGCGGGGACCATTCAATTTCTGCAATGCCTCCAGCAGCCTGAGCGGAAGCGCTTCTCCCCCAACCATAATTTCCTGTACACCTTGCAGCGCACGAGAGCCTTCCTCATGACTCAGCAGCATGTGCAGCCGGGATGGCGTCATTTGCAGCATGTCAATATGATGTACAGTAATCAGCTCGCCAAGTGCCTCAGGATCGACCTGATGATGGCGGTCGCCTAGCACGACGGTCATTCCGCCCAACAGCGGCAGAATCGTTTCCAAAACGAAAATATCAAACGAAATGGTGGTTAGCGATAAAATCGTTTTATTCGCTGCAAAGCCGATCACTTCACGCATTCCTGTAATAAAATTCAGCACCGAGCGATGCTGGAGCATAACTCCTTTCGGATTTCCGGTTGAGCCAGAAGTATAGATGACGTAAGTCAGATGCTCCGGCTGAGCAGTGGCTTTCAGATTCGTCCTTTCCCCTTGATATACTTCCTCATCTTCGACAAACAGCGTGTTGTCACTGTAATGGTGTTCTCCTACCAGTTCGCGACTGGTCAGGAGTACGGCAGCCTCACTGTCACTCAGCATATATTCAATACGGGCTGACGGATATTCAGGGTCGATAGGCACATAAGCGCCACCCGCTTTTAGCACGGCGAGCAGACCGATAATCATTTCTGCCGAACGCTGTACCATCAGGCCGACCAGCTTATCAGGTCCTACACCATGGGCTTGAAGTACCCGTGCCAGTGAGTTTGCGCGTTCGTTCAACTCCCGGTAGGTCAGACGCTGATTTCCGAACACCAATGCTATATGATCTGGCGTCTGTACGACTTGCTTTTCAAACTGCCCGTGGACTGTCTCATGGTACGGAAAAGGTACGACTGTATCATTAAATCCCGTTAGCAGCAATTGCTTCTCTGCATCAGATACGATCGTAATATCGGCCAACCGCACCCCGACATCCTGCGTCACTGTTTCCAAAATTCGCACATAATGCTCTGCCAGCCGCCGGATGGTCTCCGGTTTAAACAGCTTTGTGCCATACTCCAAAGTGAAGGACAAACGTTCTTTTTCCTCGGTCACATGCAATGAAAAATCTACCTTGGATATGCCCGCGTTGAATTCTTCCGGTTTAAAACGAATGCCGCCTGTTTCCAAAACATCGGTGCCGACATTTTGTAAACTGAACATTGTATCGAACACCGGGTTTCGACTTACGTCGCGTACCAGCTTCAGCTTGTCTACAAGCTCATCAAACGGGTATTCCTGATGCTCCAGTGCCAGCAGCGAGTTTTGCTTTACCTCCTGCAAAAAGGATTGGAACGTTAAAGAAGCTTGCGGCTGATTGCGAAGAACCAGCGTATTGACGAACATGCCAATCATCGCTTGCGTATCCACATGCCGTCTTCCGACAACAGGTGTACCCACGATAATGTCCTCTTGGCCAGAATATTTGCCCAGCAGAACATTATAAGCCGCCAAAAGTACCATAAAAATCGTAGATTCGGTATCTTGGGCCAATTTGTAGAGTCTACTGGCAAGTTTGGATTCCAAGGTGACGGTCAAGCTGTCACCTTCAAAGCTTTGTGCTTGCGGACGTGAAAAGTCTGTAGGCATATTTAGTACAGGAAGCTCGCCATTCAAGGTCTGGAGCCAATATGATTCATGCGCTTGCCATGCGTCGTCAGTGATCTGCTGCTTCTGCCAAGCAACAAAGTCTTTGTAGTGAAGCTGGATGTTCGCAAGCTGTCTACCCTGATACCGTTGAATGATTTCATCCAGCAGCACGGCCATGGAGAAACCATCGGACACGATGTGATGCATATCCACTAGCAGATTGAAGCCACCCTCGATAAATTCGTACAGTTCAGCGCGGAATAAAGGAGCTGTTCCCAGATGAAATGGCTGAACAAACAAGGTCCGAGCCTGTTTTCCTTCTTCCTTGGAAATACGGGTATACGGGATGTCGAATGGAATCGTGTCCCGAACTTTTTGTACCACTTCCCCGTCTTCCAGATCGAAATACGTCCGAAAGGATTCATGACGCAAAATAACTTCCCTAACGGCTTCAATGAAGCGGGGAACCTCCAGATCTCCCTCTATGAAAAGCTGACCGGGTACATGATAGGCCGTTCCGCCTCCCAGCTGATCCAGCACGTACATTCTCTTTTGGGAAGAAGATAACGGATAGAAGGCTTGTGATTTCACAGATACAATCGGTTCATAGGTCTTCTTTGTTCCACCCGCAATATATGTAGCCAGCTCAGCAATCGTTTGCAGTTCAAAAATGTGGCTAAGTGGAATATGTACACCCAATTCCTTGTTGACTCTCGACAGGATGACCGTCGCTTTTAGTGAATCACCGCCCAGTTGAAAAAAGTTATCGTCATAGCTGATATTCGTTACATTCAGAACATCCTTCCAAATGTCCACGAGCTGATCTTCTATGTCGTGGTTCTCAGAAGCGGCGTCTGTTTTAGTGAATACGCTTACTTTCCCCGGTTCTGGCAAAGCCTGTAGATCAGGCTGACCATCCGGCAGAAGCGGGATATGATCCATAGAAATCCAAAAACGGGACTGCGTATAATCTGGAAGAATTTCAATTGCAGCCTTTTTTAGCGCGGCTTCGTCCCAAGGCTTCGATGCGTTTGCAACCACATAGGCGGTTATATATGAGACTTTTCCAGCTTCGCCCGTTTGCGGTGTAATGACGCAGGACTCCAATTGGAAAATTTGCAGCAGGTGTTTCTCCAACTGCTCCAGATTAACCTGATGTCCGCGAATGTGGATGGTCCGATTCAAATTTCCAATATGCCGCAGCTTGCCATCGTGCTCCACGTAAGCCCATTCCCGGGTTGTTCCCAACAGGCCTGCTACTGAGGCTTGATACACCTCCCCTGCTGTCCCAACAGGTGCCAAATGCTTGTAGGCATCGAGGACACAAAGATAGTTTCCGTTGGCATCGGTATTTGCTGCCCATGCAGCTCGAAGTTGTTCGTTCTCCGGCTCACGGAGTAAAGACAACGCGGAAACACGAGCCCCTTCTTCCTCTACAATGGAATGCAGCAGATTCAGGAAATATCCTGACCAGGCTTCGATTATGTTTGGCTGAAAAAGATCCGAATTGTAGTCGAAATCAAGACGCAATTGCTTCTGCGCCTCTGTCACGTTCAAAAACAACTCGTATTTGCTGAATGATACCTCATTCTCAACGAGTTCTGCTTCCAGTCCATAGAATTGAAAACGCGGAATCGGTCGATCCATATTAAATACAGCGTTAATGACAGGCAAATGCCTCAGCCCCAGCTGAGCGAGTCCGGCAAAGCTGTACTTTTGCAAGCTTTCCAGTTCATTCATGCGCTTTTTGACCGCTTGGGCATGCTCCGTAAAAGTAGCATCAGGACGCACTTCACTGATCATCGGAAGCAAGTTGACACAGTTGCCGATCAGAGAGAAGGCGTCCATATGGGATTGTCCTGCGGTGGGAACCCCCACCGTTACTTCCTGCTGCCCTGTCAGGCGATGCAGAAAAACCTGAAAGGCGGATAACAGCGTTATAAAAAGACTGCTGCCAAGCTTTATGCTGGCGGATCTCAATTGTTTAACGAGCGTCGCTTCGAGCATTACAGTATGTCTGCTTCCTCTGGAAGACGGAATCTGTATTCCCCTCACCGGAGATGGCAAATGGAGGACCGGCTGCTGCTTTTCCAGCACTGCCGACCAAAAAGCTAGGGCCTCTTCTTTCCCGGCTTTCAATTGATCCTGCTGCCAAACAACGTAATTCCGAAAAGGTACTGGATCGGGAAGGCTGTAGTCAGCATGTCGGACAAGCGTAGAATAGATCTGCTCCAGTTCCTGAATGAATACACCAATCGACCAGCCATCCGCGATAAAATGATGAAACGTAAAGACACTTAAATGCTCTTCATCCGATATTTTCAGCAGATGAATCCGGAATAACGGCTCGCCTGGCGTCATGGCAAACGGGGTTTCGCTGTCCTTGATCATCCATGCCCGGATATGCTGCTCCTGTTCATTGGGAGGGTGACTGGTAAAATCATGAATCGGGACTTCCACTTTCATCACAGGAGCGATCACCTGAGTTTCCCCATCGCCGCTCATAAAGATATGTAAGGCTTCATGACGGTTTACGATGGTCTGGACAGCCTGCTTGAACGCCTCCTGCTGAAGTGGACCACGAAACCGCAACAAGGCGGTTTCGTGTAAAGACTGAGAGTCACTTCGATCTGAAACAGAGGCGAACCAAAGCTGCTTTTGGTCTGGAGTTAACGCAATCACCGTTTCTGCTGCTTCAGCCTCTGGAGGTACAGTTACAGGTTGCTTGCCCGGCCCCGGGCCGTTTCCATTCGGGGGCGGGTCCGGTAAAAATCCCCCTTTACGCAGCTCGTTCACGCTATCCTTGACCGCTTGTACGATTCGTGCAATATCTTCCTCGGTATGGGCCGTGGACAAGAAGCAATTTCGTCCCTCCCAGATATAGATGCCTTTGTCCAGCATGTGATAAAAGAACAATTCCAGATCGCCTTTGAGCACGAAGCGGAATAGGGAGCCATAGTGAACAACCTTCATAGGTACGTTCTCGTCAGTAAAATAGCTGTTCAGCTCCGCTGCTAACGCCGAGGTGCGGCTGTTCAAGCGATTTTGCAGTCGCTCGCCATTTTTCTCCAAATGGTCCAGCACCGCTAATGATGCAGCCATGGCCAGCGGATGATGGCAGAAGGTTCCTGCGACAAAGGTTCGCTGCTGCTCATGCTGCGGATAGGAATCGTCACCGAAGCTCCATGCGCCTCCGTCGATCCCGTTCATAAAGGCGGCTTTTCCAGCGACGATGCCGATGGGCAGCCCGCCGCCAATGATTTTACCGTAGGTCACGAGGTCGGCTTGCACCCCAAACCACGCTTGGGCTCCCCCGGGCTGAATCCGGAAGCCTGTGATGACTTCATCGAATATGAAGGCAGTACCCGACTGCTCCGTAATCTGGCGAATTTCCTGCAAAAAGGCTTTAGGCTGGAAATCTGGCCGGCGGCTTTGCACTGGCTCCACTATAACCGCGGCCAGTTCATGCGCATGGGTGCGGATATAATCCAGGGAATCGTCTGCCCCATAATGAAGCACGATGACATCATCCACCATATGCTGCAAGATCCCTGGAGCTAGAGGTGTCGAATGCTCCTTGTTATCACCGGCGCTCCCCAGTGCCAGCACCCCGTCGAATGTACCGTGATACGAACCGGCAAACAGGACGACTTTGGCTCGTCCTGTGGCAGCACGTGCCAAACGGAGCGCGACCATAACGGCCTCGGTGCCAGAATTGTACAGGGCAATCCGTTCCACGCCGGTCATCTTGCATATTCGCTCGGCGACCTGTCCGGCCATGTTGGACATGGGGCCGACACACATGCCGTTTTTAAGCTCTTCCTCAATCTTTTCACGAATAAAGGCTGGATTGTGTCCGAACAGATTCACACCAAAGCCCATCGTCAAGTCGACATATTCATTGCCGTCCAGATCCCAAATTTTTGAACCTTCTGCACGCTGGGATACAATTTGATACACCATTTCCTTCAAAACAGGCCGGAAACCAGCCACATTACGGTTATTGGCGTATACGGAGCGATACTGCTGGGTGTACTGTTTGGTACTATGCGTACGGGCCGTGTAGCGCTCAATCAGTTCTTGCAGGTGTTGTTCCTGACGGAGTGAAAGCAATTCACGTGCTTTAACATCCATCTTTTTATAAGGCGTAAACGGCTTGGCTTCATTGCCTGTCTGCTTGGAATCAGCCTTTACGGATAAAGCCGGTGCTAATGCAGCCGCGACTTTCTGCTTGGACTCAGTATGGATGATCTGCGCGCTTTCACGACTTGCCGATGGCAAAACGCCCGTTTCCGAGCTAAATGGCTCGGAAGCTATTACAGGTGCAGCTGGCTGATGCCGGAGAACATCGAGCTGCTGTGACATCAGATGTAGCTGTTGCTCCAAAATTCGCTCTACAGCCGCAGGAGCTGAAGCAGTTCGGAAGCTTTGAGCTCCTGTTTGCCCAGCAGGATCTATGGCATAAACGGATGCGGCAGCCGGAACGGCGGATTCATGAGACGGTTGGGTTAACGGGAAAGCTGTATGATCAACCTGGTTCAACGTTGTTTCTGAACGATTTTCCACAGATTGAACCAGGGTTTCAGCAGAAGTGGACATGCTCACCCGCTCGGCTACGTAGCTGGCCAACAGTTCCAGCGTGGTCAACGATTCGAAAAATTCGTTCATTGGAACGTCCAGTCCGAAGGTATCCTTGATACTGTGGCGAACCTGGGACAAATTAATGGAATCCAGCCCAAGCTCCAGAAAATGTGTTTGTGGCTCCAGTTCCTCCAGGCTGAGCTGAGATACGTTACCGATCATTTTCGCTAACTTTTGAAGAATAGAAAATTTGTGCAGATCGGTAGCAGATGCCGACGCTGAATACTCGTTCCCCATCATTCCAGACTCCTTTACTATAGAGTTTTCATGAACTGGTGCCTTCTGTTCCGTTCGGACCTGTTCGGGCACGTTAATCCAGCATCTTTTCCGTTCGAATGGATACGTAGGCAGAGAAACCTTTTTATAGTGCTTACCTGCATAGAGGGTATTCCAATCGATTTGCGCTCCTTGCACGTACCTGGCAGCTAGCTGCTCAAGTGATTGCAACGTGTCCAGGCTCCCCGTGACCATCTCTGCGCCACCTGTGCTATCCGCTTTCCCGGTGTATACACCTTCGACGACTCTGCCTTGTTCGTGCAACTGAAGCACCTTCTCTTTCAACGCATCCGCTCCTGCGGCAGTCACAGCAATCCGGTGGTTCAGGTGACTTCTGCCTGTATTAGCCGTATAGCATACATCCTGCATCACGAGTTTGTCCGCGCGTCCGAACCGTTCTGCGTACCGCCCAACCAGCTCTCGCAAAGCGGATTCACTCCGTGCTGACAGGGTCAACAGCAGCGGTGATGATCTATTGTTGCTGTCCATTGACGCTTGGTCTGATTCCGTCTTCGCTATATATTCCTCCAGTACCACATGACAGTTTGTCCCGCTGAATCCAAAGGAACTCAGCCCGCTTCTTCTCGGGAATCCGTTCGTCTTCCATTCCCTCAGCTTCGTATTGGCATATACCGGAGATTCCTCAAAATGGATCTTCTGGTTGGGTGTGCGGAAATGAACGAGCGGTGCAATCTGTTGGTGCTTCATGGACAGTACGGATTTGATCAAACCCGCAATCCCGGCGGCTTCGTATAAATGACCGATATTCGTTTTGACCGTGCTGATCGCCACAAACTGCTTACGCTGTGTATGCTTGCGGAAAGCCTTGGTAATGCCGTCAATCTCCACCGGATCGCCCAGCTTGGTTCCGGTTCCATGCGCTTCGATATAGCTGATCGTTTCAGGATCAATCCGTGCATCGTGCCACGCCTGCGAAATCACTTCTGCCTGAGCCAGCGCATTCGGCGCGGAAATACCAATCGTGCTGCCGTCCTGATTGATGGCACTTCCCTTGATCACGGCTAAAATGTTGTCACCGTCTTGTTCCGCTTTGTGCAGCGGCTTCAGGAAAACGGCTCCAACGCCTTCACCCCAGCCCGTTCCGTCCGACTGGTCGTCGAAGGCGCGTGCCCGATCATCGGAGGATTCCATGCCAATGCCCGCTTTCAGCGGCAGCAAAATCGTCTTCACTCCACCTGCCAAGGCCATGTCGCAGTCTCCATTAAGGATGGACTTGCAGGCCAGATGCACTGCTACGAGTGAGGAAGAGCATGCTGTATCAACGGTGAGCGCTGGGCCTTTTAGATCGAGCAAATATGCAATCCGGCTGGAAATAATGGACGATAAATTACCAAGAGCAAAGTTCGGCAGCGCGCCCGGTTCCACCTCGGACAACAAACGCTCGTATTCGAAGCTGGTTTTGGAGAAGCCGACATACACGCCGACCTTTTGGCCTGCCAGTTGCTTCCCCCCATACCCCGCATCCTCAATCGTACTCCAGGCCGTTTGTAGAAATAACCGTTGATTCGGGTCCATAAGTGAGGCTTCCCGTGGAGTCAGCTTAAAGAAGGAGTAATCGAACTTGTCTACTTCATCCAGATAGCCGCCTTCTGCAATTTGCATATTCCGTCCTTCCGTATTCAGACGCGAAATGAAAGCTTCGGCATCTTTTCTTCTTTCGTCGCTGTACGGGCCGATATTGTCAGCGCCTGATGCCACATTCGCCCAAAACTGCTCCAGTGTTTCCGCTTGAGGAAACTTGCCTGACATGCCGATGATCGCGATATCCCGGACATTTGCTTCCCCCTCGACCTCGGGCTGTGCTGTTGCAGCCGCGTCACTGCTCATGCCCTGACTGGAAATATACGCAGCAAGCTTGGCGATGGTCGGATAGGAAAAGAAGTCCGTCACCTCAATATGAATCCTTAATTGATCCTCCAACTGGTCCACAATTTGAACGAGCTGCAAGGAAGTCACTCCGATATCAAAGTAGCTATCGTCCGTCCCGATCGACTTTACATTTAAAATATCCTGGCAGATTCCAATCAGCTTCTGTTCTATTTCTCCTTGAGGCAAGACTGTACGCTCAGCTGTTTGCACGGTTTGAGTGGCCTCGGCCAGAGTTGTCAGTATCTCATTAAATTCGCCCTGCTCATAACTCTGGGCTAATTTGAAGCGCTGAACTTTCCCACTGGTTGTTTTAGGGATACGCCGGATCGGAACCACATCCTGAATGTGCCAACCTCCCCGGTAATTCAGATGGCTTTTCAGCTTTTGGACAAGCGGTACAAAATGCTCTATCTTTTTCGTGTGCATCACAAAGGCAACAATACGATCCTGCCTGGTTTGCGCATCATGTACACCGCACACAGCTACTTTCCCGAGATCCACGCCATCCAGTTCCTCGGCAATCCTCTCGATGTCATGCGGGTAGACATTCTGTCCGTTCACGAAAATGATATCCTTGGCTCTGCCGGTAATAGTCAGGCGGCCGTTCCGCATAAAACCTAAATCTCCGGTGATAAGCCAGCCATCCTCTGTTTTGACCTTCGCGGTAGCCTCTGGATTGTTATAGTATCCAGCTGTCACATTCTTGCCGCGGATCTGTGTGTGTCCAATCACCCCATCTTCGAGCACCTGATTTTGTTCATCGCAAATGCGGACAGAGGTACTGGCCAACGGATGCCCCAAATCTACAAAAGTAAGACACCGCTTGTCGGACTTGTCCACTTCTTCTATGGGTTCACCTACGTGCAACTGCTGCCGATTCAAATGAATGGGGATAAAAGTACCTTTGTCCAAAGGTGGAGAGGATACACCCACACTCGCTTCTGCCAATCCGTAGACAGGTAACATCGCATTTTTATTCAAACCATGAACACTCATTGCATCCATAAATATATGACAAAGCTCCACGGATACGGGCTCAGCTCCATTTAAGATCATACGAACGCTTGACAAGTCCCAGTTAGCTGCTGCTTCAGGTTTATACTGATCGAGAAAAAATTTATATCCGAAATTGGGAGAGCATATTTGAGTCACCTTATGCTCCGATACTTTTTTTAGCCATAAAGACGGGCGCCTTATAAAAAGTGCCGTCGGCATAATCAACTGCTTGGCATTAGCGATCACACAGGTTAAATGAAATGCGATCAATCCCAGGTCATGCGTAAGCGGCATCCAGCCCAAATAAGCATCCCTGGAGCTCATACCCGTTTGATTTGCGATATCCCGAATATTGTAAACCAAATTTTCATGCGTCAGCATGACTCCCTTGGGATCACCTGTAGAACCTGAGGAAAATTGGATAAAAGCTAAATCCTCCGGTTTGGATATATGGATTACACCTTTACTCTGATTGGAATAATCGAATGTATGGCTTGAAAAAGTCGCTTTTTTAACAGGCACAAAGGAATCCAGCAGTTCGTGCTGGTGCGCGTATTTTTCCAACTGCTCCAATACCTTGTCATCTGCAATCATATAAGGGCGGGAGAGTGTGTTCCAGATTTTAAACAATTTCATTTTATGCTCATCATTATTTCCTATACTTACAGGAACAGGAACGATTCCACCGAGTAGGCAACCCCAAAATACATTCACAAAGGTATGATTGTCGTCGATCTGCATGATCAGCTCATCGCCAGGTTGTATCCCTTTCTCCTGTAATTCATAAAGTACCTTTGATGCTTGCTCCAGAAGTTCACTGTAGGAAACGTATTCCTCTTGTTTATCACCGGAAATAAAGGTGATTCCGTTCTCATCCCGGCTTGCACGGTCTTGAATGATTTCAACTAAAGTTTGAAACTGCTCCATCCTGATCCCTCCTCAATTGCTCTAACATTACTTTCTGCTCTCCTTCGGAGACCTGTTTGGTTTGCAACACCAGGCGAATACACTCCAGTATTTCCTGTCTTTGCTCAGAAGCAGGAGGTGGACTGCTGCCTGATTGCGAGTTTCGCAATAATTCTTCCAGTCTCCGAACAGGTAAAATAACACCTTTTCGATAATCATCTTCATTCCAATTGGCATTGGGGGTAGACACCGCCAGTGAAAGGGAACGAGCAACCCAATCACGGATTGAGAAACGGCGTTCCAGTTCAACGCGATCCAAGTCTCTGTCCAGGGACAGCAATTCAATGGTCGTGTTTATTTCCTTCGCCAAATTTTTCAGCACCGTTCGTGGACCTAACTCGATGCCTTGTTTCACGCCATGATTCGCCATATACTGCATGGTTTGAATCCACCGAACCGGGTGAGTCATTTGCAAAATCAATCCTTGACGGATGCTGTCAACATCGGAGTATGGCTGAGCCGTCACATTGGAGATCACGGGCCACTTCGCCTCATTAAAAGTGTATTTTTGCAGCTCTGCGGTCAGTCTATCCGCAGCATGCTGCATGAGCGGACAATGAAAAGGACCGCTGACCTGCAAGCGCGTAATTTGGGCTCCCCGCTGTTCTAACTCGCCAGCTACCACAGCGACGGAGGTGTGATGACCTGAAATGACATGCTGGTTAGGTGAATTGTAACAGGCAATGGCAGCAGGCTGATCGATTGTGGAGTGCAAACGACAGAATTCTTCCACGGCGCCTGGCTCAGCTCCGCGAACGGCTATCATGCTGCCCAGTCCGGCCACTGCGGCTTCTTCCATGAAGCGTCCCCGCTCTTGGACCAGTCGTAAAGCGTCACCGAAGGATAGAACACCGCTACTTACCAGAGCTGAATATTCACCCAGGCTATGACCTGCTGAAAATTCAGGGATAATCCCGATTTCGTGCATATAACGCCGGAATGCAATAACGCTGATCGTAAGAAGTGCGGGCTGAGTATAGAATGTTCTGGATAGCTGGGTAAGCGGACCTGACATGCATAAAGCTTTCAGATCATATCCCAAAATATCAGCAGCCTCTTCGAACAAGCGATCCACTTCTGTAAAGCCGCTATGCCATGCCGCTCCCATTCCTACATACTGAGACCCTTGTCCCGGAAAAACCAAAGCCATGTAATTCATACCAAACCCCTTTCCTCCCCACAAAGATGTGGCAAAACAAAAATGTTTTTACGATTCAGGTGTTAATGTACATATGTATGAAGACATCGGATGTAGAGGTAAATACAGCAAAAAGCAACAAAAAATATTACCAGAAAAACAGTAATCGACATGTAAAAGTGAATTGGTTATGGAGTTTCCATTCGTGGTGTGGTTGAGATCAAAAGTCAGGCGTGTGAGTAGACTTGGAAGTGTAAAAACCATGGAGTATACTGGAATTTCAGGCTTGGAACCTAAAATTCAGCATCATAGATGAATGTGATGAGAAATTACTGAGGACATACAGGATTTTTTCCATATGTAAACATTAAATGTGAAATATTTTAATTATATAATAAATATGGATTCGAAAAATGTCAATATCTTTTTAAATTCCTTTAATAAGAAAAAATTGCGATATATAAATGTTTTTGTTTCATTATAAACATAAAAGTAAATTAAAGTATGGCATTATAATGTATAAATATATTATACACACAAACAATGCCCTCTTTTGTCTAAAAATCAGGCATTGTTTGTAAATTTTAATGAATTTTTGTAAAATTTCTGTGTAGTATGTGTAAGAAACGGATTTTGTGTTATATCTGGTGCTTAACAAACCAATTTGTAATGCGTTACAGTCGTCCCACATGAAGCTGCGGATGCCCTTTTCGTGAAAGTTTGCTTGTATATAAAAAATTCCCTCTCTCGGTTGACATGACCCGAAAGCACCCTTATATCGGTTACTTTCATGAGAGAGGGGGATTGATAAGATTTTTTTATAGTTAAAACGTATATCTTCAGTTCTTTACTGCGGTATGGTCAGACCCGAAAGGACCTTTTCATTTACAGCTTGGAAGATTCGATAAATTTCCTCGTAGTCTTCCTCATACGGAAGGAACAGAGAAATTTTCAGAACACTTGCTGTATAAGCAGACTCGAAGAAAATGGCTTTGCCTCCATTAGCCTCTTTTTTCGGCCTATTCAAAGTACCGAGCAACTTCGAGTCTTCCTGCATTTCACCCAAGTAGTTGAACACAATAGGTAATTGTTCAAAATTCTTTTTTAGAATGCTGCTTGATTGCGGGTAAGCTGATTTCATTTCTTCGTTAAAGATCAAATTGAAGAAATTCAAATAGTGATTTACGGCAACATCCAAGGGCTTCTGAATATCGTTTTCATAGGATATCTCCTCTTCCTTCTGGAGCAAAACAGGAATATGATCAATATATTCTCCCAGTGACCCAAAGTAGTTCCGATCCCCATATTGTCGTCCATACTGCGTCAACCATAATGGAACTTCGGACTGTTCAAAGTAACTGCTAAAGAACTGAAATCCCATTTGCAACGAAATATCCGACAGGTTTGCAGCCCCGTCCTGTTTTGGAATATCATGCAGCTTCAGTTCCCAAGTAAATGAGGTGGATTCTGCATAGTTACATTCCCGGGTCCTTGTATGGATTCGGCTATTGTTGTTGTCAAACGCATGGAGCTTAAATTGCTCCACAATGTTCTGATCACTGATTCCTTGAGGACCTTGACGGATAAGATCGACATAATCGTGATAATGGAATGTTTTAACTGTCTGACTCTGCTGTGTGTGATCGTATTCCTCAAGAAGCTGATTATGCAGAACTACACTGCTCGTAGCATCAAAAATAATATGTGAACATGGCAGCAGCAGTAAGTGTTCCCGCAGATTCAAGCGAACCAGCGTAATCCGGTACTGCAAAGATTTGGTCTGCTCATAAGGTTCAAAATAGAGATTTGACATGATGGATGTAAGAAGCTGTTGCTGTTCCTTCACAGGATAGACTGAAAGATCTACACAGGGCAATGAAATATGTTCTGGAGTTGACCGTACTTCCCATTCCCATATTCCATCCGAACATACAAGCACACTTCTCAGTAATTCATGGCGTTGAATCAACTGTCGAACCGCTGTAGTCAGACGCTCCACATCCACGTATTGGTCCAGCCGGATCACGGTACCCGAGGGAGCCGGGTGCATCAAATGATAATGCTGAGCAGGAGCCAGCGGGAAACGATGGATAACCTTTGATCTGAGTAGGTACTTATTCCAGCGGGCATTCATTTTAGCGATTTTTATAATCCATTCCTCAGACTCTAACGGACGCTGACGGCTGTTTGCCTGCTCCTCGTCTGTCTGCTCCAGCTCTGCATACCCTGTGCTGACCCATTGGCCGGCGTCTTCCTCACCCATAGGAACGATATAGTGAGGGTGCAGTTCAGAATGAATATGAGACGAAATTCCCACGGTCATTTCACTCATCTGATCTGGTCGGTACGGATATACCTGCAAAAATACATAGTCGTGCTCATCGTTGGCTACGAATTGAAGCATAGCCTGTACTCCAAAGGTTTCGCTAATCCATTGTTCAGCTTCCGTTAAATCTGTAAGCAATGAAGTATCTTGCTTGGTGGCAACTTTATCAAGGGATAGCAGATCGGACAAGCTTCGAATGGTTTGGTGTTGCAACACTTGATGTATGCCCAATGGAATACCTGATTCCTGTGCTTTGGTGACGAGTTGAATCGCCTTTAAAGAATGTCCTCCAAGTTCAAAGAAGTTCTCGTCGATACTTACCTGTTCTCTACCAAGCACCGTTTGCCAGAGATTCGCCAATTGTTGTTCCACTTCATTTCTTGGAGCAACGTAGACAATATCTGAACTACTTGCCAATTCTGGCATAGGCAGTGCTTTACGGTCGATTTTACCGTTCGG